>NZ_JBITYA010000003.1:0-575072 GCF_044544985.1 Streptomyces sp. NPDC053427 | reverse complement strand
CGACGGATGGAAGCAAGGCACGGCCCAATGGACGGCCGGTGCCGGCGGGAACAAGGTCAGCGGCGGCTGGAACATCTACGACAAAGTCTTCAGCGGCGGCGAAGGCGTGATCTACGGCATTAAGCCGAATGGCGACTTGCAGTGGTACCGCCACGACGGATGGAAGCAAGGCACGGCCCAATGGACGGCCGGTGCCGGCGGGAACAAGGTCAGCGGCGGCTGGAACATCTACGACAAAGTCTTCAGCGGTGATACATACGTGCCGACGGTGCGACTGCACGCGAAGATCCTCACCACACCCAACGTCGCCGTCGCGGACGCCCTCGCCCGGATGCGCGAGGTCTACTCGACCGCAGGCATCGCGGTCGAGCTGGCCTCGACGGAGAACCTCGACCTTCCCGCCCTCAACGACCTGGACGCGGGCGAGTGCCTGATGGGGCAGGCCACAGAGGAGCAGACCCAGCTCTTCGCCAACCGCAACAACGCGGGCCCGAACGACGTCGTTGTCTACTTTGTACGGTCCACCGTCCCGCCGTTGAACGGCTGCGCCGCACATCCGGCCGGAAGGCCGGGCGCGGTTGTGGCACAGGGCGCCACCCAATGGACGTTGGGCCATGAGGTCGGCCATGTACTGGACTTGTTGCATGTCAACAACAACGACCGTCTCATGACAGGCAACGGGACGGCAAACATCACCAATCCGCCCCCTGACCTGGTTTCTGACGAGGTGAAAATCATGGTCGGCAGTGCGTTCAGCTAGGACGTCTAGGAGGCGCCGCAATGAACAGCGTATCGATGCAGGACGTGCGCCGGGTGCTCGATCCTGAGGAGCCGGACTACGCGGCGATGGCTCAGCTGGGCACCGACAGCCTGCCCCATCTGCGGACCCTGGTTCAGGGGGATGACCCCATGCTCGCTTCCAAGAGCGCCTATGCCGCCAGCGTGCTGGAAGGCGACCAAGGGCAGGATGTCATCCTCACTGCAGCGCGTAGTGATGATCCGGTGCTCCGGGTGGCAGCAGCTGGCGCAGCAGCCAATCTGCCGGCCGCGTCGGCAG
Source organism: Streptomyces sp. NPDC053427 (assembly GCF_044544985.1). Taxonomy (NCBI): domain Bacteria; kingdom Bacillati; phylum Actinomycetota; class Actinomycetes; order Kitasatosporales; family Streptomycetaceae; genus Streptomyces; species Streptomyces sp. NPDC053427. The sequence goes on along the minus strand of NZ_JBITYA010000003.1, from coordinate 574,015 downwards.
CCGATGTACTCGGCGGTCTGGCCGGCGATAGGGACGCTGGCGTACGCAAAGTGGCCATGTCGTCCGTACCGCCGGATGTACCCGACGAGTTGGTCAGCCGTCTCCGGGACGCAGCCACGGAGGCGGAGAACCAGGGCTCTTGACCAGGCTTGCGTCGCCGAGCGGTGCGGTATCCCCAGCGTGGCGCAGGTCGAGTGCGGCAGAGCGACGGGGCCAGAAGCCGCCCCCTACGGTGCCACACCTCGCCCCACGGCGGCAGGCTGTTGTCCTACGAAAGGCTCCTGGAGTGCGCTGGTGGCGCATCAACCGACTCGCCAACCACCTCGCACTAATGGTTGCGACACGTGAGGATCTCAACCGTCACCGGCTCGGTTCCTTTATTGTCCAGTTTCACCACGCCTGGGGTGTCCGAGGTCACGAGCCGCTCGATGGCATCGGCATTGGCCACCAGCAGAGAACCATCCACATCAATCGTCGTTCCGGCGGACAGCTCGAGCTCCTTTGGGTGCCCGAAACTCGGCTACCGCTGCTGACCTGGGCCTTGCGGTCGAGGCCAGGCAGGGCGAGGTCCTGAGGCATGGCTCTGCGACTGCTGTACCTGACCTTCCTGAAGGTCCTGGGGTGGATTGCGTTGCTGGCGCGATCGCAGACTTCAAAGAACGCGGAGGTTCTCGTGTTGCGGCACCAACTGGCGGTGCTGCGCCGTCAGGTTGTCCGGCCACAACTCTTATGGGCGGACCGGGCAGTGATCGCGGGACTGGTTCGGCTGCTGCCCAAGGCCCTGCGAGGGCACCTGTTCGTCACCCCAGGCACGCTGCTGCGCTGGCACGCCGACCTGGTCAAGCGCCGCTGGACCTGCAAGCAGCGAGGACCAGGCCGTCCGTCGACCCGGCGCACTGTGCGGGAGTGGGTGCTGAGAATGGCCGCGGAGAACCCGCACTGGGGATACCGCTGGATCGACGGTGAACTGGCCAGCATGGGCGGCCCGGTTGGCGCCTCCACGGTATGGGCGATCTCGAAGAAGGCCGGAATCGACCCGGCACCACGACGCGCGGGCTCGACCTGGGCGGAGTTCCTGCGCAGCCAGGCCTCCGGAATCCTCGCGGTGGCTCTCTTCCACGTTGACACCGTGTTGCTGCGGCGCCTGTACTGCATGTAGCTATGGAGATCCCCACCCGTCGAGTGCACCTCCTTGGCGTCACCGCCCATCCGACCAGCAGCTGGGCAGTCCAGCAGGCGCGTGACCTCCTCATGGCGTTGGACGACCGCGTTCACCACGTGAAGTTCCTGATCCGAGACACAGCTGCGAAGTTCACCGACGCCATCGACGCCGTCTTCGCATCCGAGGCCATCCAGGTGCTGCTCACCCCGGTTCTGGCCCCGCGGGCAAACGCGTACATTGAGCGCTGGATCGGAGGACGCCGACGGGAACTCCTCGACCGCACGCTGATCGCCAACGAACGGAACCTGCGAAACGCGTTGGCCGCGTACGAGACGCACTTCAACACCCATCGCCCGCACCGTGCCCTCTGCCAAGCAGCACCGCTTCGGCCGCTCCCCGATCCAGTAGACCCGGACGGCAAGGTCATCCGTCGTGATCTACTCGGTGGGGTGGTCCACGAATACACGCAGGTCGCATAGGGCGGCCGAGTTTCGGGCATCCGCAGGATCGGGATGCCGAACTGGTGGGTGCCGTCTACGCGGGTGCAGGCGAGACGGGCGGGCTCGGCAAACAGCGTGCGGTGTGCTCAATCCGATCGACCAGGAGGGTCTGGTCGGGGAGCCGGGCCTGGGCACCCTATGTGAGTTCCTCTGGTACCACGGCCGTGTCGGGAACACGCCAGTTGCGATGACGACGTCGCTGTCCTGGTCGAGGCCGCAGGCGAAGGCATAGAAGTGAGGCAGCTCGTCCGCGCGGACACTGTTGATTCACTCTGCCAAGGCCTGGGCGGTCTCCGGGCCGGGCTTCAGGAACTGGACGAAGGAGCGGATGCACTCGGTGAGCCGCGTCCCAGCGCGCGCTGCTCAGCGGTGCCGCAGATGCGGCCGACATAACGGCCGAAGATCACCGGCATCTCCTCATGTCAGTCCGACAGCTGAGCCTACGACACCTCACCCATCACGCAGTTGACAGTGCCCTCGCGTGGAGAGAACCTGAAATCAGGTCGCACCTGGACGAGCTATGAGAGGTTCGCATTTCAATCAGACTTGCACTCGCCGCGGATGCCTGTTTGCGCGGCGGGTGGCAGCGCCTACCTCTTAAGCCGTGCACCTACGCGTGTACAACATGAGCGACAACAAGATGGAGCCACAGGAAACCCGAGGTCGATTCGCCATTAACTGGCCCGGAATCCTCACGGGCTGACATTGCCGATTTCGGGAAACTGGCCCGGGTTGTGACGGTGATCTCGACGATCTCAATCGCGCCGAGGGGAGACTCTCATGTACGGGCATGTGCGAACCGTCACCGGAAACGAGCCGATTTTCATGATCAAGGTCAGCGTCTATCGGCCTGATTTGACGCTCATCGACCACGCCTATACCAACAATGACGGTTATTACAGTGTGGAAATTCCCGCCGGTGAATCGGTCACCGTACGATTCGACACTCATCACACGCTCAACAATGCGCGGAGCTGGCAGCCCTCGCTGGTCGCCAACGTGATCACCGACGACCACGTACCCCTCGATCGCTACTTGGTGCCCGCTGGCCAGTTCGCCGATACGACGACTGGCGTGGACGTCCTCGGCGGTTTTCTCCTCGCCTCGGCGTCGGGCGATGCAGAAAGGGATGGGGATGGCGATACGGAAGACAGTTACGCCTCCTCGGCAGTGGCGCGGCTATCCCAGATCAAACAGAACAGGCAAGCACTTCAGGATGTCCAGGAGACCCTTCTCCGGTATTTCAGGGAACGCACCTGATCCTGAGCCTTGTCAAGTAACCAGACACGGCCGGTGATTTCCTTGCCGAATTTTCTGCTCGTCAGATCTGCGGATCATGTGCTGCTCGGCGTGAGCTGGTCCGGTCTGACGGTCGCCGAGAAGCGCCCTGACGGTATGCCCGTACTCAAGGCGGTCGCCGACGATGCTCGACTGTTGCTCACGCTTCCGCCCCAGCACGTGGCCGAGGAGACCTCACGGCGCGAGCAAGAGCCACCGCAAAACCTGCCAACGGGCTCAGGCACCCTCGTACCGGTCTGGCGGTCCGCTCTCTCCGGGCCAAGCCGGATCGCCTTCGCGCTGCCGCGCGGCACCACGTTCGTCCCGACGGTGGACGGCATACTCCAAGCCCTGAGCCGAGGCCGGCCGATTCGGCCGGCGTCTCCTCCGGGGGCCGCGGACACGGCTATCGAACTGCCCTGGCGTGTGATCTTTTCGGTGGAGGATCGCCTGGGCGGTCAGGAGGTGACGTCCGTCCATCCCGTGCTTCCCCTGACGGTTGCCGGAGTCTCCGGCCTGTGGCGGGCCCGCCTTGTCTCCAACCGACCGGAGCCGGGAACGCCGGTCCAGGACGCCTCCCTCGCGCTGCGTGCCATCGACAAGGTAACCGCGAAGACCCCCGACCCCGACTTCTCCAACCCACAGGGCTCTATTCCACTGGGCAGGGTGGAGCGGACACGGATCGCCGAAAACGCCGACGAGCAGCCCGCACGGGCCAGCAGGCTCGAACTGAGCTCCCTGGGCGGCACTCTGTCGGCCGTCGGTGTGTGGGAGAACTTCCAGTGGGAGCACGAGGCGGTACTCGGCCGGGACGTCCGGGTCCGCACAGTGACTTCCGGCGTGCTCTATCCGCTGGGCCACCGGGCGAAGTACGTGGAGCTCAGCGAACGGATCTTCGAGAAGACGGTTGGCAACGCGGCCGTGCTCCGGAGCAAGTTCGTCCTCACCGTCACCGAGCCGGTACGCCACCCGCCGCCCGCGGGACCCGCCGCTCGCGCCTTCCCGTTCGGGGACGTTGAGATCACCACCCTGGGGTATCCGGACCTTACCGAGGCGGCCTGGCAGGACTTTGAGCACCACATCGGCGTCTATTTCCAACCGACCATGCCGGGCAACGGGCTCGACGAGCGCGTCAAACCGGTTGCCTTCCCCATCCGGTGTGCGACTCCCGACGGCGAGGTCCGGTTCGAGCTGCCGTTGGTGTTCGTCGCAGATGTGTCCGAGCCCGGCTTCACCTCGCTCACCGACCCCGCCCTGGCGCAGCATCTCTCGGACAAGGTCTACAAGCAGCACTCCGTCACGCTGCCCGGCATTCCGATCGACCTCGTCCGGACGCCCCCGCGCTGCGACGGCGACGTCCATGAGGTGCACGGCATCACCATCGAAGGCAGCCTGCACTCCACCGGGTACCGTCCGGCGCTCAGCGCTCTGGACGTACGACTGCCCGCGCTGCGGACCCTGCTGGGCAAAGATGAGCTGCAAAAGGTCAGCTTCACACCGGAATACCTGAGCCAGGGCGCGACCCAGAACATCCTGCTGAACATCGTTCCTCCGCTCGACATCAACTTCGTCGGCCGGGCCGACCGGTCCGGCGGTCTCGTGGCACCCCACATCAAAACGAACGCGCTGTCCCGCACACTCGGCCCCATCAACCTGGACGCGCTGCCCGCCCCGGGGACGGGACTCATAGACCCGGCGCGCCTCTTCCCCCCCGACGCCACCCTGCTGGGCTTCGCCCTCAAGGATCTGGTCACCGACCTCAAAGAGGCACCCACAATCACCTCCGTGCCTCACCCCGGGGGGCCACCGACGGTGAAGATGGCATGGAGGAGGGTCAAGCTCAAGAAGAGCGGCGCCTTCCAGCCGCCGTCCGACCAGAGCACCCTTGACCTGACCGTGGAGGCGTCGGCCGCCGGCACCAACACCACCTGCGAGGTAAAGGACTTCGCCCTGGAGCTGCCGACCCCTTCCAAACCCTTGCTGAAGCTCCAGTTCGCGTCGCTGACCTTCACCCACGAGAGCGGAGGCCCACCCAGGATCCAGGTGAGCGGTGTGAAGGCCGAGTTCCTCGGCGAACTGCAACTGCTGCAGAAGCTGGGAGAAGCCGTCAGCCTCGGCGGCGCCGAGCCGTACATCGACGTGACGTCGACCGATCTCGTCGCCCACTACTCCTTGCCGCTGCCCTCGGTCCCCTCGGGCGCGTTCGTGATGCGCGACTTCACACTGAACACCGCGATCACCGTGCCCTTCGACAGACGCCCGGTATCGGTGGCTTTCGGCTTCGCAAGCCGGCAGAACCCGTTCACGCTGGCCGTGCTGATGTTCGGCGGCGGCGGGTACCTGGAGTTGGAAGTGGACCACAGCGGGCTGCGGCGGCTGGAAGGGGCTTTGGAGTTCGGCGCGATGCTCGCCGTCGACTTCGTGGTCGCCCGCGGTGAGGTCCACGCTTTCGGCGGGGTCCGGTTCGAGCTGGCCGGCAGCCAGGTCACGATCACCGGATATCTGCGGATCGGCGGGTGCGTCGAGGTTCTCGGGCTGGTGTCGGTGTCCATCGAGCTGTGCATCACGCTGGCCTACCAGTCCGCCACCAAGGCCCTGGTCGGCCGGGCGACGCTCGTCATCGAGATCGACCTCACCCTGTGGTCGGACAGCGTCGAACTCGACAGCGGCACATGGGTGCTGGCCGGCGGCGGAGGCGCAGATCGAGCGCTACCGGCCGCGCGCGACACCGACGAGGGGCTGGCGCGCTGGCGGGCCTACCAGGCCGCGTTCGTACCCGTATCGGCAGGAGACCAGTAGAGGTCCGACAGGAGACCAGCCATGAGCGAGATCGGTGAGGTCCTCAGCATGACGGCCCTTCCCTTCGGGCCGTCCGAGGTCATGTGGAGTGGGAACGGGCAGAGTCTGGCCACATTCGGCCTCCATCCCACGTCCGTTCCGTTCGAGACCCAGATGCTCGCGGTCCTGAACGCCGCGGCGGGCGAAGCGCGCGCGACCGAGGCCACCCTTGACACCAGGTCTGTCGCGGTCAGCCCCGATGGACTGACGGTGGCCGTCGCGGGCCGGCTGGGGGCGGTGGAGACGATCAGGGAGTTCGTGGAGTTCCTGGACTGCAGCGACGTCCCGCCCGACAAGCGGAAGGAGTGTCAGAAATACAATCAGGAAAAGGCTGGCTGGCGCATCAGGGGGTACAAACCGCCTCCTGACCGGGTCAGCGTGCTGGCCGTGGAATCCGACACCGTGCTCTGGCGGCGTGTCGACGACTCCGCAGCGGTACGGCACGTCCGCTACAGCCCCGACGGCAAGCTGCTGGCTGCCTCGGGGCAGGGGCTGCTCCTGCTCGACACGGCCAGCGGCGGCGTACGGCTCACACTCGATTCCCTCTCTTCGCCCCTGCTCCCCACCGCCTTCAGCGGGGACTCCAAACGGCTGGCGGCCGCCGACTCCGCACGCATGGTCCTCATCGACGTCACGGCCGGCGCGACACAGTGGGTCACTCCCCTCCCCGAACCCATCGCGCAGTTCGCCTTCGCCCAGGACGACAGCGCCCTGGTCGTCTCGACGGAGCGTCAGGTGTTCACCCTCGACGCCGGCAGCGGTGATATCCGTACGACCGTGGAACTCCAGGATCCGCTCCTCGGCGGTCACCCGACCGCCTTGAGTGCCGACGGCCGGCGACTGGTCAGGGCCGGGCCGGAGTCGATGACGCTGTGGGACGTGGCCGACGGCAGCCGGCGCTTCGAGACCCCGGTGGGGAACTCTGCCCAGGTCCGGTTCAACCCCGTGCTCCCGGAGATCGCGATCGCGTCGGCCGGCGGAGTGAAAGTGGTGAATTCCGGGCTCGGCACCACGGTTTGGGAACAGGACACAGACTCCCTGACCAACCTCGCGTTCTCCCCGGACGGACAGCGGCTCGCGCTCTGTGGAAGATCGCACGTCCGCGTACACAACATGAACCCCACGGACGTGTCCCATCAGACGCTGGGAGGCCCCGTGGAGCAGATCGCCCTCACCTCCTTCCCCGACCCGCTGGCCGTCGTCGCAAGCCACGACCCCGAGGCGAAGGCGTCGGTGTTCCACGCCGACACCGGTGCGCTGGTCCTGGCGAAGAGCCACCCCGGGCGGATCACCTCCCTGGAGGTCAGCCCGGACGGCCGCCACTTCGCCACCGGCGGCACCGATGGCGGCGCCCGCCTGTTCACCACCCTCACGGGGGACAAACGGTGGGAGGTCGCACACAACGCACCGGTGAACTCAGTCGCGTTCCTGCACGCCGATGGGGATGCCGACCTTGTCACCGCCTCCGGCGACAAGACCGCACGTCGCCTCGCCCGTGCCACCGGCGAGGAACGGTGGCAGTTCAAGCACCCGCAGGCGGTGACCCTGGTGGCCACCAGCCCCGACGGCCGCTGGATCGCCACGGCCTGTGCCGACCGTTCTACCAGGATCCTGAACCCGGCCACCGGTGAGGAACTCTTCCGCTTCCGCCACGACGGGAAGGTCAGGGCGATCGCCTTCGACCCGCAGAGCAAACTGCTGGCCGCCGGCAGCGACGACGATGCCGTGCTGATCATCGACGCTGCCACCGGGCGGGTGCTCGGGCAGTCCCTTCACACGCGCGAGGTGACCGCCGTCGCCTTCAGCCACGACGGGAAACTCCTGGCGACAGCAGGCAAGGACCAGGCAGTCCACCTGGTCGATGTCGGGGCCGACCCGCCGAAGCTGGCCCGGGGCCTGTCCTTCCCGCAGCCGATCACCAGGCTCGCCTTCCACCCGGCCGAGCCGCAGCTCGCGCTCGTCAACGACGAACCGGCACCCACGGTGACGATCACCGACTCTGCCGAAGGCACCAAAATCAGCCGGCTCCCCCATCCGGCCACCATCCACGACCTGACCTACAGCCCCGACGGGAAGCTGATCGCGACGGCCTGTGCGGACCAGCTGGCCCGCGTCTACCGGGGAAGGCGCGAGCCGTGAGCACCTTCCTGTGGGTGGCGGTGCCCGCCGGTCTGTCCCCGCCGTCGACCGCCCGGATCCGTGTCCTGGTGGTCCCCCGGCTCGGCTCCGGCTCGCTCAAGGACCTCGGCCTGCAGGACTGGCCCGCCGCTCTCGCCGACGCCACCTTCGCCCTGGAGGTCAAGACCGCCGACGGCGTCCGTGAGACGGACCGCGCTCCGGTGTACGACCCGGTCGCCGACAGCAACGCCTGGCACGCGTTCTTCGACGGAGACGCCGGGGTGGTCGACGGGTGGACCCCAAAGGAACAGCCGGTTCCGCGGGTCCGCCCGACCTATTCCGACGCCCGGGCCGTCGTGACGTCGTACCGGGAGTGCACGAGCATCCTGACCGATCCCGCATCCGACGGCGAATCGGCCGTCCGGCAGCGGATCGAGCGCTGGAACAGCCCGCTGTCGCCGTCCCCCCAGGCCGAGGAGCCGCTCCCGCCGCTGGCACCGGCCGTCGACTTCCACCGGGCCGTGGCGACGCTGCGCGAGCATCCCACGGTGTTGCAGGCCCTCGGGCTGGTCTTCGAACTGAGCGCTGAGACGGCCGACCTGGACATCGGAACGGGCCCGCGGTTCCTGCGCATCCGCGGCACGGACCTGCCGGTGAGCATCACCTCGCCGTGGACCAAGTACGACCTCGCCGAGGGCGCGTTCTGGCCCGCCCCCGCCGACGGCTCCAGCGGGATCCGCAGGGGCCTTCTGGATCTGAGCGGCGTCGGCCTGCTCGACTGGGCGGGCGCCACGACCCCGCGGTGGGCACTGAGCATGCTCGATGTCGACGGAGCCGTGCGCGCGCTGGGTACGGAGGCCAGGGCGCTGGACGGCGACGGCGAGCGCCGGCCGGCCCTGCCGGACCTGCGGACGGGCGGGCTCATGCTGATCCGGCCGGACCGCCAGTCCGACTTCACGGCCCGGGCCGGCGTTGCCGCGGGCCGGGTTGGAGCCCCCCTGGGAAACGCCGAGTTCACGGCCGAGGACCTGGTCCTCGGCTACCGGGTCGACATCCGGGTCGAAGACGATACCGACTGGCATCCACTGTGCGAGCGCAAGGCCACCTACACTGTCAAGAGCCCTGACGGCGAGGACATCCCGCTGGGCGACGACACCGAACCCGAAGAAGGCCACATCAAGCCCTACGCGGCGGTGAAGACACCCGACGGACGCCTGCACGCCGACGAGGTCGTGGTCCGCTGGGACGGCTGGAGCCTGGCGGCGCCGTTCATGAACCTGCTCGGCGGCGACCCCACGTCTGAACCCAACCCGGCACAGACGCCTCCATACGTATTCCGTTGGGAATTCAAGCCCTCGGAGGGCACGCTGCCCCGTCTGCGGTTCGCGACGCGCTACCAGATGCGGATCCGGATCGCCGACCTCACCGGCGGTGGCCTGATAAACCTGCCGGGCAGCACCGGTGCCACCGAAACGGTCCTCTATACCCGGAGCGATCCCATCCAGCCGCCCCGGCTGAGCCACGACGGCACGTTCAGCACGGGTGCGGCCGTCGACCGGATGGTCATCCGCAGCGATCGCGGCATGAACACCGCGCAGTTCCATGCCGCCAACCCCCAGTACCCCAAGGCCGAACAGCGCACCATCCACCCGCCGACCGTCAGCTTCGCCCTCGCCGAGCAGCATGGCAAGTTCGATCCGAAAGACCCCGAGGACTCCGGTCCGCAGTTCACCGAGCGCACCTGGAACCTGGCGCTGCGCGCGCTGCGCGCCGAAGCCGCTGACGACCCGGCTGGCGCGCTGCCCGACCCGGCGGCCAGCGGCATCAGCGCCCACATTTCCGCCGCGCCCGGCGGACTCGCCGCCCCGATCACCGAGCGGGCCGACTGGACGGCCGACCCCAAGCACGTCGAACTCTCCGAGCCTGAACAGCTCACCCCAGTCCCTCCGATCAAGCTCGACTGGAAGGGCGACAGACAGCTGGACATCCAGCTGGCCCAGGCCGAAGAGGCGGTCCTCGAACTGTCCTCCACCGTCCGTCACAATTTCCTCGATCACTTCTCCGTCAACTCCTGGCTGGTCCAGCCGGTCGACTCCCCCGGGGTCCCCAAACCGGCCGACCAGTGGCAGGTCGACGTGCTCAACGGGCGCCACCCGCTGCTCTCCCCCGTCCGCAGGATCCACGTGGTCCATGCCGTCAGACGCCCGCTGGCAGAGCCGCGCTGGGAGAAGTTCAAGCGCGAGAACGTCGTACGCGCCGAGCGCGCCACGTACGCCGTTCTGCAGCCTGTCTTCTTGCCCACCGGGCTGAACACCGACAGCACAGGCCGGCTGGAGATCTCCGCGACCTGGCGTGAATGGTCGAACGCGGGCGACCACCAGGAGAACGTCGACTACCTGTACGGGGAGACCATCGCCCGGGGCGATCCGCCTGCTCTGGCGATCCGCCACGAGTTCGGCGACACCAAGCACCGCAAGGTCACGTACACACTGAAGGCGATCAGCCGCTTCCGCACGTACTTCGACGCCGCGGACCCGGACGAAGCCTTCCGGCTGACCCGCACCCAGGATCCCGTCGTCATCCCCTCCAGCGCCCGCCCCCCGGACCTGACGGTGCTGTCGACGACGCCTTCCTTCCGCTGGCAGAGTCAACCGACGTCCACCCGGATCGAGCATTCCCGTGCCTCACGGCGACTGAGAGTGGAACTCGCGAGCCCCTGGTACGAGACCGGTGAGGGGGAACGTCTCGCCGTCCTCGTCGCCGCCGACGGTGCCACGCCCGCGGTCCCGGTTACCCAGCTCGGCCGGGATCCCCTCTTCGCGTCCGCGCCGCTTCCGCCTCTGGCCGCCAAGAGCTGGTTCACCGGCTTCAGCGAGACACCCTCCACCTCGCCGGACCTAGGCCCGTCAATCTGGCTCGTTCCCTACGCCGTCACCCACGAAGGCGACCGCTGGTACGCCGACATCGAGATCACCCCGCCCCAGACGGCACCCTCCTACGCACCGTTCGTCAGGCTCGCACTCGCCCGCTACCAGCCCAACACCCTGCCCGAGCTGTCCCCCCTCTCCCCCATCGTCGTGTCCGACCCAGTACGGCTCCTCCCCGACCGTCGCCTGATCATCGAGCGGACCGGACCCGACCTGCACCTGTCCCTGCTCGGAACAGGCCCGAACCCGCCCAACCGTCTGGAAGCCACCCTGGAGGAGGCACACACCCCCTCGGGAACCCACCCTGACTCGATCGACCTGATCGACCTCACCAGCCCGCCCACCGCAGACATCCCCGCCTGGCGTCCAGTGCCGTCCCACACCCTGACGAGTGATCAGCCGGAAACCCCGTCCACTCTGCGAATGCCTCCCGGCACCGCTCCTCTGCGACTCCGCGTCCGCGAAGTCGAACGGCTCGACGCCCCCCTCGCCTCGACATCGCCCGCGGAACTCCGGGACCGTACGGCGTTCGTCGACGTCGTTCCGCTCCCCGCCAACTGGCGGCCGGGCTGACCAGACATGAGGTCCGTTCTGGTGGGCATGCACACGTCGCCTTCTCTCCTGGCTCCACAGGGCGCCGAGCACCTCGCCCACGATCTCGCTCCGGACCGCCTGCCGTCCACCAGCATCCAGCTTGACCGGTGCGCCGTCCTGGCTCGCGACGCGACCGGCACCCCTGTGCTGCGGATGCAACGGCGACGCGCCCCTCTGATCTCTGTGCCCGCTGGCGGGCTCCGCTTCGACGCGCTCGAACCGGTGCCCGCCGCCCAAGTAGCCGCTGTACGCATGGGAAGGAGAGCGGCGACATGTTTGGAGGACTCGACAAGGACAACTACGCCAGCCTCGGCGATGCGGTGATGGGGCCCGTACGGGCCTACACGAATCTGCGATGGACGGGGTTCTACCTCTGCCATCAGTTCGACGCAACCGGGTCCAGTTGGACCGCGCCACACAGCCACCGGGTGCCCCCGGTGTCGACCTGGCGATTCCTCCGGTCGGAGGGGTGGGGGCTGGGTCCCCTCTATCTCGGCCGCCAGTGGCTACGGACGCCCAACGCGGCGGGCCACATGGTGAGTGTGCCGAACCCCGGTTGGAGCGAGGCGAACGGCAAGACGGACGGTCAACACGCCGTCGAGCTAGCCAAAGGAGTGGAGATGGAAAACGGGGCAACGATCTACATCGATCTCGAACTCGACGGCTTCATGAACGATGCCGAAGCAAAAAGATATCTCAAGGGATGGTTTGCGGCCGTCACCCAAGCGGGGTACCGTCCGGGCGCTTACTGCTGGGACTCCAACGACGCACGCAAGATCTGCACCACCTTCAGAGACGTGGCGATCTGGTTCATCCGAATGCCGGAACAGCAGCCCACCGTCTACAACGAGTCCGACGGCATGCTCTTCCGCCTCCCTCCGGCGGCCGACTTCGTCGATCCGGAGGAAGAGCCGGGTCAAATCGGCCGGGTCGCCTGCCAATTCGCCTGGTACAACCAGGAGCGGGGATTCCCTGGAGCGAAGTTGAGGACCTCGCCGACGACGCTGCACGAGGTCAACCCCATCGACTTCGACGCGGCCCGTATGCCGGACCCATCACACCCCGAAGCCAAAACAGCCCTGTGCCTTACGGATTTCGGCTCGAACGCACCCGCTGCCTTCTTCCTCGACCCCTCGGTCGCGGCCTGGCAGTTCCTCGAGAACGGCCGTCAGTGGGGAGACTGGATGCAGGGAGGGATCGTCACCCCCGAGGCCGTCACGTTCAAGGACCTGGGCTACGGGAGGTGGTTCGACACCGCCTCGGTTGCCGCCGCGTCCCGAAAAACCTGGAACGTGGACCTGTTCGGGCTGGGGGTCGACGGAAGCCTCTGGACAACTCGCCTGCTGTCCGTTGGTGACGACCTCCCATGGAGCGAACCGCAGGTCCTCAACTCCTCGACGCCCGCACGCCACGGCTCCGCAATCGCGGCCGTCTCCCGCAGGACCGATGTTCTCGACGTGTTCTTCTTCAATACAGCACACGAGCTCACCACGACGTGGTGGGCACCCGGAGACCCCGACTGGCAGGCCCATGTCGGAGCCATCAGCCACGGTTTCAGCTTCGCTCCCGGTACGAATATCGCCGCCCTCACCTCGCCGACGGATTCCGAGCGCCTGGACCTGTTCGCAGTCGACTCGTCCAACACCGTACGGTGGGTTCAGTGGCGCACACCCGCACCGTGGGCGACGGCCTCCGTCCCTCTGGCAGAGGCCGCGGACCCTGCCGTCGGCGTACACGCCATCTGGTCCGAGGGCCAGATACATCTCCTTGTCGGGACGAGGAGCGGAAGGCTGGCGCACCTCGTGCATCCCGATGGCACACAGGGGGGTCCCTCGGACTGGTCCACTGTAGGCTTCGTGCCACGCGTTGCGGCGCAGGCCCGCCCCATGGCGGCCCGAGTGACGAGGTTCTCCGGCGCGGTGGTCGCGGTCGTCATCGACTCGCTCGGAATCCTGTCCTGGTCCGCCTACGACGGGGTGAACTGGACAGTTCCGGGTACCGACGTCCCGCCGAAGGGATACAGCACCGGTGGACGGCTGGCGGTGACGGTGACCAGTCCCGAGGCGCTCGACGTGCTCCTGCCCGATCAGAAGAACTCCTGGTACGTCCGCAGACTCGTCCCGTCCGGAGTACCGGCCGCTCCACTGACGACCGGTGAGCTCTGGGCCTGGTGATGACCGGGTCAGGGCAGCTGCCAGTCACGGGCTCGACCCTGATTGGAGAGCCTGATTTCGGGTCTGATGCACGATCGGGTGACAGGTTCGGTCACGCGGCCGGAGTGGTCATGACGGTCTCGAATTCGACGGGTGTGAGCCGGCCGAGTGCGGCTTGTCTGCGGCGCCGGTGGTAGGTCCTCTCGATCCAGGACACGATCGCGATCCGCAGTTCTTCACGGGTGGCCCAGGTCCGGCGGTCGAGGACGTTCTTCTGCAGCAGGCTGAAGAAGGACTCAAGAAGGACACCATGGCCGCGTTGTCGCCGGCCGTCCCGACTCTCCCTATAGATCCGGCCATCCGGTGGTGGTCAAGGGCTCGGACGAACTTCCGGGACCGGAACTGTGATCCGCGATCGCTGTGCACGATGCACCCATCGACGTGTTCACGGCGGGCCACGGCGTTGTCCAGGGCGGCTACGGCGAGGCGGGACTTCATCCGCGCATCGATGGAGTAGCCCACGATCCTGTTGCTGAAGACATCCTTGATCGCGCAGAGGTACAGCTTGCCTTGGCCAGTGGCGTGTTCGGTGATGTCGGCGAGCCACAGCCGGTTCGGGCCGGTCGCGGTGAAGTTGCGGCTCACGAGATCGTCGTGCACCGGCGGGCCGGCCTTCTTGCCCCGGCCACGCTTCTTCCCGAAGACACTCCACCAGCGGTTGTCCCGACAGATCCGCCATGCGGTGCGCTGGGCCATGCCGGCCCCGGCACCACGCGCTTCATCGACCAGGAACCGGTAGCCGAACTTCGGGTCGTCTCGGTGGGCGTCGAACAGCGCGTTCGCGCGATATGCCTCCGCCAGCACAGCGTCGGCAACCGGCTTGCCCAGCCAGCGGTAGTAGGGCTGTCTGGCGAGCTTGAGCACCCGGCACGTCACCGTGACGGGCACCCCGTCCACGGCCAGCTCTTTCACGAACGGGTAGATCCTTTCCCGGCAGATGCGCCTGCGACAGATAGGCCGCGGCCCGGCGCAGGACCTCGTTCTCCTGCTCCAGCAGCTTGATCCGCCGACGTGCTTCCCGCAGTTCCGCGCTCTCCTGGCTGGTCACCCCGGGCTTGATCCCGTCGTCGATATCCGCCCGGCGCATCCATTTCCACAACGTCATCGGGTGGACCCCGAAGTCGATGGCCACCTGCTCCACCGTCACACCCAGGCCACGGTTCCTCGCGACCCGCACCACGTCCTGGCGGAACTCTTCCGGATGGCTCCGCCGACCGCCGCCCGTCGGCCGGATCCGCGGACAACCTTGCCGGTCGCCGCACCAGTCGCGCCCCGGCGGTCGGAACTGCGGCCACCCGCGCCGTCGCCCCCCGTGGCTTGGCCGACTCCCGCCCGGCGGGCAGAGCCGCGCCCGCCGGTTGCCGAAGTGCCACCGGGCCGCTGCCGCCCCGGCCGCGGCCCGGTGGTCCGAGCCCCGGCCCCCCGCCCCGGTGGCAGCAGCTGTCGCCGCTCCGGACCCACCGCCGTTTCGACGTCGGCGGCCGGACCGCCTACCGGCCTCGGTGCCGATCTTCCGGTTCGGGCGGGATGCCGTCGGCGTCGCCGACTGGGGAACCTCGATGATGACGGCCACACCGGTGAGGCGCGCGAACAATCGTGGAGTTACGATAGGGGAGGCTCTCCACGCGAATTAATTCCATGCGTGGCAACTCTTCGAAGCCACCCTTGCATTTTCGTGCGCGAGCCCCCCGTTGGCTGTTCAACCGACGGCCCTTCAGGTAGCCATCCGTCGCCTTAGTCCGTTGACAGGATTCCCGTCATGGAGGCGTGGTGGAACGAATCTGGATACCAGAATACGTTGTCGGGCTCATAGGGGGTACCGACGTCTCCTTTCCACAGCTGCAAGACGTCGCCGTCCGGGAGGACACGTCGTTCCCGGAAGTCTGGCTGGCCGCCAAGGACGGAACGCTCTGGCATCGCGGGCGCGGGCCCGACCCCAGTGTCGCTGGCCAGGTGCCCAGCCCGGGCGCCATTTCTCGCATGGCGGTGGCACTTGACGACGGCGTGTGGATCGTAACGTCGCAGGGCCCGCTCTGGCGGCGCGCCGCAGATGGCAAATGGGCCAAAATACCGGTCCCGCGGGGCATTGAACCGCTAGTGGATGTCGCAGTGCACAAAGGTGCCGTTTGGGTCGTGCGTAACGACGGAGCCATGTGGAAGACGGCGGACGGCAAGACGTTCCAAGAGACGACCGTGGTCGTTGGGTTCAAGCGGCTCGCTGGCCGTAACGATGGCGATTTGTGGGGGATAAGTAACCATACGAGCGGTGTGCTCTTCCATCAAACTCCCGACGGTATCTGGCATCCAGCTGAGGGCGCCCAAGACAAGTCATGGGCTGATGTTTCGGTCAGCGTTGAAGGGGCCGTCTGGTTGGTCGCCGATGATGGAACGGTGTGGACCACGACCGACGGAATCGGGTTTTTGAAGATTCCCGGCGAGGGGTTCAGCAGTATTTCCGCTGCTCGATTTGAGTCGCCCTGGGCGGTCAAGAAAGATGGCACCCTCTGGGTGTGGGCTCCCAAGCCGCCGAACCCGCCGCCCGCGCCTCCACCTCCGCCTCCACCACCTCCACCCCCTCCGCCACCACTACCAACGGAACTGCGGCCTGAGCTGAGCGTGTCAACGAGTGGTTCCGGGCAGAGCAGCGTCTTCCACGTAACGGGCTCAGGTTTTTTCGCGAAGGCAGAGGTCACAGTCCGCGGAGCGCGGATTGGAGCCGACGGGGTCTTCAACTTCTTCTGGAGCGCTAAGGCGTCCCCTCAAGGGTCGATAGCCGTTGACCTCCCAATTCCGTGTCTTTCCGGCGTCAAGATCAGTTTCTCGGCCAACGACGGTCGCCCGGATCCGAACGATCACACCAACCGTTACTGGAGCAACACCGTCGCTGCCCTCTGTCCCTGAATCTGGTGCCTGTCAGCGCCGCCTGAAGCGGGCGGGAAGGGCCGAGCGGCCATTGGGGGCCAGGCCGTGCGCGCTCGCCTGGTCCCCCGCGTCAGCGTAGAGCTTTCGGGCTCAGCCCGGGATCAAGCCGTCATCGCTGAGCATGTCGCGAACTTCATCAAGGGAGGCATCAGGTGCAGGAAGGATCAGCTCGCTCGGTTCCGCGGCATCATCCGGCATGGGCGTGCCCAGTTCTCGCACCTTGTCAAGGAGCGCATACAGAGTCCGCCTGAATCCCGACTCGTCTCCGGCTTCCATCTCCTCGAGCAGCTCGTCGTCCAGCTTGTTGAGCTCGGCGAAGTGGGAGTCAGCCAGCTTGACCTGGCCCTCACCCATAATGCGTACGATCACGCGATCTCCCGTCAGGAACAGCTCCTGGCCAGGCGCCAGAAGCGGCGCCTTCGAGCGCCGGCGGCGCCTTTTAGTATCCAAGCAGATACTCACAGTGTGCGGACGCGGCACAGTCGCATCGCCGATGACGGGCCACTCAGGTCGGCAGGAAAGGGCCGCGTCTCAGCACGGCCCGATCACGGCGCCCTACTGCCGGATCGCCCCGGACCGAAGGCGTTCGTGTTCGGCGAGGCGCCCCTCGCCGCGAGGTGCGCGAGGAAGTCCTCCACGTCATCGACGGGCAAGCCGTCGCCCCCACCACGGCGTACGCGACCGGACCCTCCTCGGACAACCGCAGCCTCTGTATGCCAACGACACACCACATCTCGGGACGACACAGACAGGCGAACAGAACTCGCCTATATAGCACCGAAAGGCCCGCCTATGAAAGCGAGTTGGACATCAAAGACACCCACAAGACTGATGGACATAGTCGAAGACACCGGTGAACTGCTGCCTGACGGACAGGTCATCGACCCTGTGATGCGCCGTGCGCAGGGGGCAGCGGTCTGATGACCACGACCGTAGCGAAGGTCATCCTCGCGCCCAGGGAGCGTCAGGTCCTCGATGGTGTATCGCCTAATCCCGCGCGTACGGGCTCACCGAGCGCCGCTGACCGTCGCCTCCTCGCCCCTACTGGTGGCGGGGCCCTCGCGGCCTTCCAGGGCCGTTCTCCCCGTCCTCCGGCGCATCGTCCCTGACTGGCCGTCGGTAGTGGGCCAGGGTCCTGCGGAGGGCCGCTTCCCGCTCCTGTGGCGTCTGCTACCTGCGTCTGCGCCGCCTCAGGTGCCGGTTCATCAGGCCCCGCAGACGCAGCAGGAGAACGTACCGCGAGGGGTGGGCCCGCAGGTGGCTGAGGTCGTCGGGGGTGATCTGCGCGTCTTGAAGAATGCGGCTGGTGGCGATGCGGTCGACTTCGGGGCTGATCACGCTGTTGAGGAGGTCGGCGCCTGCGAGCTTGTTCCAGGCGATCTCTTCGTTCTCGGTGCGGTTCAGCTCGCCTTCCGGGACGTCCTCGCGTAGCGGCTTGATCAAGGGAGTGCACCCCGTAGTGCATTTGCCGGCGCAGGCTTCACGGTGCATCTGCTTCAGCCACGCACGCACGCGGGGTGCGGGTGCGGAGAGGTGGCCGCTCAGCCGGGTCTCCAGGGCCTGCACGGTCTGTCCGACGTAGCGGATACGGTCCGGCTCGCGGGGGTCGTAGAGGCCGTAGACAGTTCCGGTGCGCGCGATGTTGACTTCGGTGAAGTCGACGGCGTCCAGGTCTACGGACACCACGCGCGGGTCGGGTTCAGGGGTGGGCAGCAGTGCGGCGATGTCGGCGGGGTCCACAAAGCGGGGGGTGGTGTCAGGGTCGGCTTCCACGGCGGGACTGTAGTGCCGTCCAGTGACACCCGGCACGGCAGCGGCCCCGCACCGGAGTGCGGGGCCGTGGGTGCGCCGGAGCGCGGGCTATGTCGTGGCGCAGTCCGCGCACCAGGCGCCGCGGCCCTGGCGCCTCACATCGCGCTCAGCGTTCAGAGTCGGGACGACGGTGTGCGTGGCGTGGTGGGGGCAGGTGATCGCGTACACGGTCGCGGCTCCCTCGCCCTTGCGGATCATGGCGTGCGGATCACGGGCCGCGGCGTGGTCGTAGACCATCTCCCAGCCGGGCAGCCACGGGCACGGTCCGAGAGGGACGATGCGGCGTACGCCGTCGCTCTCGATGCGGGTTTCTCGGGGCATCAGGGCCTTTCAGTTCTTGGCTGCGTACAGGGTCAGCCCCTGGTTCGGGCCGTCGATGCAGTACGTACCGGGGTCCTGGCTCTGGCGGCTGACGGTCCAGTTGGAGGAGACGCCGATGAACAGGCGCCCGTCCGCTGGTTTCGACTGGTAGGGGATGCCGTTGGAGTTGAGTTTGCTCTCGGCTACGGCGAGGTTTTCGCCGACCAGGTCGGGGATGTGGATCTCGGTTTGGTTGCCGGCGCATCCCACCACGTCGCCTACGTCGTGTCCGCTGCTCTCGGCGGCCTAGATGAGGAAGAGCAGGACAGCGAGGGCGCCTACGGCGGCGAGGAGTCGTCTCACGGGGGGTCTCCGGTGGGCGCATGGGGGTAGCCCCTCGCCGGTCGGGTCCGGCGAGGGGCTGGGTGGGCGATGCCCGGCCGCGGGGGGTGCAGTGGGGCTACCGGCAGGTAACTCTATGGGTCTGGGGGCCGGTTGAAAGGGGCGCGGCCGACATCCCGTTGGTATCTCTGAAGGCACCGGCGGCCCCGTCGGATGTTCCGACGTTGGCGGCGTCGGTCAGGGTTTGCGGTGCCGTCCGGTTCCCGGAGCCATCGGTGACCGTGCGGGCGGCGCCTCGTCTTCCTCCGCGGGCTCGGGTACCGGGTTGAGGAAGCGGCAGGCGGCGGCGTAGTTGTCCACCGTGACCACGGGAATCCACTGGTAGCCGTCCCATTCCACGATCAGGCGCGGGGCGTCCGGGGCGACGTGCGCGGCCTGCTGCGGGCCGGGGCCGAGCTGGACGGCCTTACGTGTTCCGGGAGTGCGCAGGCGCTTCGCGCGGCGGGCGGCCCACCGGTCCAGGGGTTCGTCATCCACGGTGCGCCGCCCATCGGCGTGCGGCCATCAGCATGTCGAGCGTCCACGGCTCCGGGTCGCCGTCCGTGATCTGCTCCCACACGCTCACAGTCGCCGCGGCGAAGGCGTTCACGCCCTCCGCCGGGGCGGTACGCCAGGCGGGGACGCGGGCGGCCCACTGGTCGGCCTGAGCGGGCGTGTGGCCGCTCTTGACGAGCCAGACCACCCACAGGGCCGGGTCGATCCAGGGGGCGCCCCGTGAGGCCCAAGCCCAGTCCACCAGCACGGCCCGGCCGCCGGTGATCAGAACGTTGGTCGGGAACCAGTCGGTGTGAAGCAGCGTGTTGCCGGCGAAGAGTTCCGGGGTGTCCGTGTGGTCCTTCATCCGGTCGGGCATGTCCCGCAGCGCGATGTCCGGGGCCTGGACGGCAGACAAGCGGGTCATGGTGTCGGCGACGAGCGGAATATGCGGGGAGCCGGGCGCGTAGTCGGCGTGCCGCCCCTGGATGTCCTCGAACGCGATCAGGTCCCACCCGGCGTCTTCGGCGCGCCACAGGAGAGCCGGGGCCAGGTCGCGCACGTGCGGGTTGATGTCTGCCTCGCGCTTTTGCGTCCATACCCGGCGGTGATCCTGGCGCAGGCCCTTGATGAACACCGTTCCGGTGCTGGTGTGGACGCGAGCGGCGATCTCGCTGTTCAGTCCACCGGATACCGGCTCCGCTTTGAGGACGGGCCCCGTGCGGGCCTCGATGACGGCCAGGACATCGGCAGGGATCTCGCGGAATCGTTCGGTCGGCAGGGCTCCAGACTCCCAGACGGGCCGGGGGCCCTGGTGCTCGTTCACGCCGGGCCCCCGGTTCGGGTGGTGTCTACCGGTAGGGGTTGTCGTCGTTGCAGCCCGGCACGGTCCCGGCCTGCGCGGTGAACGCGTCGATGTCCTCGATCACAGCCACCTCGTCCGGGTCCTCTGCGGTCTGGGGCGGGGTGAGTTCGACCATGACAGCGGTCATTGTGCTACCTCCTGATCTCCGTGTTGGCAGTAGTTGCGTAGTGGTGCCTTCGCCTCCTGGAAGACCTTCGCCATCGGACGGCAGACTCGGCAGGTGCCGGAGATCTGACAGCCGGAGCATCCTCCGGTGCGAAGCATGAGGCCGTCGGCGATACCGCCGAGGCGCGCCAGGCCCTCAACCCCTTCTGCGATCAGATCGATATGGGGGTCACGGCCGACCTCGCAGATCGATGCGCGGCCGTGTGGGTCGGCGTGGAAGAACGTGTGCCCGGCCGGGCAGCCGTTGTACGGGGCCCGCTGCGTCAGGTGCTCCGGGGACTGCGAGGTGGTGGCTTTACCCAGGCCCTCGGTGAACCGGTCGAATGCGCCGCGCCGACGGGTGAGTCCGTCGTAGGTGTCGGCGGTCGCGCCGTAGACGCTGAGCGACATTTTCGACGGCGGGTTCTCGATCAGCAGGCTCAGGATCTTGTCGTTCTTGAGTCGGGATCCGTTGGACAGGATTTCCACCTGCATGCCCAGCTCGTTCGCGAGCCGGTAGGCGTCAGGGAAATCGGGGTCGATCAGCGGCTCACCGCCGGTGATCTGGAGCCACAGAACGCCTGCATCCCGCATGACGTGCAGCAGCCGCGATTTACCGGCCCAGTCCAGGCCCTCGAACCGCTTCTTTCCTAGGTAGCAGTGTTCGCAGTCGAAGTCACATCCGAGATTGATTTCCCAGGTGGCGCGGCTGAACTCGTAAGGTCCCGGCGCGCGCAGGAGGACGGTTCCGGCTGCGGGGCGGCCGGTCATGTCAATGCCCCATGTGCGACGGACGGCGTCGGCCAGCCATGCGGGGATCTCCTCGGCATCGGCTACTGCCTGCTGTAGGTGTGTAGGTGGGTGAACCGGTTCCGGCCGAGTTTCACCGCCTTCGTGCTGCCTGGCCGCAGGATCAAATGATCGCCTTGGAAGGGCGCGGCAATCAGATCGTGCATGTGGTGCCTCCCCTCAACTTCGTTGGGTGGGAAGTGCGTTGATCGTGCCCCGGCGCCCCCTCGGGGGAAAGGGCGCCGGTCTCCCTGGGGGGAAGAGGACCGGCCGCCCGCCCGGGGTGACGAGACCGGGCGGGCGGGAGTGCCGCCGGGGTGGCGTCCAATCCCCTCCGGCGGCTGTTTGGTGGGGCACCGCCGGATGATCAGCGGCGGCGCCCCGGACCCACAGCGGCCGGTCAGGTACCGGTGTGGGCCTACCGGCTCCCCTCGGGGGTGGGACGCCGGAGCTTTGTGCCGTCCCGCCCCGTGGCGGGGTGTGGGAGTGGTCGCCACGGGGCGGGACGGAGTTGGTAGCCGGTGGCGGCGCGGGGATCACGGTGGCACCGCGCAGCCACCAGCGGTTCAGCGGGTGGTGGGCGGCGGCACCTGGTGCGCCCCACCATGACCATGTGCCGGCGGATCGTCCGGCTGCTCGATCGCGGCGGGCGCACTGTGGGCGTCCACGGCGCCGCTGACGATCGCGACAGGCGGCGCGGCACCGACGAGCGCGAGGACAGCGAGGGGGCGCCACAGCGGTGCCTGGATCGACTCGCGCGGCCGGGCATGCGCGCCGCTCAACGGGTCGCTCCCCCGCCCGTGCTCGCCATCGCGGGCGCATACGAGTACCGCATCCGGCAGTCGTGCCGGCGCAGGTAGTCGACCTCCTGGTACCGCACCTCATGATCCGGAGACAGGACGTCCGGCCACCGCGCGATGACGATGTCCACCTCGCCGCCCTCGACCATGCGACGAACGCGCAGCCACCCAACGCGCAGTTGTGGCACCGGCGGGCCGTCCTTGCCGCACGGATCACTGACCGTCGCGACGAGGTGGTAGCCATGCTGGGCGACGAGGGCCAGGCCCTCCCGCTCGGCCTTGGCCCGCAGCTCGGCCAGACTCCAGCCGGGGGACCGTACGGCGCAGACGTACAGCACGGCCCGGACCGGCCCGGCCGGGGGGCGAAGGGCCGCGGCGCTCATTGGGCCGCCTCGATCTCGTCGGGGTGCGTGGTCCACTCGATCCCCGAGGCGTCCACCGGCCGCAGATGCGCCGTACGCGACACCTCACGCTGCGTCTGCCGGTCACGCTCTATGACCACGTGCCCGAGGATGCCGGTGCGTCCCTCGGCGTCGGTGACACGGAGGCCGGTCAGCCGGTGTTCGGCGATCTCGATCCGGATGCCGGGCAGGGGGGAGGTGGTCACCGGATCACCGCCGGTACGCCGTACATGCCCGCACAGCAGTCGCAGGCCCGCAGGTCTCCGACCGGGTATCGGGGGGATGCCGTCCCCGCGCACCAGCAGCAGGAGCGGCCCGCGTGCTGCCGGTCAGTCAGCCGGTCCACGTTGATCACCGGCGCGTCATGGGGGGTGGTGCGCGTCGTCATGGGTCTGCCTAGCGCTGTCGGTGTCGGTGCCCCGGCCGTGCCCCACGGGGGAACGAGGCGCGGCCGGGGCCGGGTGTCGTCACGCTCTGGTGATCTGCGAATTACGGAGCGCCGAGCGACGAGGCACAGACTCCGCCCGGTATGGGTGTCATCGCCATGCCGCAGCGGGTGTCATCGGGCGCTCTTTCAGGTGAGCGGGGTAGCGCGCGGGTAGCGTCAACGTGTCATGTGCGCTGGGGGTGTTGCGCAGTCGAGGGGTTCGCGGTTCCCCTTCCAGTGAGGGAAGTACCGGCGTGCTCGCGCCGGCAGACCACGGCAGACCAGGGAGCGACATGAGTAAGACAGCTCGGACGCTGCTCAAGGTCTTAGTTGATCAACGTCGTTGGCGATACAGGGACTTCGAGCGTGAGTTCCGTCGCACCGCTGCCCGGGTGCTCGATGAGGGCGCCCGGAATCTGACCGTGTCCGAGGCACAGTTCCGCCGCTGGACAGCCGGGAAGATCGAGACCCTTCCGGGCCCGGAGGCGTGCGCCGTGCTGGAGCACATGTTCGGGGTCGACGCAGCAGCGCTCTTTGATCCGCCTCCCTCTGTGGCACCCGAACCCGCGTTCAACCTGGAAGACGAAATTGCGATGACTGCACGTGACACCCAGAGCGAGGCCGCCGAGGCTGCCGCCGCTTCCATCTCGGACACCTCCCTTGACCAACTACGAGACGACGTGGCCACGCTGGCGCGCACCTACAGCACGAAAGCCCCGTTCGACGTCTTCAAACGCGCCCGGGAACTCCGCGAGGAGGCCGAGAATGCCCGCGGCCGGACGCAGGTCCCCGCGCAAGCGCAAGAGCTGTTGATCATGGCGGGGCAGGCGTGCGCGCTGCTGGCCACGGCTGCATTTGATCTCGGGTCGCTGGACGGCGCTAAGCGCCTGTGCCGGTCGGCAGCCCTGTACGGGGAGACGGCCAGGTTCGATCCGCTGCGCGCCTTCGCCGGCGGAACGCTCGCGTACATCGCCTACTTCACGAACCAGCCGACGGAGGCTGCACGGCTGGCACGGCAGGCGCAGACGTTCACGGGCCTGGGGGATGTGGCGCGGCGCAGGCTGGCGGCGATCGAGGCCCGCGCGTTCGGCTACCTCGGGGACTCTGTCTCTGCTCAGCGGGCGTTGGACGCCTCGCAGGCCGAAGGCCAGCGGGTGACGGACGAACTTCACGACGGTGTGGCAGGTGAGTTCGGGTTCACGGTCGAGCGGCTGGCGATGTCGAACAGCTCGACGTGTCTCCTGCTCGGTGACGGGGGCCAGGCGGAGGCTGCCGCCGTGCGTGCGCTGGAGCTGGCCGCCGAGCGACCGGCGGCGCTCCGTTCGGCAAGGGTGGTCGGCGGGGCGGCTGCGGATCTGGCAGCCGCCCGTCTGCTGCGTGGTGACCTGGACGGTGCATCCGATGCCCTCGAACGCGTGTGGGCGGTCCCCCGAGACCAGCGCGCTACCGGGCTGCTGACCCGCACGGCCCGGGTGCGGCGTGCCCTGACCGGCGAGCCATTCCGGGGCGCCCAGCTCGCCGGGGAAATCGGCGAGCGTATCGAGGACTTCACCCGCATGTCCGCCCAGCATCAGCTAGGAACCGGATCCGGCCCGCTCGCCGCCCTGGAAGGCTGATCCTGCCGGTCAGTCATTCGCCCCCGAGAGACGCAATGATCTTGCCCTCTTTCTCGGGGGCGATGCCGTGCTCATCCCAGCGCGGATGTGCGACGGGTCGGCCGTCGGCCCGAAGCCACGCCCAGGTGTCGGCGATCGTCTCGCCAAGGGGGCGACAGCGCAGACCTGCGGCCACGGCCCGGGAGGAGTCGACAGCCCACACCCCGGCGTGCGTACGCCACAACGGGAGTTCTGTCCACTGCTTGACGCCGTGGCTGGCGAGGTCTTCCGGGGACATCCATACCGGCCGCCCGGCGCCGCCGGTCACCGTGACGCAGGCGGTGACGAACTCGGCGAAGGTCAGACCCTCGGGGTGGGCAACGTTGAAGGATGCGCCGGCGCCGGTGTCGGCGGCGTGGTCCAGGGCGAAGGCGGCAACATCGCGCACGTCGACCGGCTGAATCCGCCGGTCGGCCGGGGACGGCGCGAGGATCCGGCCGCCGCGCGCGGCCCGGGTGAGCCACCAGGGCAGACGGCCGACGTATTCGCCTGGACCGAGGATCACTCCGGGCCGCAAGAACACGGCTCGGTTGCCGAGCGCTTCGGCTACGGCCCGCTCGCCGCCCGCCTTCTGAAACCCGTATTTCGTGGGTGAGCCGTCCTCGCCGGTGTAGCCGAACGTGTCATCGGCGTCCGGCGGGCAGTCGAGCAGCGGAGACGTCTCGGTGAGCGTGTGGTGGGGCCAGTCGGCGTACACGGACACGGTGGAGATGTGAACCCACCGGCCGACCTGACCGGCCAGGGCTCGCGCGGCCAGGAGGACGTCACGGGGCGGCAGTTCCCCGCTGGACGTGTCCACCACGGCATCCCACGGGCCAGCGGCCGCGAGTTGCGCGAGGTCCGCGGCGTCCGTCCGGTCACCGTGGATGGCCTCCACTCCGGGGGCATCGGGACCGGAGCGGCCCCGGTTGAACGTCGTCACCTCCCAGCCGCGCCGACGCGCGCCGGTGACGATCTCCTTACCGAGGAACCAGGTTCCGCCGATCACCAGAAGTCGCATGTGACAGATCTTGCCGTCCGGAGCGGTGATCACGAAAGACGGTTCCGGCCGAGGCCGCCACCACGCACCCAAGAGCCGAACGTGACGCTCATGGTGAACCCGGCGGCCGGAGACGCGAAGGTCCACGCGCTCTACGAGACGTGGGGATACGAGAACATCGGCCACAGTCAGCCGTCAGCCGCCTCGCCGCGCCTCACGGTGATGATCCGCCCCACCCGCTGACCAGATCCCGGTAGAACGGGGTGGCAGCGCTCCGCAAGGAGGGCTGAGGATCGCAACCGGATGTACGCCTACATCGGAAGGTACGTCTGGCCCCGACGGCCGGTGAACGCTTAGGCCCGCTCTCCCCCGTGGGGGCGGGCCGTTGGCGCCTGCGGGCGGACCTCGGCACTATGGGCCAGGATCGCCGTGTGGCCAACCTGGATGCCGAAATCGGCGACCTGTGCAGCATGTGACGGAGGGATTGGCATGTCGCAGACCGAAGGCACGTCCCCAGAATCCACGTACGAGCGATCACGTTCGGGGCATCGTTCGGTCAGGCGGAGTCGTCCTCTTCGGGTCCAACGTGGCGAAGGACTGTCTCATGCTCGCCAGCGGCGACGAGCCCGTCGATGACCTTGACCATCGACGCCACACCCGCGTCGCGGACGATGAGGCCGTCCCAGCACCACCAGTAGTCGCCCTCTGGTTCGCCTGCCTGCCGCTGGCGGTCCATGATTCGGTGCACCTCATCGAGAGTGAACACGGTTCCGGACCAGCGATCGCCGTCATCGCGGATGACCCACATGTCCACATTGCAGACCTCGTCGAGGTCCTCTCCCGCACCGGGCACGAAGCAGATCTCGTACCCGTCACGCCTGACTCGATAAAAGGGGCCGTCCCACATGCTCACTCCGTAGCGCTCTGTCGCACGCCGCCTTCATGAACCAAGCCAGGCGGCCGACCAGTACACCACGCTCCGCCTGAAGGGCGTAGCACACATGGAAGGTTAAAAGACAAGCTCAGCTTGTGCTTTAGGGTCTGAGCCCCTCATTGCAACAGGGCAGCCGTGAACAACTCGCGGTGGGCCGCTAGCCACTGCTGGATGCGGTCCCAACGCTGCCAACCACCGTGCTCGGACAGCGCCTGGGTGTAGACGGGGTCGCCGTCGGCCACGCGCTCGGCGACGAAGGCCCGGCAGGATGCGGTGGCCTGTTCGATAACGCCGGGCAGTTCAGCGCGCTCCTGCAGGGAAAGACCATAGCCGTCGGCGAGGATCCGCAGTCGTGTCGGGGCGTCCAGCCCCGCGGGATAGAGAACTGCCGCGGACGTGGGATCGAGCATGGG
Organism: Streptomyces sp. NPDC053427; assembly: GCF_044544985.1. NCBI lineage: Bacteria > Bacillati > Actinomycetota > Actinomycetes > Kitasatosporales > Streptomycetaceae > Streptomyces > Streptomyces sp. NPDC053427. The sequence goes on along the minus strand of NZ_JBITYA010000003.1, from coordinate 547,068 downwards.
CACCCAGTAGCGGGCGGTCATGGCAACGTCCCATACTGCTCGGCCGGGGGCCGCCAGGTCGAAATCGATCAGTGCTGTGGCACGGCCGTCGCGGAAGACGACGTTTTCCGGGCACACATCGTTGTGGCACAGCATCGTTCCTCCCGCCGGGTCGGCCAGGGATCGGGGCCAATCGACGCATGCGTCAACCGCGATGGCCGCGCTGGCGTCGTGCAGGCGCCTCAACAGGCTTCCCACCGATCTCAATGCGGTCTCGGTCATCACCCAGCGCGGAAACGGCGGTAGGGCGACGTCGCCGGGGATGAAGGTCAGCTGCTCGCGGCCGTCTACGGTGAGACGGACCGGTGTCGGAGCCGCGTCGAATCCGTGCTCGCTGAGCGCGAGCAGATGGGCGTGGAGGGCGCGCGCGGTGCGCGGCGCCGGGCGTTCCACCAGGGCACCGTGGCGGAAGACCGCGCCCGTGTTCACCATGCCGCCAACCAGGGCTTCGCCCTCTGCCGTCTCGCCCTCAGCCGTCATGTCGATCACGCTACCGTCAGGTCGGTCGTGTGTGGCACGGTCCCGAAATGCGCTTCGGCCGCGGTCCTGCGCCGAGGCGAGAAGCCCTGCCAGGTCCTTGTTCCGGTAGCGCCGGAACGTCTTGCGGTCCAACTGCAGACGGCGGCCGATGGCGCTAAGCGACAAGCCGGTGGCGGCGAACTGGCTGGCGCTCGTGCACGTCGCCGCCCGGCTGCGCGCGGTGCTCGGGTGACCGGCCTGGCGCCGGCGCTGGGAGCGGATCGGCGGCTGGATGGTCATCGCCCTCGGGGTTGGGGTGGCCGTCACCGAGTATCGCCCGCTAGGACCGCGTCGCCTTGGCGCACTCGTCCCCAGAGGACTCGCCCCGCCCGACCGGCGCGCTGCGGTCGTACGGATCGACCTCCGTGCCGGCCTCGTCTACCTGGCGGTCCGTGCCGAAGGGCGGGGTGAAGTAGCCCGTGGGGGCGCCACAGCCGCCGTTGGTCATGTCGTACTTGTACGAGACGATCGAGAACGTGCCTGGCTCGGTGATCACCTTGTCAGGGTCGTCCCAGCTCAGGACCAGCTCGCGCCGGACGATCGTGCGCACGACTTCGTCCTCGCCGCCCGCCTCCGCGCGGGTGACCGGGTAGACGAAGGTGACGTCAGCAGTCACCACAAGCGCGCCGCGCTTGCCCTCCCGGTAGCTGAGCCGGCCCCGGGTCTTCACGACGTCGCCGACCAGGTGGGCGCGGGAGGGCTGGAAGCGGCTGAAGAGGAGGAGCGGGTCGTTCTTCTCGCTCGGGGTGTGGAAAGCGGTTTTCAGAAGGTCTTGGACGTCCTTCTGGTGCGGGTTGATCAGTGCAATCGCCTTCTCGGGGCGCTCGCCCCGCAGCACCCCGCGGTCCAAGCCGGACGCGACGAGGAAGTCCCGGCTGCGGGCGAGGGCCCGCTCGACCTCGGCCTCGCTCATCCAGCCGACCGCCCCGGCCTTCGGCACGGTGATCCCCGCCGCTCCGCTCGCCCAGCGCGCCGCCGGCGAACCACGGAACGGCTCGTCCATGGTGGCGCGTTGAGCCGCCTCCGCCGGGGGTGCCTGGGCCGGGCGGGCGGTCTCGGCCGCCAGCGGCGGGGAGTCAGCACCGGCGAACAGGTCCACTACCCGCCCCGGCGCGAGCGCCACCACCAGCAGCACCAGCAAGGCCAGCAGCCCGACCACGTACCAGCCCGTGCGCCGCTTGGGCCGCGCGGGCGTGTAGCTGCGCCACCCCTCCAGGCCACGGCCGGGCTCCGCGCGCAGCCGCCTTGCCACGTCGCGGGCCCGCGCCGACGGCTCCTTGGGCGCGTCGGCGGCACCCGCCACCGACTCGCGCAGAAACCGCTCCCACTCCTCGTCGGACCTGGACGAACCGTCCGGCGCCGTACCCGCACCCATCCCCAACCCCCTGGCAATCAGTAGACCGCGGCCCACTCCCCTGGGACGCGTCCGCATCATCACACAGAGCGCTGACAGCGAGGCCGGCCGGGCGGACGGTGTGGGCGCGCCCCCCTTCTCAACTGGCCAACTGAAGGGTTCTGACCGCCCTCGGCCACACCGGTGGATACCACGTTGCGAACCGCTACATGACGGCCATCCGGGAGGGCATCGCGGTCCCCGCCAAAATCAAAACGATCAAGCGGCAAATGTACGGGCGAGCCTTATTCGCACTGCTCAGAGCCCGCGTTTTCCTTCAGTCGTAGGCATCACGGAAGAGCGGTCAGAACCCCCGACTTGGCCCGTACGGCCAACTCGTGCGCTCAACTCGCGAAGCGCTGGCCAGGGAGTTCTGTGGTGGGGCTGAAATCCCATCGGGGCTTGGTGGTGCGCTCGACCGCCGTGGCGCATGCCGATAGTGCGGTCTGCTTTCCCTGACCCACGTGGGATTCTGCATGCCCGCCGAGTAGCAGCGGTTCCTGCGCCAGTGCCCGGTCTTCGCGCGGATGCTGGTCGAGGACGGGATTCTGCTGCGCAAGTACTGGTTCTCGGTGAGCGACGAGGTGCAGGAGCAGCGGTTCCGGCGCCGGCCAGAGGACCCGACGCGCCGCTGGAAGCTGAGCGGCGGCCTGGGCATCGAGAGGGACCGGGTAGTTGCCCGTTGGAAACAATCAGCCTGCCGGGAGTGGCGGTGGTGCCGGGGGTCTGCGCGGTCGAAGCTGGGGCCGCGTATGCGGCTTCCTCGTTCCGCCTGTCAACTCGCACTATGTGGTCAGGTAGGTGGCCAGGCTGATAGCCAGACCGGCGAAGCCGGTGACCAGGCCGATGGCGGCCTGCTTCATTCCGGCGCCGTCCAGGCGGCGGGCGTTGGCCAATCCGGTGGCCGCAAGGGCAACGGCCGGGACTGCGAGACTGCCGGTGATCTGACGGACGGCCGGGAGGATGCCGGCTGCGACGGCGATGATGCCATAGACGAGGGCAAGCGTCGCCAAGCCGTTCAGGGGCGGACGCGTGGGCAGGGGCTGTACCGCGCCCCGTTCGTCGTACGTGGAGGCGGGGGTGGGAGTGGCCATGGGGGAAGTCCTTTCGTCCCGGTCGCCCTCCACGTTAGGAACGTCAGCGATATAGTTCAAAGACGAAATTTCACACAACCCCATAGAGTTTTCCTATGTCGATGACCACCCTCAGACAGCTCGAATATCTCCTCGCCGTTGTCGACCACGGCTCCGTCACCGAAGCCGCCGCACACCTGCGTATCAGCCAGCCCACCCTCTCGCAGCAGCTCAAAGCCCTGGAGCGTGGCGTGGGCACCCTTCTCCTTGAACGCACCCCGCGCGGCGTCCATCTCACCCCGGCCGGCCGCGCCTTCCTGCCGGGTGCTCGCCATGCCCTGGCCGGTGCACAACGTGCCACCGGCGCCGCCCGCGCCGTCGCCGGCATGACCCATGGCGAGCTGCACCTCGCCTCCGTGCTGTCGGTGACGCTCGGCGTGCTCCCTTCCATCCTGGCTTTCTGGCACCAGCACCACCGGCTCGTCGATGTCGTCCTGCACGAGTACGCGGACCTCGACGACTTTGCCGCTTCCATGGCCGACGCCACGGCCGACGTCGCGATCGGCCCTCTGCCAGAAGGCTGGACCGGGCCGCACCACCCACTGGGGGCGGAGGAGATCGTCGCGATCGTGCCACCCGGCGACGCGCTGCACAGCCGCCGGACGGTGCGCCTGACCGAGCTGGCCGCGCGCCGCTGGGTCCTGTATGACGCCGCACACGGCCTGGCCGCGACCGTCGAACGCCTCTGCTCTCAGGCCGGGTTCACTCCCAGCGCCGCGATCCGCTCCCGCCAGACCGCCGCGATTCCCCGGCTTGTGGCCGCAGGCCTGGGTGTCGCCGTGGTGCCAGCGAACATCCTCACCCCGGACTTCCCCGGCACCGTCTTGCGCCTCACGCCGCGCCAACGCCGATCGCTGGCCGTCTTCGCCCGCCCCACCCCGCACCCCCTCGTCAGCGAGTTCCTCTCCCTCGCCCGCGACAGTGCCCGCCTTCTCCCGGACCACCTCCTCGACCTGCTGGGCACCCAGGCACGAACATCGGCACCGGACCGCGCGTCCGGCCGTTGATCGGCCCTGGTAGGCCCACATACTCAACGCCGGCGTCGTCCGAGTTGACGCGCAGCTCGGCCGCAGCTCATGGCGTGGATCTCCTCGACGGTCCGCTCGCTGTCCCGGCGACCACAGCGGCCTGGCGAAGCCTTCCGTCTCCGCGGGGAGGCCCCGAAGCCGCGCGGCCGCCACCGCGGCTCGTCTCCCTCCCACACTCAACTTGCGATGAACGCCCTTCACCTGGGTCTTCACGGTGTTGGGGGAGACATGGCGCCGGGCGGTGATCTCTTCGAGGGGGAGGTCACTGGTTAACAGCCGCAGTACCTCCAACTCGCTGACGGTCAACCGCTGGCGGTATGCGTCCGACTGCGACGGCACGGCCTAGATGTGCCGTCAGCTGGAAGCGGACCGGCCGTCCCAGCCGTGCACCACTGCACTGGAACCGTCGGAGAGGAAGCACCATGCGTATCCGTCACATCACCACGCTGGGCGCCACAGCCACAGCCACCGCCCTCGTGCTCGGGTCAGCTCTGCCCGCCCTGGCCGAGGTCCCCCAGCCGGCTCCCGCCGCCCACCACCTCCAGGCCACCACCGGCGATGCCGCGGAGACCAGCGCGAGCCGCCGTACGCCGCTCCCCTGCTGCTCGCGCACACGGGGGAAGCGGGCCGGCTGGGCCGCAAGTTGGGGTCGGGGTTCTACTCGTACTAGGGAGTGCGGCGACGTCTCAAGTCGCGCTGTTTCATTGGCAACGGGAAAGGCGGGCCCAGTGGAGTTTCTTGCGCAGTGTCACGGACGCCATCAGCACCCGACCACCACACGCCCCCGGCCTCCAGATCCCGGGAGCGTGCAGCGTTCGGGCGCTGGTGCAGTGCGTCAGGTCCAGGTTCCGGTCCCCAGCGCCCGACTGTCCGGAAGAAACCGGCTGCGCAACTCCACGCGCCGGACCTTCCAGGTGCCGGTGCGCGGGAAGTCATCCCACATGATGTGGATCGGGTCGGCCAGCACAGGCAGTCCAGCGGCCGCGGAACGCCACTCGTCAGGGCCAATCGGCAGCTCATCGTGGGTGCTGTAGACGGGGACCGGAGCCCCGCCGGCCACCGGCAGGACGATGACCTCGGAGAGCCTCGTGAGCCGGTCCAGGAGGACGTCTTCGAGTTCAACGGCGCTCCCGGAGGGGATGCGGTCGATTTCGCGGTCGACGAAGCGCAGGGCGCCGATCCGGTTGAGGGTTCCCAGGTCTCCGGTGTTCCACCAGTCGCCGTCGCGTTTGAGAGTGTGCCGGTCGTGTTCGCCGATGTAGGTCAGGCAGCGGCCGGGCTGTTTGATCTCGATGAGGCCGACTTTGCCGCGGCCGACCTTGCGGCGGGTGGCCGGGTCCACGATGCGGATGCGGCCGAATCCGGGGACGGTCCATCCGAACATCTGGGTGGGGGGCGGCCGGTGGCCACGCCGACGCACGTTGCGGCGCAGGTAGGGCCGAATGAGGATGGTGCCGTTTTCGCTCTGGCTCCACGCCTGAAGCCAGATGGGCATCCGGCTGTCGCTGGCATCGAGGAACGTGCGGATGGTGCGCGTGTGGATCGCGTCGAAAGAGTTGACGTACTCGCGTACCGAGGCGAACGGCCGGTCCGGGTCACGGGCCAGCTCCTCCCAGTACAGATAGATGTTGGGCAGCGCCTCCACCAGCGTGGGACGGTGCTTGAGCAGCAGACCTTTCATTTTGGTCAGGTTCTTCGGCTCGGACAGCATCAGCATCCGCTGGGTGACGGTCGCCATGGACAACATCTGGTGCGTCTGGCGCTCGTGCCAGTAGGGCTCGCAGTACGCCCACACGTCGCTGGGGCGCACACCGACCACGGGCCACCGTTCGGACTCGATGACGGCGGCGCCCAGTTCGGAGATCGCGGAGTGCACGACCAGTTTGGGGATGCCGGTGGTCCCCGAAGTGTGTGTGGCGATCATGGGTTCGTCCGGGCGCCGCAGCCGCGGCGCCGCCACCGGCGCGCCTCGCAGAGAGTTGAGATCGACCACGTCCCGCCTGCCCGGCTGCGCAGTGGTGCACACCGTACGCGCGGTCAGCTCCTTGACTGCCTCCGCGTCCAGGCCCCCGGACCGCAGATGGGCGCCGTCGGTGATGACATACGGCTTCTCCAGCCGGGACAGCAGCACCCGGACGATGTCGGGGCCGTAGGCGCCGGACAGCAACGCAGGAACCGCGCCGATCCGGGCTGCGGCGGCGGCCAGAACCGCGATGTCGAAGTGGTTGGCCTTCATGACCGCCACCCGGTCCCAGGGACGCACGCCCAGGGCGTGCAGCCAGCCCGTGGCCTCGTCGACCAGCTCCGCCCATTGCGCGTAGGTACGGGTGAGCGGGGCGCCGGGGTCGATGTCGGCAGCCCGGTCGGTGATGAGCAACTGGTTCGAGCGGCGTTCGGCCGCCACGTGCAGCGCGTCGCCGATCTGGCCCGTGACCGGGCCCCGGGAGAACGGCGTAATGCGACGGCGGTGCTTCGTGGGCGCGAATTCAGTCAGGCAACGGGGTCGGGACATGGTTCTGCCTCCCTGCGGACTCTGACACGGGTCGGATCAGCTCAGCGGATCCAGGATTTCCCGGATCCGCAGGTGGGGGCGGTTGTTGTCAGGTGATCCGAGCGCGTGCGTGACGATCAAGCCACCGTCACCGCCGGCGTGGACCGAAGTGAGGATGCGGCAGGTGTCGAAGACGTACAGGGGACGCCGGAAGCCGGCTCGCACGCTACGCACGGGCACGCTCACGAGGTGACGCGCCGCACGGTCCGGATCCTCGGCGGTGGCGAACAGCCGCTCGCGGGCATGCGTGGCCAGCTCCACCATCTCAATGAACGACCACTGGTCGGCCACCTCGCAGGCGCTCCGGCACAAAAGGGTGTCCCACTGCTGACGCAGCAGCTCGCCCCCGTTGGGCGCTGCATGATCCTGCGCCAGGGCCCGAGCGCGCATCGGCTGGATCTCGGCCTCCTCGAACCGGCCCATCAGCACCGCGGGCAGGCTCCCCGGAGCGGCACCAAGGCTGTCGTCCTCCGCGAGGAGCACGACCCGCAGGTCCAGGCGCCCGTGCACAACCCGGCGCTCGGCGGCGAGGATGTCCAGGAGCACCGCGAGGCGCTGCCCGTCCTCGCCGACGTGGATGCGGGTGCGGGCACTCAGCCAGTCGGCATCGGTGAATACCAGGTCGGGATGGTCGAAGTCCAGGTGGATGCCCTGGACGACGACGGCCGTGTGATGCTCGGCGACCAGCGCCCTGAACGGGGCGATGTGGGCGCCCATCCACCGGGCGAAGCCTTCGGCCAGCAGCGTCAGGACCGCGCGGGGACGGAGCTGATGGGGGCCGAACATCGTCGTCACGCCGGGCACCGTGAAGGTCTCGCAGCGGGCCACGGTCAACCGCCTGCGATGGCGGTGAGGAAAGCGACGTGGTCCGCCTCGCCGAGCGGCGTCGCCAAGTCGGGCTCGGTGACCAGCTCGTCATTGACGACCAGCCGGTGTACCGGCGCCAGCCTCCCGTCGGCATCCCACAACACCGGCCGCAGCTCGGGATAGTCATCGTGCAGGTGGCGCAGCACGTCGCCCAGGGTCTCGGCGTCAATGTCCACCGTGCGTTCGTAGTTGACGAAGCGGAGCAGGGATCCGCTGAACTTCACCTTCACGACCGCTCTTCCTTCCGCATGGTGCCGGGGAGGGGACGGGCCGCCACGAGCGCCCCGATATTGATCTCCAGAAGGTCCTGAGTTCCGGCAGCGCACAGCAGGCCGGTGCAGTCACGCAGGAAAGCGCCGTAGAAGTAGTCGCCGTAGTAGCCGTGTCCGCCCAGGACCCGCATGGCCTGGTTGACGACGAACAGGGCCTTTTCGGTGGCGAAGTGCTTGGTCGCGGAGATCTGCACATCGAACACCGGGTCCGTCATGCCCCGGTCGACGTCGGCCAGCGTCTGGTGCAGCAGCGCCCGCGTGGCCTGAACGGCGATGTGCATGCGGCCCACGGTGGCCTGCACGTTCGGGAACTCGATCAACGTCTGTCCCTGGCGCCGGGCACAGCGCAGACGGGACAGCGCACGGTCGGCGACCGCCCGCATCATGCCTGTCACCAGACACGCCAGATACAGGCGGCGGCTGTTGAGGTAGCGCTGCGCGTGCTGGGTTCCGTCGATGTCGACGAGCCGGTCCTTGGGGAGGCGCACGTCGGCGAGGGTCATCGAGCCCATGGCGCTGGAGGAGAATCCGATGCCGCCGGCGGGGCTGACCTGCACGCCGGGATCGTCGTGTTCGACGACGAATGCCGCGATGCGGTCGGTGTCCTCCATCCGCGCGTAGCACAGCAGCACATCGGAGGTCAGTCCGCCGGTCATGTAGTCCTTGCGGCCGGAGAGCTGGAACCCACCGGGAGTGCGGCGGGCGACGGTGTGCAGGGCGAACGGGTCGGCGTCCTCGGAGAAGGCGAGCGTGGCGGTGCGCTTGCCGGTGATGATCGGCACAACGTAGCGGTCGATCAGCTCGGGCCGTCCGGAGGACACCAGGATGTCGGCGACGCCGGTTCCCATGCTGAGCAGGATGGGGAAAGCCGCATCCGGGCACTGGTAGGCAATCTCTTCCAGCACGGTGCCCCACGTGCGCGCATCGACGCCTTCCCCGCCGATTTCCTCGGGGAAGTGGAGGGACTGGATTCCTTGTTCACCGGCGTTGGTGAGGTGGCGGCGGGGCAGCGGGATGCCGTCGCGGTAGCGTTCGACGGCTTCGGCGCCCACTTCGGTGAGCAGGGCGCCCCATCGGCGGTGGACCATCTCGGCGACATGTTCGGAGAAGTGCATTCGCTTACGCTCTCGATCAGGGGCATTGTGGTGAGCACCCCCGTGGTTCCCTGGCCCCAGTAAGGCACCTGACTGCGTAGTAGGTAAGGGCGCAGAGGGGGCAGCAGCCCTTCACGCAGCGCAGGTGTTTGCGCCCCGCGTGAGGAAACGTCTTTCCCGTGAGGGTGATTGCGCATTCATTGCGCATTCATTGCGCAATCACTGCGGATTCCATGGGGCTTTCGGAGGCTCCGGAGCGGCGAAAGGAAGCTCTTCGCGGAACATGCTGCTCACCATGCCCGGATTCCACAGGCCCGCTCCGCCGCCCATCTCATACCCCTCCCAAAACCATCCCGCTGGCCCGCTGGGGTGGTGGCGGAGACCAGGCCGTTCCTCATCGACCCGGAACTCAACGCCCTCGTGGTGAGCGCCTCCGGCAGCTGGGACGTCGGCAAGCGGACACTCAACCGCGACGACGTCACGGTCGTGGCCCTCGACCGCCGGACAGCCTCTGCGTGTCCACGCACCGGAAGGCAGACGTCCGTTGGGCCCGCCCCAGACACCGGATCCCGGCCCCATTCTCCCGGCCACCGCAGAGACAGGATGGCGACCACCCTCGCGGACAGGGGCATCCGTGCGACCGGGGCCGACTGCTTCGTGGACGGCCTTCCGTGCTGGATGGGCCCGCCAACGGATCAGCCGCACGATGGCGACTGAGCGCCACCCCTGGCGAGACTCACCAACCGAAGCGCTGCTATCGATTGAGTCGCGATCCAGACCTGGCCGTTACCGGCCCGTAAGTCGCACCGCGCAGGCTTTTGCCGCATGTATCCGCTCCCCCGCCGCCTTGCCGCCATTCCGGCCCTTCTCTGCGTGGTCGCCCTGCTGTTCACGGCTGCGGGGTGCGGCACGAACTCCGATCCGGCCGGCTCCCGGACCACGGGCTCCGCCGGCACGGCGGACTCCGGCGGCAAGGGCGCCCCGCCGAAGGCCCCTACGGGCTCCCTCACTTGGGAGTTCGAGCACATCGCGGACTTCAGCGGGGAGCTCACCGATGTCGCCGGCTTGGCCGAGGACGACATCTGGGCGGTCGGGACCGAGAACAACGGCAAGTCCAACGCCCGCCTGCTGCACTACGACGGCACGCAGTGGAAGCGCGAGCCCCTTCCCGAAGCTTTCGGCACCACCGACTACCCGCCAGTGCTCGAACAGGTCGGCGAGGAAGCACTGTGGCTGCGGCCGCAGCTCTACAAAGAGGGCACCGGCGTGAACCCCTGGGCAAGGTGGGACGGCACCCGCTGGTCCGCGGTGCCGAACCCCCCACCGGGCAGAGTCGGGGACTTCGAGGCCGCAGGCCCGGACGACATCTGGGCCCTCGACAGCGAGCAGACCGCCCAGCACTGGGACGGCTCCCACTGGACCACGACCCGGCTACCGTACGGCGCCTCCGACCTCGCCGTGGTGGGACCGGACGACGTCTGGGCGGTCGGCAGCCGGTCGACCGGGCCGGGCACCGAGCTGGGCTACGGCGAGCGGTACAGCCAGCCGGCCTCGATGCACTGGGACGGCACGTCCTGGAAGTCGGTGGAGACTCCACAGGCCCGCTTCGAGGAGCCCATCCCGCCGGAGCCCAGCGCCGGCCTCGGCCAGGTCTTCGCGCTCGACAGCGGTGAGGTGCGCGCGTACGGCAACAACACCTTCAACCACGGCGAGGTCGAGAACGAACCCGCGGACGAGTACATCCGGCTGCGCTGGGACGGCTCGAAATGGGTCGAGCAGGAGCCCGCTCCCGGCGGGTGCACTCTGCGGACCCCGGCGGGTCAGGACGACGAGGGCCTGTTCCTCGACGGCAACTGGTACCTGACCGACGAGGGCCGGTGTGTGAAGATCAAGCGCCACCGCCTGCCCCTGTCGACCGGCGCCCGCAAAGGGTCGAACCAGTCGCTGTGGCTGAAGGAGATCCACCGGGTGCCCGGCACCGACGAGTGGCTGGGGGCCGGACACGTCCAGGTCAACCAGTCCGGCGACCCCTTCGGCGCCCCCGTCGTCGTACGCCTGAAGCGCGGCGGCTGACCTTCTCGGCCGCCAGCCGGTCGAGAGGTCGGCCGCCGCTCGCACGTGAATACGACTGGACCGCTGCTGCCGGCCCTGCCGACCGGGGGTGGCTGTCGTCTCCGAAACCGACCACCGCACCGCAGCCCCCGTCCTGGCCGTACTCGCCGCGGCCCGGGAGGCCGGCCTGCCGCGCGGTTGCTGGGCGGTGGCGGTGGACAGGCGGGCGGCCGGCCTCCGGTGCGTACTCGTCGAGCACGCCGACGGGCGATGTCGGCGGCGCCAGGTCGCGCACCGACGGCCGTCGCTGCCCCTACGGATGCGCTACAGATACGTGAGCCCCATGAACTACCGCCTTGCCTGCGCCGGGCGGCGGACGCAGGCTGGGCATATGGCGACCGAGGAACCCACCCTGATCGCTTCCGTGCAGCGGGCTTTCCGACTGTTGGAGGCCGTGGGCGCGCACGAGGGCGGCGCGCCGGCTCGGCAGCTGGCACGGGAGGCGGGGCTGGCGCTGACCACCACGTATCACCTTTTGCGTACGCTCGCTCACGACGGGTACCTCCGCCAGCTGGAGGACGATGGCTACGTCCTCGGGAACCGGCTGGACACCCTGCAATCCAGCGGCCGTGAACAGACGCAGCTCAGCTACGTCCGCCCGGCTCTTGCATCGCTGCGGGACGATCTTTCGGCCGCCGCCTACCTGACCTTCTACGAGGACGGCGAGATCCAAGTGGCCGAGATCGTCGACAGTCCCCGGGCGCCGCGGGTCGACATCTGGGTGGGCTTCGAGGACGCGGGTCACGCCACGGCGCTGGGCAAGTGCCTCCTGCGCGAACTCGGCGACGAGGCGCGCAACGATTACCTCTCCCGGCACCCGCTCGCCGACCTCACGCCGCGCACCATCACCGGCCGCTCCGAACTTGTGCGGCGGCTCGACACCTCGCCCCGCTCGCCGGTCGTCACGGACATGGAGGAGTACGCGCTCGGGACGTACTGCGTTGCGGTACCGGTGTTCCGCGGGCAGACGCCCGGTTCGCTCGGAGTGTCCTTGCGAGTGGACCGGCTCTCGCAGATCAACCAGGTCCGCGACCGGCTGATACCGGCGGCGAAGCGCGTGACCAGAGGGCTCTCGCTCACCATCTGAGTTCGCCCTCCCACCGCCTTCTCGATGTGCTGTGCCGTCGCCTTCTGGTCGTGGGCCCATGCTTTCCTCGCCCAGCACAGCATCACCGTCGAGCGAGTTCCAGCGACAGGCTCCACGGCCGGGCCTTGCGCACAGATCCGCGCCTTCGTACCGCATCGCGTTGATCAACACGCTGAACTGACGAGGGCGCAGCCCAGTGAACGGGGGCTGTCCAGGAAGGTTCCGACGCCGTGATCACGCCGGCCATGGGAGAGGATCAACCTCAGCACGATCACCGAGAAGGTGGGTCGGTCAACCAGCAGCTCGTCAGACCTGCACGGACTCGGGGGCCATCTCAGCTACCAGTGCCACAAGTCGTCCGTGGTACTGCCGGGTGATGGGCAGATCGTCCTCAGAGATCCACGAGCGCGTCGTGTCGAACGCCAATGCCTCCTCGCCGTGCTGAATCAGGGGGCGCACATCCGTAATGACAGCCTCCGAGGTCAGCGGAGAGTCCGCAAGGAGTTCCGCCACACACACTCGGTACGACAGGCCCACGAGTTGCTCCCCCATGCCAGAGCCGAACGGATCGATGACCGCTCGTCCTCGCCGCCAATGCGGGTGGCGTCCTCGTCCTTGATGTCGTGGCCCTCGGCGCGGAGTTGGGCCACCGCGGCGGCCAGGTAGCGGGGGGCCACAGGCGTTGAGGACCAGACCTCCGCGCGCCGAGGCATCGAGCAACTCACCCATTCCGGTGCGCAGTTGCCGCACCGCCGCGAGTACTGCCTGCCGACCGGCCGAAAGCACCGCCACCAGATGCCCACCGACGGCTCGGCCCCCTGAAGACCTCTGCGGTCTGGCCGCACGTCCGAACCCGCCGGCTCCAGGCCCGCAACGCCCCGCAGCCGAAGATCCTCCTGCACCACGGGCGCCACGGGCGCCAGCCGACGCATGTCCCCACTTTCGACACTCACTCCCGACCAATAAGCAGGAGACCCACCAGTTTCGGCTCAATATTGGGGACCACCGAGTTGGCCAGGAATCAACGGAATCTAAGTTCGACGACGTCCTGTAGCGGCCCCTCCAAGCTGGTCGTTGCAGGTCGCAGGCGGGGCCATTTCAGAGCATCGTTCAATCGGAAATCAACCGGTGATCACTTTCAGCCGTCATGGTGGTCGAAATAACAACGTCAAGCCAGCCAGGCCAGGCGATGGGCGAGAAACCGCAGGACCGAGCTGGATAGATTGATCACCGGAGGGGTAGGCAGCACACGAAGATCTTGGTGCACACGGCGAATGACGCAAGGAGACTGAAGGCCGTGGACGGCAAGAGTGACGTGTACGCAGCTTGCCTTGGTGAAATATGCCACGGCCTTCGTGGACCTATGACAGCCGGGGAGATGTCCTTGCCGCGTAGCGACGTCAGGCGAGGAGGATTCCGCTTCGAAATACCCATTACCTTCGGGGTCGGCGGGTCGCTCTGCATTCCCCCGAGTCAGTAGAGGTCGAGGAGTCCACCCAGACAGTCCACGGGCCGAGGAATCGAAATGCTCCAAGACTCCAAGGTGATCGGGGAGACTCGGCGAGACCGGCAACAACGGTAAGGAGAATTTCAACCTGACCGACAAAGGCAAGCCGTTTACCCGAAAAGGGGAAGACGGAATCGTTGCTACCCTCTCCAGGGTGCGCGAGGCCTTCGAATGCGAAAAACTTGATCATGGCGAGAAAAATCATCCTCTTTACAAGGGGTGATTTGTGTCCGCCGAGAGGATCCGAAGGGAAGCTCATGTCTTTTAAAAACATCTTCGACAGCGGCGGAAGTGAAGCCAAGTCCGCCGAAGAGTCCGCTCAGAAGGTCAATGAAAAAATCCCTGGCGCTTGGCCCGAACGGGAAGGGGTCGATCCGGAGCTCTACGACGACATTCCTGAAGTTGCGCGTGACCCGAAGATTGTGCGTGAGACGTCGCCCGAGGCGCTCAGCATCATGAACAACTTCATCACCCCCCTATTCAAGAACACCCAGACGGTGGCAGCCAAGCAGCGAGAAGCCAGCGAGAATCCCGAATCGACATCCGGTATGGCATCTTCGGCCAAGGATGAGGCATTCAAAAAGGTGGGGGTGGAGATCAGGCATGAAGACCAGCCCAAGATCAGCGAAGAAGACCGACCAAAGATCAGCGACGAACAGCTGGAAGAATCGAGAAAGGATAACTCCAAATCGGCCAAAGACGTCAAAAGGACTGACGATGGGTCGACCAAGGGGTGAGGGTCGATCTCGAAGTCGGCTCGTGGGCCGGAGGGCTGTTCAAACGTACCGGTTTCATGATCTGGCCCTTGAGCAGCAGCAACGCTCCCCGCTCGGTAGCCTGACGACTTCTCACTAGGTCACACCAGGCTGGAAACAGCTCACAAACAATCACTCACAAACCGTTCAGTTCTGCTGTGCAAGGAGGCTGAAGGCCATGAGCGGCCCCACCAAAAACAACGTGAGTACAACTCATCTTGGCGAACGATTTATGCGCCACCCGCTGACAGGGCGAAACCTGAAGGAGCTCAAAATTGCCGATAAGACCTCTGCCATCCTGGAGCGGGACAAGGAGAAACTGAAGAGGAAGGCCGAGAAGAAATCAGCAGATGGAAAGGACCGGTATATCGCCCCTACCGGGTTTTCTTTGAACAAGGGGCGATTCGGCGCCTTTCCCGATGGGGAGGATACGGCACACCAGCGCGGGTGGCGCGCCTACATGACGGTGGGTGTACCGCTCATCGAAGAGCGAGGCGACATTGCACAGCCCCCTCCCGACGTGATCTCCAAGCAAACGTACGTCAACCGAACCGACCCCACCCCCACCAAATGGTCACACACTGTCGAATTCTCGATTTCGAACACAATCAGCTGGTCGCTCCAGGGGCAGGTACAGCTCACTTTCGGGGCAAAAGCCATTGCATCACTGCAGCAGCAACTGCAGAAGAGCATGGCGATGAACCAATCTCAGAAGACCACCCTGAAGAACAGCAAAGACAATCAGGGCGTTGACACGGAGTCTCAGTCACAAACGACAAGCACGACAACAGCAACGAGTACCGCCACAGGCACCGGGGAATTATCGGCACAGCTGATGCTTGGGATCACCGCTTCTGTCAGTGGCTCGTTGACCACTGCGTTCAAAACATCGTCCACGCTGAGCGGGGAAGTTGGCAGCCGGGTAGACGTCCTGGCCACGCAGCGACGTCAGGTGAGGAGGTTCGACTACGAATTCCCTATCTCCTTCGGTGGGTGGGTCGCTTTGCATTACCCCGAGCCAGTAGAGGTAAAGGAGACCCGCCCCAGCGGCCCACAGGCCCAGGAGCCGAAATACTCCAAGGTGATTGCATGGAAACTCGGCGAGACTGGTACGGCTACGGAGACTTTCGACTTGACCGATGAAGGCAAGCCGTTCATGCAAAAAGGGGAGGCCGAGGTCGTCTCCACCCTCGCCGGGGTGCACGAGGTCTTCGAGCTTGAAAAACTTCATTTCGACATGAAGGATCACCCTCTTCACAAGGACGGCGGCGAAGAGCGAGAGAGGCCGAAAAGGGCTCCCTCAGT
Source organism: Streptomyces sp. NPDC053427 (assembly GCF_044544985.1). Taxonomy (NCBI): domain Bacteria; kingdom Bacillati; phylum Actinomycetota; class Actinomycetes; order Kitasatosporales; family Streptomycetaceae; genus Streptomyces; species Streptomyces sp. NPDC053427. The sequence continues at coordinate 531,406 of NZ_JBITYA010000003.1, read as the reverse complement.
GCGCGCCAGCGGGTTAGGGAGCTCCTACGGTCTCGCGCTGGACGAGCCGAACAACAAGGCGTACGTCGCCGACCGGAGCGGCAAGCTGTACGAGGTGGATCTCACCTCGGATCTCCCCTCCGGCAACTGGCGCGAGGTCGCGAGCGGCCTGGGCGACATCGTCGATGTGGCGCTGGACCGGTCGAAGAAGGTGGCGTACGTCGCCGACTACAGCGGCGGCCGCCTGCGCAAGGTGAAGAACCTGTTCGATGATTCCAAGGCCGTCGAGGTCGTCGACGTCGCCAAGGTCCCCTACGCGTACGGTCTCGCACTGGACGAGCCGAACAACAAGGCGTACGTCGCCGACTACAACAACGGGCAGCTGATCGCGGTCAACCTGAAGGACGACCTCAAGGACGAAGAGAAGAGGACGGAGCCGATCATCGGGGGCATGACGCATGCCTCCGGAGTAGCGCTGGACAGGGAAGGCAAGAAGGCGTACGTCGGCCGGTATTCCAACGGTCCCCTGTACGAGGTCGACCTGAATGCCTCTCCCCACCCCACCAAGCGCGAGGTGGCCACCTTTTCCGCGAGCACCCGCGTAGCGCTGGATGGCAAGGGCAACGCATACGTCTCCGACCATCTGGGCGACTGCCTGCATGAGGTCGATCTGAAGGAAGAGACCAAGGGCTTGCAGCGCGTGGTGGCCACCGGTCTCGGCGATGCTTGCGGCGTCGGGCTGGACAGCAACACCAGCAAGATCTACGTCAGCAACATGGCCGGCCAGCTGTGGCAGATCCCCGACGTGCTGCCCGATGCCGCGGCAAAGTCGTAGCGCAGGGCAACTTTTTGCGGGTGGGCGGGCATGGATGCCTTGATCATGTAGGTTGTCGAGGCTCACGTGATCGAAGGGTTGCTCATGCCCGCCTGTGCCAGATCGTCGCAGGGCGACCCGATCGACATCCCCGCCGGCCTACAGCGTGAAGGGCTCCGCGGGCTCCAAGCTCAAGGAAGCCGCCAAGGGCGTTCGGCCCAGTGCCAGTGGAAGCCGAAGAGGCACGGCAAGGCATCGTTGCAGGTCAGAGGGCATTTCGAGGTTAGTAAGTCAGCACGAAGTCAGCATCGGGGGCGCTACGCCGGGAAACGGGCCGACTCCCGGGGGTCATGCGGCACGCCGTGGTCCAGACCTCCGCAGCGTCCGGGGTCGAGATCCGATGCCAGTTGTGGCACCAGAGTGCAGCTGCCTCCGGGAGCCCAAACATCCCGGGTTTCAGCCGGAGTTGTGTGACATCGCTTCCAGGCTGGCGCCCCTCGGACTCGTCAAAAGTCGCGGTGGGTAGGCGATGGCGAGTTGTCGGTGCACATAGTCGGCTGCGCCACTGCTCGAGGCGGCTGATGCAACGACGGCAGCCTGCCAGGTTTCAGGTGTCATGGCCGCGTTGGCTCGCTGGCCGGGCGGCTGCCATTCGATCATCAGAATCGTGGCGTCGTCGCTGAGTTCGTTGTGCCGATGACCGAGGATCGCGTGGATGAGCAGGCGGAGCATCTCCGGGGCGTTCTGCCCGGCGGCGGTCGACCGGATGATGTAGTCGGTGAAACGCTCCAGGCCGAATTGCTCACCGCCTTCGTCCCGCGACTCCACTACGCCGTCGGTGTAGAGCAGTATCCGGTCACCGGGTTCGAGGCTGGCTTCGTGTACCTGCCGGCACCGCCGGCCAGGCTGGCGGGCAGACCCAGCGGAGGCTCGGAATCCTGCTCCAGGGCTTTGTCGAGCAGGCGCTGGCCGCGGATGAGCAACGGCGCCGGGTGACCGCAGTTGGACCAGTGCAGCACGCCGGTCGGCATGTGCAGCTGGATGAAGATGCCGGTGCAGAAATGGTCCGGAAGCCACTTCGCCAGCGCCTGGTCGACTGCGTCGACGAGTTCGGCCAGGTCCGCGCCCGTGCGACGGGCGTTGCGGCAGCCCGCCATGGCCACGGAGGTGGCAAGGCCGGACGCCAGGTCGTGGCCCATGGCATCGAGGATCGTGGCCTGCAGAAAGTCCTCGGTAAACGAATGGTCGAAGGCGTCGCCGCCCAGCTCATACGCGGGTTCCAGGACCGCGGTCGACACCACCCGGCCGGTGCCGATCGAGCGCGGGGGGAGAAAGGCCCTCAGCATCTCCGTGTGCAGCTGCATCGGCCGGGTCCGCATGCGCTGCGCGAAGGTGTCGCTGTAGGTGCGCTTGGAAGTGATGATCATGGCCAGGAGCGACGCCATCGTCCGGCAGCGCCAGAGATTGATCCCGTCCAGTGTCTCCATGCTGAGTTCCAGGACTCCCAGCCGCTCCGCTCCGTCGACCAGCGGCAGCCATATGGTCAGCCCGCCGGATGTGTCTTCCTCCACCCTCAGGGAGTTTGTCCGGTAGGCCCATCCGGCCAGGGAAGCGTCGACCTCCCGGTCCGGCTCGCCCTCGACCAGCGGCAGCAGCAGCCTCTGCTGGAGATCGGCCAAAACGCCCGCACCTTGAGGTAGTCGGCCTGCTGCCTGATCACCTGGGTGGGGCGGCCGAGCCTGCGACGACGCGGGCCGCGCAGGGAACGCGGCAATTGCAGGCGCACGGCCTACGCCGTGGTGCCGTCCAGTCCGCCACCACTCTGCTCCAGCCGGCGCCCGATCGCGCCCCGAGCACGGGCGCGTACGCACTACGACGTCACCACCCGGCTCCGCAACGGCGGCAGCACGCTCGGCGTGCTGCCCGGAGGTGATCCCCCGGCGGCGTTCACCACCTCGCCGTCCCTGCCTTTCGATGTCCCACTCGTCGGCGGGGACTGGCAGCACGTGATCGTTCTCCCTGGCGGCGCGCCGTGCCTCGTGGCCGGCGAGTCATGGCCACGACATCTGTGCCGCTATCGCCATGCACCAGCTCAGCAGCATGCTGCGCGCGGTCGCCCTCGACCAGCCCGGACCTCCGAGCGAGATCGTCCGCAAGCTCGACCTGGCACTGCAAAGCCTGGACGGTGACCCGATGGCCACCCTGATCGTGGCCACGCTCGAGCAGCACTCGGGGTCAGTCGGGTGGGGGCGGAGCCGCAGCGCGACCTGTGAGGGTGTCGAGTCGGGCGGCGAGGTCGGGGTGGGTGGTGGTCAGGTGGGGGCGGGTGGCGTTGAGGGGGTGGATGAGGTCGGCGGGGTCGTTGTGGGCGAGGGCCGCGTGGAGTTGGTCGAGCGGGTGGCGGGCGGCGGTGGGGAGGTCGGTGAGGGCGGTGATCTGGCCGGCGATGCGGCGCAGGTCGGCGGCGTTGCGGCGGGCCCATTCGGCTTGGGTGCGGTCGGCGGCGCGGCGTTCGCGGGTGGCCTGGACGCGTTGTTCGCCGGTGGTTCCGGCGGGGCCGGGCCGGTTGCGCAGGTAGCGGCGTTCGGCGGCCTGCCGGCTGGCGACGCCGAGGGGGTGGGCGAGGTCGGCCCAGCTGGCTCCCGCGTGCCGGGCCGTTTCGATCAGACCGGTCTCCCATTCGGCGAGCTGCTCGCGGACCTGCCGCAGCAGCAGCAGGGAGGCCAGGGCCTGCTCCGCGCCGGTGCCGGCGGCGGGGGCGTCGGAGGTCTCCTGCCGGGCGGCGCGCAGGGCGTCGTCTACGGCGTGCAGGGCCGCCGCGGCGGCCAGGAACGATGCCGGACTTCGGCCGTCGGCGCTGGACGGGGCCGGCTGGTCGGCTGCTGTCAAGGGCACCTCCCTCGGACTTGTCATCGATTGGACGACACCGTGTTTGTCATCCAATGGATGACATGTTACAACGGTTTCAGTGAAGCGCATTGGCAGCAATTGCCCGAACCTGCTGGAGGTGTTTTCACGATGTTGATGCGCACTGACCCCTTCCGTGAGCTGGACCGGCTGGCTCAGCAGCTGATGGGCCCGGGCACCTGGTCGCGGCCGTCCCCGATGCCGATGGACGCCTACCGCGAGGGCGACGAGTACGTGGTGGCCTTCGACCTGCCCGGCGTCGGCGCGGACGCGATCGACATCGACGTCGAACGGAACATGCTGACCGTCAAGGCCGAGCGCCGGCCCGTGGCGAAGGCCGACGACGTGCAGATGGAACTGTCGGAGCGGCCGCTGGGTGTCTTCTCCCGCCAGATCGTGCTGGCCGACACGCTGGACACCGAGCGCATCAAGGCCGACTACGACGCCGGGGTGCTCACCCTGCGGATCCCGATCGCCGAACGTGCCAAGCCCCGCAAGATCGCCATCGGCGGCGGATCCGGCCGCAGGGAGATCTCCGGCTGAGCCGGGGCGATAAGGGCTCTGACAGCGGCGGAGGACGGGTAACTGATCGATCTCCCCCTCTCCCGTCCTCCGCACCCCATGGACCGAGGAAGGGTGGCGGCCGACGTGACTGTGCGATGGGAAGCGTTTCTCGACCAGGTGCAGGAACGCGGTGAGTACGGCAGCCGGCAGGAAGCCGAGCGCGTGGCCCGTGTGGTTCTCGCGCTGCTGGGCGCGCATCTGGTCGGCGAGGTGCGGGCCCAGCTGGCAGCGCGTCTGCCGGAAGGCTTCGCCCTGATCCTCCTCAACCCGCTGCAGAGCGCCGAGCCGCTGCCACCGGAGCGGTTCGTAAGGGCGACGGCAGCCTGGATCGAGGGGGCCACCGACCAGACCGCGGCCTGGGACGTCAGCGCCGTTCTCAGCACGGTCGCCGACGCGGCCGGCGACGGCCTGATCAACCAGATCCTGCTCCAGCTCCCCGCGGGCTACGACCTCCTCTTCGGCCGCCCCCAGCCCGCCTGACCGCCCGCGCAGCCGATGCCCGCACACCGGCACCACCACCCCGGCGACAGAAAGGCAACCACCGCAGTGATCTCCGACCCGCGTACACCACTGCAGCAGCTGCCCGTGATGACGTACGAGCAGATGCTGGAGAAGGTCCGCTACGAAGGCGCCTACCCCACCCGGGAGCGGGCCGAGGAAGCCGTCCAGCTCGTCCTCGCGGGACTGGGACGCCAGCTGACGGGCGACGAACGCGTCGAACTTGCCGCCCGCCTCCCCTTCGAAGCAGCACGTGTCCTCACCGCACAGATCCCCGACACCCAGCCCCTGACCGGCAGGTCCTTCGTCAAGGACCTCGCCGCCCGCACCGGCGCCTCCCTGGCCACCACCCGCTGGGACACCGGAGCCGTCTTCTCCGCCGTCGCCGCCCTTGCCGGCCCCGATCTCCTCACCCGTATCCTGCGCCAGCTTCCCTCCGGCTACGCGCTGCTGTTCGGCCGCGCCGAGCTCACCCCGCCGCGTAGACGGGGCGTGTACTTCCCTCCCCGGCCGCGTCGGTGACGGTGACGCCTGCACGAGTGGCAAAGACCCCACGGGACTCGTGCCGTAGGCGAAGCCCTGCTCTGCGCTCGCGTGTGCGACATCCCGCGGTACGCCACGAGGCGCCATGTATATCGAGTGAGGGTGAAGGGACCTCACCGCCGGTCAGTCGCAGCTGACCGGTGAAGCTGGGGGCAGCCGAAAGGGCCGGCAGTACCACAAGCCGCTTGCCCGCGTCCGACTTGGTTCCGCCAGGGGCATGGACGACCGGTCGTCAGCTCGGGGACGGCCACGCCCCCCGTGATGGTCACGCCCGGGGCAGGCTCACGCCTGTCCCTCAGGGGCTATCTCGTCGAGAAGTCCGCGAATCCGCCTCTCGATCTCGTCGCAGATGGGTCCCACGGACTCGACACCCTGCCCGGCGGGGTCGGGCAACTGCTCTCTGACGGTCGGCTTCGATCTCGACATGACGCTGATCGACTCGCGCCCGGGCATCAAGGTCGTCTATCAGGAGCTGTCGGCCAGGACCGGCACTTTCATCGACGCCGACCTCGCGGCGAGCCGGCTGGGGCCCCCGCTGGAGCAGGAGATCCGCCACTGGTTCCTCGAGGAGAAGGTGGCGGAGACCGCCGCTCTCTTCCGCGAGCTGTATCCGCAGTACGCGGTCGCGGCGTCGCCCGCCGTGCCCGGTGCCCGGGAGGCTGTCGACGCGATGCATGCGACGGGCGGGCGGGCGATCGTGGTAACGGCGAAGTACGAGCCCAACGCCAAGCTGCACCTGGAACACCTCGGCCTCGACGTGGACGCCCTCTTCGGCTCCCTGTGGGCGGAGGGCAAGGCCGAGGCGCTGCGCAAGCACCATGCGCAGGTCTACGTCGGCGACCACATCGGTGACGTCGTCGGGGCGCACACCGCGGGCGCGCTGTCCGTCACGGTCGCTACCGGCCCGTGCGATGCCACGGAGCTGCGCAACGCCGGTGCCGAGGTGGTGCTCGCGGACCTGACGGAGTTCCCGTCCTGGCTGGAGCGCTATGTGACGGAAGGGGCGGACGGGGGCGACGGCGCCGCCACCTGACGGCGCTGAGCGGTAGGGAACGGATCACTCCGGCCGCGGCGATCAGAAAACCGAGGCCCATCAGCATGCACACCCAGGAGAAGACGGACGGCAGCGGTTCGGTCCCGAGGAGCAGCGGCGCCACCGTGGCGAGAGTGGCCACTGCGCCAACAGATCCCCGGCCAGGGGAGTTTCGTCGCGAGAGCCTCAAGCGACCGTGAGCACGATCTCACCCTGGATGTGCCCTCGGGCGGCGCGTTCGTGCGCGGCTCGGGCATCCGCGAACGCAATTGTGCTGTCGATCGCGACGCGGACCGTGCCCGCGTCGAGCAGGCGTCCCGGTTCGGCGAGCTGCGCGCCGTTCGAGCGGACCTGGGTGCCCGTGACTGTGACGCCCAGCTTCACGGTCTCTTCTCCGTCGAATTCGCCGGAGAACACGGGGAACGGGGAGCCGCCGCGCTTGAGCGTGCGCAGGAAGCGCTTGCTGTCGGGCCGCCGACGATGTCGAGAACGAGGTCGACGCCATACCCGAGTTCCTCGGGACGACTCGTGGTGTAGTCGATGAACCAGTCAGCGCCGAGCTCGCGCAGGAACGATTCATGCGCGCCCGATGCCACCGCGGTGACACGTGAACTCTTCCACTTCGCCAGCTGTAGCGCGAAGTGCCCGACGCCGCCCGCGGCGCCGTTGATGAGCACCGTCGTGTTGGCGTCGAGTGGCACCGGGCGATTCTGCGCCGCTTGGAAGGGCGGGGGATGATCGTGTCCGAGCTCGATCAGGACGGAATCTGCGGCTGCCCCGGGTGGTCGGCCGAGAGCTGAGCGGGACCGGCCGCGCCCGGTACGGCAGCAGAGCCCCGGTACGGCAGCAGAGCCCGGCCCGCGCGTCGCGGTCCGGGCCCTGCCCCGTGCGGTGCCGCCCTGCGGCGGCGGTGCGTCAGCTCTGTGCGGTGTCGTCGCCCGCCTGCCCGGCGCCCTCAGCTGCACCTGCCTTCTCGCGCATCTTGCGCACCAGCTCCGCCTTCTGGTCGGCTGCACCCTGGCGGTCGAGGTTGCGGTGCGGGCCGTTGTTCTGCCGTTCGGCGCGGGACAGCCTCTTGCGCTGGCCGCCGCCCATGCCCACGGGGTTGTTGATGTTCTTGCTTACGGTCACGGGTTCTCCCGGTCATGATGTGAAGTGATCTACGGATTCGTCGGTGAGGGACGGGCGGCGACGTCGAAGGAAGTCAGCAGGGGCCCGTCACGCTCTCACTCGTAAATCGGCGTCTGGAAGAACATGACAAAGACGTTACCCGGTTCCGTCGGCCCCGCGCACCAACATTTTCGCCGCCCCGGCGTCGGCCGGCGTTCGGCCTCGCCGCCCACGCCGTCACGCACACGTTCCTGCCCGCCTACCGGCGCGCCCTGCACAAGCAGGACCTGAACAACGTCCTGCGCGCCCTGGAGCGCATACGGGAAGAACAGCCAGACCCTCCAGGTGATCAAGGGCTCCGGCCCGTACAGCGAGCGCCCTGGCCCGCGCCGGATTCGACACCTACCCCACGCTGCGGGGCATGTGGATCCGGTTGCCCTTCGACCTGGGCCGCTCGCCGCGACCGCGTTCACGGCGCTGCCGTGCCTCATCCTCACCCCGCTGATCACCAGTGCGTTCCTGACCGTGGACGCGCTCACCCCCGCCAGCACCCGCACCCGCACCCGCACCCGCACCGAGGCGTACGCCTGGCTGATCGCGGCGGTCGGGACCGGGCAGGCCGCGGGCACCGCCCTCACGGGCGCCCTGTCCACGGGCCCGTCCGTCGCCGCGCTCCCGACCGCCGGAGCCGTCGCCGGTCTAGGCATCCTGCTCGGCGCGCGGCGCCGCCCAGCCACCCCGGGGGCCACGCATCCCCGTGGACGGCACCGCCGCACCCCGGCCCATGCCGCGCATCGCTGACCCCTCGCGGAACGACCTCGCAAACCGACCAGACCGGACCTTTCCCGCTGAACTACGTTTCACCGCAAGGAGATCACCAAGCACATGGCAGTTGTTGGTAAGTCCGGCTATCAGACATTGCGGAATGGCTCTCGGTCGCGCGAGGTCGCGAAGTGAAGATGGCTACCAGTGGACACTGCGTCAGCTGATGGCCAAACGGGGCATGTTCCAGACCTCGGACCTGGTCCCGCTGCTGGCCGAGCGGGGTGCCGCACTGTCCCGTTTGACATATCTGCGGTTTTGGGTAGGGAGCGCCGAGATTGTCGGCTAGGTACAGAGGAGGAACGGTATGGCAACCGGACGGCGGGTTGATCCATTCGCTGCGTTTAATTTCACTCTAGACATCGACGGGCTGGCGGGCTCACACGGTTTCTCCGAGTGCAGCGGGGCCAACACCGAGCAGGACGTGATTGAGTACCGCGAGGGCAACATGGACTTTTCGGTCGTCAAGCTCCCAGGGTTGAAGAAGTTCGGTGACATCACGCTCAAGCGCGGCTTCACCACCAACCGCGAGCTGTGGGATTGGCGGCGGGCCGTGTTGGAGGGCACTGTGGTTCGCCGCAACGGCCACATCGTGCTCAACGACGAGGCCGGCAAACCGGCGTTGCGGTGGAAGTTCACTAATGCCTGGCCCAAGCAATACTCGGCACCGTCGCTCAGCGGCACTGCCACGGAGGTCGCTGTGGAGGAGTTGGTGTTGGTGGTGGAGAGCTTTGAGCTGGACGCTGCGTGACCGCGGCGGAGCGCCAGTCGGCCTCGCCGAGAACCATCCCTGCGCGCTGCGGGTGCTGAGTATCCGAGCCGCCCTGCGAAGCGCATCGGGGTAAACATCTCGCGGTTCAACCCAGCAACGGCAGCATGCACAGCTGCACCGCAGCACTCAACACCGTCTGCTGACGCAGCAACTTCCGCAGAACACCCGCGTCGGCCGGGGCGAGGAGCCAGCAATTACGGGGGGCTTCCCCGAACCCCGGCCGCCTCAAGGGGGTCCGTCCATCAGACAGTGCCTAGGCGTGTCCGATGGGTTCTGTGACTGAATGCGGTGTGCCGGTTTGACCACGGGCGACAGGGCGAAACCGGCCAGGGATTCACCCAGCCGGAGCAATCGGTGGACCATCGCGCTGAGGGCGGCCGTGCATGGGCATGTATGCGATCACGAAGCAAAGTCGGGCGTATCCCTAACGGGCTCGTCCGCGGCTTCGCCCCCGCCGTGCAGGCGCCTGCGAAAGCCCTCGCAGGCGCGCCTCTCGGCATGAAGTGACAAGTGCCCGTGCCCGGTGCAGCTCCGCTTTACGTCCAGGCTGTCCGGTGATCTACAAGGAGGCTTGAAATGACAGGTGCCGTCGGCCCCAAACATGGGACCGTGACGACTCCGCCGTCCAGGGCCCAGATCTATCTGGAGGCTTGGCAGGCGGAAGGGCTGGAATCGGGGAAGTTCTTCCCCCAGAGCCAATCGGGGTTGCAGGACCCCTACGCGTCCGACGACGTCCCCAGTAATACGCCGCCTGCCGACGGGAAGATCGCCAGCGCGGGTCAGAGCTTCGCAACCATGCTTGATGAGCCGCGCGAGGACTGGAAGAAGCACTCGGTTTCGGCGGGCCAGAAACTGGAAATGACATGGCACTTTCATAAGCTCCACAAGACCCGGCGATGGAACTACTTCCTCACCAAGCCCAACTGGGATCCCACCCAGCCGCTGAGCCGAGCCCAGTTCGAGGCGGAGCCCTTCACCATGGTGCAGAACCCCCACCGACCGTACTGGGACCATGAAGACCTCGTACCGTCCAACCCGACCACTCACACCCTGACCCTCCCCGAACGGCAGGGCTATCAGGTCATGCTGTGCGTATGGGAGGTCGCCGACACCGGCTACGCGTTCTACCAGGTCGTCGATCTCGACTTCGCCTGAGACCGGGCTCGTGCAAAGCCCTGCGTCCGGACGTAGTGACCGGCGTGGGGCGAAGCCCTCTATCGGACGGAGAAAGAGCGAGGGCAAGGCCGCACATGCCCGGCAGCCTGCCCGACCCATCGGACACTGCCTAGTCATCACAGGGGTCGTAGCAGCAATAGTCGCTGGAGTCGTCGTCCCAGTAGCAGCACCACATTTCCCCGGTAGACGTGTCGATGTAGCACTCTTCGTCCTCGTCGCACAGGTTGTAGCACTGGCCGTCGCAGCTGACATAGGTGTCTGGGAGGGACGAGAAGACGTGTGGCGCGGCAGATGCCGGAGCGGCGCCAACGAAGAAGGCTCCTACCGTCAGGCTAGTCACGGCGAACATACGGGCAGCTCGCAGCATGGGAACTCCCAGGGCTGGCTCGAAGGAGTGGGACCGCTGCGCGGGGATTTCCCGCAACGAGTCCTTAGGCCGTAGGAGTTATGGTCAGTCCGAGCGGCGCATGCCGCTATCCACCGTATGGGTGGTTAGTCAGGAAGTATGGGGTTTCTGCTGACTGTGTGTTGTATGTGACGACTCGCGGACCAGGTGCTCGAATTCCGCCCGATGGTCCATTAGCCATGCGAGATAGAACAAGCCCTGGTTGATGACGCCCGCATCCACGCCCCGCTTGTACTCGACGATGACCGGCGCCCCGTTCTCGTCCAGGCCGAGCGAGTCGATCCGGCCCCCGTGGACCGGCCCAGTGCCGTACTCGCTCGCCAGGAACCGAACGCCCAGCAGCGTCTCCATGTGCGCCTCGACGAGGCCCTGCACATCCGCCTCAACCTCAGCAAGACGCGGCGTGACCTCGGTCACGCCGCTCTTCGTCGTGTGGAACAGCTTCAGGCCCGACACCTTCCCCTCCTCGAGTCGGAGATCAATAACGTCGGGCACATGCAGATTTGTTTCCGTGAGGCCTTTCGAATCGTGAAGAAAGAAGCTGGTCCTCCACACCGGTGAGGGCGCCATCGGCCCGGTAGGTGTAGTCGCGGCGTTGCAGCACCGACTGCTCGGAGCGGAGGATCTGGCCGGTGAGGCGGTGCTCGGCGTCCCAGGCGCCGGCCAGGTTGTGACGTTCGCCGATGCTTCGCTCGTTTTCGCGCCCGGCCGCGTCGTAGGCGAAGTCGAGCCTGCCGCCGGGATGCCGTGCCGACGGCACCGGCCCCAAGTGGCCGGCAGAGGGCTACCAGTGGCCGCGCGCCGGTGTCGGGCCGAGCTTGGAACTCAGCGCCGACAGGAAGGTCGGGAGCCTGTTCACCATGGATGCGGGGACCGAGGTGATCTGGACCGTGTCCCGCACCACGTCCTGCACGACGAGCTTGTAGGTGCCGTCCTCCTGGACGAGTTCGGCGGCGTAGAGAAGTCTTTCCACCAGAGATCCTTCGGTTGTGTCGTACGACGGCTCAGGCGCCGTTGAGCCAGGCGCTCCACGCCTTGGTCAGCTGCTGTTCGTCCGCCTCCTCGTCGAACAGGTGGTGCCCCAGCCAGATCGGCACGTTCCAGCTGCTGCCGTTGAAGAACCGGTACAGGGCGTTCGGTCCGCGCAGGCCGACGAAATCGGTGCTGAGCCAGTCCACGACCACCTCCTCCGAGCCCCCGTCCGTGCTGGGGAGGTGGAGCGACAGCCGGTCGCCGACGGTCACGTCGTCGGCGAGGCCGAGGCGTCGGCGCAGGGTCACGAAGTCGGCCGGGTCAGTGGTGGCTTCGGGGCGGACCGCCTTGACGTAGACGGCGGGGCGGCCGGCGAAGTGCCGGAGGTACTCGGCGAGGGCGTGCTGGTGGAAGTCGACGTACTTCTCGGCCGCGTCCGCCTTGGTGTCCCAGTTCCAGGTGTCGTCGACGACGCCCGTGTGCACCCAGTGGATTCCCATCCGCAGGTGGCTCGTGCCGGCGTCGGCCGGCTCGATGCGGTAGGTGAGCGTGTTGGAGAATCCGCCGTCCTGGGTCGCCCGAAGCGCGAGGTGGTGCGGCGGCTCCCATGCCACGACGGTGGCGTCGCCGCGCGTGGCCTTTCCGCCGACGCGCGGCTCGACCTCCATCGGGTACAGCCAGCCGAGGTTGCCGGCGCCGGTGGCCACCGCGTCCCAGACCTGCTCGGGCGTCACGGGCAGGTCCTGCTCCCGGCGGACCTCGAACTCTCGGGCCATGGTCACTTCTCCTTCGTCGTCGTTCATGGTCAGTAGGTGAGCGGAAGCGCGGTGAGCCGCCGTTGCAGCGGGTTGGGCCGCCATTCGAGGGCCGCCCCGTCGGCCAGCCGCAGGTGCGGGAGCCTGCGGACCAGCGTGCCGATGGCCACCTCTGCCTGGAGCTTGGCCAGCGGGCCGCCGAGGCAGAAGTGCGGGCCGTTGCCGAAGCTCAGGTGCCGGTTGTCGGGGCGCGACAGGTCGAGGCGGTCGGGGTCCTCGAAGCGCTCGGGATCACGGTTCGTCGCGGCGAGGAACGGGTATGCCAGCTCGCCCTCGCGCAGAGTCCGCCCGCCGATCTCCACGTCCTCGGCCACGACCCGGACGATGGCCTGGGTCGGCGTGTCGTAGCGGGCGAGTTCGTCGACGGCCGTGCGGATCAGCGCCGGGTCCTCGCGCAGCCGCGCCAGCTGGTCGGGATGGCGCAGCAGGGCGAGCATGCCGTTGCCGATCAGGTGGGTGGTGGTCTCGTCACCGGCGGTGATCAGGACGAAGCAGGTGGACAGCAGTTCGGAGTCGGTGAGGCGGTCGTCCTGCGCCTGGGTGGCCACCAGGGCGCTGATGAGGTCGTCGCCGGGGTCGGCCCGGCGGCGGCTGACGAGCCGGGCGAGGTACTCCTCGTACTGCTCGATCGCGGCTTCGGACTTGTCGATGTCCTCGCTGAGCCGGCCGAAGCGGCGGAACCAGGTCTTGACCTGCGGGAGGTCCTCGGGCGGGATGCCGAACAACTCGCAGACGACGGACAGCGGCAGCGGGGAGGCGACCGCCTCGATCAGGTCCATGGCCGACCCCGCCGCCAGCGCCTCGTCGACGAGCCGGTCGACGATCCGCTGGATGCCGTCGCGCAGGGCTTCGACCCGCCGGGCGGTGAAGGCTCGGTTGGCCAGCTTGCGCAGCCGGGCGTGGTCCGGCGGGTCGGTGTTGCTCATCACCCGGCCGAGCCGGTCGGTGAGCCGGCTGAGGGCCTTCAGGTCGCCGCCGAGCGCACTGTAGGCGCGGGTCATCCTGTCCCGGTCGTTGGAGAGCCGCAGGTCGCTCAGTGCCGCCTCGACGTCGGCGTACCGGGTGAGGTACCAGATGCCCTGGGCGCTGCGGTGGACCGGGTCCTCGCGCCGCATGCGGGCGTAGAACGGGTACGGGTCCCGGCGGGCCTCGGGCGTGAGCAGGGCCGCGGCGAGGTCGTCGGACCGGGCGAGGCCCGCGCTGTCGCGGGCCTCGACGGTGGTTTCGGTCGGATTCACTGCGAGGCGCTACCGCTGGGCGTTCATGGCGTCGGCGAGGCTCTTGGGCCGCATGTCGGTCCAGGACCGCTCGACGTACTCCAGGCAGGCGGCGTGGGTGTCGGGGCCGTGGGCGACGGTCCAGCCGTCGGGGACGTCCGCGAACTGCGGCCACAGTGAGTGCTGGTTCTCGTCGTTGACGAGCACGAGGAAGGTGCCGTCCTGGTCCTCGAACGGGTTGGTCATGGGTCAGTCCTCCTGGTGGGAAAGGGGTGTGTCACCGGTGGCCTCGGCGAGACGGGCGGCCAGGATCGGTCCGATCTGGGCCAGCGAGCCGGCTTCGGTCATCCGGTTGTGCCGGGTGGTGATCTCGTGTGATTCGATCCGGCCGGCGACGTACGGGCGCCAGGTCGCGGGCCCGGCGTCGTCCCCGCCGCGGTCGATCGTGGAGTTGAACAGCAGCAGGTCGCCGTCGAACCTGGCGGGGACGAAGTCGACCGCCAGCTTCGCGTTGTTGATCATGATGTGGACGATGACCTCGATCTGCTGCTCCGTCAGGCCCTGCAGCGCGCTGCCCCGCCGGTTCAGGACCTCGGCGACCTCGCCGTAGGTCAGCTCCCGGTCGCCCAGCTCGTCCGGGTCGACGTCGAGCACCCCGACGAGCACGTCCCGCTCGGTGGGCACGGGCATCTCCTCGAACTGCACGTCCTTCACCGGGTAGGCGTCGAGGATGGCCAGCAGCGCGGTCCGCTCGCCACGTGCCTGCAGCTCGCAGGCGATCGCGTGGGCGATCAGCCCGCCGGCGGACCAGCCGAGCAGCAGGTACGGGCCCTCGGGCTGGATCTTGCGGATCTGGTCGGCGTAGTCCGACGCCATCTCCTCGAAGGACATCGGCAGGGGCTCGGGGCGGCCGAGGCCGCGCGCCTGGATCGCGTAGACCGGGTGCTGGGGACCGATGTGGTTCAGGAGCCCGCTGTACGACCAGCTGATGCCGCCGCCGGGATGGATGCAGAACAGCGGCGTGCCGGTCCCGGTCGAACGCAGCGGCAGCACCACGTCCAACGCGTCGTCGGGGTCGTCCATGACCAGGCGCTCGGTGAGACCGGCCACGGTCGGCGCCTCGAACAGCATGCGCAGGCCCAGCTCCAGGCCGAGGGTCTCGCGGACGCGGGAGGCCAGGCGAGCGGCCAGCAGCGAGTGCCCGCCCAGATCGAAGAAGTTGTCGTCGATGTCCACCTGCTCCCGGCCGAGGACCTCGGCGAAGAGGCCGCACAGCAGCTGCTCCCGCGGCGTCCGGGGGCCGCGCCCGGCGCCCGACGCCCCGTACTCGGGGGCGGGCAGGGCGGCCCGGTCCAGCTTGCCGTTGGCGGTCAACGGCAGTGTGTCCAGGGTGACGAACGCCGACGGCACCATGTACTCGGGCAGTTCACGGCGTAGTCGCCCGGAGAGCTCGCCCGCCTCGGGCGCACCCTCGGGAGCGGGCACCAGATAGGCGACCAGCCGCTTGTCGCCGGGCCGGTCCTCGCGGGCGACGACGGCCGCCTGGGCGACGCCCGGGCAGCTCGCGAGGATCGCCTCGATCTCACCGGGCTCGATCCGCAGGCCGCGGAGCTTGACCTGGTGGTCGGTCCGTCCGGCGAACTCCAGTGTGCCGTCGGCCTGCCGCCACGCCAGGTCGCCGGTGCGGTACATCCGGCTCCCGGGCGGCCCGTACGGGTCAGCGGTGAAGCGCTCCGCCGTCAGGCCGGGTCGGCCGAGGTATCCGCGGGCCACGCCCGTCCCCGCCAGGTACAACTCGCCGGCCAGGCCCATGGGCACCGGCCGCAGGTGGTCGTCCAGCACGTAGGCGCGCATGTTCGCCATCGGCCCGCCGATCGGCACGGTCGCGGCGTGCTCGGGGAGGGTGTGCACCGGGTGGCAGGTGGCCAGGGTCGTGGCCTCGGTGGGCCCGTAGCCGTTGACCACCTCGATGCCGGGGCAGGCTGCCAGCACCCGGGCGACGGCGGTCGGGGAGACCACGTCACCGCCGGTCCACACCTCGCGGACCCCTGCGAGCAGGCCCGGCCGTTCCTCGGCGACCAGGCGGAACAGGCCAGCCGTCAGCCACAGTCCGGTCACCCCGTGCGTACTGATCGTGTGCTGCAGCAGGTCGAGGTCGAGCCGCTCAGGGGGTGCGACCACGACCCGGCCACCGCCCAGCAGCGGCACCCACAGCTCGTAGGTCGAGAGGTCGAAGGCGGTCGGGGAGTGCATCAGCACCCGCTCGTGTCCGCCGCCGTGCCATTCGGGGGTCAGCGCGAGGCCCACCACATCGCGGTGGGTGACGGCCACGCCCTTCGGCCGGCCGGTCGAGCCGGAGGTGTACATGACGTACGCCAACTGCCGCTGATCGCAGCGTACTTCGATGTCGGACGAGTCGGGCTCACCCGAGATCAACGCGGTCAGCACCTCCTCGGTGAGCACCAGGGCGGCCCCGGCCTCCTGGAGGATCAGGTCGATCCGGGATTGCGGGAAGCGTGAGTCGAGGGGCGCGTAGGCGCCGCCCGCCTTGATGATCGCCAGAAGTGCCACGACCAGCTCCGCCGAGCGGTCCAGCAGCACCGCGACCGGTGTCTCCAGTCGTACGCCCTGACGGATCAGTGCCCGCGCGAGGCGGTTGGACCGCTGGTCGAGTTCCCGGTAGGTCAGCTCGGTGGCGCCCGCCACGACAGCCACCGCGTCCGGGGTGGCACGCACCTGGCGGGCGAACAGCTCAGGCAGCGCGGCCTCGGGCAGCTCGACCGCGGCGCCGGTGGACCGGGACAGCAGCCGGCGGCGTTCCTCGTCCGACATGATGTCGATCCGGCCGATCGGACGGCCGGGGTCGGCGACCGCCGCGCGCAGCAGCCGTGCCCAGCGCTCGAACAGCAGCTCCACGGTGGCCGGGTCGAACAGGTCGGTGGCGTACTCCACCGCGCCGACCAGGCCGTCGGGGCTGGGGGCACCTCCCGGGCCGCCAGGCCCAGGGGGACCGTCCGGGCGGAACTGCTCGGCCAGGCTGAACGTCAGGTCGACCCGCGAGGTCCCGGTCGACGCCTCCAGGTGGCCGGTCTCCAGCCCCGGCAGCGTGAACTCGCCCACCGGCGCGTTCTGCAGGGCCAGCATGATCTGGAACAGCGGGTGGTGCGACAGCGACCGGGCCGGATTGACCACCTCGACCAGGTACTCGAACGGCACGTCCTGGTGGTCGTAGGCGGCGAGCGCCTTCTGCCGCACCCGGTCGAGCAGTTCGGCGAAACCAGGGTCGCCGCTCGTGTCGGTGCGCAGCACCAGCGTGTTGACGAAGAAGCCGACGAGGTCGTCCAGTGCCTGGTCGGTACGGCCGGCGATCGGGCTGCCGATCGGGATGTCGGTGCCGGCGCCGAGCCGGGTGAGCAGCGCGGCGAGGCCGGCCTGGAGCACCATGAACATGCTGGCGCCGCGCGCGGCGGCCAGCTCCCGCAGTGCCTGGTGCAGTTCGGGATCCAGCCGGACCACGACCCGGCTGCCCAGCTGGGAGGCCACCGGCGGCCGGGGCCGGTCGGCGGGCAGCTGCACCTGCTGCGGAATTCCCGCCAGCTCGTCCTTCCAGTAGGCCAGCTGCCGGGCGAACAGACTGTCCGGGTCGGCGGCGATGCCGAGCAGGTCGCGTTGCCAGCAGGTGTAGTCGGCGTACTGCACCGGCAGCGGGGACCACTGCGGCTCCTCGCCACGGCAGCGCGCCGTGTAGGCGGCCGCGAGGTCGCCGGAGAGCGGCCCCATCGACCAGCCGTCGGCGGCGATGTGGTGCACCACGACCAGCAGCACGTGCCGGTCGGGCGCGAGGGCGTACAGCTCCGCCCGGACCGGCGGCTCCGCCGCCAGGTCGAAGCCTCGCCGGGCCGTCTGCGCCAGCCGCTCGGCCAGCCGGCTCTCGTCGAGCTCGACCACCGGCAGCTCCGGGCGCGCGTGCGAAGCACTCAGCACGACCTGGTACGGCACGCCGTCCGTCTCGCGGAAGACCGTGCGCAGGCTCTCGTGCCGGGCGATCACGTCCGCGAGCGCGGCATGCAGGGCCGGGCGGTCGAGTTCGCCGGTCAGGCTCAGCGCGAGCGGCATGTTGTAGGTGGCGCTCGGCCCGTCCATCCGGTGCAGGAACCACAGGCGGCGTTGGGCGAACGACAGCTCCACGCGTTCGGGTCGCGGCTGGCTGGTCAGCGCGGGCCGCGCCGTGCCGGAGCCGTCGAGGCGGGCCGCCAGTCCGGCCACGGTCGGCGTCTCGAACAGCGCCCGGACTTCGAGCTCCGCGCCGAGGGTCGCCCGGACGCGGGAGGCCAGGCGGGTCGCCAGCAGTGAGTGTCCGCCCAGGTCGAAGAAGCTGTCCTCGACGCCGACCTGGGTCAGGCCGAGCACCTCGGCGAACAACTCGGCGAGGAGCTGTTCCTGCGGAGTGCGCGGCGCCCGCCCGGCTCCGGCCTGGCCGAGGTCGGGCGCGGGCAGCGCGCGGCGGTCGAGCTTGCCGCTGGCCGTCAGCGGCAACGTCTCCAGCGCCACGAACGCCGACGGGATCAGGTAGTCGGGCAGTCGCCCGCGCAGCCATGCACGGAGCTCGCCGATGAGGGCGCCGGTGCCCCGGCTTCCGGTCGGGCGGTTGGTCAGCGACGACAGCGGCCTGCTGGTGGTCCGGGCCGAACGGTACGGCTCGACCGGGGAGCCGTGATGCGCCCGCGGATCGGCGAAGACGACGTCCAAGGCGTCGGCCGCGGTGGCCGACCAGGTGACGCCCACCCAGCGGTCGAACTCCAGCCCGATGGCCCGGAAGTCCTCCGGGTCGGGGAGGTCGCTCTCCTCCGGGCCGTGCAGCCGCTCCAGCAGCTCGGTGAGCGAACCTTCGCCGTTCTGCACCGCCCGGGAAAGGGCGGCCTCGCGCAGCACCCGACGGTTCGGCACTCCGGTGATCCGCAGCACGTCAGCGGGCGGCTGGGCGAGGAGTTCGCGCAGCTCGGCCAGTCCCGCGAGCCGGCGTCCCCACTCCAGGTCGACCGTCTCGCCCGGGGCCGCCGGAACAACCGGGGCCTTGTGCAACGTCACGTCGTAGCGGTAGCGGGTCAGTTCGTTGTGGTGACGGCCGCGCTTGACCTCCACGGCCACCGCGCCGATGTCCGTGCCGTACTCCCGCAGGACGGTGAAGAAGTCCGGGTCGACCAGCAGTTCCTTCTCCACCCTGACGGCCTGCTCCACCGCGGGGCGCACCGCCGCGAGGTCGCCGTCGACACCGGTGCGGTGCAGCTGGACCGCGGTGGCCAGCGGGCGCAGCAGCCGCAGGTTGCGGACGTCGCCGACGAAGAGCGTGCCGCCGGGGGCGAGCAGCCGCATCAGCTTCCCGATCACGTCAGCGAGGTAGTCGGCGGACGGGAAGTACTGCACCACCGAGTTGATCACGATGGTGTCGAACCACCCGGCCGGCAGGCCCTCGGTGTCGTGCGCCGGGCGGGTCTGCAGCACCACACGCTCGGCCAGGCCGTCCTGCCGGGCGACCTGCGCGGTCAGCGCGTCGACCGCCGTGGCGGAGAAGTCCGTCGCCCAATAGGTCTCACAGTGCGGTGCGATCTGCGAGAGCAGCAGTCCGGTGCCGACGCCGACCTCCAGCACTCGGCGGGGGCACAGGGCCAGGATGCGGGCCACGGTGGCGTCCCGCCACTCCCGCATCTGCTCGACCGGGATCGGGCTCGCATCGTAGCTGCTGTTCCAGCCGACGAAGTTCTGGCCGAAGTCGGCTTCCCCGGGGGTGATGGGCAAGGCGTCGTAGATGTCCTGCCACTCGCCCACGTGGTCCGCTTCCAGGCCACTGTCCCGGACCTCGTCCTGGCGCGGGACGACGTAGCCGACGAGCCGGTCGTCCTGTGCGAGGACGGCGGCCTGGGCGACGGCGGGGTGCTCGGCCAGGGCCGTCTCGACCTCGCCGGGCTCGACCCGGAAGCCGCGCACCTTCACCTGGTCGTCGGCACGACCGACGTACTCCAGCTCGCCGTCGCCCAGCCAGCGCACCAGGTCTCCGGTGCGGTACATGCGCTCACCGGCGCCGAACGGGCAGGCGACGAACCGTCCGGCCGTCAGGCCCGGCCGGTTCAGGTAGCCGCGCGCCAGTCCCGCGCCCGCGACGTACAGCTCCCCCGCCACGCCCGTCGGCACCGGCCGCAGCCGCTCGTCCAGGACGTACACCCGGGTGTTGGCGATCGGACGGCCGATCGGCGGGACGCCCTCCGCCGGGGACAGCGGGTCACTCATGGTTGCGCACACCGTGGTCTCCGTCGGACCGTACGCGTTGATCATCCGACGGCCCGGTGCCCAGCGGTCCACCAGTTCCGGCGGGCACGCCTCACCCGCCACCACCAGTGTCGACACCTGCACCGAGCCGTCCGGCACGGTGGCGAGGACTGACGGGGGCACGGTCACGTGGGTGACCGCGAGGTCCCGGTCGGTCAGCGCGGCGACCGGGTCCGCCGTCGGGGGCAGCACCAGGGCCGCGCCGCGCAGCAGGGCGGTGTAGATCTCCGACACCGAGGCGTCGAAGCTGGGCGAGGCGAACTGGAGCACCCGGCTGTCGGGTTCGATCGCGAACCGCTCGATCTGTGCGGCGACCAGGCTCGCGACGCCGCCGTGGCCGACCACGACGCCCTTGGGGCGGCCGGTCGAGCCCGAGGTGTAGATCACGTAGGCCGGGTGCCGGACGTCGAGCGCGACCACGGGATCGGTGTCCGGCCAGGCGGACACCTCGGTCACCAGCGCCGGGTCGTCGACCATCAGGGCCGGCCGGGCGTCGTCCAGCATGTACGCGATCCGCGCCGGCGGGTACGCCGGATCCACGGGCAGGTACGCGGCCCCGGCCTTCAGTACGCCCAGGACGGCCACCACGGACTCCACCGAGCGCGGCAGGGCCACGGCCACGGTCTGCTCCGGGCCGACGCCCCGGGCGATCAGCGCGTGCGCGAACCGGTTCGCCCGGGCGTTCAGCTGCCGGTACGTCAACTCGGCGTCGCCGCACACCAGCGCGAGGGCGTCCGGGGTCGACGCGACCTGTGCCGCGAACGCCTGCGGCACCGGGACGGCCGCCACCTCGCGGGCGGTCGCGTTGCCCCGCTCCAGCAAACGGTGCCGCTCGTCGGCGTCGAGGAGCTCGATCCGTCCGATCGACCGGTCCGGGTCGGCGGTGACCGCCTCCAGCAGGAGCGTCCAGCGCCGGGCGAGGGCGGCGACCGTATCCCGGTCGAACAGGTCGGTGGCGTACTCCACCGCGCCGACGATCCCCGCCGGGCTGCCGTCCGGACCGAACTGTTCGACGAGACTCACACCGAGGTCGAACTTGGCGGTTCCGGTGGCCACCGCGTAGGTGGCGACGTCCAGACCGGGCAGGGAGAATCGGCCCATCGGCGCGTTCTGCACGGCCAGGATGGTCTGGAACAGCGGGTGGTGCGACAGCGAGCGGGACGGGTTGAGCGCCTCCACCAGGTGCTCGAAGGGCACGTCCTGGTGCGCGTACGCCGACAGTGCCGTCTCCCGCACCCGCCCCAGCAGCTCGGCGAAACTCGGATCACCGCTCGTGTCGGTGCGCAGTACCAGCGTGTTCACGAAGAACCCGACCAGATCGTCCAGCGCCTCGTCCGTACGCCCCGCGATCGGAGACCCGATCGGGATGTCCGTGCCCGCACCCAGCCGCGTGTACAGCGCCGCCAACGCCGCCTGCAGCACCATGAACAGGCTCGCACCCGACTTTCGGGCCAACTCCACCAGAGCGGCGTGCAGTTCGGGGCTCAGCTCCAGGCCGACGTGGTCCCCGTGCCAGCCGGCGACGGCCGGCCTCGGCCGGTCGGCGGGCAGCTGGAGCAGCTCCGGCAGGTCGGCCAACTGCTGTTTCCAGTAGTCGAGTTGTTCGGCGAATCGGCTCTCCGGGTCCCCGGCGTCGCCGAGCAGGTCGCGCTGCCACAGCGTGTAGTCGGCGTACTGCACCGGCAGGGCCCGCCAGTGCGGCGCGCGGCCCTCGCACCGCGCTGCGTACGCCTCGGCCAGGTCGCGGGCCAGCGGGCCGGTGGACCAGCCGTCACCGGCGATGTGGTGCATCACCAGCAGCAGCACGTGCTCGTCCGGCGCGAGTGCGAACAGCTCCGCCCGCAGCGGCGCTTCGGCCTCCAGGTCGAAGGGCCGTCGGGTGAACTCGGCGAGCCGCGCGAACAGTTCGGCCTCCGACACCTCGGTCAGCCGCGCCCGGGGCCGGGTCTCGGCCGGGTCCAGGATGAGCTGGCAGGGTACGCCGTCGGCCTCCGGGAACACCGTTCGCAGGCTCTCGTGCCGGGCCACCACGTCGGCCAGCGCCTCGTCCAGCGCCGCCCGGTCGAGCGTTCCGGTCAGTTGGAGCGCCAGCGGGATGTGGTACGTCGCGGCGGTGCCGTCCATGCGGTGCAGGAACCAGAGCCGGCGCTGGGCGAAGGAGAGCGGTACCGCTTCCGGCCGCACGCGCGCCGTCAGCGCCGGGCGTACGCGGCCGGCCTCGGCCAGCGCCTCGGCCAGACCGGCCACGGTGGGCGCCAGGAACATCGCCCGCAGCCCCAGCTCCGCACCGAGCACCGAGCGCACCCGCGCGGCCAGCCGGGTGGCGAGCAGGGAGTGCCCGCCCAGGTCGAAGAAGTCGTCGTCGACCCCGACCCGCGGCACGCCCAGCACCTCGGCGAACAGCTCGCACAGGATCTGCTCCTGCGGCGTGCGCGGCGCCCGGCCCGTCGTCGTGGTCACCGACTCGGGCGAGGGCAGCGCCGCCCGGTCCAGCTTCCCGTTCGGCGTCAACGGCAGCACATCCAGCGGGACGAAGGCCGACGGCACCAGATAGTCGGGCAGGCGGTCGCGCAGATACGCCGTCAGTTCCACCGGGCGTACGACCGCGTCGGGACGCGCTGCCACGTAGCCGACGAGCCGGTCGTCCTGGGCGAGGACGGCGGTCTGGGCGATGGCGGGGTGTTCGGCCAGGGCGGCCTCGATCTCGCCGAGCTCGATGCGGAAGCCGCGCACCTTCACCTGCTGGTCGGTGCGGCCGATGTACTCCAGCTCACCGTCGGCGCGTCGGCGCACCAGGTCGCCGGTGCGGTACATGCGTTCGCCGTCCGTGGCGAACGGGCAGGCGATGAATCGCCCGGCCGTCAGTCCCGGCCGGTTCAAGTACCCGCGTGCCAGACCCGGGCCCGCGACGTACAACTCACCCGCCACTCCCGGCGGCACGATGCGCAGGCGCTCGTCCAGCACGTATGCCCGGAAACCCGCGACCGGTCGGCCGATCGGCGGCACGCCCGGCCCCGGTGAGAGGGGGTCGCTCATCGTCGCGCACACCGTCGTCTCCGTCGGACCGTACGCGTTGATCATCCGACGGCCCGGCGCCCACCGGGCCACCAGCTCCGGCGCGCAGGCCTCACCCGCCACCACCAGGGTGGTGGCCGTGAGGTCGGCGCTCTCCAGCGCGGCCAGGGCCGAGGGCGGCAGGGTCACATGCGTGACGTCGAGCCGGCGGTCCATCAGGGCCTCCAGCGGGGCCTCGGACGGGGCCAGGACGAGGGCGGCACCGGTGAGCAGGGCGCTGCACAGGTCCCAGAAGGACGCGTCGAAGCTGGGCGAGGCGAACTGGAGCACCCGGCTGCCCGGCGTCACACCGAGCCGTTGGACTTGCTCCGCCACCAGGCCCGCCACGCCGGTGTGGCTCACCACGACGCCCTTGGGCCGACCCGTCGAACCTGAGGTGTAGATCACGTATGCCGGGTGCCGGGCGTCGAGCGCGGTCTGCGGGTCGGTGTCCGGCCAGTTTCCTTCGGTCACTGTCGCCGGCTCGTCGATCACCACCGTGGGCCGCGCGTCGTCCAGCATGAACGCGATCCGCGCCTGCGGGTACGCCGGATCCACCGGGAGGTACGCGGCCCCGGCCTTCAGCACACCCAGGACCGCCACCACCGACTCCACCGACCGCGGCAGGGCCACGGCCACGACCTGCTCCGGACCCACACCCCGAGCCATCAGCGCATGCGCGAACCGGTTGGCCCGAGCGTCGAGTTGACGGTACGTCACCTCGGCATCACCGCAGACGAGCGCGACCGCGTCCGGCGTCGCAGTCACCTGCGCCGCGAACAGCTCCGGCAGGCTCACCCCGGCCGCCCCGTCCTGGACGGCGGGCAGCAGCTCGAGGCGCTCCTCGGCGGACAGCAGGTCGATCCCGCCGATCGGCCGGTCGGGCGCGGCGGCGACCGCGGTCAGCAGCCTGGTCCACCGGGCGACCAGGGCCTCGACCGTCGAGCGGTCGAACAGGTCGGTGCTGTACTCGACCGCGCCACTGAGCCCGGCCGGCGTGCCGTCGGGCCCGTACTCCTCCGCGAACCCGAAGGTCAGGTCGAGCCGAGCGGTCCCGGTGAGCACGGTCACCCCGGAGACCTGGAGACCCGGCAGCTCGAAGTCGCCGCCCGGCGCGTTCTGTACGACCAGCCCGGTCTGGAACAGCGGGTGGTGCGACAGCGAGCGGGACGGGTTCAGCGCCTCCACCAGGTGCTCGAACGGCACGTCCTGGTGCGCGAACGCCGACAGCGCCGTCTCCCGCACCCGCCCCAGCAGCTCGGCGAAACTCGGATCACCGCTGGTGTCGGTGCGCAGCACCAGCGTGTTGATGAAGAACCCGACCAGATCGTCCAGCGCCTCGTCGGTACGCCCCGCGATCGGAGACCCGATCGGGATGTCCGTGCCCGCGCCCAGCCGCGTGTACAGCGCGGCGAGCGCGGCCTGCAGCACCATGAACAGGGTGGCACCCGACCTTCGGGCCAACTCCACCAGTGCCGCGTGCAGTTCGGCGTCGATCCGGAGTTCCAGCAGGTCGCCGCCGTACGACATGGTGGCCGGGCGCGGTCGGTCGGCAGGCAGCTGCAGCTGCTCGGGCAGCCCGGCCAGCGCCTCGGTCCAGTAGGTGACCTGGCGGGCGAACACGCTGTCCGTGTCGTGCTCGTCGCCGAGGATCTCGTGCTGCCACAGGGTGTAGTCGCCGTAGGTGACCGGCAGCGGCGGCCATGCCGGAGCCCCACCGCCCTGCCGGGTGGTGTAGGCGGTGGCCAGGTCACGGGCCAGCGGGCCCATGGACCAGCCGTCCCCGACGATGTGGTGCATCACCAGCAGCAGCACGTGCTCGTCCGGCGCGAGCGCGAACAGCTCCGCCCGCAGCGGTACTTCCGAGGTCAGGTCGAACGCCCGTACCGCCGCCTCGCGCAGCAGGGCGGGCACCTCCGCCTCGCCGGCCGCGCGCACGGTCAGCGGGACGGCGGCCTCGCCGGCGTCCAGCACCCGCTGGTACGGGACTCCGGCGGTGTGCGGGAAGACCGTGCGCAGGGTCTCGTGCCGGGCCACCACGTCCGCGAGCGCGGCGCTCAGCGCGGCCCGGTCGAGGTCGCCGGACAGCCGCAGGGCGAGCGGCATGTGGTAGGTCGCGCTCGGCGCCCCGAACTGCTGGAGGAACCAGAGCCGGCGCTGCGCGAACGACAGCGGCATCGGATCGCGGCGGGGCCGGGGTACCAGGGCCTGCCGCGCGGTGCCGGCGTTGTTCAGCCAGGCCGCGAGCCCGGCGGGCGTCGGCGCCTGGAACAGGCTGCGCAGTTCCAGCTCGACGCCGAGGGTCGCCCGGACCCGCGAGACCAGCCGGGTGGCGAGCAGGGAATGCCCGCCCAGGTCGAAGAAGCCGTCGTCGACACCGACCCGCGGCACGCCCAGCACCTCGGCGAACAGCTCGCACAGGATCTGCTCCTGCGGCGTGCGCGGCGCCCGGCCCGTCGCCGTGGCCACCGACTCGGGCGCGGGCAGCGCCGCCCGGTCCAGCTTCCCGTTCGGCGTCAGCGGCAGCACATCCAGCAGCACGAACGCGGACGGCACCAGGTGGTCCGGCACCCGGTCGCGCACGTACGCCGTCAGCGCCGCCGAGGTCGCCCCGGCCTGGGCCAGGGGGACGACGTACGCGACGATCCGGTCCTCCCGGGCGAGCACCGCGACCTGGGCGACACCCGGGTGCGCAGCCAGCTCGGCCTCGATCTCACCCGGCTCGACCCGGAACCCGCGGACCTTCACCTGATGGTCCACCCGGCCCGCGAACTCCAGCTCGCCGTCGGCGCGCCAGCGGACCAGGTCACCGGTGCGGTACATCAGCGCGCCGGCCGAACCGTACGGGTTGGCGACGAACCGCGTGGCGGTGAGCCCGGGCCGGTTCAGATAGCCGCGGGCGAGTCCCGCCCCGGCGAGGTACAGCTCACCCAGCACGCCGGGGGCGACCGGTCGCAGCGCCGAATCCAGCACGTATGCCTGACAGTTGGCGATCGGCCGGCCGATCGGTACCGGCAGCGGGCAGTCGGCGGGATCGGCCGGCAGCGAGTAGGCAGTGATCACATGCGTCTCGGCGGGCCCGTAGTGGTTGTGCAGCACCCGGCCGGGCCGCCGGGCCTGGAAGCGGCGCACGGCACCGCCGAGGCGCATCGCCTCACCGGCCTGGGCGACCAGCCGCAAGCTGGGCAGTTCCAGTCCGGCCTCCTCGGCGGCCTCGGCCAGCGCCTCGACCACCAAATTGGGCGCGAACAGCTCCTCGACCGCGTGCCGGTCCAGCCACCGGGCGAACAGCTCAGCGCTGCGGCGCTGCTCCTCGGTCGGCACCACGAGGGTCTTGCCGTACAGCAGCGCGGAGAGCATCTCCTGCACCGAGACGTCGAAGCTGATCGCGGTGAACTGCGCGGTACGCGTGCCGGGTTCGCCACCGACGGCCCTGTGGTGCCACGCCAGCAGGTTCAACAGCCCGGCGGCGGGCATCGTCACGGCCTTGGGCCGGCCGGTGGAGCCCGAGGTGTAGATGACGTAGGCCGGGTGCCGCGGGTCCACGACGACTGCCGGATCGTGCTCCGGCAGGTCTCCGTCCGGTGTGACGGCCGCGAGGTCGTCGAGCACCACGGCAGGCCGGGCGTCGTCCAGCATGTACGCGATGCGGGCCGCCGGGTACTCCGGGTCGACCGGCAGGTACGCCGCACCTGTCTTGAGGACCGCGAGGACGGCGACCACCAGCTCCGGGGAGCGCGGCAGCCGCAGGGCGACGACCTGCTCCGGCCCCGCCCCGCGGGCGATCAGCGCGTGCGCCAGGCGATTGGCCCTGCGGTTCAGCTCGCGGTAGGTCAGTGCGGTGTCCTCGAACACCACCGCCGGGGCGTCCGGGGTCGCCCGGACCTGGGCCTCGAACAGGGCCGGCAGGCCGGCGACGTCAGCTGGGCACGCGGTGTCGTTGCGTACGACCAGCAGCTCGTGCCGTTCCTCGGCGGTGAGGACGTCGATCCGGCTCAGCGGCCGGTCCGGTTCGGCGACCACCGACGCCAGCAGACGCAGCCACCGGGCGACCAGCGCCTCCACCGTGGCGGGGTCGAAGAGGTCGGTGCTGTACTCGACCCGCCCGACGATGCCCTCGGCCGGCCCGCCGGTGCCGCCGCGCTCCAGCAGGTGGAAGCCGAGGTCGAACATCGCCGTCGGTGTCCGCACCAGGACGATCTCAGCGGCCAGACCGTCCAGCGCGAACTCGGTGCGGGGCACGTTCTGCAGCGCGAGTAGCACCTGGAACAGCGGCTGACGGGCGAGCGACCGGGACGGGTTGAGGGCCTCGACGACGTGCTCGAACGGCAGGTCCTGGTGCGCGTACGCGGCCAGCGCGCCCTCGCGGACCCGGCCCAGCAGTTCGGCGAAGGTCGGGTTGCCACTGGTGTCCGTGCGGAGCACCAGGGTGTTGACGAAGAATCCGACGAGGTCGTCCAGGGCCTCGTCGGTCCGGCCCGCGATCAGGCTGCCGACCGGGATGTCCGTTCCCGCGCCGAGCTTGTCCAGCAGCGATGCCAGGGCGGCCTGCAGCACCATGTACACGCTGGCGCCGTGCTCCCGGCCCAGCCGGATCAGCCCGGCGTGCAGTTCGGCGTCCAGTTCGATCGCGAGGTGGCCGCCGGAGCAGGAGGGGGTCGCGGGGCGGGGGCGGTCGGCGGGGAGCCGGATCTGCTCCGGCAGGTTTGCCAACTGCTCGGTCCAGTAGGCCTGCTGGCGGGCGAAGAGGCTGTCCTGGTCGGCCGGGTCGCCGAGCAGCTCCTGCTGCCACAGGGTGTAGTCGGCGTACTGCACCGGCAGCGGTGCCCACCCCGGTTCCTCGCCCTGGCGGCGTGCCGCGTACGCGGTAGCCAGGTCGGCGGCCAGCGGGCCCAGCGACCAGCCGTCACCGGCGATGTGGTGCATCACCAGGAGCAGCACGTGCTCGTCCGCCGAAACTTCGAACACCTCGGCGCGCAGCGGCGGTTCGGCCGCGAGGTCGAATCCGCGCGCCGCGGCCCCCGCCAGCAGTTCCGGCAGGACCGTCTCGTCGGCCGTGGTGACCGACAGCCTCGGGCACGCCTCTGCGGTGGCCAGCACCTGCTGGTGGGGCACTCCGTCCACGGCCGGGAAGACCGTGCGCAGGGTTTCGTGCCGGTCGACGACGTCGCCCAGCGCCGCCTCCAGGGCCGCCAGGTCCAGTGGCCCCGAGAGCCGCCACGCGAGCGGCATGTTGTAGACCGAGTCGGCGCCCTCCAACTGGCGCAGGAACCACAGCCTCCGCTGAGCGGACGACAGCGGCACCATCCCCCAGCCTTCGCCCGGGGGTGCCCCCACGGGCCGCTCCGCCCGCCCCAGGGCGAGCCGGGCCCGGTCCGCGCCGCCCAGCCCGGCGGCCAGCCCGGCCACCGTCGGGGTCTGGAACAGGGTGCGCAGCGCCAGTTCCACGCCCAGGGCCGCACGGACCCGGGCCACCAACCGGGTGGCCAGCAGGGAGTGCCCGCCGAGGTCGAAGAAGTCGTCGTCGACACCGACCTGAGGCAGGCCCAGCACCTCTGCGAACAGCCCGGCCAGCACGTGTTCCTGAGGAGTGTGCGGGGCCCGGCCGGCCCGCGACCCCGCGTACTCGGGCTCGGGCAGTGCGCGCCGGTCCAGCTTGCCGCTGGCGTTCAGCGGCAGCACGTCAAGGGCGACGAACGCGGCCGGCACCATGTAGTCGGGCAGCCGCTCGCGCAGGTGCGCACGCAGGTCTTCCGGCCGAAGCTCCGCCCCGGTGGCGGGCACCAGGTAGGAGACCAGGCGGGTGTCCCCCGCCCGGTCCTGCCGGACGGTCACGGCGGCCTGCGCGACCTGCGGGTGTTCCGCCAGTGCCGCCTCGATCTCGCCGAGCTCGATCCGGAATCCCCGGACCTTGACCTGGTCGTCGATGCGGCCGAGGAACTCCAGGTTCCCGTCCGAGCCCCACCGCACCAGGTCACCGGTGCGGTACATCCGCGAACCGCCGGGACCGAACGGGTCCGCCACGAACCGTCCCGCGGTCAGGCCCGGCCGGTTCAGGTAGCCACGCGCCAGCCCCGCACCGGCGATGTACAGCTCGCCCGGCACACCCGCGGGCACCGGCTCCAAGGCGGCGTCGAGCACGTGCAACCGGACACCGCCGAGTGGGCGGCCGATCACCTGGCGCGGACTCGACTCCAGCGGTGCGAAGGTCGAGTCCACCGTGCACTCGGCCGGCCCGTAGTAGTTCAGGGCGAACACCCCGTCGGCCGCCCGCAACCGTTCCCACAGTTGATCCGGAACGGTCTCCCCGCCCAGCCCGACCAGCGACGGACGCCACCGCGGGTTGTCCAACAGGCCGTGGTCGACAAGGACTTGCAGGTAGGACGGGGTACCGCCGACCGTGTCCAGCCCGGCCCGCGCCGCGTACTCGAGGTAGGCATCCGGGTCGGTCCAGGTCGCCTCGTCCAGGACGTGCAGCTCGTGGCCGGCGTACAGGGCGAACATCTGGTCGCAGGAGGCGTCGAACGACACCGACGTGGTCAGCCCCATCCGTACCCGCTCCCCCGTCCGGAAGACCAGCGGACACTGGTTGGCGAACAGGTTGGACAAGCCACCGTGCGTCGCCACCACGCCCTTGGGCCTGCCGGTGGAACCGGAGGTGTAGATGACGTAGGCCGGATGGCACGGGTCGACGGCCACCGCAGGGTCCGTCGATGGGCACCCCACCACCAGCGCGGTCGTCTCCGGGTCGTCGGCCACCAGCCATCCGGCGGGACCGGTGTCCGGCAGCCGGCCCCGGGTGTGGGTGTCGGTCACCACCAGGACCGGTCGGGTGTCGTCGAGCATGTACGCGATCCGCGCGGCCGGGTACTCCGGATCGACCGGAACGTACGCGGCGCCGGTCTTCAGCACCGCGAGGATCGTCACCACCAGCTGGGCCGAGCGCGGCAGCGCCACCGCCACCAGCCGCTCCGGCCCCGCACCCCGGGCGATCAGAGCGTGCGCCAGCCGGTTCGCCCGTGCGTCCAACTCCGCGTAGGTCAGCGATGCTTCCGGCCCCACCAGCGCGACGGCGTCCGGAGTCGCACGCACCTGAGCCCGGAAGAGCTCCGGCAGGCTCTCGGTGAAGGCCTGGGCCGCCGGGCCGGTACCCAGCGCCGTCAACTCACCGTGCTCCTCGGAGGTGAGCAGGCCGAACCGGCTGAGCCGCAGCTGCGGGTCGGCGACCACGGCGCGGAGCAGCCGCTCCCACCGCTCGATCATCGTCTCGACGGTGGCCGGGTCGTACAGGTCGCCGGTGTACTCGACGGACCCGTCGATCCCCTCCGGGGTACCGTCCTGCGCGTGCCGCTCGGACATGGTGAAGATCAGGTCGAGCTTGGCGGTGGTCGACGTCGACGGCATGTCGCCGACGCGCAGCCCGGGCGGCGCGAAGTCGGCCCGGGGCGCGTTCTGTAGCACCAGCATGACCTGGAACAGCGGGTGGTGCGCCAGCGACCGGGCCGGGTTGAGGGCCTCGACCAGGTACTCGAACGGAAGGTCCTGGTTGGCGTACCCGGCCAGCGCGGTCTCCCGGACCCGGCCCAGCAGTTCGGCGAACGTCGGATCGCCTGAGGTGTCGGTACGGAAAACCAGGGTGTTGACGAAGTAGCCGACCAGCTCGTCCTGCGCCTGGTCGGTCCGGCCCGCGACCGGGCTGCCGACCGGGATGTCGTCTCCCGCGCCGAGCTTGCTCAGCAGCACTGCCAGCCCGGCCTGAAGCACCATGAAAAGACTGGTGCCGTGGGCGCGGGCGAGTTCGCGCAGCCCGCGGTGCAGCTCGGCGTCCAGCCCGGCACGCACGGAACCGCCCCGGTGCGAGGCGACCGCCGGGCGGGGCCGGTCGCCGGGCAGCTGGAGCTGCTCGGGCAGTTCGGCCAGCTGCCGGGTCCAGTAGGCCGCCTGGCGGGCGAACAGGCTGTCCCCGTCGGCCGCGTCGCCGAGCAGCTCGTGCTGCCACAGGGTGTAGTCGGCGTACTGGACCGGCAGCTCCGCCCACTGCGGCGCCTCGCCGCGGCAGCGCGCCGCGTAGGCGGCGGTCAGGCCCTGCGCGAGTGGGCCCAGCGACCAGCCGTCACCCGCGATGTGGTGGAGCACCACCTGGAACACGTGCTCGTCCGCCGCCAGCTCGAACAGCCCGGCGCGCAGGGGCACATCGACCGCCAGGTCGAACCGGCGAGCCTTCGCTTCCGCAACGACGTTCGACAGCTCGGACTCAGTGGTCCGGCTGACGAGCAGCCGCGGGCGGGCTGCCTCGACCTCCAGCACCTGCTGGTACGGCACGCCGTCGACCGCCGGGAAGACGGTGCGCAGGCTCTCGTGCCGCTCGACCACATCCGCCACGGCGGACTCCAGGGCCCGCCGATCCAGATCCCCGGACAGCCGCCAGGCCAGGGAGATGTGGTAGTTCGCGCCGGCGCCCTCCAACTGGTGCAGGAACCACAGCCGCCGCTGCGCGAACGACAGCGGGATTGCCTCGGGGCGTTCGCGCCGTGCCAGAGCGGCCTGCGCCGGTCCGGCAGCCACCAGGGCGGCGGCCAGGCCGGCCGGGGTCGGCGCCTCGAACAGGGTGCGCAGCGGCATTTCCACGCCGAGCGTCGCGCGGATCCGGGCGGCCAGGCGGGTGGCCAGCAGCGAGTGCCCGCCCAGGTCGAAGAAGCCGTCCTCGACGCCGGCCGACGCCACGCCCAGGACCTCGGCGAACAGCGCGCACAGGATCTGCTCCTGCGGGGTGCGCGGCGCGCGGGCGGTGGCCGCCGGGGCGAGGTCGGGGGCGGGCAGGGCCCGGTGGTCCAGCTTGCCGTTGGCAGTCAGCGGCAGCGCGTCCAGCACGACGAACGCCGACGGAACCATGTACTCCGGAAGCCGCTCTGTCAGATGCTCGCGCAGTTCTGCCGAGCGCGGGGCGCCACCCGGGGCGGGCACCAGGTACGCGACCAGCCGGGTGTCGTCGGCACGGTCCTGCCGCGCCAGGACGGCGACCTGGGCGACGCCGGGGTGCGCGGCGAGCGCCGCCTCGACCTCGCCGAGCTCGATCCGGTAGCCGCGCACCTTCACCTGCTGGTCGGCCCGGCCGACGTAGCGCAGGCTGCCGTCCGCCGCGCGGCGCACCACGTCGCCGCTGCGGTACATCCGCGATCCCGGTGGTCCGAACGGGTCGGCCACGAAGCGCCCGGCGGTCAGACCGGGCCGGTTCAGGTAACCGCGCGCCAGGCCGGCGCCCGCGACGTACAGCTCGCCGGGCACTCCCGGAGGCACCGGCCGCAGGTGGGCGTCCAGCACGTACGTGCGCAGGTCGGGGATGGCCGCGCCGATCCGGCCGACGGCGGTGTCGGACCGGTCGAGCGCGGCGTAGGTCACGTGCACGGTGGTCTCGGTGATGCCGTACATGTTGACCAGCCGCGGCGCGTCGTCCGGGTGCCGCTCGTACCAACTGGCCAGCCGGGCGTGCTCCAGCGCCTCGCCGCCGAACACCACGGTGCCCAGGGCGAGCGAGCGGCCGGTCTCCGGTGCCTCCTCGTCCGCCTGCATCAGCTGATAGAAGGCGGACGGCGTCTGGTTGAGCACCGTCACCCGTTCACGGGCGAGCAGGTCCAGGAACCGGTGGGGCGAGCGGCTGGTCTCGTGGTCCACGACCACCAGGCGGCCGCCGTACAGCAGCGCACCCCACAGCTCCCACACCGAGAAGTCGAAGGCGTAGGAGTGGAAGAGGGTCCAGACGTCCTCGGCGGAGAAGCCGAACAGCTTCTCGGTGGTGCCGAACAGCCGCACCACGTTCCGGTGCGGGACCACCACGCCCTTGGGGTCGCCGGTGGAGCCGGAGGTGTAGATGACGTAGGCGGCGTGGCCGGGGTCGAGGGGGATCTTCGGGTCCGTGTCCGGTAGCCCGTCCAGGTCGGCGGTGTCCAGCAGCAGCCGGTCCACCGGGTCTGCGCCCGGCAGGTCGCCGGTCCGGCTCGTGGTCACGAGGAGCGCGGGCCGGGCGTCCTGGAGCAGGTAGGCGATCCGGGCGGCCGGGTACAGCGGGTCCACCGGCAGGTAGGCGCCGCCCGCCTTCAGCACGGCGAGCACCGCCACGACCTGCTCCGCCGAGCGCGGCAGGGCCAGCGCCACCCGCCGCTCCGGGCCCACCCCCCGGTCGATCAGGGCGTGCGCGAGCCGGTTCGCGCGGGCGTTCAACTCCCCGTACGTCAGGGTGACTTCGCCGTCCGTGAGGGCGACGGCGGCCGGGTCCGCCCGTACCTGCCGCTCGAACAGCGCGGTCAGGCTGCTCTCCGACGGTGCCTCGCTCCGGTCGGTACGCGCCGGGAACAGCGCGCGGAGCTCGTCGGCGGACAGCACGTCCACCTGTCCGATCCGTCGGCCGGGGTCGGCGACGACGGCGCGCAGCAGCCGCAGCCACCGCTCGACGATCCCGGTCACGGTGACCTCGTCGAACAGGTCGGTGCTGTACTCCACCACGCCCGACAGGCCGCCCTCACCTGGCTGTTCGGCCAGGATGAAGGTCAGGTCGCACTTGGCCGTCCCGGTGTGGACCAGGTCGGTCGCCACCCGCAGCCGCGGCAGGTCGAACGTGCCCAGGGGCGCGTTCTGCAACGCGAGCATGGTCTGGAACAGCGGGTGGTGCGCCAGCGACCGGGCCGGGTTCAGCGCCTCCACCAGGTGCTCGAAAGGTACGTCCTGGTGTGCGTACGCGGCCAGCGCGTCGGCGCGTACCCTGCCCAGCAGTTCGGTGAACGACGGGTCGCCGGAGAGGTCGGTGCGCAGCACCAGGGTGTTGACGAAGAAGCCGACCAGCTCGTCCGCGGCCTCGTCGGTACGTCCGGCGATCGGCGTGCCCACGGGTACGTCGGTGCCCGCGCCCAGCTTTCCCAGGAGGGCGGCCAGCCCGGCCTGGAGCACCATGAAGAGGCTGGCCCCGCCGTCCCGGGCGAGCGCGCGCAGCCCCTGGTGCAGCTCTGCGTCGATCCGCACCGGCACATGGGAGCCCCGGTAGGACATCGTCGTCGGCCGGGGCCGGTCGAACGGCAGCTCGACCTGCTCGGGCAGGTCCGCCAACTGCTCCCTCCAGTAGCCCAGTTGACCGCTCAGCAGGCTCTCGGGGTCAGAGCCTTCGCCGAGCAGCTCCCGCTGCCAGAGGGCGTAGTCGGCGTACTGGACCGGCAGCGGCGACCACTCCGGCTTCGTGCCCTCGGCGCGGGCCGCGTAGGCGGCCGTGAGGTCCCGCGAGAGCGGCCCCATCGACCAACCGTCACCGGCGATGTGGTGCACCACCAGCAGCAGTACGTGCTCCTCGGCCGCCAGCTGGAAGAGTTCGGCGTGCAGCGGCGGTTCCTCGGCGAGGTCGAAGCCGTACCGGGCCGCCTGCGCCAGCCGCTCCGGCAGCTCGCGTTCGCCGAGTTCGGTCATCCGTAGCCGCGGCCGGGCCTCCTCCGGGTCCAGCACCCGCTGGCAGGGCTCGTCGTCGACCGTCGGGAAGACGGTGCGCAGGCTCTCGTGCCGCTCGACCACGTCCCCCAGGGCGGCTTCCAGGGCCCGCTGGTCCAGGCCCCCGGACAGTCGTAGGGTCAGCGGGATGTTGTAGGTGGCGCTCGGGCCCTCCATGCGGTGCAGGAACCACAACCGGCGCTGCGCGAAGGACAGCGGGACGGTCTCCGGCCGCTCGCGCCGCCCCAGCGCCGGACGGGCCCGGCCCGCGACATCTACGGCCGCCGCCAGTTCCGCCACCGTCGGCGCGTCGAACAGGTCGCCGAGCCGCAGCTCCACGCCGAGGATCGAGCGGGCCCGGGCGACCAGCCGGGTGGCCAGCAGGGAGTGCCCGCCGAGGTCGAAGAAGCTGTCGTCCACCCCGGGCTCGGCCACCCCGAGCACCTCGGCGAACAACCCGACGAGCAGGTGCTCGGTCGCGGTGCGCGGTGCGCGGCCAGGCGCGGCGGGCTGTCGCTCGGGCGCCGGGAGGGCCCGCCGGTCGAGCTTGCCGTTCGGGGTCAGAGGCAGCGCGTCCAGCAGCACGTACGCGGCCGGCACCATCTGTCGGGGCAGCCGGTCCCGCAGGTGGTCGCGCAGGGCGGTGCCGGTCACGGTGGCGCCGGGCTCGGGCACCGCGTAGGCGATCAGCCGGGGTTCCTCCTCGGTGCGCACCATCACGGCGGCCCGGGCGACCTGCGGGTGCTCGGCAAGGACGGCCTCGATCTCGCCGAGTTCGATCCGGAAGCCGCGGATCTTGACCTGGTCGTCGGTGCGGCCGAGGAACTCCAGGTTCCCGTCCGGGCCCCACCGCACCAGGTCACCGGTGCGGTACATCCTCCCTCCTTGCCCGCCATCGGGCAGGAGGGGCCCACCGCCCGGCCCGAACGGGTCCGCCACGAAACGCCCAGAGGTCAGCCCCGGCCGGTTCAGGTAGCCCCGGGCCAGCCCCGCGCCCGCGATGTACAGCTCACCCGCCACACCGGTCGGCAGCGGCCGCAGGGCGCCGTCGAGCACGTACAGCCGGGCGTTCGTGACCGGTCGGCCGATCACCGGGCGTGGGCTCGAACTCATTTGTGCGAAACCCGAGTTGACGGTGCATTCGGACGGTCCGTAGAGGTTGAGGCAGGACACGCCCTCCGCCGCCCGCAACTGCTCCCACAGCCGCTCCGGGACAGCCTCGCCGCCCGCTGCGACCAGTGCCGGGTGCCACTGCGGGTCACTCAGCAGCCCGTGGGAGACGAGCACTTGGAGGTAGGACGGGGTGGCTTCGATGTAGTCCAGTCCGCAGCGCGCCGCGTATCCGACGAGGGTGTCTGGGTCGGTCCAGGTAGCGTGCTCCAGGACGTGCAGCTCGTGGCCCCCGAACAGGGCGGACAGCTGGTTCCAGGAGGCGTCGAAGGACACCGAGGTGGTCAGCGCCACCCGCAGCCGCTGCCGCTCCTTGAGCAGCGGCGCGAAGTGCACCTGCCGGAGGTCGGTGAACAGGTCGAGCAGGCCGCCGTGGGTCGCCAGCACGCCCTTGGGCCTGCCGGTGGAGCCGGAGGTGTAGATGACGTACGCCGGGTGACTCGGATCGACGGCCGCCATCGGGTCGGCGGCCGGGCAACCCGCCACCAGAACGGCCGTCTCCGGGTCGTCGAGCACCAGCCGGTCGAAGGGCCCGGCCTCGGGCAGCCGCCCCTCGCTGCGGGAGTCCGTGACCAGCAGGGCCGGCCGGGCGTCGTCGAGCAGGTACGCGATCCGGGCGGTCGGGTACTCGGGGTCGACCGGCACGTATGCCGCCCCGGTCTTCAGCACCGCGAGGATCGCCACCACCAGCTCCGCCGAGCGCGGCAGGGCCACCGCCACCCGCCGCTCCGGGCCCGCTCCCCGGGCGATCAGGGCGTGCGCCAGCCGGTTGGCCCGCGCGTCGAGTTCCGCGTACGTCAGCGAGACGTCGCCGCACACCAGCGCGACCAGGTCCGGAGTCGCCCGGACGTGCTCCCGGAACAGCTCCGGCAGGCTCGTGGCCGGGGCCTGCGCCACCGGCCCGGCGCCGAGCACCGCCAGCTCGCGGCGCTCCTCGGCGGTGAGCAGTTCGATCCGGCCCACCGGCTGGTCCTGGTCGCAGTCCGCGAGGGTGTCCAGCAGCGCGAGCAGCCGCTGCTGGTGGCCGGCGAGGTCGTCGGGGCCGTACGCCTCCGGCGAGCCGTGCAGCCGGAGCAGCGGCGGGTTGCCGTCCCGGTAGTCGAAGACCCAGACGGCGACGTCGGTGGTCGACCCGGACACGAAGTGGTGCACGGAGGCCGGGTGTCCGGCGAAGCTCGGCCTGGAGTTGAAGGCCATGATGTTGACGATCAGCGGGAACGCCGTCCCGATGCTGCCGGGGGCGCCGAGGTCCCGCAGCAGGTCCTCGCTGCGGTAGCGCTCGTGCGCGACGGCCGTCTCGACCTCCCGCGCCGCCTGGGCGACGAGTTCGCGCCACGGCATGTCCGGCCGCACCGTCAGCCGCAGCGGCACCACGTTGGACATCGTGCCCGGCACCGCCGTCAGGTCCCGGTCGGCGCCCCGACGGGCGGTGACGGGCAGGGCGAGCACCACGTCCTGGTTGCCGGTCAGCCGGTGGGCGTAAAGCGCCGTCGCCGCGACCACCAGCCGGGACCACCGGACGCCGGAACGTCCCGCCGCCGCCCGCAGGGCGTCCGGGCGGCGCAGTTCCCGCTCCTCGGCCAGCCGGAGGGCGCGGTGCGGGTCGGTCGCGGAGGTGTCGGTGAGCCGGGTCGGGGCGGGCAGGTCGGCGAAGCGCTCGGTCCAGTAGGCGCGGTCGGCGGCGAAGTCGGTGGAGGCGCGGTAGGCGGCGTCGCTGTCGACCAGGTCCCGCAGCGAGCCGAACGGGCAGGGCGGCACGGCGCCGCCCTCGGCCAGTGCCGAGTACACCTCGCCGACCCGCTGCCGGAGCATGGAGCTGCTGATCGCATCCAGCACCACGTGGTGGTAGTTCAGGTACCAGAGGTACTCCGTCGGCGACGCCTTGATCAGCGCGTGGCCGAACAGCGGGTCATGGGCGAGGTCCAGCGGGCGCAGCAGGTCCCGCTCCATCCATTCCAGGGCCGCCGCCCGGGGGTCGGGCTCTCCGCTGAGGTCGAGGTGGTCCGGAGCCCAGTCCCAGCTCTGCCGGAAGACCTGGCGCGGGCCCTCGGCGTCGTCGACGAAGGTCACGTGCAGGGCGTCGACCTCGTCGACCACCCGGCGCAGCGCGCTCTCGAACAGCTCCCGGTCCACCGGCCCGTGGATCTCCAGGCACTCGCCGACGCGGTAGCCCGGAATCGGCGTCCGGGAGCGCTGCTCGGCGAGCCAGATCTCTCGCTGGGCCGCTGTCAGGGGAAGGGTGTCACCGTCGCGACGGGACATGGGGGTACCTCCGAAGGTGTGGGCAGGCGTGATGGCGGGGCACGCCGGACCGCGCCGACCGTGGTGTCGTCACACGGTCGGCGGGCCGGGGAACGGCTGTTGCGGTCAGGCGGCGGGTTCGCCGGCCTGGAGTTGCCACAGGGATGCGTAGAGTCCCTGCTGGGCGAGGAGTTCGTCGTGGGTGCCCTGCTCGGCCACGACTCCACCCTTGTCCATGACGTAGATCCGGTCGGCGTGGCGGACCGTGGAGAGCCGGTGGGCGATGATCACCATCGTCCGGTCGGCCGCGAAGACGCGGAGCGTGCGCTGGATCGCGGCCTCGGTCTCGTTGTCCACGGCGGAGGTGGCTTCGTCGAGGATCACGACCGGCGCGTCCTTGAGGATCGCTCGCGCCGGCGCGATCCGCTGCCGCTGCCCGCCGGAGAGCGCGGCACCGCGTTCGCCGATCACGGTCTGGTCGACGATGCCGCCGAGCCGGCTCATCCGCATCAGCAGCATCTGGGGCAGCCCGATCAGCGGGCTGAACACCTCGAAGCGCAGGGTGCCGTTGAGCACCGAACGGCCGCCGATCAGCAGGGTGCCGGCCATCGATGCGGTGGTACAGGCCCGGACGGTCTCGGCGTGGCGGATTGTGCTCCGGTCGGTCCACCGACTGCTCTCCTGGGCCGCCTCGCTCAACTCGTCGATGCTCTCGGCCTCGTAGTCCTCGGTGCAGAAACTCTTGACGGTGGCGCCGGCTTCCAACGAGTTGATCACCTGGCTGCCCAGCCTGGCCCGCCGCTCGCCGGTGACGGCGTAGTCGGCCGCGGCCTTGTCCTGGTGGCGCAGCGACAGCCAGGCGACGACCGGGATCGGCAGGAACGCGATCCAGGCGATCTGCGGCGCCAGCAGCAGGAACGCCGGCACCAGGAGGGCCAGGCTGGTGCCCAGCTGCAGCACGTCGCCCGCCGGGCCGGCGAAGAAGGCGCCCAGGTGGCCGACGTCGTCGGTGAGCGCGCCGGCCACCCGGCTGGACCGTTCGCCCTCCAGGTGCCCCAGTTCGAGGTGCTGGACGTGTCGGTACGTGCGGCCCCGCCAGTCGTGCTCGGTGTCCTGGCCGAGCCGACGCCACTGGAGGTTCGATGCGTACGACAGGCCCGCTACGGCGGCACAGGCGGCGGCCACCAGCCCGGCCAGACCGAAGAGTTGAGCGGACGCGGTGGTCAGGCCGAGGCCGACCAGCGGAGCTGCCTCGCCCTTGATGAGGACCAGTCCGGTCCAGCCGAGGAAGGGCCTGACGTCCCAGCGCTGGCGGCCCGGAGTGACCGAGCGCGGGCGCGCGTCCCATTCCACGGCTCGGAATCCGGCTGCGGCACCCAGTAGCGATGACATGCGTACGATCACCTGTTTATGGAAGTCACGGGTAATCCGTCAGCGGGAGCGGCAGAATGCGGCGCACGGCGGATTACTGCAACGGAGTGGAAAGTCCGAAAGAGGGCGGAGGTTCGACCGAAAGGCCCGCGGCCGACCGCCGCGCAGGCCCGTCTTCCGAGGTCGGCCGGAAGTCGCGCCCAGGCGGCGGGCCGGGCCGCGCATCAGGGCGTCACTGCACCTTCCCGGCGCCGGTGGACGCACGGACCTTCGGAGTCCTGGCCTCGTCCTTCGGGCCGTTCGAGGTTGCACCCTCCGTGGGTCGCTGGCCGTCGGAGGCGATCTGCGCCGCCACCACGTCGGCAGCCACCTCGGCCGCGAGGTCGTGGATGTTCTCTCCGGCCTCATGTGCCGCCTTCTTGACCTCCATGACAACACCGACGGACGTCTTGACGACGCCGCGCACCAGCGGCTTGAGGAGACGCTTGGCCAGCGGGGCGACGATGAGACCGATCAGAAACGGCGGTGCGACGGGCGGCATGGTACTCCAAGCTCTCTACGCAGACGTATGACAGGGGTCCCACGGCACTGCGAACGCCGGAGCATGCACAGCGGGGAAGGCGGAGGCACCCATTTCCGGAATTCCCGATACCCCGTGCAGGACTCCTCTACCGGGTTGAATTCCTTGTCGATGGGATAAACCGTCCGTTCCTCGATCACCGTAGTCGAGTCATGCCCATCGAGGCCAAACGGCGTCGACGGGTTTCACTCATGCGAGTGCTATCCATATTCGGACCGCTACGGATTGCAGTAGGCGCAGCCACCAAATAAAGTGCTTTTCTGAATTGCCTATTACTATTGATCGCCTTCATGATGACTGCCGAGTTCGCGCGCCGCCCTCCGTCACAGGGCGGGAAACGGCAGCGCGCCTCCTCCCGAGGCCACGGCTCCACCACGCCAGATCCAGCTCCGGCCCCGCGCCCGCGTCCTGTGTCACGTCGCAGCTCCGACCGTTCACGGACGAGTGAACTCCGGGCCGGCACTGGCGCAGCGGCTGCGGCGAACGCCAGCATTGTCGGCATGGCCACCACGCACCCCCGAGCTGAGCGGGCCGCCCAGGCCCGGTCGGCCGAAGCCCACCTCGCCGCCGACGGAATCGACGGGGTGGTGTTCGGCTGGGTCGACAACGCCGGGCTCACCCGGGTGAAGTCCGTCCCGCTCGCCCAGCTCGAACACGCCGCCGCGTACGGCGTCGGCGCCGCACCCTGCTTCGACGTCTCCCTGGTGGACGACTCCTTCACCGTTGCGCCTTCGAGTACCGGCCCGGTGGGCGACCTGCGGCTCGTCCCTGACCTCGACCGGCTCACCCCGCTCGCCGCCCAACCCGGCTGGGCATGGGCCCCGGCCGACCGCTACACCCAGGACGGCACCCCGCACCCCGGCTGCCAGCGCGGCTTCGCCCGCCAGATCACCGAGGCCGTAGAGCGGCGCGGGCTTTCGGTGCGAGCCGGGATCGAGGTCGAGTGGGTGGTGGCCGACTCCGCCGGAGACCCCGCAACGGTCGGGCCGGCGTACGGGATGACCCGCTTCATCGAGCACTCCGACTACCTGCGGGAGGTGCTGCGCGCCCTCACCGCCCAGGGGCTGGCCGTGCTCCAGCTCCACCCCGAGTACGCCGCCGGGCAGTTCGAGGTCTCGGTGGCCGCCGAGGGGCCGGTCGAGGCGGCCGACACCACGATGCTGGTGCGCCACACCGTCCGGGCCGTCTCCGCCCGGCACGGCCTGCGGGTCTCGTACGCGCCCGTCTTCACCGAGGGCTCGCTCGGCAACGGCGGCCACCTGCACCTCAGCCTCTGGCAAGAGGGCCGGAACCTCGGGCACGGCGGCCCCGGCCGCCACGGACTGCACCCCGAAGCCGAGCAGTTCCTCGCGGGCGTACTGGCCGAGCTGCCCGCCCTGCTCGCCCTCGGCGCGCCCAGCGTCGCCTCCTACCTGCGGCTGGTCCCCTCCCGCTTTGCCGGGGCCTACCGCTGCTGGGGCCTGGAGAACCGTGAGGCGGCGCTGCGCCTGATCACCGGCTCCGCCGCCGGGCAGGCCAATGCCGAGCTCAAGTGCTTCGACGCCGCCGCCAACCCGTACCTGGAGATCGGCGGCGTGCTGGCCGCCGGTCTCGCCGGACTCGACGCCGGCCTGGCCCTCCCGCCCGAGACCTCGAGCGACCCCGCCGCCCTCGGCGGCGCCGAGCGCCTCCCGGCGAGCCTGCCGGAGGCGATCGACGCGTACGAGAAGTCCGCACTGCTGCGGCAGGCGCTCGGCCCCGAGCTGTACGAGACCGTGCTGGCCGTCCGTCGGGCGGAGGCGGAACAGTTCGCGAGGCACACGGATGCGGACGCCATTGAGGCCGTCCGCTGGCGCTACTGACGAGCATCGGCTCTACTCCTCCGGCTCCCAGACGATGAGCCGGTCGAAAACCTGCTGGTCGGTGTCAGGCTTCACGGAGCTCGGCAGGATGCGGCCCCCAGAAGGTGAGGAGCAGTTCCTCGGCCGTGCCCGTCGCCGAAGCGGCCGCGGGCATGGCGTCGTCCAAGGTGAGCGGAGCGGGCCAGGCGCCGTTGCCGTCGGGCATGAGGCGCCAGGAGCGGCCTCGGTGGCATGGCAGTGGAGGGTGGCGGCCTCGTGCGGCCGGCGCATGGCAACACCCCCGACAATCTACGGCGACAGCCCCGCACCCACCACTCCCAGCACCTCCGCTCCGGACCGCGTGGGCGGCGGTCGTCCCACATGGCGACATTCACTTCATGCGGCCCTCGCCACGGGCCTGCCCGAGGCGGCTGCTGATCACCTCGGTGTGCGGACGCTCGTCGAGCGCGGCCGGCGTCGAGTCCCGCTTGTCAGTGCTCGACAACTCGTATGCTCGGTGGGACTGCCAAGGGTCGCCCTCAGCCAGCCGGCGCCGAGGGCTTCGGCGATGGTCGCGGTGGCGTCGGCCGGCAGGTGGCGTCGCTGAAGACGAGTAGCAGGAGGAGCGGGCGGGTGGGTCGATCACGAGCAGCGAACAGTCGTCCAACAATCAACGGTTGCCCGTCTCCGTGGGAAGGAGGGCCGGTGAGACGTCTGACCACGTCGTGATGGCCAGTTGAGAGCGGCGGAACTCGTCGGGCACGGGGGACATCCGCTTCAGCCCGCTTCGGCTCTGGGTGAGGACCCGAGAGTCGGATCGGTAACTGCGGGTTCCAGCGGCTTCGCCATGTAGACCGCCTCGGCGCCGTAGCTCGCGGGCAGCCCGATCTCGGGCCGGGCCCGGTAGCCCAGCCGGGACCACAGCATCTCGGAGCCGCGGACGGCGACCAGCGAGAGGGTCCGGTAGCGGGCCGCCCGCCCGGTCTTCTCCAGATGCCGCTGCATCCGGCGAGCCAGGCCGCGGCCGCGCGCCCGCTCGGCGATCGCCAGGTCGTGGGTGTGCAGATTGCTCCCCCCGTTGCTCTCCCGTGCCGCGCCTTCCTCGGCCAGGCTCAGGTCCGGGCAGCGGAACAGCGGGTACGGCAATGCGAGCAGGTAGCCTCCGAAGCCACCCGTGTGCTCCAGCACGAAGCAGGTCGAGGGCGAGGCGCGCTGCCGGGAGCGCAGCGCCTCCCGCCCCTCGGACAGGCCGCTCGCGGCGTAGGCGCGTTCCTCCAGTGCGACCACCTCGTCCCAGTCCTCCTCCTGAAGCAGCCGGATCCGGGTGTCGGTCATGCCCCGCCTCCGTCCAGAGCCGGGCCACCGACGCAGGTGTACGGCAGCGGCGCGAAGCCGTTGAAGCTGCGAGTGGTGTAGGCGGCGGCGTACGCGCCGCAGGAGTGGACCCACACCGGGTCGCCGGAGGAGATCGCGCGCGGGACCCGTACCAGGCTGTCACCCTGGGCGTACGCGTCGTCGCTGTCGCAGGTAGGGCCGGCCACCACGGCGTTGACGAACTGCCCGCCGGGGTGAGTGGGGAACTCCAGGCGGTACTGCAACTGGTCAATCTCGTACAGGCCGTTGAACCTGCCGCAGCTCAGGTAG
Source organism: Streptomyces sp. NPDC053427 (assembly GCF_044544985.1). NCBI lineage: Bacteria > Bacillati > Actinomycetota > Actinomycetes > Kitasatosporales > Streptomycetaceae > Streptomyces > Streptomyces sp. NPDC053427. Next base: position 488,108 of record NZ_JBITYA010000003.1, on the reverse strand, counting down.
AGCCAGTCTTCACGGGTGCCGTCACGCCGCTGTCGGGAGGTGAGCCGCGCCACGTGGGCGCGGATCGCGCCGTGGTCGGCGACCAGGTGACGGCCGGGCTCCAGCAGGAAGTCCAGCGGGGCGGCGTTGACGGCGCGCAGCCGTTCCATGCCCTCGCGGATCACCACGAACATCTTGTCCAGCGGCGGTTCCAGCGGCCGGCCGCGCCGGTCGAGGACGCCGAGGGCGGGCAGTCCGCCGCCGAGGTTGATCCGGTCCGGGGTGATGCCGAGTCGGCTGAGCGCCTCCAGGACAGCGGCCAGCGAGTCGATCGCCGCGACCCAGGCCTCGGCGGTCATCTGCTGGGAGCCGACGTGCACGGACAGGCCGGAGGGCACCAGTCCGGCGGTGCGGGCGGCGCCGAGCACCCGCGGGGCGTCCTCGGGCGAGCAGCCGAACTTGCGGCTGAGGCCCCAGAGCGCGCCCTCGCCGGTGGTCGCGATCCGGCAGAACACCCTGGAGTCGGGGGCGTGTTCGGCGATCGCGACGACGTCCTCCAGGCAGTCGGTGGCGAAGTCGCGCACACCCAGCCGGTAGGCCTCGGCGATGTTGCGGTCGGACTTGATGGTGTTGCCGTAGTGGATCAGCCCGGGGGCCACCCCGGTGCGCAGCGCCTGGGCGATCTCCTGCGGGCTCGCCGCGTCGAAGCCGGAGCCGAGCCGGGCGAGGTGGCCGAGCACCTCGTCCACCGGGCAGGCCTTCATCGCGAACCGGACGGCGACGCCGGGCAGTTCGGTGCACAGGGCGGCGTACTGGCGGCCGATGCCGTCCAGGTCGTAGATGATGGTGTCCTCGATGGCGGCGGCGAGCGCGGCGCGCAGGGCGGGGTGGTCGTGCTGGTCGGGGAGGGGCGCGGTGGATGCGTGGACAGTGGCCGGCGCGGTCGGGGCGCGGTGGCCGGTTCTGCCATGGTCGGCCGTCCGACGCGGTTCGGCGATCTGGCGCGCGTCAGTGGTCTGAAGCCTCACGTGTGAACTCCCGGTCCGACTGGATGAATGATGCCAAGGGCTTGCTGGCACGCATGAGATGAAGCGAGGGAGTCCAAAGGTCGGCTGTGACGCCTGACCTGGACTCCCTCCACGCCACACTCTATGCACTTCTGGGCCTTGCTCCCGCACCTGCTGTGCACCCTGCACGGCCTGCCCGCCGCATCGCGCCGACCGGAGTGAAGGCCGACGAGCGCGACCCTGCTCGGCGTGCTCCACGCCGAACCCCGTCTCGCCCCGCCCGGACAGACCCTCACGCTCTGGAGTGCCGTTGGCAGCCCGCCAGTCGTCTGTGGTTCTCGCGGACCCATCGCACCAGGTAGGCGTTTGATGTGTGCCAGGAGCGGATACGGCGCCGCCCGGTCAAACCGGCCGTGGTATGCATCCAGCCCGCCATGAGCGGGTTGATCCAGCGGGCGAGCCCCGCCAAGGTGAGGTCGATCCGGCGATGCAGCTGGTGAAGAACGTGTGCCCGAATGAGCCGCGCCGCTTCTCGCCCTGGCAGTACACGATCTCGGCCTTGTCGGGATGCAGCCGCAGCCCGGCCTCTCCACCCTGTCGCCCAGCGCGGCCGACCCCTGCCTGGCCTGCCGCTCACTGACGGGGTGCAGCCGGCACCAGCAAGACAGCGGGCTCCTGCAAGGTGCCGCCGGGCAGTTGCAGCCCGCCTTGAGCCACCGCTCGACGTACAGGACCACCCAAACGGCGTCGGTGTGAGCCTCCACGGTCTTGACGATCAGGTACCACCGAACGCTCTCGAAGAGCGCCTCGCCGTCGGCACCGCGGAGTACGTACAGAACGTGCCTTTCCCGGCCGCACACCCCGTAGCGCCCGGCACGGCATCCTCCACGTCAGGCGGGCTGGTTCCCGTATCGTCGGACGGGGCGGCGATCTCTTCCAGGGGCCAGGGCCAGGGCAATCAGCGGTCGAGCTCACGGATTTGCACGGTGAGGTGGTCGATGCTGTCCAGCACGGCGTGCAGCAGGCGGCCGTGGTACTCGTCGAACCGCCCGCTCGGGGCCTCGATCAGCGCCGGCTTCTTCACGGCCGGGCCGGCCCGCGCGAGATCCGCCAGCGTCCGGGGGGAGAACGTGTCCACCCGGCGCTTGTGCCGGGTGCGTTCCTGGACGGACACGGTCCAGGTGCGGGTGAGATCCCGCAGCTGCCGGACGGACCGGGACGTTCTTCACATCGGGTGCGTTTCTCGTTGAGTGAGGTTGGCGGGGTCACCCGTGTCCGGTGTGATGCCCTTCTCGTTGCGATAGGTGGGTGATCAGCTGGCGTGAGAGGTGGGCCGGATGAGCTGTGATGAGGTGCTGCGGGAACGGGAGGCGGCCTGTAGCAGCAAGGCAGAGCGGCTCCGAGCGGGTTGTTCACCCTGGCCCGTGGCGCGGACGCGGCGAACGTGCAGCAAGAGGAAGGTCCTCCCCCGTTGGCCGGGTTGATCCGCCTGACCGCGCAAGTCAGGCGACCTGGTGGCACCTTAGGTGTCCGAGCGCGTCCCCGCCGGTGCCTTCGCCGCAAGCCGTACCCGGATGGAGGAGATGCTCGCACATCTGTCCGACCTTGTGATGACTGCCTGCACCCAGGAGGTACCGGAGGACTGCGTCGTGCGAGTGGCCCTCGGCCGAGTCCGGCTCGACCGGTCTGCTGGTGTGATCGCCACGGTGTTCCGCTCCTGACCGACCGAAATCGACACCCCACCACCACCGTTTCGATGTCCCCGACAGTTGGAAGGTGCCATGAGCGCGCGTCGTCTGTTACCGAACGAGGAGTCCCTTGACCTCATCAGGCTGGTCCGGAAGCTGGCGGCCGATGAACTCGCGTCGCGGGTGGATGCCGACGAGGAGAACGAGGCGTTCCCGCGCGACGTCTTCAGGCTCCTCGGACGCGTCGGCGTGCTCGGTTTGCCGTACTCCGAGGCGTACGGTGGCAGCGGTCTGTCCTACGAGGTGTATCTGCAGGTTGTCGAAGAGATCGCGTCCGTGTGGGCCTCGGTCGGTGTAGGTGTCTCCGTGCACGTGCTGTCGTGCTTCGGCCTGGCGACCATGGGGACCGAGGAGCAGAAGCAGGAATGGCTGCCCGCGATGCTCGGCGGCGAACTGCTGGGTGCCTACTGCCTCTCGGAGCCGCACGCCGGCTCGGATCCGGCCGCGATGCAGACCCGGGCCCGTCGGGACGGCGATCACTACGTCCTGAACGGCGCGAAAGCCTGGACGACCCATGGCGGCCACGCGGACTACTACAAGGTCATGGCCCGCACCTCGGACGATCGCACGGGTATCTCGTGCTTCATGATCCCGGCTGACACCGAGGGCCTCACGGCTGATGCGCCGGAACGGAAGATGGGCCTGCACGGGTCCACGACGGCGACCATGGTGCTCCGGGATGTCCGCGTTCCCGTCGAGCGGCGTATCGGTGCTGAGGGCGGCGGTCTGCGGATCGCTCTCGCGAGCCTGGATTCCGGCCGTCTCGGTATCGCGGCCGTCGCGGTCGGTCTCGCCCAAGGCGCTCTCGACCACGCGATCGCCTATGCACGCGATCGGGAGACGTTCGGATCACGCATCATCGACCACCAGGGAATCGCGTTCCTGCTCGCCGACATGGAGGCCGCAGTCTTTTCAGCGCGCGCCGCGACCCTCCATGCCGCCCGGTTGAAGGACGCGGGACTGCCGTTCAGCCGTGAGGCGTCGGTCGCGAAGCTCGTCGCGACCGACAACGCGATGCGTGTCACCACCGATGCGGTGCAGGTGCTCGGCGGGGTCGGATACACGCGCGAGTTCCCGGTCGAGCGGTACATGCGTGAGGCCAAGGTGACTCAGATCTTCGAAGGCACGAACCAGATTCAGCGCATGGTCATCGGGCGGTCGCTCGCCAAGTCCAACAGTGGTGACCTCACCCTGGCACCCTGGGCTTGACAGCTCCGCACCAAGATCCGGGCCATACGCGGGCCAACACCGCATCCCGGGCCTCAACATCCACTGTTTGCGCTGGTCAACAGGGTAGCGAGTCTGTACCACCAGCAGATGAAGAATCTGCTGTCAGTGGCTCGCCGAGAAAGACAGCTCGCCGACGGCGACGAGCAGGAAAAGCAGACGACACCGGCCGTCCGCGACGCAAGGGACCTTCGCGGTCCGCCGCCTCACGACCGATGCAGAGACCACACCAAACAAGACCAGCGCTCGCACTTCAACGCCAACGCCAGCCATTGATGGCCCCTCTCACCTGGACTAATGTCGGCCCGGCCGATACCACTTTCCTCAGAACTTCGCAGGGGCCAGGTTCGCCGTCCCGTCGGCGGAAATGGTCGACACCCCGGCAATGGGTCGCGGCACGACCACCGCGGTCAGGAGCTTGTAGAACTCGTTGCGGGACATCTCAGCGGCATCAAAGTCAATGCGCATGGTGATCAGTATCCGCACAGGCGGCCGCGGAACTTACAGCGGATCCACGGCACCGCCAGCCCCCTGAGTTCGACGGAAAGTGCCCGGTATCGGAGCCGACGAGCACCAGGAGCCGACACCGTGTCCACCGCCCCAGCCACAGCCACAGCAGTCTGGGAAGACTTCGACGTCCCCGCGCACGCCCGCGGGGGCCAGGTAATTCCATGCCTTCCGGCTCGTGGGCGCCCTCGGCCTCCTCCCACGGAGCCGGCCCCACACCGTCGGTCCAGGCGATCAGACCGGGTGCCACGCATCGGATCCCGCACTGCTCGGCGTATTCGGCAGCCGCCCGGTGAACTCTCCGGTGGTCACGACGGCCGCCACCTGGGCCTCGTGACTCGAAGCAGGTGCCACCGAACCGCTGGACGTCCTGGGAATGGACCTTGATCGCCGGACCGTAGCGCTTGCACTGGAGTACGACGCGGCGCCCCTCGGGCGCCAGGGCGACGACATCGGCACCGAGGTCTCCCGCCCTCCCACGACCTCTACGTCTCGGCAAACGTCACGCTCACAGAGCGCCGCCGACTCGAAGCTGTCCGGATACATGGCCCCGTAAGTCAGCCGCCTCGAAGGGTTCCGGAGGCGGGCCCGCGCCGGGCAGACGACGCGAGCAATCCGCTGCCTCGTCCTCCGCAGCGACCAGTGCCTCCCCCATGACCTCCGTACCTTGCTCGGCGCTACTGTGCTTGGCGTCGATGACGCCCTCGGCGATGCGACTTGCGATTCGATGCCGCCTTCGGCTGCTCAACACAGCCACGACCACGACGGCGATCACCGCGAACGCAACAGCCCGACCGTCAGCAGATCCACCAACAGCTTCAGGGCGAGCCCCGCGGCACACAGAGCGATGGCGACGAGTCCGAAGAACAGGACGGTCTGCCGGAGGCTGAAAGAGGGGTGCCGCGTTTCGCGTCGCGGACGACGCCGGGAATCGGTCATGTGGCGGCCCCTCTCGGACTGAGCCAGTTCGAGATCATTCATGACCGCCGTGTGCCGCATCAAGCTGCCTTCCCCCGTAGAACCTCGGAGCGTGCGAGTCCGCTGCTTGGCCCGGCCTGCGTAAATCTTGTATCCGGGATGCCGATGCCGAACGCAGTGCCTGAGGTGAGCAGCACATGTCCGCTCGGCCCCGCCCGGGTTGCTCAAGTACCTGACGCTCCATCTCCTTCGCTGCGAGCGACATCCGAACGGACCTGCAGGCTCGCACTGCGCCGGGTCATGAACGGTCAGCGCGAATGCCCCGGCGGGCGAGGGCGCGCTGGGTATGGCTGAGCAATCCGCTCGCCGACCAGGTGCGCAGCGCCGCGTGGGCGGCGTTGGCGCCTGGCGCCCCGTGCACACCGCCGCCCGGGTGAGCCCCGGCCGAGGCCAGGTACAGCCCCTTGACCGGGGTCTCGGGGCGTCCGGTGCCGGGGAGCGGACGGAAGACGAGCTGCTGGTGGATGGCGGCGGTGCCGCCGTTGATCGCCCCACCGTGCAGGTTGGCGTTCATGGCCTCCAGCGTGGGCGGCGCGAGAATCCGGCGGGCACGGATCCGGGAACGGAACCCCGGAGCGTAGCGCTCCACCTGGCTCTCCAGTCGGTCGGCCATGGCCTCCTGCTCGCGCTCGTCCCACTCCCCCGTCAGGCCGTCGTCGCCCGCGTCGCCGCGGACCCGGTGCGGTACATGGGTGTAGGCCCAGGCAGACTCCGTGCCGACCGGCGAGCGCGAGGCATCCGCGGTGGTCATCTGCCCGAACAGGGCAAATGGCCGGTCCGGAACCTGCCCCATGAAGAGCTGTGCCGCGAACCGGGTCAGGCCGTCGACCCCCTCGGCCACGTGCACAGTCCCCGACGTGGCAGCGTCCTCAGCGGTCCAGGGCACTTTGCCGTTCAAGGCCCAGTCGACCTTGAAGGTGGCGAAGTCCCACTGGAAGCGGCACAGGTCCGCGCGGACCCGGCCAGGAACATGCCGCGCATCGAGCAAGTCGCCGTACAGGGCCGGCACCGAGACGTCGGCCAGCACGGCCCGGCCCGCCGGCACCGCCTCGCCGCTGGCCGTACGCACCCCCCGTGGCACGGCCGGCACGCACCACGATCTCGACGACGGGTTCGTTGCATCGCATCACACCACCGCGGCGCTCCAGCCGCCGTACCAGGGCATCGGTGAGTGCGCCGGCGCCGCCGACCGGCAAGGGAAAGCCGTAGGACTGGCCGAGCATGGACATCAGCCAGCCGAAGCCGCCGCTACCCGCGGCCTCCGGGGCGAGGTCGGCATGCAGGGCGTTGCCTGCGAGCAGCAACCGGCCCCCTTCCCCCGGAACTCCTCCTCGCCCAGACGTCGTACAGGCAGGAGCATGGTGCGTGCCAGGCGCAGTCCGCCAGCTCCCCTCAGCCGAGCAAGGAGCCGGGCCCCGGCGCGCACCGGTGGGAAGGGAGTGAACAGGGCACCGATGAGGTCGTGCCCCACGCGGTCCCAGACCGCACACAGATCATGCCAGGCCGCACCGTCGCCAGCAGCAAAGCCGTCCAGGCCGCGTGCGGTGTCCTCCTCCTGCCGTTCCAGGAGCGCGCACCGACCGTCCAGCAACGGGTGAGCCAGGACCCGTGGCGCGTGGCTCCAACGCAGGCCCTCCTCCTCCAGGCGGAGCGCGCTCAGCACCGGCGATGCGGCGGCCAGCGGATAGAAGGAGCTGCACAGATCGCTGACGTAGTCGGGGTGAACTCCGCGATCGCTGCGAACCGCCCCGCCCGGCTCCGGCTGAGCCTCCAGAACTTCGACCGTCCACCCGCCGTCCGCCAGCAAGTTCGCAGCAACCAGTCCATTGGGGCCGGCGCCGATCACCACCGCGTCAGGCATCACTGTCTCCTGTTCACATGGCAGCGCCGGCCCTTGCCGGAGAGTGCCGTCGCGAGCCGGCCCTACACGCTCAATGCATGTCGCTGAGGTCCCGCGGAGCGTCCTCGATCACCGCGGCGAGCCGACTCAGCATGCTGCGGTGGCGCAGCTGGAGGAAGGCGTCCAGGGCCGCATTGTGCAGCACTCCGGCGAGCCCGGTCAGGGGGTGCTCATCGACGATCACGAGACTGTTCTCTCCCCACGATCGGACATTGATGGCGATCCGGGCGGTGCCCAGCGAGCCACTGTCCACTTCCAGTTCCAGCTCACGGGGCGGGACGCAACGGCGGACGGTGGTGTGACCTTGCAACGTCCACGGCCCCACCCGGACGGTGTAAGCGATGGTGGAGCCCACCTCAGGCCACATGCCCTGGTCGGGCCGTGATTCTTCCGTGCCGACGACCCAGTCCCCGTAGCGGGCGCCGTCGGCGAGGACCGCCCAGACCGCCTCCGGGGCCCTCTCGATCAGCTGATGCCTCACAGCCATGCGCTTCGTCCTCCGACATCTCGGTGGAGCTGGTCGCCAGCGGTCCAATATCAGGCCAAAGCGACGTCCGCCACGTTGGCTGAGGCCGGCCCGTCGGCGATCCACCCGCCAATGGCCCCTGTGCCGCTAAGACGCCGATGTGGAGGCGAACATCTACGCGGCACCCAACGAAACGACTGCCGGCACCGGACCGGCATCCGACCTGGGTCGACGTCGAGTCCTCCGCTCGCAGTTACCGGGCAACCTGGGCCGACCTGAGGTCTGTTCCCCTTGAGATTGCTCCTTCTGCGGCCGTCGCGCGGCACCTCGCCCCGCGTTGGGAGACGGTCGGCGCCGAGCAGGAACGTGCTCCTACCAGTAATGCTTTCGCCCGAAGACCGCGTGCCCCATCGTGCCGAGAATCCAGAAAATCAGTCCGAGTACGACAAGGACCGCTCCGATGGTCCACAGGATGGCGATGCCGACCACGAAACCTACGACGAGGAGAATGATCCCGAGAACGATCACGATCCCGCTCCCTTCTCATACGGCCCTTCCCTTCCACTGTGGTCCCCGCGCATAGGAACGGCAAGCGGCGCAATTCTCCGGCCCCTCGGGCCGTGACTGTGTCGCGATCCAGATCCCGAAACACCCGATGGCTCTTGCCCCGGTGGCTGTCACCGGCCAGACCTGATGGGGCAGCCGTCGCAGCAGGACTGCGATTCCGCTCAGGACACTCGGGGCGACTCGATAGCCATCTGCCTGGGCAGCCTCAGCGGCTTGTCGCTTCTTCATGCGCGGATCTCACCTGCGCCATCTCGCCCAGCAGCTTGCCGCACGCGCCGGACTCACCCTGGACGACGACTTCCGCCGCGCCGACGAGCGGCTCACGATCTGCCCCGCCGGAGCTCGACCGGGTCACGGGCTACCGGTGAGCAGGTCGGTGTCCGAACAGGTGGCGCTTGTGACGATATCCGTCGGCGTTGGACCGATCACGTCGAGGGGAGGCGTTCTCCTGCTGTTCCGCTGCCTCAAGGCCACTCTGGGACACCGGGCGCGAACCTCGACGTCCACGGCTGTCGTTCGATGCTTGACTCTTACTGGGGTGTGAAACTGGCGACTTCGCGAGAACGCCAATCAGCGCGTGACGATGCAGAAGGGATGCCCAGCAGGGTCGGTGAGGACCCTCGCCTTGTCCCCATGCGGCTGGTGATCCGGCTTGCCCGCACCCAGCTCCAGCAGCCGGGCCTCGGCCTCGTCCAGGCTCTCCACGACCTTGAAGCAGACATGAAGCTGCTGGGGAACGATCTGGTCAGGCCAACTCGGAGCCCGATAGCCCTCGACCCGCTGGAAGCCGATGAAGAGGCCGTCCTCACGGTTGAGACCGGCGAAGTCGGCGTCCGACTTCGGGTGGGGTTCAAAGCCGGTGGCCTGCTGATAGAACGCCGCGAGAGCCAGCGGATCAGGGCAATCGACCGTTATCGCGACCAGTTCCATCTGCAGGGACATGAGACCTCCGAGCCGATCAGTGCACTTCCGGGCACGCCATAGAGGCGGCTGCCTACGGTTGAGCGGGACGGGGAGGGCGCGTTCGTTCCGCTCAACCGTAAGCACAGCAGGTCAGGGCCGCACCATGCCAACGGTTATCTGGGACAGGACACGCACGGCGGCCGCCGCTGTGAGTGGCTCTCTGGTTCCTCGCCCCGACGGCACGAAGGCTGGCCCGGCCCGGTGGCGGTCACGGGTCGGGCCGGGGCGGCGGTGTGCGGGGGCGGCTCAGATGGTGATGTAGGACATGTACTGGGTGTTGCGGTAGGTGACGACGGCCGGCGGCGAGACGATTTTCTCGTCGCCGGGCACCTGGGTCCAGACGCCCCAGGTGATGCCGTTGAGGGTCCTGGTCCAGATCTTGTTGTTCATGCCGAGGACGGAGCACTGGACGAGGCCGTTGAGGACGGACAGGACAGGTGCATGGCCGGCGGCGACGGCGTAGGCCCCTGAGAGTTCTTCGGCTCCGGAGCGCCCCGCAACTGCGCGCGCAGCCGCTCCAGACTCTCTTCCCTGGGCCTTCTCGTCTTCGGCGAGCTCGGTAGATGCTGGCCACGGAGAGACTGTGTCCCTCTCGCCTGCCGGTGGGGATGATCAGGTGGGACTGGATCTGCTCGCCGGACGCGCCGCTCGCCCGGCGCCGGAGCACGGTGGGCAGCCTGCCCTCGGTGATGACCTGGGGGCCGGCCGCCGCGCCTGCCCGTACGGGTCCTACATGCCGGGCAGGGTCCGGCGAGCATCTCCAGGACCAGGCCGTGGGTGGTGAGTCGCGACCGCGACGCTTCATCTCGTACACGGTGAAGATGGCGCGGCAGGGCGGAGCGTGGGCCTTGATCTGGGGGCAGCGCGAGCGCCGCGTCGCGCACCTCCCGTGAGTTCCAGCAAGCACAGCAGGTGGGGCTGTGGGCGGTGATGCGCAGGGTGGCGACCTGGTGGATACGCGGGAGCAAGAGAGTTCGGCCGGACCGCGGGCGCGCTGAAGCGCGCCCGCGGAGCGAAGCAGCGGGTGTCAGGAGGCGTAGGCGAAGTGCAGCTTCTCGCTCTGTGCAGCCATGGCGAACTGGTAGCGGGTGAGGGCGTTGGTGGCGGGTATCTCGAACCCCGTCCAGGTACGGCCGTTGAAGGTCCTGTAGTAGATCTTGTGGCCCAGGCCGCGTACTCCGGCGTACAGGAGGCCGCTGGAAACGGCCAGGACCGGCGCAAAGTCGGTGGTCCCGCCCATGCCCTGCCAGGCGGGGTACTCACGGTCGAAGGCGATGATGGACAGCTGACCGGCCCATGCCCCACGGACGGGCCGGCGCCCACTGGGCGCTCCTGGGCCCCGGCGTCGAACTACGCTCCACAGCCTTCGACATCGAGGCAGCCATCACCCAGGTCACCCAGGACTCCTCTTACCCTGAAATCGCCGAGTGGGCCGACTACTTCCTCCACATGCGAGCAACCGACGCAGACGCTCTCGAAGCCTTCGCCCCTCGGGACGGACGCAGCCACGCGCCGTGACATCGTGCGCCCATCAATGGCCGCACACCCCAGAATTCCGACTGCTCGATCAACGACCCATGCCGGTATCACACCTCTTTACTGGGCGCGGGGCCGTGCCGGGTCAGGCCGACGCATCGCTGGCTTCGGGCTTCACCGAGCAGGCTGTCCGGAAGGGGATCAAGAAGCCAGAAGACAATAGCCCTGCGCTGCGACGGAGGCGCAATTCCTCGACACCGGGCCACCGAGCAGCAGTCGGCCCGCAGCCCAGGTGCGAGCCGTCCCGAGTGGCAGGCAGGCGGTGAGGGGGGCCTCGGACGCTCGCCGCTGCTTCCTGATTCGCCGGCTGCCGTGGGCGGGATTCGTCAGCGCGTCCACCGGCTCCCAGGAGTCCGGTTGCTTCGAACCCAACGCATCCGGCAGTCGTCCGGCGAGGTTCTGGGCGGCTCTGCTCAGAGGAGCCCCGTGCGCCTCCATGCCCACAGCCTCGATGACGGCATCGGTGCCGCGCCCCTCAGTGAGGCGACGGATTTCGTCGCCGACACCCTTCCCCTACTCATTCAGATCCAGGGTGTGCACCCCGCGAGCACGAGCCCTGGCGAGGCGCTCCGGGACGAGGTCGACGCCGAACACCTTGGCTGCACCACGGTGCAGGGCGATGCGGGCAGCCATGTCACCGATGGGGCCGAGCCCCAACACGGTGACGCTGCCGCCCGGGGGGATGCCTGCACAGGCGACGGACTGCCAGGCGGTGGGCAGCACATCGGACAGGTAGACGAACCGTTGGTCCGGTGGGCCGTGCGGCACCTTGATGGGCAGCGCGTTGCCGAACGGGACGCGTAGCAACTCAGCTTGTCCACCCGGAACTTGGCCGTAAAGTGTGGAGAAGCCGAAGAGTGACGCTCCCATCCCACGGTCCGTGACCTGGGTCGTTTCACACTGCGACTGCAGGCCCTGACTGCACATCCAACAGGTGCCGCAGGAGATGTTGAACGGGACGACGACTCTGTCGCCGACCGCTACCTCCGTAACCGCCGCACCAATCGCCTCGACGATGCCCATCGGTTCGTGGCCAAGGATGTCCCCGGGGTCGAGAAACGGACCGAGGACCTCCTACAGGTGCAGGTCCGATCCGCAGATTCCAGTGGAGGTGATGCGCACGATGATGTCGGTCGCACCGACGATCTCAGGGTCGGGAACCGTCTCCACCCGCACATCACGCTTGCCTTGCCAGGCCAGGGCCCTCATCTTGGCTCCTCACACGCATGATCTCTGCCGGCAGCGCACGCGACACATTCGGCGATCCACTTCCACCATGCGACGGTTGTCTCGTATGCGCAGGATCGGGACGCATGCGGCACGTGAAACACGTGGACATCGGACACCACCCGGAGGGCCGCCGTGACCGTGGTGTGAGCTCGCAAACAGCGCGTGCCCGAGTTCCTCACCAGGCCAGTCGTCCCGTCGAGGCGAGGGCTCGTGAGCCAGATCGACGACGACCAGGACACGCTGGGGTTCGCGCGGGGCTTTGCCGCCCCTGACCCCCGAACCTCGCCCACAGTGCTCCAGCGGGGACGGATGACCACTCTCGCGCAGTCGGATGTCACGGGAGGTCGGCGGCCGGCCTCCGGAGAAGGGCGCCGCAGCCGTGGGAAACATCCGGGCAAGGCGACGCCAGGGCACACCGGACACTCCGGGGAGCCCACGCGATCCACATCGGACATCCGCTGAGATCTTCCCTGTCCCTGCCCACCAGCGCCCCCACGGGCCCACCAGTTGCGGGCAGCCTTAGGAGACGCGGTGGGCGCGGTGGCGTACTTCTCGCAGTCGGACCTCGGCCGGGAGGCGGTTCAGACCTGCCGAGTTGCGTGCGTGCGCGAGCGTTTCCATGGCCAATTGTCTGACCGCCTCAACGGGTTCTGCGTGGGCTTCCAGCCGTAGTCGGACTCGTGCGGCTGGAGCGGTGCGCCGCCCCGTCAGCCGGACACGAGCCCGTGACACTCCGTCCAGGGCTTGCGACTCTGCAGCGATCGCACTCTCCAGCGCACGGCCGTTGAGTCGAGCTCCCGCGCCGTCGCCGGCATCCACGAGGACCTCTCCCAACCGATGTCTGCGGAACTGCGCGAGCAGCCACCACAGAACTAGCACAAACACCACGGCGAGAACTGCGATCACGCTCGGCCACCACCATCCCTGCCCCTGCCACCGGGTGCGGCCCTCGGCGCTCAGCAGCACGTCGTTCGGTCCGCGGAAGGGCCACCAGCCCGGCATGCGGAAGCCCCAGTGGCGCTGCAGACCCAGCCCGCCCAGCAGTACTCCGCCGCCCAGAGCGAACAGTCCAAGGCCCACCAGGCCGAGCAGCACCCGGTTCGCTCTCGTCAGCATCAAGATGCCTCAGCCTTTCTTCGGGCGCTGGACGCGCACGGTCAGCCTGGGCTGCCGGGCGAGGCCCAACGTCCTCACCGTCTCGTTCAGGGCCGCGTCCAGGTCTGAGCTGACGTCGTCGAGATCACGGAAATGTGCCTGGGCCCGGGTTTTGATCTTCCGCCGGCCGACATCGATCCGAGCCGACTGGACACCAGGCACCTGCATGGCCCGGTCCCACAGCACGAGGGCGGCTGCGCGGCTGTCCAGCCCGGCGTGGACCTCTACTGCCCCTGGGGCTTCGGTGGGCTGTCGCATCGGTAGCAGTCTGCGCAGTCCTGGCGTCACCGCCAGCAGGAAGAGCCACAGACCCAGGATCACGGCGATTGCGGCCCCGGCAGTGAGCCAGGTGTCATTCAACGACCGCGTGGCCAGTTCGTCGGCGAGCTGCCGTCGCCAGCCCATGGCGGGCCGGTGTGCCCGCACCGAGACCACGTCGTACAAGAGCAGTCCGATGCCGGCGACGCACAAGAGGGCAATGATAGACGCGGGGATTCGCCGGGCGGACCAGAAGCGGTGTGCCGACCGACCGGAGTCCTCATCCGCTCCCGTGGCACCGCTTTCCGGGGGGTCGCTTGCCGCCGATGCAGCTTGATCGGGGCCGGGGTGTGCATGCCCGTTACCGGCCGGCAGTCGCCGTGTTCGAGCGTGGCTCGCGGGCGCTCATCTCACCCTCTCCCCACCTGTGCGCTGTGAGGGCGCCGAGTGGAGCCTCTGGACGGACACCGCCAGGTCGGGCACCTCCATGCCGGCCCATGCCCTGAGCCGTTGGGTGACGTCTCGACGGACCGCGGCGCACTGTGCCCCGATGTCGGACGGATAGCCCAGTTCCACGGCGATGCGCAACCGTGCTTCACCGAGCGCCGTTGGCCGTCTGCCGACAGCCTGGTGCGGGGCAGCTTTCCGCTCAGTTGCCCGCCGCACGGACACCGTCACGTGCGGTGCCGGACGGTTGGCCGGCAGATGCCCGGCAGCCTCGCCGAACCGGTTCAGCGTCTCACGAGCCACCTGTGAAGCGATCTTCGCAACGACCCGGTCGGCGATAGTGATCGCACCGCGCTCCCCGCTGGCATCGCCCGAGGGCCGATCGGCTTCCGTTGTCACCGCCGCCAGTCCCCCGGTGCCCGTCGCTGCTCAAAGCCGCCCCGCTGCTGATCATCACGATGACGGAAGAAGTAACCCGGTTCCAGATCACCATCCAGCAGAAGCCCGACCACAAACCCGACGACGCCCAGCCCCAACACCGTCAGGAAGGCCCCGAAGCCACCGAAGTACCCGGCGAACCCGAGCGCCATTCCGGCCAACAAGCCGACCACGGCCCTACTCATCACGCGCTCCTTCGCTCAACCAACCCGCTCCTGGCTCGGCTACTGGACCCGCTGCTGGTCTTCCTCTTCGTCCTCCTCGTCGGGAAGCTTCACGTCGCTGACCGCGATGTTGACTTCCACGACTTCCAAGCCCGTCATCCGCTCCACAGCAGAGATCACGTTCACCCGCACGGCGCCGGAAACGTCCACAATCGAGACGCCGTAGTCGACGACGATCTCCAGATCAATGGCCGCCTGCACATCCCCGACCTCGACGCTTACTCCACGCGTGACGGATTTGCCGCTGCCCGCTCCGGGCACACGCCCCCGCACAGCCCCCATGGAGCGCGCAAAGCCGCTGCCCAGGGCGTGGACGCCGATCACGTCCTGGGCGGCTATTCCAGCGATCTTCTCCACCACCACATCAGCGATGGACGTGCGGCCACGAGACCTCGGATCTCCGCCGCGGACCCTTCCAGAGGTGTTCTCCGTCATCACGTCACCCTTCCGCCGGAAACGACATACAGACCCTGTTAAGCACATTAGATAACATCTAAGACATTTTGCTTGGTGGTGCGGCACGATGACATCGACAGCTGTCAGGCATGTGGGGCCTGCATCCATGAGGAAAGCCCTTTCGGCCCGCGCAGCAATCCGGACAACTCGACAGCCGAACCACGGCGAAGGAGGTGAGAGGCCGGTGACTGCCGAGGCGTGGGTGCAGGCTGTAAGACTGCAACTCGAGGTGGGCCGACTGCTCCCGCTCGGAGGAGCCAACGACGGGGCCTGGATCACCGAGCAGGCGGCCGTCCGGGTACTCGGGCGCGAGGCTGCGAAGGTCCCCGGCGTGGAGCTGGAGACCCTGCGCGTTGGGGCGGTACTGACATCACCCCGGCGCACGACGAACCCTCATATCAGCGCCCCGCCTTCATGAGGTCGACATGAAAGAACGCAACACATTCCTGCGCAGCCCGCCACCTTGCCGGTCCTCAACGCCCTTCACGGCGAACAACAGCGCCCGGCCAAACAGGTCCGAGGCATGGTCAACAAGGCCGTCTCACGCCTCAACGTCCACTACTGAACAGCACGCTTTTCAGCCCGTTGCGGTCAGCCACCGCGGCAACGAGGGACGGCCACAGCTCAACACGACCGAGCCTCTGCGCAGGCGCCTCCGTCCCAGGTGAGACCTGGGCAGTCGTTCCGGCGGCACGGATGGGGCATCGAGGGTCACAGACCACAGCGACCGAGCTCTCTGCACCTAGCAAGGGTTCTCACTCCGACTCGGAGCGCGGTTCCTGAGGGTCAACTCCTGTGGACGCCTCGGCGTCCCTACTGCCGCTCGGGCGTTGTGAACGGCCGCGACGGCCTTCGTCGTGCATGCCCTTTTCCTTGGCCCTGCCGCCCTGTCTCTCTCCCCTTCGGGAGGAACTCTTGACGGTGTCGCCCGTGACACCCTCCATCTCCTCTTTCGAGGTGGGCTTGTCGGTCCCAGGCTCGGGTGCGTACTTGTCAGGGTGGAACGAGCGGTGCGCGCTCGGATTGTCCTGTTGCCGGGTCTCGTCGACATCCTGAGACCAGCCGTGGTGTTTGGTCCCCTTGTGGCGGCTCGATCCTTCGCCACGTGAGGGCTGGGATGCTTTTCCGTGCTTGGTCATGTGCAGACCCGCCTCTCGTGTCCGCCACACCGCGGGCAGCCGAGTGTGGCGCCACAACCAGGATAGTTGGCACCCCTGAATAAACAAATCCGCCAACCTCCGCTCCCCGCATTGCAGGAACCAATTGCCGCACACAACCTCACCGTCGGCATGGAATCGGGCCGACGGCAAGATGGACGCCCCCTGCTCGCGCTCGCGGACGCTTGCTACTATTCTTCGTCTTCGTATTCTCCCGCCTCGCCGTCCTCCTCCTCGTCGTACTCGGTGTCTTCGCCTTCATCCTCTTCGGATTCGTCCTCGAACCCTTCGTCATCTTCCTCTTCTTCACCTTCGTCGTCCTGGTCCTCGTCATCCTCGAGCCCCTCTTCGTGGGTCCGGACGACTTCCCCGTCGCGGATCTCGCCGCGCCAGCCCTCGACCTCTTCGTTATCAGTGAGCGTGACAAACCGCTGGAAGTGTTTGAGGTCCAGACGCAGACGTCGCCCCTGAGCACGCCAGATGTTGCCGGTCTTCTCAAAGAATCCGGAAGGGTAGTACTCAACGACGGCAACGACGCGCGTGAGGTCCGAGGTCAACTCATGGAAGCTGATGGCACCGCGCGTGGTGCCTTTCCCTCCCTCGGAGTTCCACACGATCCGCTCGTCGGGGACCTGTTCCTGGACGGTCGCTTTCCAACTGCGGTTGGAAAAGGCGATTTTGAGCTTCCAGTCACTCTCGATCTCGTCCGACTGCGAGACGCTCTTGACGCCCTTGGTGAAGCTACTGAACTCCTCGAGTTGAGTCCAGCGGTCATATACGGTGCGCAGATCCACACCAACGTCGATGACCTCGACGATATTAGTTACCTTCTTGTCCCCGGATTTTCCGCCACCACCGAAGAACCCCTTGACGGTATCTACCGCTTTATCCTTGAGGTCACCGGCTTTCTCACTGAGAAACGCCTTGATGGGCGACTCCCCTCCGCCGAGAACGCGCTTCCCTACGTTGAGCAGGGTGCTGTTGCCGTCACCCACGTCGCCCAGGCCCTGCGCGAGTTCGGTGATTTTGTCCCCGGCTTTGTCTACCAGCCGCTGGCCCTGTGCTTGGGCAAATTCAGCTAGCTGCTCTTTGAGCATGTCGAGGCCGGAGGGGCCCTCTGGAGTGGTGTCGTCCTCCTTCTCGGCCATGGCCTACCTCCTCCGGTCGGTCCGGCGGGATGTCTTCTTCGCAGCGGACTTTCTTGCCGTCGTCTTGCCGGCTCCTGTCTTCTTCGCCGGAGCCTTCTTGCCCGCAGTCTTCTTCGCCGGAGCCTTCCGTCCTGTCGCCCTTTTCTGCGGCGCCCTGCCCGTCCGCCTCGCGGCCGCCTTCTTCCCTGATCTCCGGCGGGAAGTCTTCTCCCCTTCGTCCTCGGCCTCGTCGGCCTCTTCGTCCTCGTCGGCCTCTTCGTCCTCATCCTGCTGTTCCGCTTCCTCGCCCTCTTCCTCGTCGGCCTCTTCGTCTTCGGGTGGTTCCTGTAGAGCGCTCGTGCGCTCCTGCAGGACCTCGGCGACGGACGCGAACCCGCGGTTGACCGTCGCCGACAGTGCGGCACGACCAGACTCCAAAACCTCACCACGAATCTGGTCAATGAGCTGTGCGACCTGGGGTGTCTCAGCCAGCTTGCTCACGCCTTGACCGAGCAGCGCTTTCGGACTGAGCATCCCTTTCCCGGCGAGCATCGAGGCGACTCCGATGGCGAGCTTGCCTTTCTTGGTCCGGCCCAGCGCGTATCCGGCAGCGATCGCAGCAGCCAAAGTGACTTTCGTTTCGGTATCCATGAATGGCCTCGTGTGACTCGTGGAATCAGACTACTTAGAGGGCAAGCAGCTCCTTGCACTGCCGCCGGTCTGAGGGAAAGACTCCCAGGTGCCATCGAGGTGGCTGTGCCCTCCCGCATTTCCAGCTTCCACCCGGAACAACGGGCTCGCATCTTCCCAGGCGGTTCCTCATGAAGATCACGGACTATCCCGCGGTAGAACGAGGCACGGACGTAGCAGTGGGCGAACTGATGCGGATAGCTGAGCAGTTGTCCAGGATGTCGGGCCCACAGCTGCGGCTCCGGCTCCCTTCGGCACGCGCTGCGCACACCTGACTCGGTCCCGGCGTGCCTTCATGCGTGAAAGAGTGTCTTCAACAAGTCGACCCGACCCAGCCAACGCAACTCCGGGTCTGTAGACCCCCGTCCATGAAGCCTGGTGGACCGCGGCTCGCGCCGCTCCTCACGGCGAGGCGGCCAACACCAGGCCCTGATCGAGGTGCTGCTGGGCCGGCACATGGAACACGAGCACGTCGTCGCCGGACTCGCCGCGGCCCACCGGGCCGGCGCCCTGACCGCGGACGCGGTCGCGCTTGAGGCCCGCAAGGCCGCTGAAGGCGGGACCTACCCCGAGGTGACGAAGCCCGACCCGGCCCGTCCCGCCCAGCCGCAGGAGGGGCCTGGCGCGACGGTCATCTTCCTATCCGACTGCGCCACGCGGGAGGGACCGTCTGACAACCAGCCGAACCAGCAGGCCGTCCAGGAGCCGCCATGCGACGCGGGTCAAGGTATGAGCAGGCGGAGGCCGAGATCTGCCGCGTCGAGGTCGGCGAGGTCGCTGTTGAGTTCAGCCCACCGGCCGGAGTCGAGGTCGTCGCGAGACCTGCATCAGCGGCGAAACGTACGTGACGGGCGAGGTGCAGGGGTAGAAATTCACTCAGCTGACCGTCCTTCTTTCGCGCGCTCGTAAGCAAGAACAACCCGAAGACGTAATGCTCATGCTTTTCCGGTCTGCGCACGCCCGCGCCTCCGATCGCCACAGCCATCGGGTTCCTAGCATGACCGCATGACTGCCGAAGACCCCCTGGAGCGTGAGCAGGCAAGGGGTCCTTCATCCTTTCCGGCCCTCACCCCGCGTGCCTCTGCCAAAGGTGCGGTGAATCAGGCTGCCGATGCTTTGGAATCGCTCAAACCGAGACTGCGTGGATGGTTTCACGCAGTCATATTCCCCACCTCGGTCGTCGCTGGTGTCGTCATCATCCGCCTCGCCCGCTCACCGCGAGCAACCCTTGCGTGCGCGGTCTTCTCGATCTCCTCCTGGCTGTTGTTCGGCACCAGTGCCGTCTACCACCGCAGAGCGTGGGGACGGCGCGGCGAGGCCATCTTGCGCCGCCTGGACCACAGCAACATCTTCGTGATGACCGCAGGCACTTACACCCCCTGGGCGTGCTCCTTCTGCCCTCCCCACAGTGCTCGGTCCTGCTCTGGTGGGTGTGGACCGGCGCGCTGGCCGGCATCGCCTTCCGCATCGTCTGGATCGGCGCCCCACGCTGGCTCTACACCCTCTGCTACATCGTGCTGGGCTGGGCGGCAGTCTTCTACCTGCCCGATTTCCTGCGCACCTGCGGAGCCGCCGTGGTGATCCTCATCGTCACCGGAGGTCTCCTGTACATCGCGGGCGCAGTGACCTACGGACTCAAGCACCCCGACCCCTCTCCCCGCTGGTTCGGCTACCACGAGGTCTTCCACGCCTTCACCGTCGCCGCCTTCGCTGCCCACTACACCGCCGTCCTCCTTGCGGCCCGCTGACCCTCAGCAGCCGTTCTCAACCGATGCCCCTCCACCGCCAGAGGCCTGAAGCCGTCGTTGCTCACGTCCATGCCATCCTCCTGCCGTCCTCGGGAGCCTTATGAGGAGGACGTACCCGACCTCAGTTCTCACTTCATGTCGGCTTGCAGGCGCAGGCAAGCGGCAACGGGGTCGGCAGCGCACTACGCTCTTCTCGCCAGGCGGCAAGGAGACTTCCGGCGAGCCTGCCTTCGAGAAATTCGGTGGCGCCTATCCCGAAGGCGACATCGGGTTCGAGGTTCGGCTCGTCGCTCAGCAGGCCGTCAATCACTTCTCTGCGGACTACCTGTTCATGGACGGCGTCAGCCTCGACGTGCTCGTCGTAGAACCTCTCCGCGGCGGGACCGGCACCGGTGCGGCGCATCGCCTCCGCAAGTCGCCGTGCCCCCGGCGGCGAGGTCACCTCGACCGTAGCGAAGTGGCCGATCAGTGCGCCGCGCAGGGATCGGTGCAATCCCAGCAGAGACATCAGATTGACCGTGGCGAGAATTTCGGCGGATGCCAGGTCGAGGTAGTAGCCGTACGCGGTCTGCAGGCTGAGGTCAGCCATGAGGTCGGCGAAGAGCTGGGCGTGGACGTCCTCGGCCCGGCCGGCGCCGAACTCATCGAATTCGATGGCGGCCATCCCTGCCTTCGCGCGGCCCCGCAGACGAGGAAGAACCCAGGCGTGCGGGTCCGCTTCCTTGAGGTGGTACAACGAACGGAGGGCCGCGTACTCCCTCAGCTGCCACAGCCGGCCTTCGCGCTTCAAGTAGTGGCTGACGCTGGTGCCGTCGTCGGTGGTGGGCTCGGTCAGCAGGCGGGCCATCGCCTCCCGTGCGTCGAGCGCCGGGACGTCGGCACGCAGGGCCCGGAGGAACGCCTCCTCCAGGTGGGGCCGCACCGACAGCAGCGCAGGCTCCCATTCACGGTCATCGGGCACGCCGTCGAAGCCTTGATAGTGCAGTTCGTACAGCACGTAGAGGGCTAGCTGGAAATCCTCCCCGTACGGGCCGGCTCGCTGGACCTCCTCCTGGGCCGGCAGGGGCCCTTCCCCGGCACGGAGCCACTCGATCACCATGTCCGACAGACAGCCGCGCGGCCGCGGAAGCTGTGGCCTGCCGGGACGGGTCGCCCCGAGGTCGGCCGTCATGGCTCATCTCCTTCGCGGATCCGGTCCGCTGTCGGGGACACGGCGCCGTCATCGGGATCGGACGCAGGCCCCGAACGATTACGGTGGCTGGTGTCGCACCAGGGGTAGCTGCGACTGCGTCGGCACATGCAGATCGCGACGGTGAAGCGTCGGGAGACGCAGACCGTACCGTCGTCACCGACCACTTCCACCGGACCCTCGATCAGAAGCGGACCGTCGCGGACGAGGGCGATACGGCATGGGCGTTCAGGAGTGCTCGGCACGAATGATCACCAATTCGTCTGTGTCCCGGACCTCGTCCAGCAGGCCCTGGCGCTGCAGCCAGGCCAGCCGGGAGCGCATGACCGGGCCGAACGGTATGATCGCGCGATCACTGACCGTTGCTGCCAGCCCCTCGGATGCCAGACGTTCCAGGGTGTCCTCGGTGCCGCACAGTGCGGAATGGACCATGAGCAGTACGCCCCCGGGGCGTAGCGTCCGAGGCGCGACCTCGCAGATGCGGTCGACGAGCAGCCTCCCGTCGCGTCCTGCATCCCACGCCCGCGCCGCCCCCCAGGGCGAGCGGTTGCTGGGTGTGGGGACGTAAGGCGGGTTGCTGACGACCATGTCGAAGGAACGGCCGCAGACGGCCTCAGTCAGGTCGCCGTGGCGCACGGTGACGCGCTGCCGGGAGAGCCATGCGTTGATCCTCGTGGAGATCACCGCCTGCCACGAGATGTCGACAGCAGTGGCCCGGGCGCCACGCCGTGCCGCACCTACCGCGAGGGCTCCACTGCCCGAACCGAGGTCCAGGATCTCGGTGCCGGCCCCCACCCCCTCGCGATACAGGGCGCGCAAGAGGAGCCGCGTGTCCTCATGCGGCACGTAGACACCGGGCAGCGTCACCAGCGGGCGCGATCGGGCGAGCATCGCTGTCCCTGCGCTCATACGGCACCTCCGCCCCGAGAGTGCGGGCCCCGGGTGCATGCGTCTTCTCCAGCCTATTGCTCTGGGCCGACCACCCGGGCATCGGCTTCTCCAGCAGAGGGCACTCCCCCGATCCTCCCGTCCGTACCACGGTCCGCGCTGTCGTCAGCCTGATGCACGATGAACGCGGCAGTGAGCCCGCACCTGCTCGGCTACGCGACGACGAAGGGCGCCATCGTCATCTTCACCCAGGGACTCGCCCAGATGCTGGCCTCCGACGGCATCCGCGTCAACGCAGTTGCCCCCGGGCCGGTGTGGACCCCGCTTATCCCGGCGACACTTCCGGACACCACCACCTTCGGCAAGCAATCTTCCCCGGGACGGCCGGCCCAGCCTGCGGAACCTTGCCGGACGCTGCTTGGTCTTCGACGCTGTGCAAGAAGTTTGTGCCAGTGCATGGAAGGGGTTGCATCAGGATTGCCGAACCGGCAACCCCGTGCACTGCCGAACCCTTCCGACTACGCACAGCGATCCCACGGCAGTCATGTAGGGACTCCCGCGGGCGCGTCCTCACCGTGCAGGATCCGAGGCCGCGTCCGCGGCCCTGTCCGAACGGTCCACGAGGGGCGGGAGTTGACCTGTGCGACTGTCGCCCGGGTCAGCTCCTTGTAGGCGCTCGCCGTCTTTGTGGCCTCGTCGACGGGCAGCGCCCCGCCGTGCTCCGCAGCCCGCGCGATGATCTTCTCCGGCCCCAACTCGCGGTTGGCCAGGACAATCGCGTTGACCGTCGGCCGGCGCATGGTGTCGTAGCGGCGGAGTGCGGTTTCGGGGTCGTGCTCCCGAGCCAGGCACCAGGCCAGTACCCGGGCGTCGACGATGGACTGCGATCCGCCGTTCATGCCCATCGGGAACATCGGGTGGGCCGCGTCGCCGAGCAGCGTGACCCGGCCGAAGCTCCAGCGCGGCAGGGGGTCGCGGTCGAGCATGGGGTATTCGAAGATCGCCGATGAGCGCTCGACCAGCTTCGCCAGGTCGACCCACGGCAGGCTCCAGTCCCTCACGCCTGTAAGGGCTTCCGCCGTCGTGATGCGGCGGTTCGAGCGGTCCAGCGGTGCGACGTGCGTGCCGCGGCGCACTTCGAGCACCCAGTTCATCAGGGCGTCGCCGCCCTGCGCCACCCCGTCCTCGATCGGGTAGGCGACGAACTTCGCACCGGGGGTGCCGCCGGCCACCACGATCGACCGGCCGTCGAGGAGGTGAGGGTACGGTGCGACCCCGCGCCACATGTGGACGCCGTTCCCGTGCGCGGGGCCTTCGGCCGGGTACAGCTGGGCGCGTACCGCGGAGTCGATGCCGTCGGACGCGATCAGCAGATCGGTGTCCTCGGCCACTGGTGTGCCGCCGGTCCGGTCCAGGAAATGGGCCCGGACGCCGTGCGGCGTCTGCTCGAAGCGCTGGAACAGCTGACCGGTGCGGATGCAGTCCGATCCCAGGCGGCTGCGCACCGCCGCCAGCAGCATCAGGTGCAGACAGCCGCGGTGTACGGAGTACTGCGGCCAGCGGTAACCCGCCGCGAGCCCCAGGGCTTCCTCCCACACCGGTTCGCCCGCCCGGTCGCGGTAGCTCAGCCGGTGCGGCGGCATCGCGATGGCGGCCAGTTCGTCGGCCAGGCCGAGTTCCGTGAGTTCCCGTACCGCGTGCGGCAGCAGGTTGATTCCCACGCCGACCGCCTCGATGGTCCGTGCCGCCTCCCGCACCTGCGGACGGAAGCCTGCGGCATGCAGGCTCAGGGCGCAGGTCAGCCCTGCGATGCCCCCTCCCACAACGGTGATTCGCATCGGCCGTCCCTCCGTTCTCCCGTGGTCGGGAACGTTGTTGGGAAGCACAACGCACATTTCGGTCGCCGAGTTCCGCGAGGCGCCGACGGGGCAACGTCTGCACGTCACACCGCCTCGGGCCCGGACCGAGTCAGGCCGGACCGCCGCCCATAGGGTCCAACTCCGCTCGAAGCGCGACCACTTGCATGTTCAGTGCGAACTCGAAGCGTTCCTCGTAGGTACCGGCGACGACGTGTGCGGCGGCCTCTCTCAGCGCCGGGTAGTCGGGGTCGTCGAATTCCGTCACCCGCTCGGGCGGCTCGGCGGCATGCGCCTGCTGTTCCTGGGTGATGCCCAGGACCACATAGAAAATGGTCCAGTTCGCCCAGGCCGCCGTGCGGGGCGAGAAGCCCGCGTCGGGCAGAGTCTGGATCATCGTGTCGGCGAACCGGTAGGTATGCGCCTCTGCCGTGGAGAGCCCGGCGAGCAGGCGGGCCGCATCGCGGCGCGCGCGGATCGCGCCCCGGCCCCAGCGCGCCAGGGCCCGAACTCGATCCTCCCACCGGCGGGGCAGGGCGGTGACGTCGCGGCGAAATCCACCGTTCGCAACTCCCCCACGAGACCGGCCCATGCCTGTCGACCAGCCTCAGCAGTCTCGGCACCGCGGGCCCCTCCCCACTGAGCGCAACCGACCTGCGCCCGCCTCGTCCACCCTGGAGCCGCAGCTGGTTCTCGCCCTGTCCGCCAGGCGGGTGTCGTGTCCGTCGCGAGCCACACGGCTGCTGTGCGCGGAACGTCGAGCCTCGCTGCGTGGACGGGCCACAGCGCCGATCCGTCCAGGACCAGCCCTGGCCTGGCTGAGTCCTCAGCTGCGTGGGTCCACCTGAGCTGAATCGGGCCGTCCCGTCCCTGAGAAGCCGCACGCGGCCTCTCGTGAATACACGAGCGGACCAACCGTCGGACGCGTCGTCGATGCGGTTCGCGGCCTCACGAAGAACGACCGGCGCGAAAGGACGTCCACCCCGGTGGTGGCACCGGCCTACTCCAGTTGCTTCCATCGCTTGCCACCGAACCCGGCCGGGGGTGTGGTGGTAGTCAAGTCGAGCTCGCGGCAGCCGTTCCGGCTCCGTAGATCCACCTTGGAGATCCCGTGCAGCCCGAGCCTACGGAGGGTCGTCCGCACCACCCTGTTGTCGTGGCACACCGTGCGCAGCGGATGGCCGACTTTCAGTTGCGGATCGCGGATGCGATCACCAGGTATGCCGGCTCGATGCGGTTCGTCTATGTGCACGCCGCGGTGTTCGCGCTCTGGATGCTCTTCATCGAGTCCGATCCCTGGCCCACGCTCACCCTGGTCGTGTCTCTCGAGGCGATCTTCCTGTCCACCTTCATCATGATCGGACAGAATCGCCAGGCCACATTCCAGCAGGCCAAGGCCGACCACGACTTCAACGAGCAGGAGCTGGAGCTCAAGACCAACACCCAGCTCACGCGGGAAATTCATGCGCTCACCACCGAACTGCACCGACGCTTGATCGAGGAGTCCAGCCAGTAACGCACCGCGGGTGGGAGGCCCTCGCGATGCCGGCCGGGACCGATGGCCGTGCGGGGACACAGCCAGTCGGCGGCTCCGAAATGCACGGGACGGGCTGGCGCCGCCCCCTGGGACGGAGCCACTCGAGTCACGACGGGCCGCCGAGGGAGGAGGCGTCGTTCGCGGCGCTCACGTGCCGGGTCGTACGCCTGCATGACGAGGGGAACACGTCGAGGGGGCGGGCCCCGGCCCGCATGCACCGGCCAGCGGAAGGGGGCTCCTACAGTGTCAGTGAACTCCGACCCGGTCACCGCGAGGGCGCCGCCGAACACCGCCGCCTCGACCGCCACCAACCGGTGCACCCTCTCCTCGACCGGGTGGAGTGCCAGACCCGTGATCAGCACGTCGCGGTCGTCACCCATTCGCCGCGTTGACCCGGTACCGCCCCAGCGAAGAGGATCTGTGCCTCGGACAGCACCCGCCGGGGGTTGCGCATCAGGAAACGCATCGCCGCGATGCTTTGACCTGGGCTAACGTCCCATCCCCCGTACCACTTTCCTCAGAACTTCGCAGGGGCAAGGTTCGCCGTCCCGTCGGCGGAAATGGTCGACACCCATGCAATGGGCCGCGGCACGACCACCGCGGTCAGGAGCTTGTAGAACTCGTTGCCGGACATCTCAGCGGGATCAAAGTCAATGCGCATGGTGATCAATATCCGCACAGGCGGCCGCGGATCTTACAGCGGATCCACGGCACCGCCAAACCCCTGAGTTCGACGGAAAGTACCCGGTATCGGAGCCGCCAAGCACCAGGAAATCGGACGGGCGACACATTCCGCGCAAGCACAGATATCTCCATCACCGCCGAGGCCGGCGTGAGCGTCTTCGGGATCGGAGGGAAGGTCAGCACCACCCTGAGTGTGGAACTGGGCTACGAATCCTCCACCTCTCTCGCAGTTCCAGTCCCACACCGTCACGCGTCGCCTGATCCCCCTCCCGTACCGCCGGAGCGGTGTGGGTGGGGCTCGTACGCCTTCCGCACCCTGCACGCGGACGGCTCGGTCGTGGGCGCCCCGCTCACATCGGCCGCCTGGTCGCCCTCGCACGCGAAGAGGGCCGCGCCGCCCACTCCGGCCTGTCGGTCGGGGCATGCGGCGAACACGGTGGCGACCTTGACTCCATCCGTTTCTTCGATGCGGCCGGGCTGGACTACGTCTCGTGCTCGCCCTACCGGGTGCCCATCGCCCGTTTGGACGCGGGACGAGACCGCTACTTCCAGTGCTGATGTGCCTGGCCGAGAGCGGCTCCGCACCATGTCCGGCTGATGCGGCGCGGCGGCGCACCGGGCGGGCCCTGGCCCCGTTCGGCTCTCCTGCCTGAGCTGGAGGCGGCAATTCTTCGTACGGTCGTCGCATGGCGGAGTCACCGGGCAGCGGGAGTCGTGCAAAGTTGTCGCGGTCGGTATACGAGCGGGAGCTGTACCGGCTACAGACGGAGCTGGTAAAGCTTCAGGAATGGGTGCGTACCGAGGGGGCCCGGCTGGTGGTGGTCTTCGAGGGGCGCGACGCGGCCGGCAAGGGAAGCGCGATCAAACGCGTCACCCAGTACCTCAACCCTCGGGTGGCCCGCATCGTGGCGCTTCCCCGACCCACCGAGCGTGAGCGCACCCAGTGGTACTTCCAACGCTATACGGAGCACCTGCCCGCGGCCGGCGAGTTCGTGTTGTTCGACCGCAGCTGGTACAACCGGGCCGGCGTCGAGCGGGTCATGGGCTTCTGCACCCCCTCCGAACACCAGCGGTTTCTGCGGCAGTGCCCGGCCTTCGAACGGATGCTCGTAGAGGACGGGATCCTGCTGCGCAAATACTGGTTCTCGGTGAGCGACGAGGTGCAGGAGCAGCGGTTCCGGCGCCGGCTCGAAGACCCGACCCGCCGCTGGAAGCTCTCCCCCATCGACCTCGAGTCGCTGACTCGATGGGAGGACTACTCGCGCGCCAAGGACGAGATGTTCGTGCACACGGACATCTCGGAGTCACCGTGGTACGTCGTGGAAAGCGACGACAAACGCCGGGCCCGGCTGAACATGATTGCCCATCTGCTGTCCACCATGCCCTACCGCGACGTCGCCCCGCCGGCACTCGAACTGCCGCCCCGGCCGCCGGCCACCGGCTACCAGCGGCCGCCCCGGGACCTGCAGACGTACGTTCCCGACCACGCGGCCGGGCTGGAGTGACCCCGACGCCTCTCAATCGTGCTGCGGTACCACAGCAACAGGGCTCGGCACCGGACGAGCGGCGTGGGGTGGCGTGCGCGTACTGGGAAAGCTCGCGGGCCCGTGCGAGGTCAACGTCGGAGTCGTTGAGGCCGGGCACGACGGGCCGTTAACCGTGCGCTCACCACGCGCAGTGCGGGCCCTGGCCGGACGGCTCCTAGCGTCGGGGTATGGACGGAAACCGCGGCGGCGGGTCGGCCGCCGCCCTCACCGGGAGGTGTCCCTCATGCGTCGTCCTCTCGCCGCTGCCGCGGCCGGCGTCGTGCTCGTCACCGGAGCCACGGCAGGCGCGGTGGCCTGCTCGTCGTCCGCATCCACGGCGGCACGTCACGCTGTCGGTGTCTCGGCGCCGTCCGCCCCTACGCCGGCGCCCGCCGACTCGAACCCCCCTGGAGACATCCCCGACACGCAGGTGTACGTACCGTGGTCGCCGCCCGGTGGCGGGTTCACGGTGAAGGTGCCGGAGGGATGGGCGCGGGCCACGCAGGGGCCGGCGACGGTGTTCACCGACAAGTTCAACAGCGTGCGGGTGGAACGCGTCCACGCGACGACTGCCCCGACGGTGAACTCCGTACGCACCAAGGACATTCCGGCGATCCGCGCCGCGAGCACCCACTTCTCACTGGTCAAGGTGGTCTCGGTACAGCGCAAGGAGGGCACAGCGGTGCTGGCCGAGTACCGCGTCAGCTCCGCTCCCAACCAGGTGACCGGCAAGCGCGTTCCCCTGGACGTCCAGCGGTATGTGTTCTACAAGCCGCACAAGGGCGAGGCCGTGCTGACGCTGTCCGGCGGGGTGGGAGCCGACAACGTCGACCCCTGGCGGACCGTCACGGACTCCTTCCGGTGGTCCTGATGGCCGCGCCCGTCCTCAGCGCCCGTTCCCTGTACCGGTTCTTCCGGGCCGGCGAGGAGGAGACATTCGCGCTGCGAGGCGTCGGACTGGAGGTCGAGCGCGGCGAGACGGTGGCGGTGACCGGGCCGTCCGGGTCGGGGAAGACGACCCTGCTGAACTGTCTGGCGGGGCTCGACGAACCGGACGGCGGCACGGTACGGGTCGTCGGCGAACGGCTCAGCCACCGCGCCGAACGCGAGCGCGGCGGCATCCGGGCCAGGCACATCGGCGTGCTCTTCCAGACGGGCAATCTGCTGGACCACCTCACCGTCCGGGACAACATCGCGCTGGTGCAGCGACTGGCGCCCGCCCGGACCTGTACGCCACCGCAGGAGCTCCTGGACCGTGTGGGCATCGGCCTGCGCGCTGGGGCGCTGCCGGGTGAGCTGTCCGGAGGGGAGGCTGCTCGCGCGGGCCTGGCCGTCGCGCTGGCGAACGCGCCCGATGTGCTGCTCGCCGACGAGCCGACCGGCGAGGTGGACGCGGAGACGGAACGGAGGCTGCTGGACCTGCTGCGCGAACGTGCCGCTGCCGGGACCGCCGTTGTCGTCGTCACCCACAGCCGTGCCGTGGCGGGGGCCGCTGACCGGGTACTGCGGCTGAGGGACGGGAAGTGGGCATGATGGACGCACCCGACACCCTGAGGGCCACCGGCACGAAGGAAACCGGCGCGCCGCTGGTCCGCTGTGAGAACGCGGCCCGGACCTACGGGAGGGGGCCGGGCGCCGTCGTCGCCCTCCATGGCCTGAACTGCGTGGTTGCGCCCCGCGTCCGGATCGCGGTGGTGGGTCCTTCCGGGTCGGGGAAGTCCACCCTGCTGCATCTGATGGCGGGGCTGGACCGTCCTACGGCGGGCCGGGTGAGCCACCCGGGCCTCGGCAGTTCGCCTGCGGGCGGTCTCGCCCGGCACATCGGCGTCGTCTTCCAGGGCCCGAGTCTCCTGCCCCCGCTCACCGCCGTCGAGAACGTCGCGTTGCCGCTGCGGATCGACGGTGTACCGGACGACGAAGCGGACACCCGGGCGCGGGCCGCACTGGCACGTCTCGGGCTGGAGGAGCTGGCGCGGCGGCTGCCGGACGAGCTGTCGGCAGGGCAGGCCCAGCGGGTCGCGGTGGCCAGGGTGCTGGCGCGCCGGCCACGGCTCGTCCTCGCCGACGAGCCGACCGGGCAGCTGGACCGCGAGACCGGCCGTCAGGTGCTGTCGGTGCTGCTCGGCGCGGCCGCAGAGCTGCGTGCGGCGGTGCTGGTCACCACCCATGATCCACGGGTCGCACGGGAGTTGGGCGTCCGCTGGTACATGGCCGACGGCCGGCTGATCCAGCCGGAGCCGGACGACGGAACGGGCGGTCCGGCGAGTCCGCCCCGGCGCTCCCGAGGAGGGGAACGGCCGTGATCAGGATCTGGCTGGCCGGACTGCTGCGACGCCGCGGCGGACGGCTGCTCGGAGTGGCGGCCGGGGTGGCCACGGCGGTGGCGCTGCTGGCGGCGCTCGGCGGCTTCCTGGGTGCCACGCGCGCGACGATGACGGCGCAGTCGGTGCGCGGGGTCGTGGTGGACTGGCAGGTGCAGGCGGCGAGCGGCGCCGATGCCCGGCAGGTGCTGGCCACCGTGCGGCACACGCCGGGCACGCGGACGGCGTTGCCGGTCGGGTACGCGGACACCAGCGGACTGAGCGCCACCGCCGGCGGTACCTCCCAGACCACCGGGCCCGGCGCCGTGCTGGGCGTTCCGGCCGGCTACCGCACGGCGTTCCCGGGCGAGATCCGGGTGCTGTCCGGACGGGGGGACGGGGTGTTGCTGGCCCAGCAGACCGCCGCGAACCTGCATGCGGCACCCGGTGACGTGGTGTCCGTCGGGCGGGCGGGACTCCCGCCGCTCAAGGTGCGGGTCGACGGGGTGGTGGACCTTCCGTACGCCGACTCGCTGTTCCAGAAGGTCGGCGCGCCCCCGCAGTCCCAGCCGACCGCTCCCCCGGACAATGTCGTGCTGCTTCCGCAAGCGCGCTGGCACGCGGCCTTCGACCGGCTGGCCACCGCCCGCCCCGACCTCGTCCGCGACCAGATCCATGTACGGCGCAGCCACGCCCTGCCGCACGACCCGGCCGTCGCCTACAACACGGCGACCGGCAGCGCGCACCACACGGACCTGCGACTGGCCGGTGCCGGTGTGGTCGGTGACAACCTCGGCGCGGTGCTGGACGCGGCCCGGTCCGACGCCCTGTACGCGCAGATGCTCTTCCTGTTCCTCGGCGTCCCCGGGGCGGTGCTGGCCGGGGCGCTCACCGCGGCGGTCGCCGGAGCGGGTGCCGCGCGGCGGCGCAGGGAGCAGTCGCTGCTGCGGACGCGTGGTGCCTCCGCCGGCCGGCTGCTGGCGCTTGCGGCCGTGGAAGCGGGCATCGTGGCCGTCGCCGGCGGGGCCGCGGGGCTGGGGGTGGCGGCACTGCTGGGGCGTACGGCCTTCGGGACGACCGGTACCTTCACCGCCGGCTGGGCGCTGGCTGCGGTCGCCGTCGGCGCGGTGATCGCCGGCGGTACGGTGCTGCTGCCCGCGCGCCGTGACGTCAAGGCCGCCACCGTCGTGGCGGGACGGGCGGCGGTGGAGCGCCGCCGGGTGCCGCGCGCTGCGTGGTGGGTGCTGGCCGCCGGGCTGCTGGCCTCGGCGTCGGTGGTGTTCAGGATCACCAGCCGTACGAACTACGCCTTGATCCTCGCTCCCGAGGGCACACCGACCCTGTCGGTCAACTACTGGGCGTTCGCCGGCCCGGCCCTGCTGTGGACCGGTGGGGCTCTACTGGCCTGGCTGCTGATGGACCTGCTGCTGCGGCGGGGACGGCGGGTACTGGCCCGGCTGCTGCGACCGCTGACCGGGGCACTGTCCGGCACGGCCGCGGCGAGCCTGTCCCGGCAGCGGGGCACCGTGCTCAGGGCCGTGGTGCTGCTCGCGCTGGCCATCGCCTTCGCCGCGTCGACCGCCGTCTTCAACTCCACGTACCGGCAGCAGGCCGGAGTCGACGCGGTGCTCACCAACGGCGCCGATGTCACGGTCACCGAGTCGCCCGGCTCCACCGGGGGTACGGCCGACGCGACGCGGGTGGCGGCCCTGCCCGGGGTACGGAGCGTGGAACCCCTGCAGCACCGCTTCGCGTATGTCGGCCCCGACCTCCAGGACCTGTACGGGGTACGGCCGTCCACCGTTGTCGGAGCGGGCCGGCTCCAGAATGCGTACTTCTCGGGCGGCAGCGCGCGGCAGCTGATGGACCGGCTCCAGCGGCAGCCCGACGGACTCCTCGTCAGCGCCGAGACCGCCAAGGACTTCCAGCTCCACCCGGGCGACCAGGTCCGGCTGCGTCTTCAGGACAGCCGCACTCACCGGCTGCACCCCGTGGCGTTCCGCTTCGTGGGCGTCGTCAAGGAGTTCCCAACCGCCCCCAAGGACAGTTTCCTGGTGGCCAACTCCGCCTACGTGGCCCGGTCGACCGGCAGCGGCGCGATCGGCACGCTGCTGGTGGACACCGGCGGCAGCGGCCAGCGCGCGGTGGCCCGCCACGTCCGGTCGGTACTCGGACCCGCCGCCCAGGTCACCGACCTGCCGTCCGCCCGGACGGTGACCGGATCCAGCCTCACCGCCGTGGACCTGGGCGGACTCACCCGCGTGGAACTGGGATTCGCCCTGGTCATCGGCGCGGCGGCGGGCGGCTTGGTGCTCGCCCTCGGCCTCACCGAGCGGCGCCGCACCCTGGCGCTGGCATCCGTGCTGGGCGCCCGGGGGCGGCAGCTGTCCGGAATCGTGTGGAGCGAGGCCGGCCTGGTGGCGGTGGCGGGCGCGGCCGGCGGAGTCCTCCTCGGCTGGTCGCTGTCCGAAGTGCTGGTCAAGGTCCTCTCCGGAGTGTTCGACCCGCCCCCGGACGCACTCGCCGTGCCGTGGGGATACCTGGGCGCACTCGCCGTGGCCGTCGCGGCTGCCCTGGCCCTCGCGGCGTGGACGGCCGTACGTCACGCCCGGCGGCCACCGCTCACGGAGCTGAGAGAGCTGTGACTCACCCACCCCGTCGCTTCGTGCCCCGGGTCACGGGGTGGGCCGGTCCGCTCCGTCGGCGCGCTGCTGACGCGCAACCAGCCAGGTGAAGCGCGGGTGCGGGACTCTTCTGGAGACCATGAGGCGGCCGCCCTCGGCCTCCGCCAGGGAACGGGCCAGGGCCAGCCCGATGCCGTGACCACTGACCTCGCCGTTCGCGCCGCCCCTCCGCCGCGCGAAGACGTCCTCGCCCTCGGGAAGGCCGGGCCCCTCATCCTCGACATCTACCGCGAGCGCCCCTGCCGTATCGCGAGCGGTGACGGTCACCGTGCCGCTGCCGTGGGCGAGGGCGTTGCCGAGGAGGACGTCCAGGATCTGCCGCCCGGCGCGCGCCGAGCCGACCGCGCTGGGCAGCTGCTCCTCAACGGTGAACCGCAGCGGCCGGCCCACGTCCGCCAGCTCGCCGTGCCAGCGCAGCTCGGCATCGGCCAGCAGCACCTCCACATCGAGCGGCGCCTGCTCCGGCATCTCCCGGGCCAGGTCCAGCAGATCGTCCAACGTGCTCTCCATGCGGGTCAGCGACTCCAGAGCGGCGCGCATCGCCTCGTGGGGATCCGCGGTTGCGCCCGGGGCGTGAGCGCCTGCGGCCAGCGCGCTCTCCAGCTCCAGCCGCACCCCCGTCAGTGCCGTGCGCAGCTGGTGCGAGGCATCCGCGCTGAAAGCGCGCTCACGCCGCAGCAGTTCCCCGATGCGCTCGGCGGCACGGTTGAGCGCGGTCGCAACCTTGTCGGCTTCCGGCAGGCCGGAAGGGGCTGCCCGGGCGGCCAGATCACCGGTCTCCAGGCGGACGGCTGTCGCCGCCAGATCCTCCATCGGACCTGCGAGGCGTCTGCTCGAGCGGATCCCCACCACGGCTCCCACGCCCACCGCGACAACGGCCAGCGCGAGCATGCCCGCCCAGGTGAGCGCCGCCCGGTGCAACGGCCCGTCGGCCGGCGAACTGGCCCGCACCACCGCCCGTACCCGCTCGCCCGTACCCGCCGGCACCGCTGCCACCAGCCGGTCGCCCTGCCGGTCCGACGAGGCACGCCCCGCCAGGGCATCCCGCACCGGGCGGTCCCCGCGCGCGGGCCCCGCTCCGGTGACGAGGCGCGCGCCGTCGTCGTACACCCCGACCCGGGTGTCCGACTCGACGTGCGGCAGCTCCATCGGGTCACGCGGGTGGTGGATGTCCGCGGGGACGGTCACGGCCACCCGGTCGGCCAGTTGCTGCAACTCGCGCGTCTCGTCCTGCCGGTACAGACGCAATGTCGCCACGGCCAGCGGCACGGAGAACAGCACCACGGCGCACACCACGGCGACGACGACCGCCCGGAGGATACGGCGGCGCACGGTCAGTGCTCCCCGGACGGTTCGAGCCGGTAACCGAAGTGCCGCAGGGTGGTGATGCGCACCCGGTCGCCCAGCTTGCGGCGCAACGCCGCCACGTGGACGTCGAGCGTCTTGGTGGGGCCGAACCAGTTCTCGTCCCACACGTCGCTCATCAGGTCCTCCCGGCTCACCGCCTGCCCGACGGACTCGGCCAGCCTGACCAGGAGGTCGAACTCCTTGGGGCGCAGTTCCACCTCCTGCGTCGGTGTGGAGCAGCGCCGGGCCGCGCGGTCGATCAGCAGGGTGCCGTGGCGGATCCGCAGCGGGCTTGGGTTCCCGCCCGGTTCGGCGCGACGCAGATGAGCCGCGATCCGCGCCTGCAACTCGGCGAGCCGGAAGGGCTTGGTCAGATAGTCGTCGGCACCCGACTCCAAGGCCTGGATGACGTCCATCTCTGCGGTGCGTGCGGTCAGCACGACCAGCACGGCACCGGGCAGAAGTTCCCTCAACCGCCGGCACAGCTCGAAGCCGTCGGCGTCTGGTAGCCCGAGGTCCAGCAGCACCAGGTCGGCCGGGCCACGAACAGCACGGGCCAGCGCCGACGCACCATCGGGGCACCACTCGCTGTCGTGTCCCGCACCCCGCAGCGTCGCGGCGAGGCGGCCCCCAATGGTCTCGTCGTCCTCGACAAGCACGATGCGCGCCACGTCCTCAGGCTAGCGGGGCGACCGATCGCGTACGACGCGACCGGCGGCGAGTTTCTGCAGGAGGCCGTAGGCGAGGACGGGGAGAAGGAGGTGAGGCCGGTCGGGAAGCGCGGTGGTGAGGAGAACAGCGCTGGCACTGCTGTTGTTCATGCCGCAGGCGAGAGTGACGGACGACGCTGTGGACGCGTCCATACGGAGCAGCCGCGAGATGACGTGGCCCACGGCGAAGCACAGGACGCACACGGTCGAGGCCACGGCCAGGGCCGCCGTCAGCAGGACGGGACGCGGATGGGCGAGAAAGGTGCCCAGGGCTCCGCTGGCATTGACGTAGGTCAGGGCCAACGAGCCCCACAGCGCCGCGGGCACCGCGGTCCCCAGCAGCCGGTTCAGGGAACTGCCGGACAGAAGCGTCCTCGCCAGCAGGCCCGCCCCGCAAGGCAGCAGGACGAAAGCGAGCGCGAAGCCGTTGCCGTACACGGCCCGGGACAGTGTCCCCTGGTAGTCCCCTTGGAGCAGCGGAGACAACAGCCCGATGGTCACCGGGGTGGTGAAGGGGCTGATCAGGGTCGAGGCCAGGACCAGCCCCACCATGACCGACTGCGCGCCGCGCCCCTTGCTGGTCCAGACCGTGGCGCCGGCCGCCACCGGCATCGCGACGATCAGGATCATCGCGGCGGTCAGACCGCTGCCGCCGTCGGAGTCCGGCGAGCGGTGCAATACGAACGTGATCAACGGAATGACCAGCAGCGGTGTCAGCAGATGGAGGGCGAGTCCGGTCAGCAGGGCGGCGGGCCTGCGCAGGAGGTGGCCCAGGTCGTCAGGGTGTACTTGCAGTCCGGCGGCGAACAGCACCAGTGACAACAGCAGCGGCGGCAGGGCCACGGAGAACGCACCGTTGGCACCGGGCAGCACGAAGGGGTGGCGGAGCCACAGGCCGGGTGCGGGCAGAGCTGTGGCGACGACGTAAGTCGTGGCCACGGCCCACCCCAGGTGTCGGCGCAGCCACGCGGTCGTTCGCGGCGGAGTGAGTGATGCGGGCGGTAGGGGGTTCATGGGGGCGCTCTTTCGTCGATGGCGTGAGATCGCGGTCGAGCGCCTGTATCGCGAGCAGCGGGGGGAGACACATGACAGTCATGATTCGGCGTGGGCCGTCCCTCGTGGGCGCCGCAGCGCGGGTGCTCAGGATGCGTTCAGGTTCGGGGTGACACGGTCGGGCACCATGACAGCCGATATCCCTGGGGCCACCGAGACGCACGAGGCGTCCGGCACCGCTCCCGCCCACGCCCGCCAGCGCCTCCGCTGGAACAAGGTTCCCGAAGTCACGGCGTACTTCTGGGTGATCAAAATCCTGTGCACCACGGTCGGCGAGACCGCGGCGGACTTGCTGAACGAGAAGCTCGGCCTGGGCCTGACGGGCGTGTCGCTGCTGATGAGCGTCCTGCTTGTCGCGGTCCTGGTGGCGCAGTTCCGCACCCGCGCCTACCGGCCCGGCGTCTACTGGCTCGCCGTGGCGCTCATCAGCGTCGTGGGCACACTGATCAGCGACAACCTCACCGACAACCTGGGCGTACCGCTGGAGACCAGCACCGTCGCCTTCGCGGTGGCCCTCGTCGTGGTGTTCGTGGCCTGGTACCGCAGCGAGCGCACGCTCTCCATCCACCACGTCGACACCACCCGCCGCGAGTCCTTCTACTGGCTCGCCGTCCTGTTCACCTTCGCCCTGGGCACCGCGGCCGGTGACCTGGTCGCCGAGCGCATGGACCTCGGATACTGGATCTCCGCCGGCCTGTTCGCCCTGGCGATCGCCGCGGTCGCGGTGGCGCACTTCGCCCTCGGCCTGGACGCGGTGTGGAGCTTCTGGATCGCCTACATCCTGACCCGGCCACTGGGCGCCTCGATCGGCGACTACCTGTCCCAGCCGACCGCCGACGGCGGACTCGGCCTCGGCACAGTGATCACCAGCGTGCTGTTCCTGACCGTCATCCTCGGCCTGGTGGTCTTCTTGACGGTCACCCGCAGGGACGTCTCGGAGCCGGAACGCCTCACCCCGCAGGCGAGCTGAGCACGGATCGCCCCGGACGGCGGCCGGTCCCCGGGTTCCGGGGGCCGGCTTCACCCGTCCGGGGCTGCTTCGTGGGTGCGGCCGTTGGCGTTCAGGATGTGTTCAGGCTGCGGCTGGAAGCGTCGGGCGGTGTGCGACGTCATCGCTGCGCGCGTGCACCTCGTACTCGCCTTTTGCCGCCCCTGTGCGCACTCCGCAAGGCCCCCACGGCACGACGTGAGGCGATGCGGAGGCGCCACCCGGAAGGGATCGACATTGCCTGAGCCCGAAGTCCTGGCCGACATGGACGTCGCCGGCACCGACAGGAACGTGCTGCGGAAGCTCCCGGAAGTCACCCTGGCCTTCTGGGTCATGAAGACCGCCGCGACGACCCTCGGCGAGACGGCCGGCGACCTCTTCGCCCAGACCCTCAAGCTCGGCTACTTCCTGACCACCATCGCGCTGTTCCTGATCTTCGTAATCACGCTGGTCGTACAGCTCCGGTCCCGCCGCTACAACCCGTTCTTCTACTGGACCGTCATCCTGTCCACGAGCATGGCGGGCACCACGATGTCCGACTTCATGAACCGGGACGCCAGCGCCAAGTTCCTCACCGACGGCGCCAAGTCGCTCGGCTGGGGACCGCAGGGCCTGGGGCTGGGATACCCCACAGGGGCCGCCATCCTGATCTCGCTGCTGATCGCCATTTTCGTCATCTGGAAGTCCACCGGGCTGACGTTCGCCATCCGCGACATCGTCTCCTTCCGCGCGGAAGCCCTCTTCTGGACGGCGATCCTCGTGTCGAACACGCTCGGCACCTCGATGGGCGACTTCCTCTCCGACAGCTCCGGCCTCGGGTACGCGGGGGGCGCCCTGCTCGTTACCGGCGTGCTCGCCGTACTCGTCGCCCTGATGCGGGTGCCGGCCGTACCGAACGTGGTCCTTTTCTGGATCGCCTTCGTGCTCACCCGGCCCCTCGGGGCGACCGCCGGCGACTTCCTCACCAAGCCTCTCGCCAAGGGCGGCCTCGACCTCGGCACGGCGGGCTCGTCGGCGGTCCTCCTCGCAGTCCTGCTCGGCCTCATGGCCTACGCCCAGGTTCAGGAGCGCAGGACCGCCGTCCCCCAGGACACGACCCTCACGGGCGTTTCCTGAGCACCACCGGGCGGGACCGGGTCATCCGGCGGGCAGGCTGACCACGAAGCACGCCCCCGGGGCGTGCCCGGCGTCATGACTCACCTCACCGCCGGCGGAGCGGGCCAGGCGTCGCGCCAGCGGCAGACCCAGGCCCGCTCCGCCGTGTCGGCGCAGCACAGTCATGGCGTCCGCCGTGCCCGGAACGGTGTGTGCGCCGGCCCGCGCGTCGTCGAGGACGGTCTCGCAGATGGTGCGCATCGAGGCGGCAACGGGTACCGCCGCGGCCTCACCGCAGGCGAACACCTCGGGTCGGCCGGGCACGCCCAGGTACTCGTCCACGCACAGCCGCCCCCGGTCGGTGGGCAGCCCCAGCGAGGCCACCAGCGGGTCGGGCCGTACGCCCACGCACCGGATCGGGGACCGGCTGGCCACGAACTCGCCGTCGTCGAGCAGCACCCCCTCCCCCGTGGCCTCCTCCTTCCACTACGGGGCGCTGCACCCCGCGAGCACGGCGCGGCGCCCCGGCCCCGTCCTCGCCGCCACGCCGCTCCCGCACGCCGCGGCGGGGGGCGGCGGGCGGGAGCGGCACGTGGCGGGTCAGGTGATCTCGACCAGGAGGTCGCCCCCCTCGACCTGCTGGACCTGATTGATGGCCCGCCTGGCGACCTTCCCGGCCTTCGGGGCGGTGATCGCGGCTTCCATCTTCATCGCCTCGATGGTGGCCACGGTGGTGCCGGCCGCTACCTCGTCGCCCTCGGTCACCGCGAGCGTCACCACTCCGGCGAACGGGGCCGCGACGTGGCCGGGGTTGGCCCGGTCGGCCTTCTCCGTGACCGGCACGTCCGCGGCCGCGGCGGCGTCGCGCACCTGGATCGGCCGCAGCTGACCGTTCAGGGTGGACACCACGGTGCGCATACCGCGTTCATCGGCCTCGCCGACGGCCTCCAGCTCGATCAGGAGCCGTACGCCCGGTTCGAGGTCGACGGCGTACTCCGCCCCGGAACTCAGCCCGTAGAAGAAGTCCTTGCTGTCCAGCACGCTGGTGTCGCCGTATGCCTCACGGTGCGTCGCGAAGTCGCGCGCCGGGCCGGGGAAGAGCAGCCGGTTGAGGGTCGCGCGCCGGTCCTTCTCGAGTCCGCTGCGGTCGTCCGCGGTCAGTTCCTGCACCGGCCGGGGGTCGGCGCGGCCCTGCAGCGCCTTGGCGCGGAACGGCTCCGGCCACCCTCCGGGCGGATTGCCCAACTCGCCGCGCAGGAAGCCGATAACGGAATCGGGGATGTCGAACTCGTTCGGCGTCGCCTCGAAGTCCTCCGGCGTCACCCCGGCGCCCACCAGGTGCAGCGCAAGGTCCCCGACCACCTTCGACGACGGGGTCACCTTCACCAGCCGACCGAGAATCCGGTCGGCGGCGGCATACATCGCCTCGATCTCCTCGAAGCGGTCGCCCAGGCCGAGCGCCACCGCCTGTGCACGCAGGTTGGACAGCTGCCCGCCGGGGATCTCGTGGTGGTAGACGCGACCGGTCGGCGAGGCCAGGCCCGCCTCGAAGGGCGCATAGATCCGGCGGACGCTCTCCCAGTACGGCTCCAGGTCCCCGACCGCCTTCAGATCCAGCCCGGTGGGCCGTTCGGAGTGGTCGGTCGCGGCCACGATCGCCGACAGCGACGGCTGTGAGGTGGTGCCGGCCATGGACGCCACCGCGCCGTCCACCGCGTCCGCACCGGCCCGGATCGCGGCGAGATAAGTGGCCAGCTGGCCACCCGCGGTGTCATGGGTGTGCAGGTGCACCGGCAGGTCGAACTCGCGGCGCAGCGCCGATACGAGCGTCTCGGCGGCCGGAGCCCGGAGCAGCCCCGCCATGTCCTTGACGGCCAGGACCTGGGCGCCGGCCGCCACGATCTGCTCGGCCAGGCGGAGGTAGTAGTCCAGGGTGTAGAGCCGCTCGGACGGATCTGACAGGTCGGAGGTGTAGCACAGGGCAACCTCGGCGACGGCCGTTCCGGTCTCCCGTACGGCGTCGATCGCGGGCCGCATCTGCCCGACGTCGTTGAGCGCATCGAAGATCCGGAAGATGTCGATGCCGGTGGCCGCGGCCTCCTGCACGAAGGCATCGGTCATCTCGGTCGGGTAGGGGGTGTAGCCCACGGTATTGCGCCCGCGGAGCAGCATCTGCAGGCAGATGTTCGGTACGGCTTCCCGGAGCGCGGCGAGACGCTCCCAGGGGTCCTCGGCGAGGAAGCGGAGCGCGACGTCGTACGTGGCACCGCCCCAGCACTCCAGGGACAGCAGTTGTGGCATCGTCCGGGCCACCACCGGGGCGACGGCGAGCATGTCCTTGGTGCGGACCCGGGTGGCGAGCAACGACTGGTGGGCGTCCCGGAAGGTGGTGTCGGTGACACCGATGGCCGGTGACTCCCGCAGCCACCGGGCGAACCCGTCCGGCCCGAGCTCGGCGAGCCGCTGCCGGGAGCCGGCGGGCGGTTCGGTGGCGGGCAGGGGCGGCAGTTTGGTGACCGGGTCGATCAGCTGGGGCCGTGGGCCGTGGGGCTTGTTCACCGTCACGTCCGCCAGGTAG
This sequence comes from Streptomyces sp. NPDC053427, assembly GCF_044544985.1. Lineage (NCBI taxonomy): Bacteria > Bacillati > Actinomycetota > Actinomycetes > Kitasatosporales > Streptomycetaceae > Streptomyces > Streptomyces sp. NPDC053427. Next base: position 447,865 of record NZ_JBITYA010000003.1, on the reverse strand, counting down.
GTGAGCAGCTTCGTACCGCGGTCGGCGGAATGGCGCGCGGTGAGCAGATGCGGGCGCTCCTCGATGAACGAGGTGGTGACCCGCCCGGCCCGGAAGTCCGGGTCGTCGAGCACGGCCTGCAGGAACGGGATGTTCGTCGCCACGCCGCGGATGCGGAACTCGGCCACGGAGCGCCGGGCCCGGCCGACGGCGGTGCTGAAGTCCCGACCCCGGCAGGTGAGTTTGACCAGCATCGAGTCGAAGTGCGCGCTGATCTCCGTACCGGCGTGTGTGGTGCCGCCGTCCAGACGGACCCCGGAGCCGCCCGGCGACCGGTAGGCGCTGATCCTGCCGGTGTCCGGACGGAAGCCGTTCGCCGGGTCCTCGGTGGTGATACGGCACTGCAGTGCGGCGCCGTGCAGGGTGACTGTGTCCTGTGAGAGGCCGAGATCGTCCAGCGTCTCACCTGCGGCGATACGCAGTTGCGCCTGCACGAGGTCGACGTCGGTGACCTCCTCGGTCACCGTGTGCTCGACCTGGATGCGCGGGTTCATCTCGATGAAGACGTGGTTTCCGTCGCGGTCGAGCAGGAACTCCACCGTGCCCGCATTGCGGTAGCCGATTCCCCGGGCGAACGTCACGGCATCGGCGCAGATCCGCTCGCGCAGCGCCGGGTCGAGGTTCGGCGCGGGCGCGAGTTCGATCACCTTCTGATGTCGGCGCTGCATCGAGCAGTCGCGCTCGAAGAGGTGAATGACGTTGCCGTCTCCGTCGGCGAGGATCTGCACCTCGATGTGGCGGGGGTCGACCACGGCCTTCTCCAGGAAGACGGTGGAGTCGCCGAACGCGGACGCTGCCTCGCGGGCCGCCGCCTCGATGGACTCGCGCAGCGTGTCGCGGTCCTCGACGCGTCGCATTCCGCGCCCGCCGCCGCCGGCGACGGCCTTGACGAACACCGGAAAGCCGATGTCCTCGGCGGCCCGGACCAGTTCGTCCACGTCGGTGGAGGGCTCGGAGGAGCCGAGCACCGGTACCCCGGCCGCGCGGGCCGCGGCCACCGCGCGCGCCTTGTTCCCGGTCAGTTCGAGCGTGTCCGCGCCCGGCCCGACGAACGTGATGCCCGCCTCCTCGCACGCCCGCGCCAGGTCGGGGTTCTCGGACAGGAATCCATATCCCGGGTACACCGCGTCCGCTCCGGCCTGCTGCGCGGCGCGGACGATCTCCTCGACGGAGAGGTAGGCACGTACCGGGTGGCCCGGCTCGCCGATCTCATATGCCTCGTCGGCCTTGAGCCGGTGCAGTGAGTTGCGGTCCTCGTGCGGGAAGACGGCAACGGTTTTCGCGCCCAGTTCGTAGCTGGCGCGAAAAGCGCGAATCGCGATCTCACCGCGATTGGCGACCAGTACCTTGCGGAACATTCTCGATCCCTTCGGTCTGCCGTTGACGGACACCATGGTGTCGGCGACGGACAGATCAGACGCCGGACCCGCGTGGACGTATTACCTGCTTGGGCGTCATGTAACGCGGAGGCGGTCAGCATGGCCCCTGCCAAACGTGGCGAATGGCGCCAAGCGCCGCATACACGGCAAACAAGAAGACCCCATCTGACCTGCGAAAACACCGGTCGGCACGCCCATGCGACATGCGCGGTGACCTCGGCACCGGCGGGATCCGAAGTCCTGCGGCAGGCCATCACAGCAGGTCAGAGGCCTCTTTGGGGTCAGCGAGTCGACACCACGTCACCACCGTGATCAGTGTCACCCCACAAACGACACCACAGGGGGATGTCGCCCCGTCCACCGCACCGGCGCCACGTGCACATTTCCGGGAGTCGGTGCGCCACTCGATGCGCCACGCGGACTGGCGGACTGGCGGACTGCCGGTCGGCGTCAGCGGGGCGTACGGTGGATCATGAGGGCCTCCTGCACTCGGCGGTAGATGTCGCAATCCCCACCGAGCCAGAAGGCCCTCACCTCGTTCAAGCACCCAGCACGCGTGTCACCGACGTGCCGGGACAGCACACCTAGAGGTCCCGTGGCCGCACCATCATCCGGATCCCGTCCCGTGCCCACAGCACGAACCGTTCCACCGGCGTCACTTCGTGCCCCGGCGCGGGCCGAAAGCGCAGGCGCTTGAGGAGGACCGCCAGGACAAGCTGGGCCTCGACCGTGGCCAAAGCGGCGCCCTCGCAGCTGCGTGGCCCGATCCCGAAGGGGACGTACGCGAGCCGTGGCCGCTTGGCCACCTCCTGCGGCGTGAAGCGCTCGGGGTCGAACCGCTCCGGCTCGGGCCAGTGCTCAGGGTTCAGGTGCACCGCCCAGAACGGATAGAACACCGTCGTCCCGGCCGGGATCTCGTACGGGCCCAGAACCAGGTCCTCGGTCGTCTCGCGTGCACCGTACGGGCCGGGAGGGAACAGGCGCATCGACTCCTTGAGCACCATGTCCAGATACGTGAGCCGCCGCAGATCACCGTAATCGGGCGTGGCGCGCTCGCCCAGCACCTGGTCCAGTTCGGCGGCAACGCGATCGGCCGCTTCGGGATGGCGGCCCAGCAGGTGCAGCGTCCACGAGACCGCGACGCCGGTGGTGTGGTGGGCGGCGAGCAGCGTCACCATCACGGTGTCCCGGATCCGCGCCGGGCTCTGACCGGCCTCGACGAGCGCCCCGATCAGGTCGCTGCGGTCGGTGCGGCCGCCCGAGCGGTGCGCCGCCACCACGCGGTCGACCGTCTCACGCAGATAGGCAAGGGCCGCCTCGGCCCGCTCCGCCGAGCGCGGGTCGGGCCGCGGCACCTGGTAGAGCCGCCCGAGGTGCTCGGTGAGCACCGCCTCGAACGCGGCGACGACACGGTCCGTGTCGGTTTCCGCGCCGCCGAGCGCGAACCCGCAGATCATACGGAGCGACAGCGCGGTCAACTCCTGTTGCAGCTCGACGGGTTCGCCGTCGGCCCGCCCCGCCCAGCGGTCCGCGAGCTCCTGCGCCAGCTTGGTGAAGCGTGCGAAATGCCGCTCGTGAGCCGGCCGTCCGGCGAGCACCGAGAGCAGTAGTCGGCGCCAGGGGGTGTGCTCGTCGGCGGGTAGCACTTGCAGGTTGCCGGCCTCGCACAGCGGGTCCAGGAACGCGAACAGCTCCTCGGGCCGCTTGTCGATGTGCGCCGTGGCCTCCAGAAGCACGGGATCGGCGACCGACACGGCCGTGCCCGCGCCCGGCAGTTGGAAGCGCACGACGGGTCCGTGCGCCTCGTGCAGGCATAACTGGTACCGGTGCAGCCCGCCCGCAGCCGCAACGGCCCTCAGCCCGCCGTCCTCCTGGTGCTCGGGCCCGGGGATGCGCATAACGGTGTCTCCTGTCCCAAGTCCTGCCCTCGAGTCTGTTCCGAGGGGGCGGGCCGTCGCCAAGGTGCCGCTCAACCCGCCCCTGCATCGGCCAGTTTCCTCCTGTCCCCGCTTCCCTACCCCACGGCGCGGCCTGTTCGTCACGGCGTCAAGTCGAGAAATTCCCAGTGCGCTTGGGGTTGTGCGCCGCTGAGCCATTTCCCGCAGTTCTGCAGGACCGTGGGGCTTGAGGTGATGTGCTGGGTGCCTGTGCCGAGATCACGCAGAAACCGGTCGATCGGCCCGCGCCGGATCGCCGCCGTCCCCGCCCATCGGTGCACCGTCTGACCCACGTCCTGCACGGTCCACGTCGCGTGGTTGAGCGCCAGCCTGAGCAGAGTGTCCTGCTCGGTGCTCGGCAACTCGCCTTCATTCAGGGTGTTTTCGATAGCTCGCCATACCTCCATCGCCCACGCCCGTGCGGAACGAAGCTTGGCTTCGGCGGTCGCGTACTCCGCGTGGAACTGCGCGGTGTCGACGGCGGCGTTACGTGTGCCGGATTTGGCCGCGGCCACCACTTTCAGTTCATCGAGCAGGCGCCGCCCGACACCGAGCGCCCAGCCGGTGTGCCCGATTGCGGACATGTTGACCAAGCCGAGGCGGTAGATCGCGCCGCCGTTGGCCGGGGTCGTGGTGGTGGCGAGATACGTGTGCGTCGCCGGGACGAGCACATCGGCGCAGTGGTAATCAATACTGTGCGTCGCCCGCAGCCCGAGCACATCCCAGTTGTCGACGAGTTCCACCTGCGACTTCGGCATCGCCAGCACCCGCAGCTCCCCGCTGCCCTCGACCTGGATCGCACTGTGGATATGGGTGGCGTGCGCCATACCGGAGGCGAACTGCCAACTGCCGCTCACCAGATAGCCACCCTCCACCGGGACGGCCCGGCCGGGCCGGGTGCCGTGCCCGGCCAACAACGCATGGTCCCCACCCGCGACATCCGGGAACAGGTCGGCCGCCGCAACGGCATCGAGATAAGCCGCGGTGGTGCCGGTCATCAACTGCAGCGCCATCATCGTCCAACCGGCCGCGGCGTCGTGGTAGCTGACCCGCTCGACCGTCTCTATCAATTGGCGTGGGGAGAACTCGTAGCCGCCGAGGCTCTGCGGCAGTGCGGCCCCCACAACCCCAGCACCCAGCAACGCCCGCGCGATGTCCTCGGTGAGTCTGCCGAGTTCCTCGGCCGCGTCCGCGTCCGCGTCAAGCGCCCCACCGAGTGCATCGATCCGCTCGAGCATCGCGGGAAATTCCGGGCTGACATGCAATCCGGCCGTGACCGCCATGGATGTTCGCTCCTCACCATTTGTACTGAGTCAGCGTCACCTTAAGCGAGGGGCCGTATCGTTTCACAACGCGTGCTTCAGTAACTTCCCTGCTGAGGCGGGTAGTTGCAGGTACTCCGTCAGCACGCCCGCACCTCAGGACGGCCTGTCCACGCCGAGGCAGCGGGAGGCGGGGCGGTCTCCCTCACAAGACTGCAGGCGTTCACCTTGCATTGGGGTGATGCCGTGGCAGTTCGCCGCTGTCATCGACTCCGGACAGGCCCTAGAGGTCAGCCGAGCCGGACATCGGGGCCGTCCAGGTCGGGGAGGTGTTCGGTTGAGATAGGGGCCTTCACCGTCACCTCGTCGCCAATTTCGATCGTCATCCTGTCCAGCCCCATGTGCAACGGACCGTCGTATCCCGCCTTCCGGGTCCGTTCCAGGATGACCTTGTCACCCTTGTCCCCGTGCAGCCCCTTCTTCACGATGTGAGAGAAAACCGCTACCTGGGGGCGCGCCTTGGAGAAGAGCCGGGCCGCCTGTTCAGGCGTGGTCAACTTCGCCTCAACCGCCTTGAATTTCCCTGACTTGGCGATCTCCTCCGAGAGCGCGACCACATTGTGGATCAGCACATCGACATGCGTGCCGTGCGAGACGACGTTCTCTTCATATGTGGTGTCACCCGACAGAAGTACGGATTTCCCCGCGTGGTCGAAGCGGTAGCCGAACGCGGGATTGCCGTCATGGTGCTCCACGGTGAAAGCCGTCACCTTGACGCCGTCACTGTCATGGACGACGCCCGGTTCGATCTCGTGGACGCGGATGTCCAGGTCTTCCTTCTTGAAGAGAGCGTTCGCGCGGTGCTTCACATCGTGCTCATACATCGCCCGCATCCCTCTGACCATCCCGGCAGTTCCCCGAGGCCCCCAGATTTCTATCCTTTCCTTCCGTCCGTACATGAACCACGGGTTGAGCCAGAGGGACGGTAGGTCTTCGTAATGGTCGTTGTGCAGATGAGTCAGGAAGATCTTGGTGACGTCCTTGGGGTGGACCCGGGACTCGTACATGTTCTGCGTGGCCCCGCGGCCCACGTCGAACAGGAACCGTTGGTCACCAGCCTCGATGAGGGTCGACATTCCCTGACGAGTGGTCGTCATCTCCGGCCCTCCGGTGCCCAGGAGATAGACCTTTACCTTGGGCGGGCCATCGCTCCCGGAAACAGCCGCGCCGGCCGGCGATGCCTTCTCTGACGTGCAGCCCATGAGGCCGAAAGAAAGGGCAACAGTTCCCGCGAGCAGGGGGCGACGGGTGATTTCGCTCATGGTGGTTCCTTCCGACGTGCAGAACAGCCGCAACGGCGGGATCAGTAGAGCAATCCCCAGCGCAGAGGCACATGGGCAGGGTCTCCAATGCGCCGAGGTAAGGGCTCGGAGGATCGCCCAATGCCAGAAGGCATCGACGCCGCCGATGTGCTCGAGTTCAGGGACACGTAGGACACGTAGGACACGTAGGACACGCGGGTCAGCGTGACGTCCGGAAGGCGGTGCGCGGCCCGGATCCGTTGACGAGGACGGCGGTTGCGCCGCTGGGGAGGGCGTAGGCGACCTTGTGCATGACGTGCGCCATCCCGTTGGAGGTACGCCATGACCCGCCCCGTAACAGTCGGCGTGGACGGATCGCCCGCGGGTCTCGCCGCTCCGCAGTGGGGTGCCGAGGAAGCGGTGCTCAGGGATCTGGCCCTGCGGCTCGCTTTGCCTGCGCCGTATCCTGGATGAGTGAGGGTAAGCCCCTCGGATACGGAGGGAATGGGCTACAGAGCCGAGCCCATGGCCAGTCGGAAGGCCCGCCCAGGTTGAGGGTGGGCCTTCTGGCGTCCGCAGAGGGTTTTGGGCGAAGCGTTCACGCTCTCCGCATCCTCTGCAGGTGAGGCTCACCGACAGAGGATGGAATGTCCCACCTCCCGGCACCGAGCGATCCCCCGGCACAGAGCGATCGATCAGAATTAGCAGCAATGTCGGAACGGCACCCGACCGGTCCCCATCCGTCACGTTGGAGTGGGCCGCGGTAGCCAGTGGCAGCGGCAGCGGCACTACGTGGCGCGTGCGGCCCCCAGGAAAGACTGGGGCGATACGAACGTGTTCCGCGCAGCACCACAACACCGGCACCATGCGAAGTACCGCTCTCCAGGCGAGCCGTGAGGTTGCGGTGCGTCCATGATTGCCGGCTGCCCACTCCTCTTTGCATCCGAAGGCGAGGGGCCGGCAGCCCCTCCGTCCCTTCCCTTCGGTGCACACCCAAGCGCGACGCCAGCCCTGACACGGACCCGGCGAACGATGCCGAGTCCTACGTGCCGCGTGGACCTACCCTGACCGCGGTACCCACCGGCGGGCCTCCAATTTTATCCCTATTAGCCCATAGGGTGCAAAGCCTAAACTATTAGGACGATCTGCAACGAGGGAGGTTGCTCTCCATGTCAACAGGGACTCTTCTGGCGATCGTCATCCCCGTGGCCGTGGTGCTGGTTCTGATCGGTGTGGCAGTAGGGCTCTTCATGCGCCGTCGCCACCTGCGTGAGCGCTTCGGGCCGGAGTACGACCGGACGGTGCAAGATGCTGACGGCCGCATGGCCGGTGAGCGGGAACTCATGGCCCGCGAGAAACGCCACGACGCACTCAACATCAAGCCCTTGGAGGACTCGCGCCGGGAACGCTACCGGCGCGACTGGGACGGCGTACAGCAGGAGTTCGTGGACCGGCCCGAGACCGCCGTACACGACGCAGACCGTCTGGTGACCTCCCTCATGCACGAAAGGGGCTACCCGACGGAGGACTACGAGCAACGCCTCAAGGACCTCTCCGTCGAGCACGGGCGCACCCTGAAGCACTACCGGGAAGCCCACGAAATCGACGCCCTGACCACGCAACACAGAGCAACCACTGAGCAGTTGCGCGGCGCCATGACGCACTACCGTGCGCTGTTCGACGAACTGCTCACCAACGGCGGCCAGTCGCGCCACGCGCGCGCCTGAGCGGACTGCGAGAAGCCCACGAGGAGGAAATATGCAACGCGACACCACATCGGACGCTGTCGGTACGGGCCTGTCCACGGAAGACCTTGCCCAGCCGAAGGATGCCCCGCCGGATGAAGTGCCGCCGGATGAAGTACCGCCGGAGCCCGAGGCAACGACCGAGCCCGCCCGCCGGAAGGAAGCCGATCCCTCAGGTGACGATGAAGCGCACCCGCTTCTGACGCGGGATGACGAGCAAGGCTTCCGTGATCGCTGGAACAGGGTCCAGAGCACCTTCGTGGATGACCCGCGCGAGGCCGTTCAGTCAGCGGACGCCCTGGTCGCCGACGTCATGCAGACCCTGGCCTCCACGTTCGCCGAGCAGAAGCAGGGCCTGGAAGGCCAGTGGAAGCGCGGCGAGGAAGCCAACACCGAAGACCTGCGCAAGGCACTCCGGCACTACCGGTCGTTCTTCAACCGTCTCCTGACAGCCTGAACGCGCAACCGCGGGAGAGAGCCGTGATCATTCTTGGGATCATCCTGCTCGTCATCGGCTTCGTCACCGGCATCTCCATCCTGTGGACCATCGGGATCGTCCTTGCCGTGATCGGCGCCGTTCTGTTCTTGCTCGGCTCCCTCGGCCACGGCGCCTTCGGGCGGCGCCACTACTGGTAGGGCACGCCCACCCAACGCCCCGGAATGCTTCATCGCAGGCACAAGGCAGAGCCAGTGCAACGGCGGGTCGCACTCAGGAAAGCAGACCCCTCGTGACGGTGCGACAGCACCTGGCCACCCGGCTTTTCTGAACACGAGCCCATCCGTCCGACGCCGGAGCACCACCGGGTACGGGGCCTGCGCCCGGCTCTGGAGATAGGGGCTCCGGAACGGCAGCGGCCCGCCTGGCACTCCCCCGCCCGGCCGGAGACCAGAGCCGCGTCGTCGTGTTCCCACGCCGCCCATTCCAGAAGGCACCGACCCGAGGCGGCGAGGCGGCGTCTTGGCGGACCCCGACGAGCTGCGTACCCGACTGGGCCGGGACGGCCAGCCCGGCCGCCTGGGCGTCGCTCTGGCCGTCCCGCCTCGGCATTTGCGCGGAAATGCCGACACCGGCGCTACGCGCCTATAGTTGAGCGGGGGCTGCTCACACGCCTGTCAGGTGAACCCTTTCCACGATACGGGTGACCATCGGGCACACCACGCAAACGGCCACGCAGCGGCATCGCTACCCGGAGTCGCCGGGTGGTCAAGATGGAGGTCCGCCCCATGTTGAGTGCGATCGCAGACGTTTTCCGGGCCATCGGCGGCGCTATCGCCACAGTCGTCACCCTGCCTTTCCGGGCCGTGGCCCGGATCTTCGGCGGGGCTTCCGACTCCGCGCACGGCCGCCACTGAAGTAACCGCGGTAAAACGGGCCCGCGAGCTGGGAACATCGACAGGCCATCCCCGAAGCTGGGGACGCGTGCCGGTGCCCCGAAGGCCGGCTGACCGCTGCCGCTACCTGCTTCGACGGTCAGCCGCCGTGACAGGCGGCGGTCCGGGTCACATCCGCCCGGATGCAGGGGAGGCCGGCCTCGGCTACATGTTCCTGCCGGAGGCGCGGGGACGCGGGTATGCCGCCGAGGCGTGCGCGGCGGCGCTCGGCTGGTTCGCCGACGCGCTTCCCGGCGAGCCGGTGGTGCTCTGCACCCAGACCGCCAACGACCGCTCGATGCGCCTCGCGGCGAAGTTGGGGTTCACCGAGGTGCAACGGTTCGAGGAGTGGGGCGCCGAGCAGTGGTTCGGCGTGTGGTCCCCGGTCACGGCGTCCGGCTGACCCATCCAGCACCCCCAGCGCCGCACGCCGCCGGCACGCCCTGCGCCGGTACGGCAAGAAGTTCACCTCGCCCGATGACGTCCGGCCACTGCCAGGGCCTGGCGTAGCCGGTCGAGACCGGGGAGACCGGCAAGCCCCGCGCCATCGGGTACATCCGGCACGCGAGGGCAGTCATCACTCCACGGGAACTTCGGCGGACGCCGAACGGGGCGGAGCTGCCGTACGCGCCGTGGGCTGCGAAAGAGCCACGCCGACCAGGGCTGGTGCGGCCGCCGAAGTCGCGGGACGGGACCGGCATTCGGCGGCGGCAATCTCCGCCTGGTGCCTTCTGCCCGGGCATACGGGACAAGCGGAACGGACCGGCCCCGAGCTCCCTGTGACGTTCTCAACTCACATGAGTACGCGGGCGGGTGGGAGCCGGGCGCCGGTCCGGGGTGCGGGGCGAGTCAGTGCCGGCGGAACTCCTCGGCGGCCAGCAGCGCGGTGTCCGGGTCGTCGGAGAACAGGCCGTCGATACCGGTCGCGAAGAGCGCCTTGAGGTACGCGAGCGAGTTGCCGTAGTCGCCCGGGTTCTTGCCCACTTGGAAGTCCAGCGGCAGGAAGCTGTTCTCGTTCCGCACGGTGTACGGGGTGAGGAACAGTCCGGCGGCGTGCGCGTCGCGGACGAGGGTGGTGGGCTTGCCGAGTTTGCCCTTGTCGTCCTGCGCGATGATCTGCGGCAGCCAGGGGCCGATGCCCTGGGCGAAGCCGGCGATCCACTTGAGTCCCTCGGGCCTGAGGAGGTCGGCGGTGGTGCGTGGGTCGCCGGACTCGACGAAGTCCGCGGGCCTGACGGACGGTTCGTCGAGCAGGACGGTCTTGGGGCACTTCACGCCCAGTTCGCTGAGCCGCTTGAGGCTGCTGGGCTCGAAGGACTGCAGGATGTTCGGGGCGTGCGCGGTGTGCCGGCCATAGCGGCGCAGCAGCTTGGCAAGCGGCTCCTCGATACCCAGGCCCAGCTTGCGGAAGTAGGTGGGGTGCTTGGTCTCGGGGTAGATCCATATGGGGCGGCCGCGGCGGCGCCCCTCGCGCTCGGCCCACTGGAGGACCTCTTCAAAGGTGGGCACCTCCCAGTGGCCGTTGTACATGGTGTTGTGCTGGCGGACGTCGGGGATGCGCTCCTTGGCGCGCAGGGTCTTCAGCTCGGCGAGCGTGAAGTCCTCGGTGAACCAGCCGGTGATCTTCTGGCCGTCAACGGTCTTGGTGGTCTTGCGGCCGGCGAACTCGTGGTGGTCGGCGACGTCGGTGGTGGCGGAGATGTCGGGCTCGTGCCGGCAGACCAGGTGCCCGTCCTTGGTGGGGACGAGGTCACCGGCCTCGATGACGTCCGCGCCCATGTCGAGGGCGAGTTGGTAGGAGCCGAAGGTGTGCTCCGGGCGGTAGCCGCTGGCGCCGCGGTGGCCGATGACGAACGGTACGGGCAGCTGCGTGGGCCGCCCGGCGGGCGTCGGCGGGTCCGCCCGGTCCGCCGGCCCCGTTCCAGCCGCGTTCGCCTGTCCCGCTCCGGCCAGTACCGCCGCTCCGGCGCCCAGGGCCGCAGCTCCCAATATCGTCCGCCGCCCCGGCTCGTGCCGCTTGTCCATGCCCGCGCTCCTTGCTCTGTGTCAGGCCCCGCACCGCCCGGTGAATATCCGGGCATTTCAGGGTTTTCCGGTGTATCAACATGCTCCGGGAGGCCACTTCGTACGTATCCCGGATCCCGGAAGTACCTTGATCGTAAGCACGGACGGGTGACGCCAAGGAGACGCGGGGGTGCCGCGGGGGTGCCGTGAGGGTGCCGCGGGGAATGAAGGGAACGCGCTACGACTCTGCGTATCGCCGCCGTGACCCGGTGTGCGGGCGGGAGCGCTCACGATGGCGTTGGACGTGTCTGTGGGTGGCGAGGCCGAGGAAGGCTTCGTGGATGTCGCCACGTCGTTCCCCGCGGATGCGCAGGCGGCGGAAGCCGTGCAGCCAGGCAATGGTTCTTGCTCCGCACCGAAGCCGTTCAATGCCCCGGCAGGACATATGTCATCCCCAGGATATGACTCAGGGCCCTACAGGCCGGCTGCCGATTCTCGTAGGTTTCCCACCATGTTCACTTCTCGCAAAGTTGGAAGAGATGACTCCTGGGAAGGCATCGTCATCAACAAATCCCGGGGCATGCTCGACGGCTCAAACATGTGCCACTTCGTCGAGGTCCGCCTTGGCGACGGCGAAGTGGTGAAGGTCCGGATCAGCCGCCGGCTCTGGAAGTCGATGGCAGTCGACGACCGGATCGTCAAGCGGCCGGGGGCCGACCCGGTCAGGGGGTAGCCCCAGCCTTGGGGTGTGGGAATCCGAACCCGTTACTTGAGTGCGAACCGCAGACCATCCTCGTTGGAGGACAGGACGACGGTCTCGATCACTTCGGCGCCGAGCTCCCGCGCCCGGCTGAGCCCGCGCGCAGAGATTTCCTCGCCGAACCCCTGACCACGGTGAGCGGCGAGCACTCGGGCGATCACCGTGACCGTCAGCGTGTCATCCGTAGGCGGGCGCACCGTGCTGCACCCGATGAGGTCTTCATCGGAATACGCGACCTCCGCGTCGCCAACTCCCCTTCTGCACAAGGCAGTTGGAAAGGAAATCATTGACAACACCGGATCCGAAACCCTAGGCTCGGCCGCCAACTACCGGCTATACACCCGTTATTCATCATCTGGGTGGAACAACTGTGGAGGTAATTCCGTGAGGACCAAGCGACTGGTCGGTGCCGCCATTTCAGGAATAGCGTTGTCGGCTATTGCCGCCGCGCCTGCGATGGCGGATACCTCGGTCACCGGCGGCAACGTGGAAATGGTCATATTCGGCAGCGGTTACCACGTCAGCAAGGTCACGATTCACGGCGTTCCGGAACTTCAGGGGCCCGCGCAGTACGAGTTCATCTACTCCGCCACGACCTCGCCGACCAAGACGTACACGATGATTTGCGGCGGTAGCGGCACGGGCAACAGCTGCAGTCACAACTTCACCATCAACGCCACGTACTCACACGGGGTCGGCATCAAGAGCTGCGGTCAGATCAAGCGCATCGACAACAATCAGAGCATGGGGGTTGCCTGCAAGAAGTGGTAATTCGGTGAACTCGGCTGAGCAGGGCCGGCCATGACGCGGCGGCATTGCTCAGCCGTTCCCATGAGTGGATTGATGGTCCGGCCCAATCTGGGCCGATGTACGGCGGCGGGCGACAACGGGGGTGCCACCGGGCGCGGGCGTCGGCTTGTCCGAGGGATCGCCAGGGTTCCCTTCGCCGCACAGACTTCGTCAGCCGCCCCATACGGCAATGTCGGCCTCCACGACCACAATCAGGTCTTGGAGGCCGACGTCACACATGAGCCTGAATTACCCCATGATGGCTCGGGGTGGTGCTGCGGCCCAGTGGATGAGCACCCGTGCTAGCTCTGCATCTCAGCCGTGGATCGGGCCCAGGGGGATGTCGGAGACCGTGAGGCTGACGGACTTCACGGAGCCGCCGGTCAGGACAGGGATGCCATTGGGGCCGGGGGCGAACGTGGCGGTCAGGCCGTCCACGGAGCCACTGACGGAGAGACCACCCGCGACGCTGTCGAGGTCTTCGTCGGCTATCTCACGGGTCTCAATGCGGGACGTGTTGCTCATGAAGGTGAGCGTCCTTCCTCTGGAGTGGTGGGTCGCAAATGCGTGGCGCACTGCGGCGGGAACTTTCGGACGGCGGCGACGCTAACCATGGCCGATCAAATTCCGGTGAAATCGCTGGTGGACATGGTGCGTGGATCGACATGGGGCAGGCTGCGGTGCTGAGTCCTCTCGGGACGTTGGGGACCTGGCAAGGTGGATCGGGCAGGTGCTGTGTCCGATCCGGTGCAGGCCGGGGAGGGTGGGCCACTGAGGACCCGCTCCGACAGCCGTGCGCACCTGGCGTCCTTCGCCGACGTGCAAGCCCTGGGCCGAGTGGCACAGCCCGAAGAGATCGCCGAAGTCCTGTGCTTCCTCGCCTCACCACGCTCCAGCTTCATCACAGGAGCCGTGGTCGCGGCTCATCGACGTCGCGTGCATCCAGCGGAACAAACCGGCCGGGCCCCGAGGCGGCGATGTCGCCCGCACCGCCCCCGCGCGCAGATTGCCGCGGAGAAGACGCAGCACTTCGAGGAGGTGCTGCAGAAACTGACGGAGCGGGAGCAATGTCAGGCACAGGCGCTGGAGCGGCTAGTTTGTGTGCAGGACTGGTATGCAGGCCCGTGGTGGCAGAGGTGCACGGGGGACGGGAGGTCGGGAAGAGTGTCGCTGCGCGAAGGTGATCCAGCCGAGATCGGTGGTTATCCACTTGAGGCCCGGCTCGGCTCGGGTGGCATGGGCACGGTCTTTCTGGCCCGTACGAGTTCAGGGCGACCTGTCGCGATCAAACTGATCCACCCGCAGTACGCGGCGGACGACGAGTTCCGCATCCGCTTCCGGCAGGAGGTGGCGGCGGCGAGGCGGGTGAGCGGCGCGTTCACCGCCGCCGTGGTCGACGCTGCCCCTGAGGCCGAGCAGCCATGGATGGCGACGACCTATATCCAGGGGCACACGCTCGCCCGGCGCATCGCCATGAAGGGCCCGCTGAGCGGAGCGGAGCTGAGGAGGCTCGCCATCGGGCTGGCGGAGGCGCTGCGGGACATCCACCGGGTGGGGGTCATCCACCGTGACCTGAAGCCCTCGAACGTCGTGCTCTCGCCCGAGGGCCCACGCGTCATCGACTTCGGCATTTCGCGCGCCGTGGACCAGCAGACGCTGACGATTACAGGGCGGGTCATCGGTACGCCGCCCTTCATGTCGCCGGAGCAGTTGCAAGCACCGCGTGATGTGGGGCCGCGGTCCGATGTCTTCTCGCTGGGGACGCTGCTGGCGTACGCAGCGACGGGCCAAGGGCCCTTTGACGCGGAAAGCCCCTACATAGTTGCGTATCAGGTGGTGCACGGGGAGCCGTCGCTGGAGGACGTGCCGGTGGCCTTGCGCACGGTCGTCGAGTCGTGCCTGGCCAAGGAGCCCAACGGGCGCCCCTCGTCGGACGAACTCCTCGTGCTGCTACGGGACCTGCCGGCCGACCTCGACCAGACCGACGCGAGGGGAGTTGACGCGGGCCGCACCCGCGACATGATCACCCAGCATCACTTCGCGACGCCGGCCACCCCGACGACGGCCACCCCGGCGCCGACTGCCCCGACCACCACCCCGACCGGTCCCGATACGGAGAGCGTCGACACCCCCATCGGCCGCCCACGGCGTCGCCGATGGCGTCCCGTGCTCGCGGCCGCGGTCGCGGTCACGGTGGCAGCGATCGGCGCGGGAGTCGCCGCACTGACGGCGGGCGGCTTTGGGGGGAACAGCGGCGGCGACAAGGGCAACAGCCTTGCGACCCCGAGTGCCGCACTTCCGGACGGCTTCAAACCGTGGCACAAGACCGTGCCCGGCGGTCGCCCGGACATCCCCGACGAGCTGCGCTGCGTCGCGCGCGGCGACGCGCTGTTCTGCGGGGGCGGCAGTGTTGTCGCGACCCGTATCAGGGCCAGGGACGGCTCGCGGATGTGGACGGCGAAGAGCCCCGGCGTCCCTGCCAACGGCATGCACCTGGTGGGCGCCACCGACGACACGGTGCTCGGTTACCGCTTCGCCGCCCAGGGCGCCCCGCAGGGCCCTCCCAGCGAGGTGGTGGCCCTCGACGCGAACAACGGCCGGGAGCTGTGGTCCGTGCCGTCCGGCGCCCAGTCGACGGCCGTCACGGGTCGGACTCAGGACGCCCTTGTGGTCGGTTCCGACGTCGTGACGGTCGACGCTTCCAACTCCCGCTTCGAGGCCCGCAACGCGCACAGCGGTCAGGTCACATGGACGTCGTCATTCCCTGCGGGTAAGCAGTGCGCTCCCGTCCTGGTCGGCCAACAGCTCGTCGCGATGTGCGCGACGAATGCGGAGGTGGATGCTTTTGCCGTGCGCCACCCCACCCTGTACCCGGTCGACCGCGCCTCGGGGACACTGGGCAGGCCCATCGCGGTCAACGGCCCCGCCGTGCCGATGGGCGTCGCCAACGGCAGGCTCGTACTCCTGCAAGTACACATGGGGGGAACGGAGCTGGACCGCTACAACGGGGTCGCGCGGGTCGACCTGGCCTCGCGGAAGGTCACGTACTCCCGACTGGCCAAGACCTACGTGGGGACGCCCGGCATGGCGGACAGCACCGTCTATGTGAGCGGGCAGACCGGTCTCGTCACCGCACTCGACCCCGCGACCGGCCGGGAGAAGTGGTCGCAGCAGACTGGCGTGGAGGGCGCGTCGGGCCCTGTTGCGGGAGCCGACGCACTGTACTTCAGCTCGGCCACCGGCCGGGTGGTCGCGCTGTCTCCGTACGAGGGCAAGCCCCTGTGGACAACAGATCCGCAGGCCGATGGGTTGACGGGCCAGCTGGGCGCAAGCCCGCGTGTGACTCTTGCGGGGCGTGCGGTGATCGTGGCCGCGGCCAAGAACACGCTTTTCGCTTTCGACGCACAGAAGCCGCCGAAGTCGGGCTGACCTACTCGGTGAAGGCCGCGACACCGCTCGGGGCACCCAGGCCCGTCGGGCCGTCGTAGCCCTTGCCTGGGCGGGCGACCGCCTGGAGTTCGACGACCCCGCGGGCGGCTTCTTCGCGATCGGTTGCCGGCCTCGATCCAACTGCCCCTGGCCGGCGGACCCGCCGTGACGCGAGGGGCACGTTCAGACACGAGGGCCGCCTCCGACGCCGTGCGCGGCGCTCGTGGTTCATGTCCGGACCTCGTCGGCATCCCACCAGGTCTGTCCGGACTCGTTTTGTCATCCCACAGGTCGGGCACGCTTTGACAAGCATGGCCGAGATCTGACTAACTTGCGCCGCAGATCGGTCATGAGTGTCAGCGACAAGCCCTGGCTTGCTGACCGGCAACCCTCGCGCCGCGGTGGGGTGCCCCAGGTGACGACCGGACCGGAAGACCTTCGGTAAGCGCGAGCCCCATGGGCCGGAACAGTGACGGTGACGGAATGTACGCAGCTTTGGGGACAGCCGCATGGCGACGCCGTGGCTGCCTGCTGCTGTGCGCGAACCGGTCGGTCGATCTGCTGCGCGTCAACAGCGCTCTGTGTACCGGCACCTGCCGTGCGTTCCGCCAAGGCTGAAGACTGACGGTCTTCTGAATCTCTGATGCCACCGCTGTCGCGGTGTGCGTCCTCCTTGCCCAAACCCCGTTCCGCGCGTCCCCGTGCGCAACGTCACGCGGAGCCCCTTCGACCCGGCACCGTGCCGTTGCGGCATCCGTGGTCCGGGCTGTCCGAATTCGCTGGAGTCCTCCATGAGTGAACCCCCTGGCGCTGTGGTACCCCTCGCCTCAGCACCTCCTGCCGAGGAGCGCCCCGCCCCCTCCTCCGCGCCTCGTACCGCACGTACCGCACGTCCTGCCGAGGCCGAACGGCCGGGCGACGGCGCCGCACCGCGGCCGCCCGCGGCGCAGCGGGTGCTGCCGCTGCGCAGGCCAGGCCGCTGGATCGCCACGGCGATCGTGCTGGTGCTGGCCGCCCAGATCGCCCACGGCCTGGTGACCAACCCCTTCTATCAGTGGGACCGGTTCCAGTACTGGTTCCTGCGCCCGGCGATCCTCGATGGCCTGCTCATCACCCTCAAGGTGACGGCGTACAGTGCCGTGCTCGGTCTGCTCGGCGGCATCCTGGTCGCCCTGGGCAGGCTCTCCCGGAGCCCGGTGCTGCGGGCGGTTGCCTGGACCTACACATGGCTGTTCCGCTCGGTTCCGCTCATCGTGGTGCTGCTGTTCCTCTACAACTTCAGCGCGCTGTACAAGACGCTGAGCCTCGGGGTTCCGTTCGGGCCCGCCTTCTTCACCTTCGACGAGTCCCGGCTCGCCACCGACATCGTCGTGGCGGTCGTCGGACTCACCCTGAACGAGACGGCATACGCGTCCGAGGTGGTGCGGAGCGGCATCCTCGCGGTCGACCAGGGGCAGCACGAGGCGGCGTTGGCGCTGGGCCTGCCGAAGAGCTACCAGTTCACGAAGATCGTCTTTCCGCAGGCCCTGCGCTCCATCACCCCGAACTACGTGAATCTGCTGATCAATCTGATCAAGAGCACGTCGCTCGTCTTCTACGTGTCGCTGCTCGATCTGTTCGGCTCGGCGCAGAGCATGGGCAGCACGTATCCGGGTGACATCGTCCCGCTGCTGCTCGTCGCCACCGTCTGGTATCTGATCCTCACGAGCGCGGTCTCCATCGTCCAGTTCTACGTCGAGCGGTACTTCGCCAGGGGCGCGACGCGCACCCTTCCGCCGACGCCGTTGCAGAAGTTGCGGGCAGGTCTGCGTGATCTGCGTGCCCGAGCCCGGAGGGAGGCCGCGATATGACCACCGAGAACGGGACCGAGACCGGAACCGCCGAGATACGACCGGCCGCGGTCGAGGTCCACGACGTGCACAAGTGGTACGGCGCCCACCGGGTGCTGGACGGCGTCGAGTTGACCGTACGACCCGGCGAGGTCACCGTGATCCTCGGGCCGTCCGGGTCCGGCAAGTCCACCCTGCTGCGGGTGATCAACCACCTGGAGAAGCCGGAGGTCGGGTACGTCAGCGTGAACGGTGAGCCGATCGGCGTGCGCCGGCACGGCGAGCGGCTCAAGGAGCTGAGCGAACGGGTCATCCTGGGGCAGCGCAGCCGGATCGGCTTCGTCTTCCAGAACTTCAACCTCTTCCCGCACCTGACCGCGCTGGACAACGTGGCCGCCGCTCCCGTGGCCACCGGGAAGCTGACCAAGTCCAAGGCCCAGGAGCTGGCCCACGAACTGCTCGGCCGGGTGGGCCTGGCCGACAAGGTCGGCGCCTATCCGCGACAGCTGTCCGGCGGCCAGCAGCAGCGGGTGGCCATCGCCCGCGCCCTCGCCCTGCGGCCGGGGGTCATCCTCTTCGACGAACCCACCTCCGCACTCGATCCCGAACTCGTCGGCGATGTATTGGCCGTCATCAAGGACCTGGCCACCAGCGGCACCACCCTCATCATCGTCACCCACGAGATCGGCTTCGCCCGTGAGGTGGCCGACCGGGTCGTCTTCATCGATGGGGGCCGGATCGTCGAACAGGGTCTGCCCACCGAGGTGTTGGACCACCCGAAACACGAGCGGACCAGGGACTTCCTGAGCAAGGTGCTCTGACCTCGCCATCCGTCCCACTGCCCGCGCCCCGTCCGGGCTCGCGCCCCCGCACACCACCGAAGACCCCCCACACCACCCAAGCCCCCCATACCACCGAAGAACAAGCAACGCGCCCTCACCACCACTCACCGAACCAAGGACAGCCATGCGCACCCTCAACCTCAGCAGCAGACTCCTCCGCAGCCTCTCCGCGGGCACCGCCGTCGTTACCCTCGGCACTGGCCTCGCCGCCTGCGGGGGCACCAGCGACGCGGCCGGCAAGTCCGACAGCAAGGCGTCCGGGACGGTCACCGTGGGGGCCCATTCCAACGGCGCCGCCAAGGAGACCACGCTCAAGGTGTCCGAGGTCAGGTCCATCAGCGCCGAGCTGCCGAAATCGATCGCCAAGAAGGGCAAGCTGGTCATCGGCGTCGGCGCCCTGCCCACCGGCTCCGTGCCACTGAACTTCGTTGGCGACGACCAGAAGACGCTCACCGGAGCCGAGCCCGACTTCGGCCGACTGGTGGCCGCTGTCCTCGGCCTCCAGCCCGAGGTGAAGAACCTCACCTGGGAGAACCTGTTCGTCGGCATCGACAGCGGCAAGGTCGACGCGGCCTTCTCCAACGTCACCGACACCGAGGAGCGCAAGAAGAAGTACGAGTTCGCCACCTATCGGCAGGACAACCTGGGGTTCGAGGTGCCCAAGAAGAGCACCTGGACCTTCGACGGCGACTACCGGAACCTGGCCGGCAAGACGGTCGCGGTGGGCCGGGGCACCAACCAGGAGAAGGTCCTGCTGGAGTGGAAGGCGAAGCTGAAGAAGCAGGGCAAGGACCTCACCGTCAAGTACTACCCGGACAACAACAGCATCTACCTGGCGCTGAACAGCGGGAAGATCGACGCCTACTTCGGCCCCAATCCCAGCATCGCCTACCACACCACCCACACGGCGAACACCCCCAACGCGACCCGTAGCGCCGGCAAGTTCTCCGGCGCGGGCGCAAGGCTCCAGGGCCTGATCGCCGCGACCTCGAAGAAGGACAGCGGGCTGGCCAAGCCGGTCTCCGAGGCGATCAACTACCTGATCGAGAACGGTCAGTACGCCAAGTGGCTGGCGGCCTGGAACCTCTCCAACGAGGCCGTCAGCACCTCCAAGGTCAACCCGCCTGGCCTGCCGCTCGACAACTCCTGATCAACGCTCATAGGGCGGCTGCCGCCCGGGTCTCCGGCGCCACGCCGGAGACCCGGGACGCCCCAACCCACCATGTCCGAAGGAATTCCACGGATGCCACGGATGCCACGGATGCCACGGAGCGTACCCACCGCCATGTCCACCAGCTTCTCCCCTCACCCCACGCAGAGCCCGGCCGAAGCGCACCTCCTGGACAACGCCGTCTGGGCCGCGCTGACCGGCCCACACGCCCGGTTCGCCGAGCGCGTCGGCCGCGCCGCCCGCTATCCCCTGGACGTCTGCCCCTTCACCGCCCTCGCCGACCCGGCCGACCCGGGGGCCTGGGACGACCTGGCCGAGCTGGTCGGCCCGGACACCGTCACCCCCGTCACGGGAGTGCGGGCCGTCCCCGACGGATGGGAGATCGTGGAGCGAGGGCAGGGCGTCCAGCTGGTCGACACCGGGCTACGCGCCGAACCGGCGCCCGAAGCGGTGCGGCTCGGGCTCGACGACACCCCCGAGATCCTGGACCTGGTCGCCCTGACCGCACCGGGCCCCTTCCTGCCCCGCACCGTCGAGCTCGGTGCCTATCTCGGCATCCGGCACCGCGGACGGCTCATCGCCATGGCTGGGGAGCGCGTGCATCCGCCGGGCTGGACGGAGATCAGCGCCGTCTGCACCCACCCTGCGCACCGTGGGCAGGGCCTGGCCACACGGCTGGTCCGGGCGGTGGCGGCCGGGATCAGGGAACGCGGGGAGGTCCCCTTCCTCCACGCACTCGCCAGCAACACCAGCGCCATCCGCCTCTACGAGTCCATCGGCTTCACCCTGCGCCGCCGTACGAACTTCGTGCTGGTGCGCACCCCTGGCCGTCATCCGGCACCGACGCCTTGATCAGGCAGTCGCACTGCGCGACCACGCCCAGCCACCGAAGGGACCCGACATGATCGCCTCCGAGAACCGCCCCGCCCGATCCGCCACGGCCGTTGCCGCCGACGACGTACTCCGCCGTACCCTGCGGCGCCACGCAGCCGGAGTAACGGTGATTACTGTCCCGGGCCCGGCCGGCTTCACGGCCACCTCCTTCACCTCCGTATCGCTGCAGCCGCCCCTCGTGTCCTTCTACCTGGGCCTCGGTGCATCGACCGCGCCGGCCGTGCGGAAAGCCGACCGGTTCGCCGTCCACCTCCTCGGCACTCAGAACGCCGAAGTGGCACGGCAGTTCGCGCGCAGCGGCGTCGACCGGTTCCAGGGCGTCGCCTGGACCGAGCACGAGGACGGCCTGCCCGTACTCGACGACGTATCGGCCTGGCTCACCGCCCGGGTGACGCTGCGCCAGCCCATCGGCGACCACCTGCTGGTCGTGGGCGAGGTCGAGACCGGCGCGGCGCATCAGGACGCGACGGCACTGGTGCATCACGACGGGGCCTTCGCCGCGGCCCATCCACTGCCCCCACAACCGATCCGTCGTGCTTCGTGACGAGCACGACGATCACGACGATCACGACGAGATGAGCCAACTCCCGGTACGTACGCCCCCTCAGGAAGGCGCCCCCCTCGTGTCCTCATCACCCTCTTCGCTGCCCTCTTCGCCTCGTTCATCCGCTTCACTGCACCTGGCCGTCGCCCTCGACGGCGCGGGCTGGCATCCTGCCGCATGGCGCGATCCGGTGGCCCGGCCCCGGGACCTGTTCAGCGCCGGCTACTGGGCCGACCTCGTCGCCGAGGCCGAACACGGCCTGCTCGACTTCGTGACGATCGAGGACTCGCTCGGATTCCAGTCCTCGCATCTCCTGGAGCCTGACGGGCGCACCGACCAGGTGCGCGGACGGCTGGACGCCGTTCTCATCGCCGCCCGCGTCGCCCCGCTGACCAGGCACATAGGGCTCGTGCCGACCGTGGTGGCCACCCACACCGAGCCGTTCCACCTCTCCAAGGCGATTGCCACGCTCGACTATGTGAGCGCCGGTCGCGCGGGCCTGCGCGTGCAGGTGACCCGGCGCCCGAACGAGGCCGAGCACTTCGGACGCCGTACGTTGCCCCGGTTCGACCTCGGGGACCTGCACAGCCCGCCGGTAAGGGAACTGACGGCCGGTCTCCTCGACGAGGCCGCCGACTACGTCGAAGTGGTGCGCCGGCTGTGGGACAGCTGGGAGGACGACGCGGAGATCCGGGACATCGCCACCGGCCGCTTCATCGACCGCGACAAGCTGCACTACATCGACTTCGAGGGCAAGCACTTCAGCGTCAAGGGCCCCTCGATCACGCCCCGGCCGCCTCAGGGCCAGCCCCTGGTGAGCGCGCTCGCACACGAGGAAGCGACCGGCGCCCCGTTCCGGCTGGTCGCCCGCTCTGCCGACGTCGGGTACGTCACGCCGCACGACACCGAGCAGGCGCGCGCCGTCGTCGCCGCGGTGCGGGCCGAGCAGGACGCAGCAGGGCGTGCGGAGGAGCCGCTGCACCTGTTCGGAGACCTGGTGGTGTTCCTGGACGACACTCCGGCCGCGGCGGAGGACCGCCGGGACCGCCTCGACGCCCTCGCGGGATACGCGTACGCCAGCGACGCCCGTATCTTCGCCGGCACACCCGCCCAACTCGCCGATCTGTTGCTGGAGTTGCGGGAGACCGGACTGTCCGGCTTCCGGCTGCGCCCCGCCGTCCTCGGACACGACCTTCCCGCGATCACCCGAGGACTGGTCCCCGAACTCCAGCGCCGAGGCTCGTTCCGAAGCTCCTACGAGACCGACACCCTCCGCGGGCTGCTCGGGCTCGCCCGCCCCGCCAGCCGCTACGCCGCCACCGCCTGAGCCGGAAGGACCGCACCGACATGAGCAAGCCACTGAAGCAGATCCATCTGGCCGCGCACTTCCCGGGCGTCAACAACACCACCGTGTGGAGCGCCCCCGAGGCCGGCAGCCACATCGAGTTCAGCTCCTTCGCGCACTTCGCACGGACCGCCGAACGAGCCAAGTTCGACTTCCTGTTCCTCGCCGAGGGGCTGAGGTTGCGTGAGCAGGGTGGAGAGATCTACGACCTCGACGTCGTGGGACGGCCCGACACCTTCACCGTCCTCACCGCGCTCGCGGCCGTCACCGAACATCTCGGTCTGACCGGCACCATCAACTCCACTTTCAATGAGCCCTATGAGGTCGCCCGCCAGTTCGCCAGCCTCGATCACCTGTCGGGCGGGCGTGCCGCCTGGAACGTGGTCACTTCCTGGGACGCGTTCACCGGCGAGAACTTCCGCCGCGGTGGCTTCCTGCCACAGGAGGAGCGCTACACCCGGGCCAAGGAGTTCCTGACCACGGCGCGCGTTCTGTTCGACTCCTGGCGCGGCGACGAGGTCATCGCCGATCAGGAGACCGGCGCCTTCCTGCGCGATGCCAAGGCCGGTGCCTTCGTCCACCAGGGCGAGCAGTTCGACATCAGCGGACAGTTCAACGTTCCGCGGAGCCCCCAGGGGCGCCCCGTGATCTTTCAGGCCGGGGAGTCCGACGAGGGACGCGAGTTCGCGGCCTCCAGCGCCGACGCGATCTTCAGCCGGTACAGCAAGCTCGAGGAGGGGCAGGCGTTCTACCAGGACGTCAAGAGCCGTCTTGCCCGCTACGGTCGCAGGCACGACCAGCTGCTGATCCTGCCCGCCGCGACGTTCGTCCTCGGCGACACGGACGCCGAGGCGCGGGACATCGCCCGCGAGGTACGGCGCCAGCAGGTCAGCGGCGCGACCGCGATCAAGTACCTGGAGCACATCTGGAACCGGGATCTGTCCGCTTACGACCCGGACGGCCCGCTCCCGGATGTCGATCCGATCCCCGGCGAGAACACCATCGCCCTCGGCCGGGCCAGCGTACGGCAGTTCCGTGACCCGCTCACCGTCGCCAAGGAATGGCGCGAGCGCGCCGAGGCGAAGAACCTCTCCATCCGGGAACTGGTCATCGAGACCACCACCCGCCAGTCGTTCATCGGCTCCCCGGCCACCGTCGCCGAGACCATCAACGAGTTCGTCCAGGCGGACGCCGCCGACGGGTTCATCCTCGTCCCGCACATCACCCCCGGCGGCCTCGACGTCTTCGCCGACACCGTGGTTCCGCTGCTCCAGGAGCGCGGAGTGTTCCGTACGGAGTACGAGGGCACCACCCTGCGCGATCACCTCGGCCTGGACCACCCGCACGCCGGGGCACCGGCCGGGCGGGTGGCCTCGTGAGCACGCCCCTCGGCGTCCTCGACCTGGTCCCGATCTCGTCCGGCTCCACGGCCACCGACGCGCTCCGCAACTCCCTCGACCTGGCCCGGCAGGCCGAGCGCTTCGGCTACGCCCGCTACTGGTTCGCCGAACACCACCTCAATCCGGGTGTGGCGGGCACCTCACCCGCCGTCGTGCTCGCCCTGACCGCCGCCGCGACGTCGACGATCCGGCTCGGCTCCGGCGCCGTACAGCTCGGTCACCGCACCGCGCTGTCCACGGTCGAGGAGTTCGGCCTGATCGACGCGCTGCACCCTGGGCGTCTCGACCTGGGCCTCGGACGCTCCGGCGGGCGTCCGCCGGGACCGACCACCACCCCGCTGCCGACCGCGACGCCCGTCGTCGACGGCCGCGCCCCCAACGGGCTGCGGATCCCGCCGCGCTTCTCCTTCGAGCACCTGCTCGGCTCGCCGAGGGTCGCCCTTCAGCGCAGACTGCTCCAGCAGCCGGGCGCCGGGTCGCAGGACTACGGCGAGCAGGTGGACGACATCCTCGCGCTGCTGGCCGGCACCTACCGGTCCGCGGACGGCCTCGAGGCACACGTCGTCCCGGGCGAGGGCGCTGACGTACAGGTATGGATCCTGGGCAGCAGCGGAGGGCTGAGCGCCGAGGTCGCCGGCCGCAACGGTCTGCGGTTCGCGGCGAACTACCATGTCAGCCCGGCCACCGTGCTGGAGGCAGCGGAAGGCTACCGGGCGGCGTTCCAGCCCTCTGACGTGCTCGACAAGCCGTACGTGAGCGTCTCGGCCGATGTCGTCGTCGCCGAGGACGACGAGACCGCCCGCGAACTCGCCACCGGCTACGGCGTGTGGGTCCGCAGCATCCGCACCGCCGAGGGCGCGATCGAGTTCCCCACGCCCGAGCAGGCCCGGTCCCATGCGTGGACCGACACGGACCGGGCACTGGTGGCCGACCGCGTGGAAACCCAGTTCGTCGGCTCCCCTGCCCGCGTGGCCGACCAACTGGAACAGCTCCAGGAGGCCACCGGCGCCGACGAACTGCTCATCACCACCATCACGCACGGCCATGCCGACCGGGTGCGTTCCTACGAGCTGCTGGCTGAGGAGTGGCGGCGCAGATGAGCGGGCGGGTGGCCTGACGCCCACGGTCCATTCGCCGCCAAGGCTCATTTCTCATTTCCAGCACCTCCTGGGGCGTTCCAGGAGGTGCTGGACTCCGCCGGCTCCGAGCTACGTGTCCCTGCCGCTTCCGCTTCGACGGCACTCACACGCGCGCTTCGAAGACGCGCTCGCCACAAGCCGTCGCTCACGCAGTTCGAGCCCCGGCCTGCGCCGGCTCCTCGGGCACCGCTGACCGGCACGCGCGACCGCCGGGGCCGAGCAGTGAGCGGGGCGGGCCCGGCCGGTGCGGCCAAGGCCCTGTCACGTCACACCGCATCGGCATCCAGTCTTCGCCCCGGCTGGGTCACTACGACGGGCTGCCGACACATCCGTGCATGCCTTGCGGTATTTTCACTCATCGTCAGGACGTTGAAGGGTCAGTAGCCCACTCATGCAAGAGCAATGCGACACGGTCGGCGGAACAGCGCCCTCCGACACCGAGCTGGTCCAGCGCATCCGAGCGGCAGCCCGGACCGGCCGCCGGGCGGCGGCTGCTCCGTACGGCGCGTCGGCTCCGGACGGCGCGGCCGAGGCGGGCGAGGAAGCCCTCGACGAGTTCCACCGCCGGCACTACGCCGCCGTACTGGCCTACGCCCGCGCCTGCACCAGATCCTCCCAGGCCGCGGCGGATCTGGCGAAGGAAGCCATCAACGGCGTCCTGCACTCCCCCGAACCAGGACAGGGGTCTGATGCGGCGTGGCGGGAACGCTTGCTGACGGCCGTACGCCACACCGCCGCCGCCTGGCACCAGAATTCCCGGAACACCGAGCTGCGCGATGGCTTCGACTCCTGGCTGGCCAACCAGTCAGGGGACGGGCCCGACCCCTCCGAAAGTGAACGGAAGCCCCCCACCGACAGCGAACTCTCCGTCGCGGTGCGCCCCGTGGGGCCGTTACGGTCCGCCGGACCGCGCACGGCCCAGGTGTCCCGACTCTCACCGGCGCGCATCGCCGTGCTTGCCGGTGCCGTGACTGTCCTGGCCGGCGTTGTCATATCCGTCGGCACCCTGCTCGGACCGGCGCGCCATGACGCCTCGGCCGGCGGCCCTGGACCGTCCGGACTCTCGTCGGCCACCACTCCGGACCACCCGCCGACGGCTTCGCCCAGTGGCTCGGCGAACGCCTCCAGCCCAGCGACGGGCTCCCCGTCCCCCACCCGCACCACGGCGTCGAAGCATCCGAGCTCCCGGCCCTCGTCGTCGGCAAAGCCGTCGCCCTCCGCGCACCCGGGCTCCGAGGGCAAGCCGTCGACCGCCCGAACCACCGCGTTGGGCGCCCGGCCGTGGACCTCCAGCAAGAACGGCTGGGGGCCGGTAAGGCTGAATCGCAGCATCGACGGACGTCCCCTCACCATCCAGGGAACCAACTACCCCGAAGGGTTGGGGGCCCACGCCTTCAGCGAGATCACCTATCACCTCGGCGGCGCCTGCTCCGCCCTCGGCGTGGATGTGGGCATCGACGACGAGGTGGGCGCGAACGGGTCGGTGGTCTTCCAGATCTACCGGGACGGCACGAAGGTCGCCGACAGCGGGCTGATGACGGTCGACCAGCCCGCGAAGCACCTCACCGCAGACCTGACCGGCGGCACCGAGCTGCGTCTCGTGGTCACCGACGGCGGCAACAGCAACAACTCCGACCACGCCGACTGGGCCGGTCCCCTCATCACGTGCCGCTGAGCGGTCGCCGACAGCTGCTGTGGCCACACCGCCAGGACCGGCAGGGAGGGAAGAGTCGGCGGCCAGTTCTGGTACACGAGGTCTATGAGCAGCGCGACACCGCCAAGCGGTGGCGAGGCATTGCCACCCGCTACGAGAAGACTGTCAGCCTCTACCTGACCGGACTCCACCTCGCAGGCATCCTCCTCTGGTCCGCTCGGTGATCCGAACAAAGCCCCTGGCGCAGCGCCAGAAGCCGGACGGTAATGACGAGACGTGCCGCGGATCGGGGACCTCGTACAGGTCTGCCGCCCGTCCAGCCGGCCAGAAATTGCGCGCAGCTGCCCTGCCTTGGCGCGAGGCGCCGCTGTTCCGTCAGGGACGGACGACCCCGCGCTGCCGCCATTGTGCGCTCCGTGCCCTGCTTCGCCTCGGCCTTTATCGTCGCGGAGAGATTTTTTGGCATGTCGTGCCGAAAAAGCGTACGTTGATCACCGCCTGATCAGGAGTCGATCGGCCGGTGGTCGATTCGTCCGCCACGCCCCTGCTGTCGCGCTATCCCTGCCTGCCCGCGCGCCGGTGCCGCCGCGCGGCGAACGGCGACTGCCGATCGGTGACCGACGACCAAAGGCGTACGGCCAACGGCCGCAACGCGCAGTGATCAGCGACCGGCGCACGTACGGCATCAGCAAAGGAGCCGACCATGTCCCGCACTTACCTCATCACCGGAGCTGCCTCCGGCATCGGCAAGGCCACCGCCACCCGGCTCAAGGAGCAAGGGAACACGGTCATCGGCGCCGACCTCAAGGACGCCGATATCGTCGCGGACCTCGCCACCCCCGATGGCCGGACCCATCTGGTCGAGCGGGCAAGCGAGTTGAGCGGTGGACAGCTCGATGCCGTGATCGCGGGCGCCGGTCTCGCCGGTTTCCAACCGCGCGCCGTCAGCGTCAACTACTTCGGGGTGGTCGCCACCTTGGAGGGGCTGCGCCCCCTGCTGGCCGCCGGCACGGACCCGCGCGCCGTCGTCATCGCCTCGGTCGCCTCCATCCACCCTCACGACACGGCCATCGCCGACGCGGCGCTCGCCGGCGACGAGGAAGCAGCGCTGGCCGCCGCCCAGGCAGCAGTCGACCGGGGAGAGGGCTATGCGATCTACGGCTCGACCAAGGCCGCGCTTGCCCGATGGATACGCCGCACCGCCGTGACCGCCGACTGGGCGGGCACCGGTATCCCCCTCAACGCCATCGCCCCCGGAACCGTCGTCACCCCCATGACCGAACCGATGCTGGCCAGCCCCGACATGCGTGAGATCGTCGACACGACCGTCCCCATGCCGCTCCACGGCCACGCCCAGCCAGCACAGATCGCTCCCCTCCTGACCTGGCTCACCTCTCCCGAGAACGAACTGGTCACCGGCCAGGTCGCCTTCATCGACGGCGGCGCCGACGCCGTACTGCGCGGCGACGGCACGTGGTGATCCGTCGAGGGAACCGGCGGACCAGAGACCACCCCCAGTCATCGCCATGCGAAGTCCATCGCAATCCGAAGCCACCGGAGGCCTATCCGTGCACACGCTCGCCCGCACCGCCGTCGTCACCGCCGACCCCGATGCCGTCTGGAAGATCATCGGCAAGTTCGGCGGCCTCGCCGACTGGCACCCCCTGCTGCCGCCGTCAGTGATCGAGGACGGCGCCGATCCCGAGACGCCCGGGGCAGTACAGGCGTTCTCCGTCAACGGCCAAGTGGTCATCCGGGAACGGCTCCTGGAGAAGGACGACTCGCGCCGGATGCTCCGTTACACCATCCATGAATCCGCCGTCCCCGTCTCCGACTACGTCTCCACGCTGTCCGTGCACCCGCACGAGGCGGGCGCCGAGATCCGCTGGGCCGCGACATACGAGGCCGCCGACGAACTCGTCCCCGAGATCGAGAAGCACTTCGGCGACACCATCTACGCCACCGGTCTGAACGCCCTCAAAGAGCGCTTCGCCTTGCCCTCCTAGGTTCTGTCCGGCGGGTCACGCGCAAAGCCAGAGGCGAAGGGCTGCGACGGTCACGGTGCCGTGAAAGACGTACGCCCTCTGTGCGGGGCGAGTTCGAGGCACCAGGCAGGATGGCTCCGCGCCCCAGGGTGCGAATTCTTACGGCGATGTGCAGGGGGGCGTCCGCGGAGAGGTCGACGGTGCACATGTGGTCGTCGAGGGCGCGGACGCAAAGTGGACGGTCTCGTGGTCGCGGCAGGCGGCTGGTCAGCCTGCCTCTGGGCGTGCTCGGTGTGATCGACGGCTCGATGCCGATCCGCGAGTCCGGGGCCGGACACGCGGCCGGGCACGCGGCCGGGCTCGATGTGCCCGGCATGCCGCTGTCCGTCCTCGGCCTGCTCTTCCTCGTCCTGCCGCCGATCCAGAGGCGCGAGCTGGGCCGGCCGGTCTGGACGTACGTGATGATGGCGGCCCCGGTGCCGGCGCTGGCGCTGTTCGTCGCGTACGAGCGCCTGGAGCGGTCGACGGCTCGCTGGAGGGCGGCCTGCTCGGCGACCGCGCGGTGGGTCAGCCCTTCGATGCCGCGCTCGGCGATGACCTTCTCGGTGGCGGTGGCGGTGGCGATCTCCGCCCTCCGCGTGATCAGGCCGCCGCTTGTCGCTGTCCACGCGCGTGGACAGGTTCGTGCATGGCATACGGATGGCGGTGGTTTTCCTCCATACGTTCAGGGATAAATGATCATTCGATAACTCACGTAGATCTGCCCGAGGCGGGGCGTCTCCCCAGCAGCGCGTACCGCACTGGGACGCGGGAGGAAGTGCCCAGGTGAGCAACAGGTATGGCCGCCCCGCACAGCGGCCCAGCAGGCGGGGGCCGGGGCATCGCCGTCCACGGCCCGTGGTTCTGGGCAGCCGTCCCGCGGGGGCGGCAGGCCGAGGCCGGTCAATGTCCGCCGTACGCTGCGCCCGGGCGCACGTCGTCGGCGCATCGGTCCCCTCCGGACTACGGATGGCCGCCGCATATGCGTGGCGACTGCTGGCAGTCGGGGTAGCGGTGTACGGGGCGTTTAGGGTGCTGGGCCGCTTCCAGCTCGTCGCAGTCGCGTTGTTCGTCGCCCTGGTGATCGCCTCGGTGCTGCGCCCCCTGACCGACCTGATGGCCCGCCGATTGCCGCGAGCGGTAGCAGTGGTGGTATCCGTGCTGGGCAGCATCGTGGTGCTGTTGGCTCTGCTGGCGCTGGTGGGCAACGCGGTGGCTGGGGAGTGGGAACGGCTCGTGGGAGAGTTCGGCGGGGGCTTCAACCGGATCAAGCGATGGTTGGAAGGCCCCCCGTTGCACGTCAGCCATACCGCGCTGGCAGATCTGCAGGGAAAGTTCGCCTCCTTCCTGGCCTCGCACCGCTCCACCCTGATCAGCGGCGCGCTCAGCGGAGCCGGCCGGGTCATCGAGTTGGTCACTGGGGGTGTGCTGGCGCTCTTCTGCTCGGTTTTCTTCATCCACTCCGGCGAACGACTGTGGCTCTGGACCTGCGCACAGCTGCCGGAAGCCGCCCGTTCCCGGTGGCGCGTCGCCGGGCACGCGGCATGGCACACCTTCGCCGGCTACACCCGCGGCATCATCATCGTGGCCGGCACCAACGCCCTACTCGTCGGACTCGCGCTGTTCGTGCTGCGGGTGCCGCTGGCCCTGCCACTGGCCCTGCTGGAGTTCGTCGCCGCCTTCATCCCGCTGATCGGCTCACCCATCGCGCTGGCGGTGGCCACCATGGTGGCTCTGGCGGGTCGCGGCCCGCTCATCGCCCTGGTCGTACTGTCGCTCATCGTCGTCATCGGCCAGCTCGAAGGTCATGTGCTGCACCCGCTCGTGTTGAGCTGGGCGGTGCGGCTCCACCCGCTCGTCGTCGCCCTCTGCGTCATCGCCGGCAGCATCGTCGCGGGGGTCATCGGCGCGGTCGTGGCCGTACCCATGGCCTCGGTCGCCTGGTCCGTGATCCAGGCCCTCCGCGCCCCAGCCGCCGGTTCATTAGCGTGACGCTTCCCGTGCTCCACTCCCCCTCCGGCGGCCGGGACGCGCAGCGCCCGTCATGGCGTTTGTCGCCCTCGGGGCTTAGCGCCGTCCACGGGTGGGTGTGCCGTACGCCGGCACATATGTATACGCCCATGCCGACGCGGTGCCTTCAGGGGAGCGGGAGGGGCCCGCTGTGGTCATCTGGCAGAGAGACCGCCGCCGTCGGCATGACGTACGTGCCGGGTGACGTGCGGGTGCGACAATCCACTCAGCCGATGGTTCGTTGGCGCTCACGGGAGTAGGAACAGCCCGATGACGCCGTGTTCATGTTTCCTGGTGTGCGCATGCCCGCGCCTCCGACTGCCACGGCCATCGGGTTCCTAGCATGGCCGCATGACCGCCGAAGACCCCCTGGAGCGTGAGCAGGGGCGGGGTTCTTCACCCTCTCCAGCCGTCCCCCCGCGCGCCTCTGCCGGAGCTGCGGTGGAGCAGGCTGCCGACGCTTTGGAATCGCTCAAACCGAAGCTGCGTGGATGGCTACACGCAGGCATATTCCCCGCGTCGCTCGTCGCCGGCATCGTCCTCATCCGCCTCGCCCGCTCACCGCAGGCCACCCTCGCGTGCGGGGTCTTCTCGATCTCCTCCTGGTTGCTTTTCGGCACCAGTGCGCTCTACCACCGCAGAGAGTGGGGACGGCGCGGCGAGGCCATCTTGCGCCGTCTGGACCACACCAACATCTTCTTGATGATCGCCGGCACATACACCCCCCTGACTGTGCTGCTTCTGCCGTCCCAACAGTGCTCGGTCCTGCTCTGGTGGGTGTGGACCGGCGCCCTGGCCGGCATCGTCTTCCGCATCGTCTGGATCGGCGCCCCACGCTGGCTCTACGTCCTCTGCTACATCGTGCTGGGCTGGGCGGCAGTCTTCTACCTGCCCGATTTCGCGCGCACTGGCGGAGCGACCGTAGTGATCCTTGTTGTCACCGGAGGTCTTCTGTACAGCGTCGGCGCAGTGGCTTACGCACTCAAGCACCCCGACCCTTCTCCCCGCTGGTTCGGCTTCCACGAGGTCTTCCACGCCTTCACCGTCACCGCCTTCGCCGCCCACTACGCTGCCGTCCTCGTTGCGGTCCGCTGACCGTCAGCAGCCGTTCGCAACCGATGTGACACAGAGCAGGGAACGCACCGCTCACCAAGCCACAACTCCAACGAATCCGGATCGCTCAGGCGACGAAAGTCAGACGGCGATCGCCAGGCCACCGGCGGGACCGAGCGACGCCGCTTCACCTGCACCGGACGGTCACCACAGACCGCAAAAGGGCTCGTCGATCCGCAGGACGGGAGCGCCGCGCCGCTGTGCCCGGAGAGCGCAGCGTCAGGCGCGGGGCAGCAACGAGCCCAGCGGCCCGAGGTCGAGGTTCAGATCCTCCAGCCGGAGGCCGTGCTGATCGCAGAGTTCGGTCATCCGCTCTTCGAGGCGCATGAGTGTCTCCCCGATCCGGTCCACCTGTTCGTCACTCAGGTCGCCCTGGTCCACCCGCCGGATCGCCTGTCGTTCCATCAACTGCCGTAGCAGTTCCACGATGGTCAGAACCAAAGCGACCAGATCGCGGCCCATTTCATCGCGGTCGATATCGAAGCGGCTCTCCGCTCGTGCGCCCTTGTCCGTCACAAGGGGCCTCCGTCCGACCATGGGGCCGGGACACGCTCATTGACCGAAGACAACAGCGCATGGAGTGAGAGACGTACCAAAGGAACCTCGGCGATGGCGATGACAAGGTCGCCACTGACCACGACGCCTGTGGCCAGAACGCGGTCCAGCAGGTCCACCAGTGGGACACCGACGGGACCGGTAAGGGGGCCCGGTGTCTCCCAGGGAACAGGCTCATGGGACGACGCCGGCACGGCTCACACCTCGCCGACGAAGGAGTACGGCACCCACGGCCCGGACATCTCGATGTGCGCTCCCGTGCGACGTCGCAGATCCTCCACCGCGGTCCTGAGTTCTTCGTCCATCGTGGCCGCGACCAGGTAAGTGGCGTTGAGGATCTGCAGCCGATGCCGCTCCCCCGTCGCCTCCTGGCTGTGCAGGCCGAGCCGGCGGGAAGCCGTCGCCAGACCGGACAGCGCGGCATCGACGTCCTCGGCGATCCGCAGCGTGCGGTCGTGATGCTGCTCTCGCGCCTGGTGCAGCCCGCGCTTCCGTTGCAGGTAGGCCCGGCCGGCACCGATGCCCGCACCGGACTCGTTCCGGGGAGACGCGGCGGGTCCGCCGCCGCAAGGCTCGGTGGGCGTAGCCGACAAGTAGACCTTCACCCCCCACTCGGCCTGGCCTTCGATGCGGTCCAGCGCCGCGCCGAAGCGGTCCGCATCCTGGCCGAGGACTTCTTTCGCGCGTTCTTCGCCGTGGTAGAGGGTGGCCAGCGCGAGGGGCGCCGTCGGCCCGCAGGAGGCCGCCGCGGTGACCACCTCATGGTGGGCTCGTGCGCAGCGCTCCAGTTCTTGGCGGTCACCGAGCCGCCGATGCCACGCCTCTTCCGTGAACTCAGCGGCCGGTACGTCCTGGACGACCGCCGTGAGCGAACCGAACGGCAGAGCACGCACCTGGCGGCCGTCGGCGAGCCCAGGAAGTCCGGTCAGGGCCGCGGGGTCGAGTCGGCGGCACACGGCGAAGACATAGACGGCGGTCTCGGCCCTCGAACCGTTGGACGACCCCGCGGTCGCGGGGCGTGTCATACCGCTGGGCACATGCGTCGTCATGCCTCCGCCCTGCTTTTCTTTCGAGGGGCTGCCGACGCCTCTTCACTATCGGACTCGAGGGCTTCCACGCGTTCGCGCAGCCGGCGGTTCTCGTCACGCAGTTCACTGCGGGCCGCCTTCGAACTGAGTGCTGGATCGGTCTCCCACCAGTCGATCCCGGCTTTCCTTGCGGTATCGACTGAAGCGACGAACAACCTCAAGCGGATGGTGAGCAGCTCGATATCGAGGAGATCAATCTTGATATCCCCGGCGATGACAATGCCCTTGTCGAGAACGCGTTCGAGAATGTCGGCAAGGTTGGCCGTACTGGGACCGGACGCGGGAGAGAAGCCTTGCCGGTAATCAACATCTGTCATGTAGTCGCCCATTCCTCCCGTCCCTCGTTTCTACCGGCGTCGCGTTCCCCTGTCGGCCTTGGCCCCTCCACCGCCGTCCGCCTCATACTCCGTATCGCCTCCGTACCTCGCCGTCTTCACCCTCGTCATCTCCGTCGTCGTCTCGTCGTCGTCATCTTCGTCCTCGGGTGAGCTTCTCCCTCCTATGCACGGCCCCGCTCACGCGAAATTCACCACGCCAGCCCTCCTCCTCGGCGTCGAGGAGGGTGGCGGAACGCCCAGCGACGGGGATCGAGCGGCACTTATCGCGCACTGGGCAGGTCACACCCGAAACAGCCCGAACAGCCCGAACAGCCCACCCGACGCCGCGTCGTCGCACGTACCAGGTCAGCACCCGTGCAACAGGTCGAGCAGCCGGTCTTCTTCGCGTTCGAATGCCTCGGTGGAGAGATGACCGTTCTCGTACTCCTGGTTCAGGGCGGCGAGCCGGACGCGGATCAGTGCCGGATCGTGGAGCTCACGATCGGCGGCCTCAGCGAGCTGGCCGGCGACCCAGGTCACGCCCCGCACGGGGGCGAGCGGCAGGGTGAGCAGTCCGCTGATCAGCCCCATGTCATGCCCCGATCCGTTCGGCGACGCGCTCGGGCTCAAGGAAGCTGTAGCACGGGAGAGGGCCGGCAACCTTCAGCTCCACCCGGTCGCGATGGCGCTGGGCCAGCCGCTGCACCTCCTCGGCGAAGCGGACGCAGTCACCCCGGCTGACCAGGAACGATACGTTCATCACGCACCCGGAGACCTCTGGCCCGGCAGCGATCGCATGAGCCGCACGGCGCAGCTCCTGTGCGGCGTCGCGCCCCGCTTCGGCGGCCCGGCGCGACAGCGCCGCCGCCACGGCCGACCCCAGGCGGACGTTCGCCTCGTAGCTCGGCCGGCGGCGCACCGCCTCGCGCAGCTCGCGGACGGCGCGGTCATCCTTGACGACGGCCGCGAGGGAATCCTTGGCCGGCATCGCCTTGACGTTGATCTCGACCCGGTCCGCGACCCAGTCCAGGACGGCCAGATGGCGATCCTCGGCATCCGTCAGTTGCCGGCGAACGGCCGTCGCGTCGGACGCGACCATACCGAACCGCATGGGGAGAAGCGGCCCCTGCTCGGCCAGCGTCAGCAGCAGCTCCTGGTGTGCCAGAAGGTCACGGCGGCGGGCGCGCAACTGCGGTGGGGCGGGGCTGACGACCGCGGCAACCTTCCCTTCAACGATCATCGTCACCGCCCCCGGCGGGTTACCCACACCGTGCAGAACCGTGGGCACCGGATGCGCCGCACGGACAATCCCGTAGACGTAGACGCCGTCGTCCGTCACCGGTCAGTCCTCCCCGGAGCTACGCCGGCGGGAAGCCGCTCCGGACCGGGCGGGGGCGCGCCGGCGTTTCGGCTGCGCTTCCTCCTCGGACTCCTCATCCGAATCGTCGCCCGCTCCCACCGCGGTGCGAACGGTGTCGCCGACGGATTTGGCCGCCTTCTTGACCTTGCTCTTCCCGATGCTCTTTGCGGCTTGGCCGCTGAACAGCTCGGGAACGGTGACACTTCCCGAGTCCCGCTCCAGGTCCAGTCGATTGCACGCTTCAGCGAAACGCAGATAGGTGTCGACGCTGGCGACGACGATGCGGGCATCGATCTTGAGGATCTCGATCCCGACCAGCGACACGCGGATGAACACGTCGATGACCATGCCCCGGTCCAGGATGAGCTCCAGCACGTCGTACAACGTGCCGGCTCTGGGAGGGCACGGGACTACCTCACCGGCAAAGCCGGAATAAGTGCTCGTGGCGGCCATCTAGTGACGTCCTTTCATCGCGTGAGGACCGTGCGCTCACTCGTCGGCCGAGCCTCGGCGATAGCGACGGGTACGGAAGTATTCGAGCAGCTCGCCCTGCTCGTCGAGCTTCACCTCGTAGGTGGCGAGCAGGCTCGTGGTGTCAGGAACGCGTGCCAGCTCGAGGACCTCCACCTCGACACACCAGCCATCCTCGCTGCGCCGGACGGCCGATACCCCCTCGGCACGATGGCTGATCAGGCTTTGCAACAACTCGGCCGCACCACGCGCCGCGGCCGCAGGCCCCATCGCAGGCGCCTTCTGCTTTCGGGTGGCCGTCGACGAAGTCCGTGTCCGCGATCGCTCTGCCATGTATCAAGTGTTATCGCCACCGTGACCATCGCATCCTGAGCAGGGCCGAACGGCGTCCCGTCCTGCATACGGACCTGTCGCGACCCATCAGGTTCGCCAGCGCAGTCTCCGCCTGAGGCCGGCGTCGGGCAGGTGACCGCGACGCTCTGGTGGCGATCGTGTTCGTCGCCACGTCGGGCTGCACTTGGAGGCAGCTGCCTCCAGTGTTCGGTCCGTGCCGGCAGACGGTCTACCGGCGTTCGCCCAGTGGAGCCGAGACCGGGTCTGGGCCCGGCTCCATCATGTCGTTCTCGACCCAGGCGAGGCCCGCGTCGAAGCGGGCGCGCAGGAACTCCAGCCGGTCCATCGTGGTGGGCGGGTGCGCGGCGAGCAGGTCGGCGGCGTCGGTCATCGTGCCTCCTCCGGTCCGGGGATGACGACAAGGCGGCCGGTGGAGGTTAGCCCGGCCGATACCACTTTCGCGTCGGCCTCGAAGCCGGCGTCGACCGTCAGCTCGAAGACGCCGAGGACTCCCGGGCCCGCCTGCGCTGGGGACCGCTCGCCAAGGTCTACCGGGAGAACGACACCTCGGCCTTCAAGAAGCGCAGGGTCATCAAGCCCGATGGCTCCATCGACTGGATCGTCCTGCGCCCCGAATTCCGCCAACTCCTGGCCGACCTCACCAACGGCGTCATCGACGGAGCACCGTTCGCCGCACGAGGACCTCCACAAGTACCGCATCCCGTCCGTCGGCCCGGTCGTTGGGCTCGGATCACTCCGGGGCGCCGGACCGATCTGAAGCACCCGGCCAAGGAGCGCGACGCGCAAGCGAGGGCCTAGCCCAGAGGGCATCCGCGTCTTCATGTCCGGCTCGCGGACAGACACCTACTCGGTGAATCGAGGCTTACACGTCACGGGCGATGGCCATGAAGTGTTCGAGCTCGCCGGGGATATCGGGGCCGGAGGGCTGGTAGACGATTTCGGTGATGCCGTCTCGTGCGTAGGCGCTGAGCTGGTCTCGGATGCGGTCGGGGGGTCCGGTGACGGTGGTGGAGGTGATTGCCTGCCAGCTTCCGGCGTTCCAGGCGGCGGTGTCGGCTGCGTTGAGGTCGGTGAGGTGCTGATCGTGTACGGCGAGGTGACGTTCGGTGCGGGGGCGAGCGGTGATGGCGTCGAGCCAGGCTTTTCCGCCGGGCAGGGTGGTGGGGTCGCCGCCGAATTCGTAGGCAGCGTGGTAGGCCAGTGCATTGCCGGGGCCGGCGGCGGCGCGGACACGGGGAGAGTCGAGTGGTTCCTCCTCGCCCAGGACGGTGCCGTGGATGCCCAGGGCGGCCCAGGTGAACTCGTGGGCATGGGCAGTTTCGCCGTTGACGGTGAACAGACCGTCAGCGATCTCGTGGGTGAGGGCAAGCCCTTTGGGGCCGAGAGCGGAGACCAGCACAGGGATGTCGATGGGGCGCTGCGGTGCGTTCGTACCGGGGTGCATCATGCGCATGGGGGCGCCGTCCCATTCCACGGTGTCACCGCGCAGTAGACCGCGTACCGTCCGGACGTATGCGCTGAGGTACGACCAGGAGGCCGGGGGTGCGCCGAGGGCGCGCGTGCCGTTGAAACCGGTACCGAAGGCGAGGGCCACTCGGCCGGGTGCGAGAGCGGCGAGGGTGGCGGCGCCGGAGGCGTTGACCATCGGATGGCGCAGCGTCGGGACGAGGACACCGGGGGCGAGGCCGATGCGGCGGGTGCGTTCGGCGGCCAGCGCAAGCATCGCCCAGACGTCGGGGCTTTGGGCGGGGGTGTCGTGGAGCCAGGCGCGATGGTAGCCCAACTGTTCAGCGGTGGCGATGTGTTCGGGAGAGTGCAGAGACGTGGCGAACTGGCAGGACACGTCCATCGGTCAGCCTCCTTGGAGAGAAAGGAAATCCCCACCTCCCAGGCTCACCCCTGGGAGCTGGGCGGGAACTTGGCGGTCACGAAAACGCTGTGGGGCCGTGGCAGATTCCGCGGACGACCACGGCAACCCGTACGTGGTCGGGACCGGCCGTGGCACTTCACGATCGATGATCTCGAACGGCCCGCCGATGGCGGTCACCGGCGCGGCTCGACAGGCACTCGTCTCGTCTGTATCCCTGTCTTGGGGAGCGGGCCTGAATCCGAAGCTCTACGCCGGCATGTGGTCGCGACGGGCCCCGCGAACTGAACGACACGGCCGGATGCGCCGTTGCGGAATTAGATCTGCGCTCTGCCGCCATCAATGAACAGTTCGATCCCCGTGACGAAGCTGGAGTCATCCGAGGCCAGGAAGAGCGCCGCCTTGGCGACTTCGTCGGGCTTCCCCATGCGGCCCATCGGAATGGTGGATGCAATCTTCGCGATGGCATCTTGAGGTTGCTCCGCCACAAGCGGAGTTTCGATCGGGCCAGGGCTGAGGACGTTGCACCGGATACGGCGATCCTTCAGCTCCACCGTCCATCCTCGGACGAAGTTTCGGACGGCGGCCTTGCTCGCACCGTAGACCGAGAACGCGGGGGTTCCCTTGACGCTCGCAACGGAGCCCGCAAGAATGACAGAGGCGCCATCATTCAATAGCGGCAGGGACTTTTGTACCGTGAAGAGTGCCCCCTTCACATTGATGTTGAAGATTTTGTCGAAATGCTCTTCCGTGACATCTTCCAGTGAAGCGAACTCACCCAGCCCTGCGTTGGCGAAAACGATATCGATTCGCCCCTTCGCTCTGACGGTCTCATAGAGGCGGTCGAGGTCGGCCAGTTCGGCGACGTCACCCTGAACGCCGGATACGTTGCCACCGATTGCCTTCACGCTTTCATCGAGTTCTTTCTGGCGGCGGCCCGTGATGAAGACATAGGCGCCCTCTCTGACGAAGAGCCTTGCGGTGGCCAGTCCGATCCCCGCGGTGCCGCCGGTGATGACCGCCACCTTTCCCTGCAGCTTGCCCATAGTCGCTACTCCCGACATGCTCAATCCTGACTGGCGGATGGTTCGAGTTCATTCCGGATGCCTCGCGAACATCTTAGTTCGGGGAGATCGGATCGAGTAGATATGCCCACGCCCAAGGCGGAATTAAAGCACCATGGGACAGCCTTTGGGCCCTGAGAGCACCTCAGGTGGTCCCATGCTCACGGATCGCGATGACCGATGACCGATGACCGATTCCCGATGGCTCAAAGCTAAGGGAGAACCGATCCAGCGAGTGAATTACTCCCCAGGTGAACGGAATTCGGCCAGTGGCGCGGTTCTGTG
The DNA here is from genome assembly GCF_044544985.1 of Streptomyces sp. NPDC053427. Lineage (NCBI taxonomy): Bacteria > Bacillati > Actinomycetota > Actinomycetes > Kitasatosporales > Streptomycetaceae > Streptomyces > Streptomyces sp. NPDC053427. The sequence continues at coordinate 408,523 of NZ_JBITYA010000003.1, read as the reverse complement.
ACGCAAAGCCAGTCGAGCCAGTGCTCTGCGCACGGCGCTGGACTGTCGTCGTATCACACGCAGCTCACGACGTGGGTTCGGGAAACCCATTGACTCGGTCATTCATCCCCGTGGCCCACTCTCGTGACCCGGTTGGAGTGCGCAGCTGCGCCTGCCGGTGCGGGTGGGTGACCACTCAAATGCCGTAGGTCTACTTCCCGCTCCCGGGCGAAGGCATCAGTCAAAGCTGAGTCGTGGTCGTCGAGATTTCCCATGAAGTGCTGGAAGAACACCAGCGGGGTGCCGTTGGGCTCAACGAGCGCCGGTAGGCGTACTGGACCCCGCCGGCTTCCACGAACTGGGGCAAAACCATGTCGTGTGTGGATCGCAGCATTGCCGTACGCCTCCTCGGCGCGAAGTAATGGCTAGTGCCGTGACCGCATAGGTTCACCGGGTCAACCGCCACGACCGCCACCCCGGCGAACCACCGCGGTCACAGCACGAGGTAGGCCGATCGACCTGTTCGGAGCTGTTCCCCTCACGATCGGGTCAACCAACCGGGTCGAAGCGGACGCGAACATCCTTGCCTGGCAAGGTCAGTTGGCGGTGTGACCGCCGTCGACGTTGAGGATATGCCCGGTGATGAATGAGGCTTCGTTCGATGCAAGGAAAACGATCGCGTCGGCAAGCTCCTTCGGGAGGCCGAGGCGCCCCAACGGAACATCCGCCACCAGAGCCGCTTTGTTCTCCGGTATGCCGGTAAAACGGGTCAGCATGCCAGTGTCCGTAGGACCAGGCGCCACGCCGTTCACGCGGATGCCGGACTTGGCGAGCTCGAGCGCCACGGACTTGGTGATGCCTTCGACGGCATGCTTGCTGCCGACATAGAGGGAGGCTCCCGCCGCACCCTCGTGCCCGTAGGTCGAGGAGATGTTGATGATGGTGCCGCTGCCCTGTCCCTGCATGACGCGCGCTTCGTGCTTCATGCTCAGGATCACGCCGAGAACATTCGTGTCGAACGTCGCGGCATAGCTTTCCGCGGTCTGGTCCGTGATCGGGCCGACCTTGCCTTCGGTGCCGGCATTGTTCACCGCGACATCGAGACGGCCGAACAGTGCGACGGTCTCGTCGACCAGAGCGCGGAGGTCATCCTCCTTGCGGACGTCCGCGTTGATGAACTCGGCCTCGGAGCCGAAAGAGCGCAGCTCCTCGGCGAGCGCCTTGCCTGCCTCATCGCGTCGACCGGCAACGACCACCTTCGCGCCCTTCTTGGCGAAGGCGACGGCGGCGGCGCGGCCGATGCCGCTGAGCGCTCCGGTGATCAGAATAACGGGCTGGTTCATTTCAACTCCTGTGCTTCTGTGCTGCCGGGCGACCTGGTCGCGGACGCGTGCGCTCGGACTCGGGTGCGCACTCCTTGGCCGCATTTCGTGTCTCAGCCGGCGACGAGGGCGAACTCGTTGCCTTCGGGGTCGGCGAGCGTTGCCCAGCGGGCAGAGCCCTGGGCGACGTGGCGGATCTGGCACGCACCGAGCGCGATCAGCCGCTGAGACTCGGCCTCGACGGTGGGGCTGATGAGGTCGAGGTGGAACCGGATCGCGGCTGAAGTGGCCTCTCCGGGCCGAGTGTGGCGAATTCGGGCCTCGCCTGAGGCGACTTCCCGCCCGAGTGCCTCGGCCCGGAAGTGCGCGAATTTCTCAGCGCCAGCGCCAGCGGCGTCGACGCCGAGTCCGTACACGGTGTCGCTCATGAGCGTGTGCCTCTCGGGGCAGACAGGTTCAGATGGCGGTGCGGCCGCCGTCGACGGCAACGGTCGCGCCGGTGACGTAGCCGGCCTTCGGCGAGACGAGGAAGGCGACGACCTCGGCGATCTCTTCGGGCTCGGCAGCGCGCTTCATCGCGGTGGTCTCGGCGAGCGCGTCGAACAGGCCGCGGGCCTCGGGCCGGGTGTAGACCGGGCCGGGGGCGACGGTGTTGAAGCGAACGCCGCGGCCGCTGTACTCAGCGGTCCAGCCCCGCGTCAGTGATGCCAACGCGGCCTTGGTCGCGCCGTACGCGGCGCCGGTGGCCAGGCCGAGGCTGCCGGCCATGCTGCCGATGTTGATCACGCTGCCCGACCCCTTCGCCGCCATCGCCGGAGCGAACGCGGCGACGAGGAAGAACGGCGCGCGGACATTGCTGGCGAACATCGCGTCGTACTCGGAGACCTTCATCTCCTCGGTCGGTGCCCAGATGGCTTGCCCGGCGTTGTTGACCAGGACGTCGATCTCGCCGACCTCGCCGGCGAGCCGGTCGATGCCGGCCGGGTCCTCAAGGTCCGACTCGACGAACCGGGCATGGCCGCCGGCCGCGGTGATCTCGTCGACGGTCTCGGCGCCTCGCTGAGCGTTGCGGCCGGACACAACGACGGACATTCCATCGGCAGCGAGCCGCTTGGCGACTGCCCGGCCGATGCCGGACGTAGCCCCGGTGACCAGGGCGGTAATGGGGTGCAGGTCGAGGTTCTTGTGCTCCACAGACATGGGATGCACCTTCCAGATTTGCTATCCAGACTGGTCTGTCTGGTAACAGGTTCAATCTAGACAGACCTGTCTGGATATGTCAAGAGGAACCCGCAATCAATTCAAGACAGACAGACCTGTCTGCTACTATGCGTGTATGTCTGAGAGGGTGCTGTCACCGAAGGCACGCAGCGCGGCAGCGCGGGCGCGACTGCTGGCCGCCGCCAACGAGCTGTTCTACGCCGAGGGTGTCCAGTCGGTCGGGATCGACCGAGTCATCGAGCACGCCGGAGTCGCGAAAGCCACGCTGTACAGCGCGTTCGGCAGCAAGGACGGCCTGGTCCGCGCCTACCTGCAGGCACGGCACGCCGCGACCGCCGAGCGCATGGCACACGAACTCGAGACCCGTTACGACACCCCGAAGGAGCGCCTGGTCGGCGCGTTCGAGGTGCAGGGGCTGTCGTTCACCGAGCCGGGATTCCGTGGCTGTGCGTTCATCAGCGCGAGTGCCGATGCCCCACCCGGCGGCGTCGTCGAGCAAGCCGCACAGGGCTACCGCACCTGGCTGCATGAGCTGTTCTTCGGCCTCGCCCAGCAGGCAGGCGCCAAGGATGCGAAGTCACTCGCCCACCAACTGGTACTGCTCTACGACGGCGCCGGGATCAGCGCCTGGCTGGACCGCGACCCCAGCGCCGAAACAGCGGCCCGCACCGTAGCCGCCGCCCTGGTCGACGCCGCCATCCCAGACTGAGACGGAATCACCCCGCGGCGACCGCGCTCACCAAACCTCGAGCCAGGGGACGGGAGTCGGACTGGCCCTCCCGTGGTGTGGAACGGTCACGATAATTCCCATGGGGAGGTTCATGGACTTCCCCATGGGAAATAGCGAACGTGTCTCGATGGGCATCCGGTACCACCGGCGCGGCGGCGCACTTCCTCAGGGCCGTCCGCCAGAGGCGGCGTTGGCTTGAACGGCGTCGGCCAGTAGCCGCTTGTGAAGCGGCGTTGGACGAAGCGCGGCAGCTCCGTCTCGTCTACGGTACGGAAACAAGCACAGGTCTTGGTGATCATGGAGTTGCGACACCCTGTGGTCACCGGGTACCTGCGTCTGTGCCGCCACCATTCGCTGATCGACCCGTTGTGGGGCCGATTTTCGGCGCTGCTGCCCGGGTAGCCGGCTCAGGCCGCGGGTGCGTTGGCCGTGGTTACTCGATCTGTTCGGTGGTCGCGATCGCCTGTCGCAGGGTCTGCCGAGCTTGCGCCAACTCGTTCGCGCGCTGGTCCAGGTGGGCGAGCTGGACTCGGAGCTTTTCCAGCACTCCTGGGCACGGACGCAGCGAGCCGTCCGCATTGCCACAGGGCAGCACTTGCCGGATCAGGTTGGTGGACAGCCCGGCCGCCAGCAGGGCGCGGATCTGCCTGACCGTCTGCTCAGTGGCGTCATCGTAGTCGCGGTATCCGTTGGGCTGACGGTTCGCGGTGAGCAGGCCGACGCGTTCGTAGTACCGGAGCAGGCGCTCGCTGGTCCCGGTGCGTTTGGCCAGTTGCCCGATCAGCATCGCCCCTCGTTTCTCCACTCGGCTTGACCTTGCCATGGTGCCAACGTTCAACACTGAGGCCAGCGGCCGTATTCCGCCGCTGTCACCGTTCATGACCAGGAGAATTCGTTGATTATCGACGCGCACAGCCATGTCCACGATCCCGTGCACAGCCACATCGCATTGCTGGACGAGGCAGGAGTCGACCGCGCCGTGCTGTTCGGCACCCGGCCGCATCCCGAGCGGGCCACCGACCTGGCCTCGTTCCGGCGCGAGATGAGTGTGCTGGACGAGACGGTCAGCGGACGGTCGAATGGTCCGGACAGTTACCAGGCCGCGTGGCGGGAACTCGACTCGGCGTGCGCGGCATACCCCGAGCGCTTCATCGGCTTCGGCAAGGTACGCCTGGACCTACCGGCCCAGCAGATCGCGGCGGACGTCGAGCGGGAGGTCGTTGGCCGGGGCTTTCGGGGCATTGGTGAGCTGACCCCGCCACCTGAAAGGGCCGGCCAGATCGAGCCGGTTCTGCAGGCAGCCGCCGATCACGGCGGGCTGCCGGTCGTCGTCCACGGGTTCGCGCCGACCACAGCGGCTGACCTGGCGACTCTGGCCGGTCTCGCGCGCCGTCACCCCACTGTCCCCCTGGTGATCAGCCAACTCGGCGGAATGAACTGGCTGACGGCCATCGAGCTGGCCCGGGAAACCCCGAACATGTACCTGGAACTGTCGACAGCGAACATCATCTTCGCGGTGCGACTGGCCATCAACGAGGTGCCCGACCGCACACTGTTCGGTTCGGACGCACCCTACGGCGACCCGGTTCTCGCCCGCGCCACCGTCGAACGAGTGACTCGGCCGGGTGCGCTCCGCGATCGCGTCCTCGGCGGCACCCTCGCGGAGCTGCTCGGTCTCTGACCGCACGCATGGCTCCGACCGTACGAGGAATGAGGTGGCGCAGATAAGGGTGCTGATGGGCGGCGGTTCGGGCGTTCGTCCCAACGGTGGGTCGTCCATGCCCGACGGATCAGGCTACGCGCGGTGATGATGGCGTCGGCCAGGTCGAAGAAGGCGTCGATGACAGTGCCCCGACGCTCGTAGCAGCGGGCGAGGCGGTGGCAGGCGTTCTGCCAGGCGTGGGTGCGTTCGACATGCCACCTCTGACTGGTCTGTATCGGCGCCTGCTCACCCTTGTGTGCAATGCGGCAGCGGAGGCCGCGTTCGTCGAGCAGGACACGGGTCTTGTCCGAGTCATAGCCGGCGTCCAGGTGCACGGTGATCTCCTCCGGCGGCGGTCCCAGGCCTGTCGTGGCACTCCCACGCGAGCTGTTTGAGCTTCGCAAAGACGCCAAGTCGGATCCACTCAACGCGACGGTTGCGCATCGTGGTGGCCGAGCAGGTCGTATCGGCGATCGCCTGGGGAAGTCCTACGTGGTGAGGCGGTCGTTGGTTCGGTCTGGGGCGGGGTACGTGGAGTTGGATTGTTCCGGACGGGCTGTGGGAGATCGCCAAGCCGCGGGTCCCTCCGTCGAGGGCGCGGCCGCAAGGCGGTGGAACGCGGGACACCCCCGATGAGACGCTGTTCGCGGCCATCATCTACGTCCTGGTCAGCGAATGCGCCTGGCGCCAACTGCCGCCCTGCTTCGGGATATCGGAGTCGACCGCCCACCGCCGGTTTCTGATCTGGTCGCGAGCAGGAGTCTGGGGCCGCCTGCACGAGGGGGTACTGCACCGGCTCGACGACGGCGGCCTCATCGATGCCACCCGTGTCGTCCTCGACACCGCCCACGTCAGGGCTAAAAAGGGGGGCGAACACACAGGTCCGAGCCCCGTGGACCGGGGCAACTTGTCCGCCTCACCACGTAGAACACGGTCTCAGGCGAGGAATGCCTTCCGAAGGAGTTCGCCGAACTCGGCGGGGTGCGTGGTCAGGCCGGTGTGTCCGCCGGGGAAGTGCAGGAGTTCCGTGCCGAGACGCTCGGCCAGGAGAGCGGCCGGACGGTAGGGCAGCTCGCCGCGTGAGTCGTGACCGCAGGCGAGCACGAGCCGGTCCGACAGCGCCTCCAGCCGGTGGATGTCCGGGGCGTAGGACATGAAGCTGGGCACGATGCGCCCGACGAAGTACGGGAGGTTGGCCATCGTCCGCTCGGCCCGCGCCGCTGCTTGCGGCGGAAGCTTGAGCTCGGCCTTCGGTTCGGTGGTGTCGCCGTCCTTCTTCAGACCCGCGGCGAACACGGCCATCGCCGGCATGAGCCCCTGGGTGCGGAACGTCTCCTGCACGCGCGCGATGAGCGCGCGATGTGCGGAGGCATCCGGCAGGACCTCCACTACCGGAGGCTCGTGCGCCACGACGCGTTCGACGCGTTCGGGATGGACGGTGAGCAGGTGCAGGGCGGTGATCGCGCCCGAGCTGGCGCCGAACACCGCGGCAGGCTCACCCGGCGACAGCAGCTCCAGTATGCGGAACGCGTCGTCGGCGTGCTCGGCCACGTGCTGCTCGGCCTCGGGGTCGTCCAGCGTGCTGCGGGACATGCCGCGCGGGTCGTAGGTCGCGACCGTGTATGCGGCGGCCAGGTCGTCGGCGACGCCGTCGTAGGAGGCCGCGTCGCCCGCTCCTCCGGGGATCAGCAGTAGGAGCGGGCCCTGGCCGCGCACTTCGTAGTGCAGGGTTGCGCCGTTCACGCGCAGGCTGCCGAGGGTCGGGGCGGTCATCAGGAGTCTCCTTCTCGGGACGGGGGCCAGTGCTCCAGGAGGGTGTGCAGGGCATCGAGGGCGCGGACCCAGGAGTGCTGCGGCGCACGCTCGTGCGCGAACCCGCCCGCCGCCTCCAAGGCGACGAACCCGTGGAACGTGCTGCGCAGCAACCGGACCGCGTCGGTCAGATCGGGCTCGGCCAGTCCGTAGCCGCGCAGCATGCCGTAGGTCAGCTCGACCGCGCGCCGTGGTCCGGGCGCTCTTGCGGCCAGCTCAGGGTCGATCTGGATCGGGGTCTGCGTCGCCATGTAGCGGCCCGGGTGCTGGCGGGCGTACTCCCGCCAGGCGTTGGCAAACGCGACCAGAGCGTCCTTGCCCGACCGCCCGGCGGTCGCCTCGGCGATACGGATGGTCTTCTCGTCCGCCGCCAGCAGCGCGATCCGTCCGCGCAGATCCTCCAGACTGCGGACGTGCGAGTAGAGGCTCGCATCTTTCACGCCGAGTCGCCGCGCCACCTGCGACATGGTCACCCGGTCGAGCCCGACCTCGTCCGCCAGCTCGGCGCCCGCACTCGTCACCCGCTCCGCCGTCAGCCCGGCCCGCGCCATACACCCTCCCCGTATTCCTAGTGGCCCTAGGTATAACCTAGGGGTCCTAGGGATGGCAAACGGGAGGCGGTGAGTCTCGTCGCCGCTCGGCGTCACGTCGTGTATCGCAGCCAGAGAGCTTCCCGCTGGGTGACCGCAAGCAGGGGATCAGAACTGGCCACGCGTGCCCCGGAGAGGACGTGAACGCCCTGACGGTGGCGGACGTCCCCGGTGAAGTCCCTGAAGCGGCAGGTCGGCGTGGTCAAGGACCTGGCCCTGGAAACGGTGAAGGAGCTGGCCTGTCGATGGGCCACGGCCGGGTGGAGGGGCCCCGGCGGTGATGACGGTGCGCGTGGAATCATCCGACGGCGACCACGAGTTGGCGGCCTACGTCACCGCGGCAGTCGGCTACTCCCCGACAGAGGTCGACCTCTCCCGCACCCTCCTGACCCGCCTCACGGAAGGCGCCGCGACGATGGCCACAACGCTGACTGCGATGTCGGAGTGGGGCCGCGGGGGGAGGGTCGCCTCGGAAAGCGGAACGGGAGGGGCTGTTGCGGGGTGGATGGGCCAGGGCTCGTCCGGCGGATCATGGGCCGGGCCAGGGCCGGACCGAGGCGAGGGCCGGCCAGTGCCTTAATCGTGTTGACCGCCCCCGGCAGGCAGTGCTGGAGTCGGCACGTGGACAGCATCCCCGCCAACCGGCGGCTCTGGAACCAGATCAGCAGCGCCTACCAGCACAAGCACGACCCGCAAATCGGCGCCACACCCCGGCTGTGGGGCATGTACTCCATCCCCGACGCGCACCTGCACGCCCTGGGCGACGTCACCGGCAAGCGCGTCCTCGAACTCGGCTGCGGCGCCGGCCAGTGGTCCAGGGCGCTCGCCGCCGAAGGCGCCACCGTGGTCGGACTCGACCTGTCCGAAGCCCAACTCGCCGCAGCGAACCGCGCGATGGGAGCGGCCCGCTACCCGCTGGTGCAAGGCGCCGCCGAACAACTCCCCTTCGCCGCCAACAGCTTCGACCTGGTGTTCTGCGACTTCGGTGGGCTCAGCTGGGCGCCCCCGCACCTGGCCGTCCCGCAGGCCGCACGCGTCCTGGGCCGAGGCGGTCGCCTGGTGTTCAACGTCGCCAGCCCATGGTTCGAAGCGTGCTACGACGAAGCCGCCAGCCGCGTGACCACGACGCTGCAGCAGGACTACTTCGGACTGAACACCATCGCCGAAGACGACGGCGCGACCAGCTATCAGCTCACCTACGGCGGCTGGGTCAAGGTCCTGCGCGGCGCGGGTCTCATCATCGACGACCTCATCGAGCCGCGACCCGAACTCGGAACACCCAACGGCTACAACGAAACCGACCCACCCGACTGGGCACACCGCTGGCCGGCGGAACTGCTCTGGGTAACCCACAAACCGTAAGTTCCGCCGCGCCGAGACGTGAAAGCATCCCCAGTGCGCGTAGTGCGCCGTGAACGCAGCGACGATCGGATCGGCCTGGGGCGAGGCCGGGTCGACGCCGGCGATCAGGACCGGGCCGGCCTGGTCACGGACGGCTGCGGCAATGTCGCGTCGCGGGCCCATCATGTCGCTTCGGGCCTGCTCGGCTGCTTGGTCCTCGGCCACCCGTCGCACCATGGCGCGGAAATCAGGGTCCAGAGATATTTCGGCCGACTCCACCCACGCTTGGACCTGCTCCGCCTCCGGGTTGTCGGGCAACTCGGGGGTCATCGAGCGCATGCCCCCGCGCATGCGGGGCGGCGTCAGGACCGCCGAAGACGGCGTCGAGGAAATCGCCGATCAGACGTCGGCGTTCGTCCTCGGAAGGCTGGGCCAGCCGGTGCATGAGTTCCGTCTCCTCAGGTGTGGACCCGCGCTCGGCCACCCCCGTCAGCACCGCGCGCCGCAGGCGCAGGACGCGGATCCGCGCTGCCAGTGCTTCGGCGTGCGCCGCGCCGACCCCGGGAACCGCGATGGCGATGGCGCCCGGCCTGTCCGCGGCGATGGTGGAGACCACCTCCCAGATCGCCGAGGACATCGTCACGCAGGTACGGGAGGGTGCCGAGCGCCTGGGCAACGTCTTCCGGGTGCGGTGGGAGTTCCACACCGTCGAGGGCGACGCGTTCGGCGGCCTCGTGCGGGTGGCCGACGAGCTGAAGGCCGACGCCGTGGTCGTCGGGGCCTCCGAACATGCAGGTCACCGCTTCATCGGCTCGCTCGCGGTGCGCTTGGTCAAGGCGGCCCGGTGGCCGGTCACCGTGGTCCCGTGATCGCTTCGAGGGACCGGAGTTCCACTCATGCGACGCGCCGCCTGCCGGGCGGCCGAGGCGGGTCAGCACTCCAGCACCGATACCAAAACGCTGCTGGAGTATGAGTACGGCAACGGTGTTTGTGCTGAGGGCTCTTGAACGAAGGCGCAGAGCCACGTGACGATCGCCGCAGTGTGCAGCTTTCAGGAAAATGTAGTTCGCGCATGTCGAACCGGGTGGCGACCGCCCGGAACTGCTTGAGCTTGTTCACACGGTCGTCCAGTGCGTTGCGGCCCCGGTACGGGGCATTGTTCGGCTACTCCTGTGCCGCAGCTGAGAGAGCCTCAGCTGCGGCCTCTGCGCCGTTGCCCGCACAAGCGTTGACCAGCCTCACCCGGTCTACTCGGCCGCGCTCAGCTCCTGGGTGAGGAGGGCGGCGTGATGGCGGCGGGCAACCTGCGGGTGGGCACGCAGCCAGCCCTTCAGCTCGTTGCGCCCGTACTCGGCGAACAGAGGGTTGGCCGGGTCCTGGGTGACGCCGGGGGCGTGGCCGGCGTGCGGGAACGGCAGCGGTGCGATGCGCGCGTCCAGGCGCGGGTTGTAGAAGAACGGCACGGAGTACCGCTCCACGGCCCCGGGCGGGCTGACTACGCGATGGTTGGTGGCCTTGAGGTAGCCGTTTGTGGCCACCTCCAGTAGTTCCCCGAGGTTGACCACGAACGCCCCCGGCAGCGGCGGAACGTCGTGGAAGTCCCCGTCCGCGCGCTGCACCTGGAGCCCGCCGACCTCGTCCTGCAGCAGCAGTGTGAGAAACCCGTAGTCCTTATGGGCGCCGACGCCCTGCCCCGTGCCATCGGTGGCACTGCCGGGGTAGCGGACCAGTTTCAGGTGCAGGTGCGGGTCGGTGGCGAAGACATTGTCGTAGAAGTCGGCAGGCGCGCCGATCGAGGCGAGCAGTTCGTGCAGCAGCCGGTTGGCGACCTCGGTGAGCCGGTCCACCCAGGCAAGGGCCGCGGCACGCAGCTCCGGCAGGGCGCCAGGCCACTGGTTGGGGCCCTCCAGCCACAGGTAGGCGGGCTCGCTCGGGCCGGGAGCGCGGGCGGGGCGCTCGGCGCCTATGTCGAGCTGGTCGCGCCAGTCGCGGCTGCCGCCGGTGTGCTCGTCGCCGATTCGGGTGTAGCCGCGGAAGTGCGGGGACTTGAGGTTGCTCACGGCGAAGCGGTCCGCCTCCGGAAGGGCGAAGAAGCGGCGCATGGCACCGAGGAGCGCATCGGTCTGGGCCGGGGCGACCCCGTGTCCGGTGAGCTGGAAGAAGCCGACATCTCGGGCGGCCGTGTGGAGCTGCGCGTGCAGGTGGGCGCGCTCCTGGGGATCACGGGACGCGGCTGACAGGTCAATCACGGGAAGCTGCTGCGACATGGTGTTTTCCGCGGGTGAGGGCCAGGCCGTACTCGGTGGTGGCCGAGCAAGCCGCGGCAGGCCCGGGTAGGGCGGGCCGCGAGGCCGGGCAGATGTGCAGAGGGAAGACCGCCTGCACGGAAGGGCCGGGCGGGCGGAGCGGAAGTCAGCCGGAGCGTCGACAGGACATGCTCGTGACGCGGAGGAGGTCCACGTGGCGGCGTCGAACGAGCAGGAGCATGGCAGGAAGGATACTGCGCCGACCGGCGGGCCAAGCATGGTGCACGTCACACGGAACCTTTCCCCGCCATGCCCTCATCGGAGAACCGGGCGTCGAGGCGTGGAGACGGTCTTGACCTCCGGCTTTCCTCGGTGGGTTGCTGACGGGAATTCGTGGCAGTGCGGAAGCCCACCGAGCGGTAAGGCTCCAGCTGGATGATCTTTGCTCCCTCTGTCCCTCAGCGGTCTCTGCCCAGTGTTCGGGGGGCGCCGGCAAGTCACAGCGCGTTCCGGAGCAAATCCCCCGCGGGTCGGCCAGTTCCCGCAGATCAACAGCGTGACGACACCAACGTCGCTGAAGTGCTCGCTTACGGAGGTGACCTCATCGAGCGGACGGCATCCGGCACGGGAGAGGTTGCCGGAGCAGGGAGGCGCTCCGGCAATTCGATGGCTTCGGCAGAGGACGGACGGAGGCCCGATATCGAGGCCCGGGCGACTGTCGCAGTTCGCGAGCCCAGCGCGGCCGATATGAGTGCGCTCGGTGAGCGGTTGCGGCATTGCGCGGGAGGGAGGCACGCGAGCGGGTCGGGGACCAGGCCGGGGGGTGCCTCCGTCCTGCCGGACCCGCCGATGTTCGGCTGCCGATGTTCGGCTCACTGCTCGTGAAGGGCGCTGCGTTTCCTTGCCAGGGAACACCCGGGTGCCAGCGGAAGATGGATAAGGGGAAACGGAAAGGGATCTTCCATGTCTCACGCTTCCACCGTCGCTGTTCTCGGAGCAGGCGCACTCGGCGCCGCGATGGCGATGCGGCTCGGAGAGAGTGGCCACGAGGTTCGGCTGTGGAACCGTACGGAGGCGAGGGCCCGTGCGGTGGCGGAACACGCTGCCGGGGTCACGGCAGTGCGCGCGGTGGGCGATGCGGTCTCCGGCGCGTCGGTCGTCCTCACGGTGCTCCGTGACGGCGATGCGGTCGCGGAGGTCATGTCAGCTGCCATCGGTCTGCTCGACGACGACGCCGTCTGGGTACAGGCGAGCACGGTAGGGCCACGGAACGCCGACGCGCTGGCCGGTCTGGCTCGTGATCACGGTGTTGCGTACCTCGACGCACCGGTCTCGGGAAGCACCGCTCCCGCACGGCAGGGCAAGCTCGTCTGGCTGGTTGCCGGTCCCGAGGATGTCCTTGGACGGGCGCGTCCGCTGCTCGACGCTCTCGGTTCGTCCGTGCTCCATGTCGGGACGGGGGTCGAGGGAAACGCCGTCAAGCTCGCGGTCAACGCCTGGATGGCTGCCTCGACGGTCGCCATGAGCGATGTCCTTGCGCTGTGCGACGATCTCGGCGTCGACCACGCGACGTTCGTCCGAGTGCTTGAGGCGGGCCCGCTCGCCATGCCGTACGAGCTGCAGAAAGTGCGCGTCATGGACGACGCCTCATACGCGCCCGGATTCGCGGTGCAGCTGGCCCTGAAGGACATCGAACTGGCCGCAGCAGCAGCCGCCCCCAGCCCTCTGCTCCAGGCCGTCCGCGACCGCCTGGAAGCAACCGTCGCCGCCGGCCACGACAACGACGACCTCGCCGCCGTCGACTACCTGAGGAAGCCACCGTCGACTACCTGAGGAAGCCACCGTCGTAGTCCGCCTGCGAGTCCTTGCTCATCGGCCCTTGCCGGGTCGTATACCCCCTCCGGCCGGTCAGCTGCGCGGCCGATCGGTCGAGTCGTCCTCCAGGGATTGAGGTACAGAAACAATGACGCTTGCCGCCCAGGACCGCCGGCGTATCGGCTGGGTCGGTGTCGGCCGCATGGGCGTCCAGCTGGCTGCCCGCCTGCTGGACGCGGGGCACGACGTAGCCGTCTACAACAGGACCCGCGCCAAGGCCGAACCACTGGCCGAACGAGGAGCGACGATCGCCGACCGGCCGGTTGACCTGGCCGACCGGGACATCGTCTTCACCATGGTGACCGCCTCGGCCGCCCTGGAGGCGATCACCACGGGCCCCGGCGGCGTGCTGACCTCGTCGGACGCCGCGCCGAAGGTGCTGATCGACTGCTCCACGGTGTCCACCCAGGTGTCCGCGCTGGTCCGGAACGAAGCCGCCAAGCGTGGGACCGACTTCCTGGCCGCCACAGTGAGCGGGAACCCGAAGGTGGTCGCCGCGGGCAAGCTGACGGTTGCGGTCTCCGGCTCACCCGAGGTGTTCGGCCAGGTCGAGCCGTTGCTGGCAATGCTGGGGCGTGGGGTGACCTACGTCGGCGAGGGCGAAGCCGCCCGTCTCGTCAAGATCGCGCACAACGTCTTCCTCGGTGTCGTCACCCAGTCGCTCGCCGAGATCACCATCCTCGCCGAGAGGGGCGGTGTCAGCCGTGCCGCCTTCCTGGAATTCCTCAACGACTCCGTGATGGGCTCGGTCTTCACCCGATACAAGTCGCCCGCGCTGGTCAACCTGGACTTCACGCCGACGTTCACCATGCCGCTGCTGCGCAAGGACTTCGACCTTGGGCTCTCCGCGGCCCGCGAGCTGGAGGTCCCGATGCCGCTCGCCGCCGCCACGGCTCAGCTCGTCGCGGGTGCCATCGGCGCGGGGCATGTCGAAGAGGACTTCGCCTCCTTGATCCTCGAGCAGGCCAGAAACTCCGGCATCACGCTGGAAGCCCAGAACGTGCCAGTGGACGACGGTCTGTCACCGCAAACCTGACCTGCCGACCGCGACCACTGGTGCGGCCCGCCGGCCCCGACCGACGGTTTGCTCGACAATGCTCTCGTCTATCGGCTTCGGCCATACGCTCCGGCGACGATGACGACGCTGCGTCGTCGGCCGCCACCGCACGTGAACAAGGTGCTGGGCCCGGAAACTTGCCGAAGCCCGCCAGCTACGTCGCTCCGGGTGTGCCACGAGGCCGCACCCGGGAAGTAGGGCCAACCACGATCCTCGCCCGCACCGAGCTGGTGCGCGCGGCCCCGATGGGCGGCTCGTCCAGGGCGAACGGATCCCGTACGCCGCCACTCTCACCGCCCCGGCCTTGGGTACCACCCTTACCCCGAGATGTAGCCGCGGAATGTGAACCGCACCGCGGTCATGCCGCCGGTCCAATGGCCAGGACAGCGACCTTCCGACACCGAATTGCCCCGCGGTGTTGGCGGCCAGCAGCTGGAAGTTGTAATGAATATCGGGCTGGACGACTTTCCGGGGCAGCCCATCTGGTCGGGCGTGACTTCCCGTTACCTGGCCGCGGCCAGTGCCTCGATGACGTTGCGGAAGAAGTAACAGCGAACGCCTTGCCATGTATCAGCACGACTGTCTTCCCGTTCCCTGCAGGTCATTACTGAGCGGCAAGAACAGGACGGAGCAGGGATCATCATATTCTTCCAGGCGGATGCCCAGAGCTGGCAGCGGTGCCACTGTGGCATGACGATTTTGCGTTTACGGAATTCCCGGCTGCCTGCGCCATGGAGTTATTCACGTCGGGTTTTATGACTCGCGCCGGCTCAGCCATTCCTTCTCCTGGCCCGGGTCAGGCAGGTCCTGGCCCGCTTCGACAGCGGAACGCGCGGGACTGTCCTGGATCACCACCAGGATGCGGCGCTCGGGCATCCCGGTGGTACGGGAAGCGGCCCTCGACAGCTCGAGTGCCAAGCGGGTCGTCTCCTCCTGTGGGTGGCCGCGGCGTGCCCAGCCGGCGATCAGCAGCGGCTCACCGGGTTCTCCACCGATGTAGACGCTGTCCTGAGGCAGTTCGGAGAAGACCACATGGACGTAGGTGGGCGGCACGTGATTGATCTCCGCGTGGATTCTGGTGATCTCAGCGGCCAGTTCGCCTTCCGCTTGGCCTACGTCGCCCGCGACATCCGCGGTCAGCGCAACCGGCGACGACGGGGGAACCGGATACAGCAGGACGTGGGCGTTTATGCCTGGACGAGGAGATGAGTGGGATCGCTCGGGCCCAGGCGATCCACCACGCCGACGCTTCCGACCGCCCGCGGGTACCGGATAGCACGCGAGCGGCAACGCCGGATTTCTCTCTTACGCTGCTAAATTCGCGAAGAGTGCCTGGCGGCGGGCGTCAATGCCGACTACCGGCTCTGCATTCGGCCGACGGCCGGATCCGGAGCTCCCCGGGTATCGCCGACCGGCCATCGGGACGACGACGCAAGTGCGCGACGAAGGGACATGCTGTGCCGACTGTCCGTCAAGCCACCATCGATCTGCTCAGGCAGCACGGGCTGAACACTTGGTTCGGCAATCCCGGCTCCACCGAACTGACCCTGCTGGACGAATTCCCCAGCGACTTCCGCTATCTCCTGGGTCTGCAGGAAATGGTGCCGGTCGGCATGGCCGACGGCTTCTCACAAGTCACCGGACGTCCCGCTCTGGTCAACCTGCACACCGCGCCCGGCCTCGGCAATGCCATCGGCGCCCTGTACAACGCCTACCTGAACAAGACGCCGCTCATCGTCACCGCGGGCAACCAGCGTCGTGCCATGCAGAATCAGAAGACCCTTCTGACCAACGAGGACGCCGTCATGGTCCCGCGTCCGTTCGTCAAATGGTCCGCCGAGCCGGCCATTGCGAGCGAGGTACCCGCGGTCCTCGCCCGCGCCATCCATATCGCGATGTCCCCGCCCACCGGTCCGGTCTTCGTCTCCCTGCCGATGGACGACATGGCCTTCGAACTCAACGACGTCCAGACTGCGGAGGTCGAGGCGATCCGGGACCGGGAGGTCATTCATGCCGGAGGCTTCCGCAAGGACCTGGCGAAGAAGATCGCCGACCGGCTCGCCGCCGCGAAGTCGCCCGCCTTCGTCGTTCACGGCGACCTGGAGCACGCCGGAGCCTGGGACCTGGTCGTGAAGCTGGCCGAGCGCAGCAAGGCCGCCGTGTGGACTTCGCCGCTCCCGGGGCTGTCCGGGTTCCCGGAGAACCACCCTCTGTACCAGGGCCTGCTCCCGCCCGGCGCCGGCTGGATCTCCGAAGAGCTGAAGGGCCACGACCTCGTCGTGGTCCTGGGCGGCCCGGCCTTCCGCTACTACCCCTACATCCCCGGCCCGTATCTGCCCGAGGGCACCTCGCTCATCCACCTCACGAGCGACCCGGACGAAGCCGCCCGCGCGCCCATCGGCGACGCCTACGTGGCGGACGTCCGGGCCGCGGTGGAAGCTCTGCTGGGCGAAACCTCCGAATCGTCGCGCACGGCCCCCCAGGCCCGGCCCGACCTGGCGCGCCCGGAACGGGCCGAGGCCCCGATGCAGGCGGCGGACCTGTGGACGGCCGTCGGCCACGCCGCCCCGGCGGACGCCCTGTTCGTGAGCGAGGCTGGTTCCAACGAGGTCCCGATCACGGAATACGTACGGCCCGGCGCCGCCCTCTCCCACATGTCCGCTGTCGGCGCGGGCCTCGGATTCGGGCTGCCCGCCGCTGTCGGCGCCCAACTCGGCGCCCCGGGCCGTCCGGTGATCGCCCTCATGGGCGACGGGTCGATGCACTACGCGATCACGTCCCTGTGGACCGCGGCCCACTACAAGATCCCGCTGACGATCGTCGTCTCCTCCAACGACGAATACGGCGTCCTCAAGCAGTTCGCCAACATCGAGAGCACCGTCGGCATCCCCGGACTCGACCTGCCCGAGCTGAACATCGCGGCCACCGCCGCGAGTTACGGCATCGACGCTCACGAGGCCAACGACACCGACCAGGTCGCCGAGATGCTCCGCGCCGGAGTCGCCGATCGGGGCCGCCCGACCCTCATCAACGTCCGGACGAACAAGGTCAAGAAGGTCGCCCCCCGCCTGACCTGAGCCCGCCCACCCCGGCAGAGACGGTCGGCGCGTATCCCACCGCCCCGTCCGTCGCTGCCGGGCCGAGCAGAGGGCCCGGTCGGGACGCCGGTGAACGCACCCTTCTTCACCGTCAACGATCGGGGCAGGCTGCCAGCGGGTGCGGCAGCTGGATGAGAAGGGCAAACTGGTCACGATCGGCCTCGGCCCCTGAGTGCCGAGCCAACGCGCTCTGAGGTGAGCCATGAACGGGGAAGCTGACATCCCGAGGCTCGTCGGCGTCCACCACCTGAAGCTGCCGGTACGCGATCTCGCCCGCTCCGAGACGTGGTACGGGCGCACGCTCGGCTACCGGCGGGCGGCCGAGTTCGTCGAGCAGGGGGCGTTGACAGAGATCGTGCTGAGCCATCCGGCCGGCGGACCGGACCTGGTGCTGCGGCTCGCCCCGGACCGGGCCGAGGCCGCCGCCGGCTTCGACTACTTCGCGATCGCGGTGCCCGACAGCGCCGCGATCGAGGCGCTCGCCGCTCGCTTGGAGGCCCTTGACGAGCCGCACGGCGGCGTCTGGCGCGGTCTGCGCGGATGGATGCTGCCGCGACTGCATGACCCCGACGGTCACGAGGTGCGTTTCTACACTGTCGAGGAACACACCTCGGGCGAACCCGGCGAGGTCATGCGCATGGTGGACCCGCAGGAAAACGCCGAGCAGGTGCGGCCCGCCGCGCCATAGGCGGCCCGACCGGAGGTTTGCCGACCGCCCCAGGTCACCAGGTTCCGTCTGACGGGTCATGCACGAAGCCACAGGCGAATTGCGGCAACGGTCACGGTGCCGTGAAAGACATAAGCCCCAAGGCTGAAGCAGCGTCAGAAAAGTCAGCACCGAGTCAGCTCCAGCCCTGCCGGAACGGGCTTCACCCTGCCGAACCTGCACATGCCGAAAGAGGCATCGCCACCCCACGAAGCGCCGGATCCGGGACTGCCCGGTGCTCTCCCACTGCCCGCGCCACCATGACCTGCATGACCTCGGCGACGCCGAGGTCCCGGTAGTCGATCACCGGCCGCGAGAGTGTCGCTGGCCGGCCCGCGGCAGGATGCAGCCCTCACCGTGCTGTGCTCCACTGGAAGAGCAGACGTGACGACGTCCGTGCCTGGAGTGTGACGAAACAGCCGATCCGCAAGGTTCGGAAGGGGCGTCCACATGAAGATCGTCGTCGATCTCACGCGGTGCCAGGGATACGCACAGTGCGCCTTCGCCGCGCCGGATGTGTTCACCATACGGGGGGACGAGGCGCTGCTGTACGACCCCGATCCGGACGACGCGCAGCGGGAGAAGGTCGCGCGGGCCGCGGCGGCCTGCCCTGTCCAGGCCATCTTCCTCGAACGGGAGGACGCCCGGAAGCAGCGGTCCGGGCCCGAGCCGCAGGTGGCCGCCCAAAGCGCGGAAGAAGCGTTCAAGCGCACCGGACGTATGGTCATTGTCGGGGCGTCCCTGGCCGGGCTGCGGGCGGGGTGGACGCTGCGCCGGGAGGGCTTCACCGGCTCGCTGACCGTGATCGGGGACGAGGCTCAACTCCCTTACGACCGGCCGCCGTTGTCCAAGCAGGTCCTCATGGGCCAGGCCGATGCGGGGCGGACCGCGCTCCCCCGCCGCGACGAGATCGGCGTGCACTGGCGGCTGGGAGTCGCGGCCAGCGGCCTTGACCTGGGCGGCAAGCAGGTGGTTCTGGCTGACGGCGAGAAGGTGGGATTCGACCGGTTGCTCATCGCCACCGGGGTGCGGGCCCGCCCGTGGCCGAACGAGGCAGAGGCCGGGCTCGACGGGCTGTTCGTGCTGCGCACGCCGGACGACGCGGACGGGCTGCGGCGAAGGCTGAATGCCGGTCCGGGCCGGGTGCTGATCATCGGTGGCGGGTTCACCGGCTGTGAGATCGCCTCCGCCTGCCGTGAGCTGGGTGTGCCGGTGACGGTCGCCGAGCGGGGGCTGACCCCGCTGGTCGGGGCGCTGGGCACGGTGATCGGCGGTGTCGCGGCGCAGATGCAGCGTGACCACGGGGTCGACCTGCGGTGCGGCGTTCAGGTCGAGGCGTTGGAGGGGGATGCGAACGGACGGCTGCGGCGGGCCCGCCTGTCCGACGGGAGCGTCCTGGATGTCGATGTGGCGGTGGCCGCGCTCGGCAGCATCCGCAACGTCGAATGGCTGGAAGGCTCGGGGCTGGCGGCAGGTGACTGGGGGGTGGCGTGCGATGCGGGGTGCCGCGCTCTCGACGTCAACGGCGTGGTTTCCGACGATGTGTTCGTCGCCGGCGACGTGGCCCGCTGCCCCCATCCCGTCTACGACTACCAGTATCTGGCCCTTGAGCACTGGGGCAACGCGGTCGCCCAGGCGGAGATCGCCGCACACAACATGGTCAGTGCGCAGGGCGAGCGGTGGCCGCACCTGGCGCTACCGGAGTTCTGGTCGACCCAGTTCGGTGTCGAGATCAAGTCCGTGGGCGTGCCGACCTATGCCGACCAGGTCCTCGTCGTCCAGGGATCGGTGGCCCAGCGCCGGTTCGTCGCTGCCTACGGCTACCGCGGGCGCATCACCGCGGCGGTCGCCTTCAACCAGTCCAAGTGGCTGGAGTTCTATGAGGGGTTGATCGACCGGGCGGCGCCGTTCCCGCCCTCCTTCCGCGCCGTCGACCAGCCCATTGACAGGGGCCCGGTGGCAGCCGGGATCCCGGACCGGCCCACCCCTCACGCCACCGTCGTGGTGACCGGCCACAAACCCAGCGACCGCAGGGCCACCTTGGTCCGCAGAACGTACCTGTGACCCCTGCCCGAGCCACTACACGCCGGACCCCCGAGCTGCGGAAGATGCCCCCATGACCCAGACCAGCACCTGGCAGCAGATCCTCGATCCCTCCCACCGCGCCGACCCGTACCCGCTCTACGCCGAGCTGCGCAAGACACCCGTGATACGGCTGGAGGACGGTAGCTATGTCGTGAGCACCTACCGGGAACTCGTCGCCCTGCTCCACGACCCACGGCTCAGCTCGGACATGCGCAACGTCCCCGAGTTGGCCGCCGACTCACCCGCCCGAGCGGCCGAAGAGGGCACTCCCCCACTCCCGCCCACCTTCATCCAGACCGACCCTCCCGAGCACGACCGGCTCCGGCGCCTGCTGACGCGGAACTTCGGCCCGCCCCACCGTCCCGATCGCATCGACACCATGATTCCCCATCTGTTCGAGATCGTGACCAACGAGATCGACGGCTTCGCGGGGAAGGACCGGTCAGGCACGACCCGGGTCGACATCGTCGACGACTTCGCCTACCCCTTCCCGGTCACGGTGATCTGCCAACTGCTGGGCGTGCCCCGCGAGGACGAACCGCGATTCCAGGCAATGTCCGAAGCGGTCACCAAGGCCACCGACCCGACCACCGGAGGGATCGCGGAACGGCAGCGGCGACACGCGAAGGCCATCGCCGACCTCGGGCAGTACTTCGCCCAGCTCCTCGACACCCGCCACGGCCAATCGGGCGACGACCTGCTCTCCGGGCTCCTCAACGGCGACGGCGACGAGGCGGCGATGTCCCCCGAAGAGGTACTGAGCAACGCGGCCCTGCTGCTCGTCGCCGGCCACGAGACGACCGTCAACCTCATCACCAACGGCATGCTCACCCTCCTGCGGCACCCCGATGTGCTCGACCGGCTACGCGGCGGCGACGAACCCGATCTGGCCGCCCGGGTGGTCGAGGAACTCCTGCGCTACGAACCACCGGTGCAGTTTCTGTCCAACAACCGGAACACCCTGGATGACATCGAGGTCGCCGGCACCACCATCCCCAAGGGCTCACCCGTCACCCTCGTGCTGGCCGCCGGCAGCCGCGACCCCGAATTCGTCCCGGACCCCGACCGCTTCGACCCCGATCGCGAGCACAACGAGCACCTCGGCTTCGGCGGCGGCATCCATTACTGCTTCGGTGCCCCATTGGCCCGTCCCGAGACGCAGATCGCCCTCACTGAGCTCGCACGCCGGCTGAAGAACCCCCGACTCGTCGCCGACCCACCGCCCTACCGCGCGAACGCCGGTCTGCGCGGCCCCCGCCATCTCCTCGTCGAGATCGACGGCGTCAACCCCGCGCAACACCGGACCCCGTGAGCAGGCAGCTTGCAAGGGTCACTCGCATACCTGGGAGGACGTCGAGGCCAAGGTCTGCGACGTCATCGTCACCGGCATGGTCGCGTTGACCCGCATGAACCCCGAGGCGGCGGCCGTCTCAGCCTTGCAGCGGCGGGTAGTCGGTGTAGCCGGCGACGTCCGGGCCGTAGATGAGGTCCGGCTTCGGTTCGGCGAGCGGCGCGCGGGAAGCGAACCGGGCCGGCAGGTCCGGGTTGGCGATGAACGCCTGTCCGTAGGCGACGAGATCCACCAGGTCATCGGCAAGAAGTGCATTGCCCCGGTGCTGATCGATCCCGACGTTCGCGATGACGGTGCCCTGATAGAGCTTCCGGAAGTGCCGGAACATCTCGTCGCCGGCCAGATCCTTGAGCGGTCCTGCGGCGGGATCCGCCATCATCCCCATGAGCAGCAGATGCGACAGATCGTAGTCATTGAGGCGTCCGATCACGTGCTCGCTGTCCGCGAGTGCGTCGGCCCCGGCGACGAATTCTCCCCTCTCGGACCAGGCAGGCCCGGCCTTCACACCAACGCGCCGCAGGTCGACGGACGCGCTGACGGCTTCGATGATCTCGAAGAGGAACCGGGCGCGGTTCTCGATCGGGCCGCCGTAGTCGTCCGTGCGCACATTGGTGCGGGGGTTCAGGAACTGGCTGATCAGGTAGTTGAAGCCTGCCTGCAGCTGAACGCCGTCGAATCCTGCCGCCATGGCGTTGCGGGCAGCTCTCGCGAAGTCGGTGATTGTCCTTTGGATGTCGCGCTTCGACATGGCAAGGGGCACCGCGGTGGGCTTTCGGCCGGTCGGTGTCGGTGCCAGCAGCCCCGGGTTGACGGCCGAGGGCGCGAGGGGCGCGCGACCGTCGAAGAAGTCGGGGTGCGAGGCGGACCCGGTGTGCCACAGCTGGGCGAAGATGACACCGCCCGCGTCGTGGACCGCGTCTGTCACCGGTTTCCAGTGAGCAACCTGCTCGTCGGTGAACAGCCCCGGCACGTCGTGCCATCCGACCGCCTCGGGGCTGATCCACACGCCCTCGGAGATGATCAGGCCGGCGGATGCCCGCTGCGCGTAGTACTGGGCGTGCAGCTCGGTGGGCAGCAGTTCACGGTTGCGGGCCCGCGACCGCGTCATCGGTGCCATGACCACGCGATTGGCCAGGGAGTCGTCGCGCAACCGGTAGGGCTGAAGCAGGGGCTGAGTCGAAGACATATTCGCCACTCCTGGTGCGAAGGAGACGCTTCTGTCGTGTTCCGCGGGCGGTCCATCTATGGGGTGGCGCGAGCCCGCCGAATAGTTAATGCACGAACCTGTGCTTTAGCTCGAGGCTAGCACCCGCATGACACTAACGCAAAGGACTGTGCTTCAAGGGGACGGGTGGGTAGCCGCAACCGTGCGGACCGCCGCCCCGTACAGGCGCAAACACGGAAGACCCACCGACCGCGGCCCCGGCCGACGCGCCGAAGCCGCTCGCAGAGAGGCGAGGATCAGGCGGACCGGCCGCAGAGGTCGTCGACATAGGTGCGCGCATCCAGCTCGGACAGCGTCCAGGGAAGGAAGATGACCCGGTAGATGATGGGGGCTACCAGCTTGTCAACGACCTGGTTTTCACTGAAGGTACTGCCGGGCCGGCCGGCGAAGGCGGCCGCTTCGGCCCGTCGGTCGCGCAGGCAGTCCGACTCGCTCCCGCCCGCCGCGGCGGCCCCGCCACGCAGAAGGGCGGCGTTCACCGGTTTGCTGTAGTGGGTGATCAACTCCCGTGCCCACGCCGTCAGATCGGCACGCAGGTCTCCACTGTCGGGCAGACCACGGTCCCGATCGAGCCGGTAGGTAGCCAGATCGTTGATCATGGTCCGGGCGTCGCCCCAGCGCCGGTAGATGCTGGAGTGATTGACCCCCGCCCGCTCCGCGACCATCGGGATCGTGACGGCGTCACTGCCGCGCTCGGCGATCAGTTCCTCAACGGCCTTCCTGATGGACATCAGCACCACGGCGCTTCGGCCGCCGGTGCGCCGGCGCGGGGACGATTCAGCAACCATGCACCACACCATAACGCACACCCCTTGGCATTAAGGGCTCTCCGGGTTTACCGTGAATCTAACGCACAAACTTTGGCCTTAGGAGGCCCGAGGTGTTCCGCACCGTTTCACGGCAGACCCGAGGCCCCGCCCGCGTGGCTTCCGAATCCGTTCGGGCCCGCCAGATACTTCCTCCCTTCGCAACCTTCGCCGGATCCGCCGCCGCGTTCGCGGCGCTGTACGTGGCAGCAGGCGCGCCCACACCGCTCCTGGTCGTCTTCGAGCAGCAATGGCACTTCCCCGCCTGGGTTCTGACAGTGACCTTCTCCTCCTATGCGCTCGGACTCCTCGCGGCTCTCCTCTTCGCAGGCTCGCTGTCCGACCACACAGGGCGCCGTCCCGTGCTGGTCGGCTCACTGGTCGTGGAGCTCGCCGCGATGCTCATGTTCGCCTTCGCTCCGAACATCGGCTGGGTCATCGCCGCCCGCACCATCCAGGGAGTCGCCACAGGAGCAGCCACGAGCGCGTTCTCGGCCTCGGTCGTGGAACACGCCCCGCAGCGGCTCAAGCAGTTGGGCACGATCATCACCAGCATCGCCCCGGCCGGCGGGCTGGGCCTGGGAGCCCTGCTTACCGGTCTGGCGATCCAGTTCAGTAGCCACGCGAATGCGCTCGTGTTCTCGGCTCTCGCACTGATCATGGTCGTCGGTACAGCGGTCGTCGCGTTCTCCGCGGAGACGGTCTCCCCGCGGCCGGGAGCGGCGCGGTCCCTGATTCCCCGCGTCTCCGTGCCGGAAAGGGCGCGCCGCGAGTTCACTGCGAGCGTCCCCGTTCACATGGCCGCATGGATGCTGGGAGGTCTGTTCATGGGGCTCGTACCGACCATCATCCGAGACCTGCTGGGCCTGCACAGCGGTCTGCTGAACGGTGCCACGGCCTTCATCGAGCCCGCGACGGCCGCCGCGGCCGGCGTCTTCCTCGGCCGTCTGCCGGCCCGGCGCACCATCCTCGTCGGCGGCGCGGGCGTGCTGCTGGGCACCGCGGTGATCGAGGCCGGTGTGGCCGCCGGCATGCTCTCCCTGCTGTGGGTGGGGGGCATCATCGGCGGTGTGGGATTCGGAGCGTCATTCTCCGGCGCCATCCGCACCATCGCCCCACTCGCACAGCCGCACCAGAGTGCCGGGCTCTTCGCGTCCGTCTACCTGGTCGCCTACCTGAGCTTCGACATCCCGGCGATCATCGCGGGCCTCCTGGTCGCTCCGGTCGGTCTGCTGGGAACCGTCCTCGGCTACGGCGCCGCCGTCATCGCCGTCGCAGCCCTCGGGCTCTTCGCGCAGTACCGCATCAGCGGACGTCACTTCCCCTGAATGCGGGGAGTGTCCAGGAACACCCTCCTGCTCACCACATCACCGCATCACCGCATCAGAAGCGCTTCATCAGACAGAAGGTGACCACCTCATGAGCACCGTCGAGGACAGGAACAAGGCCGTCGTCCGCGAGGCGTTCGACACCCTGTTCAACAAGCGGGACTACGCCACCGCCGAGCGGTTCTGGTCCCCCGACTACCTTCAGCACAGCGCCCACATCGCACCCGGCCGGGAAGGACTCTTCGACCTCGTCAGGAGCCTGCCGGCGGAGCTGCGGCACGAATGCGAACTGGTCATGGCCGACGGGGACATGGTCATGGTGCGCGGCCGGTTCTCCGGACACGGCCAGCCCGCCCCGTGGATCGCCACCGACTTCCTCCGCATCGAGAACGGCATCCTCGCCGAGCACTGGGACGTGATCGAGGAGGAAGCCACCCGCGAACAGTCCCTGAGCGGCCTGCCGATGTACGGCGACGACTTCCCCGAGGAGCGCGGAGCATGAACACCTATCGCGTCACGCACGTGACCCAACCCAACGGCACACTGCGTCTGACCGAGAACGAGGTGCCACCGCCCGGCGCCGGCAAGGTCGGGATCGCCGTGGAGGCATGCGGTGTCTGCCACTGGCCAGCGCCACGAACGACGTCAGCGAGCTCCTCGGACCTCTAGGCTTGGTACGCGGCGGAGATCTGGCCGACCAGGACGGCGAACGGCATGTCGAGTGCGGCATAGCAGGGTCCGGCCTCGGGGGACGCGTTGTCGGCCAGGGCCTCGACCATGAGGGTGGCGTAGTCGCTGACGATGACGCCTGCCTGCTGCATGCGCAGCAGTCCGGTCTCTCGCTTGGTCTGGCTGAAGGTGCCGGAGGCGTCCACGGCAACGTAGGCGTCGTACCCGGCGGCCGTCGCGGAGATCGCGGGCAGTGCCGCGCATACCTCGAGCGACACTCCGGCGAAGATCAGCTTTCGCCGGCCGGTGCCCTCGATGGCCTCGCGGACCCGGTCGTCGTGCCAGGCGTTGACCGTGCTGCGGTCGATGATCTTCTGTCCGGTCGGCAGCGCCTCGACCAGCTCGGGGGTGGTCGGCCCCCACATGCTGTCGGCCGCGGTGGTGGTGACGACCAGCGGGATGCCCAACACGGTCGCCGCCCGTGCCAGCGCCACCGCGTTGTGCTTCAGCTCCCCGACGGGGATGTCCCGGACGCCGGACAGCAGGCCCACCTGGTGGTCGACCAGCACCACGGCGGCGTTCTCCCGGGTGACCGGCTCCAGGAACTTGTTGCGCTCGCTCATCTTCCGCTCCTTTGAGGGTTGAGCCACAGCCTCACTGGTCACTAAACTTGATAGTCATTATTCGTGACTACTTGAGGCTATGCCGCGGTCCTCCGAAGCGCAAGCAAATGGTCGCCTCGGGTCCGTCGGGGCTGGGTCGCGATGTCCAAGCCCACTGGGCGGGTGACTAAAATCGCTGGTCACACGGCACAGGCGGCGGACGGCCGCCGAGATGGGAGCGGCATTGAACGGGCACCAGGCTGCGGAACCGGACCTCGGCGTGCTCGCCGCCCGGATTCTCTTCTCCGTTCAGCGTGAGCTGTTCACCGAGCTCGCCAAGCAGGGTTTTGACGACATTCGGCCCCGCGCCGGCGCCGTCCTCGCCCACCTGCGCGCCGACGGCATCCGGGCCAGCGAACTCGCCCGCGCCTCCGGACAGCACAAGCAAGTGATCGGCTCCCTCATCGACGACCTCGAACGTCTGGGCTACGTCGACCGCAAACCCGACCCTGCGGACCGCCGCGCGAAACTGGTCTGCCCCACCGAACGTGGCCTTCTGCAGATGGAGGCCGCCGCCTCCATCATGCGCACGATCGAGGAACGCCACGCCAAGGCACTGGGGAAGCAGGAGTACGCCGCCTTGAAGGCGGCTCTCCAACGTGTGGCCGATCTCCCACGCAAGGTCCCGCACGGTAGTCAGGACACCGGGACGAAGCCAGGATAACTGGGCGACGGGTAAGGCTGGTTGAGCATCGTCGCTCCATGAACGGACCTGCTGGAAACGGAACATGTGGCACGTCCTCGAGCCACGAGGCGATCGAGCCGTCGCTGCTCCGCCGCCGCCCAGTGTCCTACCCGCTCGGGGTCGAGGGGCGTGCCGTGGCCGACGTGGAGCTTGGTGGGGCAGAGGGCCGGCAGCATGCGCAGGCTCGCCAGGTTGCCGAGCCTCCCCTCGTGGAAGAGCGGGTTGACTGGCCGCCCCTTGACGAAGCCCATCAACGGGGTGGCCACGAGATCTCCGGCCACCGGGTCGCCGTTTCCGGTGAGGACGGAGACGGAGCCGACGGTGGTCAGCTGAAGTACGGGTCGTCCACGACGTGGACCCAGCCGCCATCCGGCTGGCGTCGAAGTACTTCGGTGGTGGTGGAGTTCACCGGTTCCGGTCCGACCCCGGTGAGGGTGGCGTTGTTCGACACCAGGGCAACGTCGCCGACCTGGCGGATGTCGCGCAGTTCGAGCGTGAGGCGGGCGCCCCTGTCGATCATCTGCTGCAGCGCCTCGCGGATGGCGTCCGTGCCCGCCAGGTGGGTTCCGGGGACGGGGACGAAGTGGGCGTTCGGCTCGTAGAGCGACACCAGGCCCTCGATGTCACCGGCGTCCAGGTACTCCATGAACAACGCGCCCACCTGCTGTGGTGTCTCGGCGCGGCGCCGGGCGGTGACGCCGACCGGCTTGTCGCCCCAGCCGGCCGCGGCGAGCAGGTCGTACCAGCTGGGTTGGGCGCCGTAGGGCAGGTGGCGGCGCAGCAGGTCGCCCGGGAAGGTCAGCGGGGACGCCTTGTGGGGCTTGGTCTTGGCCTGGGTGACGATGGCGTCGCTGAGCGCGTAGGCCAGGTCCTGACGCGGGAGCAGGGCGTGCACGTGGTCGGCGAGGCCGGGCGGAAGGCTCTCACGCTGGACTCCGAGGATGTCGGTGCCGATGCCCGCCTGGGTCAGCGCCACCTCCGTGCCCTTGCGCGGGGCGATGCCGTCCGAGGTGTGCAGGGCGATGGCGTCCCAGGCGATGGCGATACGCCGTTCCTCGACCCCGTGCTCGCGGAGGAATGCCGCTGCGGTGTCGGCGCCGTCGACTTCGAAGCGCTGGTCGCCGTTGCCCTCCTCGCTCAGTCCGATGTCGTGCAGGACGCAGGAGACGAACAGCAGCTCGTCGTCGTAGTCGGTACCGGCGCGCAGGCCCTGGTTCTGGGCATGGGCGCGAGCGAAGACGTAAGAGCGCACGCTGTGATGGAAAACGAAGGCGGGCGTGCCCTGTGCCGCATAGGCGTATGTGTCTCGGGTGAGGCTCGTGTCGGGGAGGCTGAGCTGCTCGAAGACGGACAGGTGTGCGTCGGTGGTCACGGTGTGTTCTTTCGTCGGGTGCCCCGGTCCGGGACAGATCGATGGGGTGCGGTGGCTGGGCGGCGCGCTCGCGCGTGCCGGGTGTTGCGTGCGCACGGCACGTGGAGCAACGGCCGATCGCCCCGCGGCGGATGTGCGGCTGGAGCGGTGTGCTTACAGCTGGGCGACGAACGCGCCGATGTGCGCGGCCACTTGGTCGGGCACCTCAAGCGGTGAGAGGTGGCCGGTGTCCTTCAGAACGGCCAGCGAGGCGGTCGGAATCAGCGGCAGCAGGTGGTCGGCGAGCACGGTCGGCGGGTCGACCTTGTCGTGACTGCCCGCGAGAACCAGCACCGGCACGTCGATGGCTGAGACGCCGGCCGACACGTCCTGGACCAGGCCCTGGCGCGGCCACGCGAGACGGGCCTGGTCGCCGCCGCGCAGACTGTCCTCGACCACCTGCCGACGCAGCTCGGGAGTCAGCCCGCCATGGGTCAGCATCAAGTCGATGCTCTGCAGAACCGCCTCCTCGCTGTCGTAGGCGCGGGAAACCGTCTCCTGCACCTGCGCGGTCACCCCGATCGGCGCGGGCGGCGCGGGCGCCACGAGGACGACTCCCCTCAATCCCTCGGGCTTGCGTGCGGCCAGCATCTGGGCCGCCTTGCCGCCCATGGAGTGCCCGACGAGCACATAGCGGGAGCATCCGAGCGCGTCGATGACCCGCTGGGCGTCGTCCGCGAGCTGCTCCAGGCCATAGGGTCCCGGCACGCTCGTCGAGTCGCCCCATCCGCGCTGGTCATAGGCCACGAAGCCCTGGCCGGGGTCCAGACGCTGCAGCACCGGGAACCAGGTGCGCCGTGAGCCTCCCCAGTAGTGCAGGAAGATCAGCGCCGGGCCATCACCCTCGCGGACATGGGCGTACACCTGACCGCCCCGCACGTCGACGAAGCGGCCCACCACATTCTGCGAAGTCATTGTCAGTTCCTCGTCCACGGCCCGGGCTCTCGGACCGCTCCACCGGTGTGTGGAGCTGGTTGCCCCGCACTCGCTATTCGATCCTTCTCCGGAACCCGCCTTCCGGACCACGGCTTATCTGCCGACATACGCATTTTTTGGGCCAGGATGGGCCAGGATGGTGCGGATGAGCCAGTACTCTCCGGCCGCACGAACTACACGATGAACAGCGGGTTTGCCAAGCAAACGCCCTTGAAGCCGAGCAGGGTGTCCCACTGGCCCTCCCTGAGAAATGGGCGACGGCCGTAACATTGCAGCCATGAACAAGCACCGCGTCATGGTCCTGGCGCTGGACGGCGTGCTGCCCATGGATCTGGGAATCCCCACACAGATCTTCAACGCCCGTCCGAACACCCCCTACGAGCTCACGGTGTGCGGCGACACCGAGGAGGCCGTGACCACCAGCGCCGGTTTCAGCCTCGGGCTGACCGCGGGCCTCGAAGCGCTCGCCGATGCGGACACCATCATCGTCCCGGGATTCGAGGGCTTCCGGCGCCCTCCGCACCCACGGGTGAGGGCCGCTCTCAAGCTCGCCGGCCGCGCAGGGATACGCATTGCCTCCATCTGCACCGGCGCCTTCGCCGTCGCCGCGGCCGGACTGCTCGACGACCGCACCGTCACCACCCATTGGGCCAGCGCGGACGACCTCGAAGAGCTCTACCCCCGGCTGCGCGTCGACCGCAACGTCCTCTACATCGACAACGACACCATCCTGACTTCCGCAGGCGTCACGGCCGGCATCGACCTGTGTCTGCACATGGTCCGCAAAGACCTCGGCGCGGCCGTCGCGAACGACATCGCCAGAGAAATTGTCGCCGCCCCGCACCGTGACGGCGGACAGGCCCAATACATCACGAGGAGCCTCCCCGACCCCCAGGCCACCACGCTCGCCGACACCCGCGAGTGGGCCCTGCGCAGCCTGGAAGAGGACCTCACCATCCCCGAACTCGCCGACCACGCCGGCGTCTCCCCACGCACCCTGACCCGCCTATGGCGCCAGGAAACCGGCGTCAGCCCCCACCAATGGCTCGTCGCCGCACGCATCAACCGTGCACGCGAACTCCTGGAGACCACCGACCTCCAGGTGGAACAGATCGCCACCCGCTGCGGCCTCGGCAGCGGCGCCAACATGCGCGCCCGATTCCGCGACACCGTCGGCATCACGCCCACGGCGTATCGCCGCGCCTTCCAGCACCAGACTGCCTGACGGCGCGGATCAGGCGGGGTCGCCGCGGAGTTCGCCGACGCAGGCGCGCGTCCGCCTCGGGTCCAGGGCAGGGACCAGCCCGCCCCATGGATCGGTTGCCGCTGCCCTTCGCTTTTACGGGGAGCGTGCGTCCGGACGGGGTGATGCCCGGGCTGGAATGTGCGAGTGCCGCGCCGGTCAGGCGTCGAAGCGACGGCGGGAGGCTTCGATGTGACCGAGGTACTGGTGGGTCCAGTCGCACAGTCCGTCGATCGTCACCCGCAGGGCCTGGCCCGCCTCGGTGAGGGTGTACTCGACCCGCGGCGGCACGACGGGATGCACCGTCCGCTCGATCAGACCGTAGCGCTCCAGCATGCGCAGGTTCTGGGTGAGCATCTTGTGGCTGATGCCCTCGATCTCGTTCCGCAACTCGCTGAAGCGCAGGGTGCGTTCACCGAGAGACTCGATGATCAGGAGCGCCCACTTGTTGGCGACGTCCGAGAAGATCTCCCGCGCCAGAGAGTCCGCACGCCTCAGGTCCGCATCCTCGGGCGAGCCGCTGAACTGCTTGGTCACCATCAGGTTCCCCAGTCACTGAAAAGTGCGTTCTTCCATGTCAGCGGCCACTCTCCTACGGTTTCCGAGTAACCACAAGAGAGCGGCTCGCAGAGCAATGGAGGCAGGCACCATGAGCATCACCCTGATGAACCCCAAGGGATTGCCGGAGATCGACGCCTACCGGCAGGTGTCGATCGCCACCGGGTCGAAGCTGGTCTTCATCGCCGGGCAGGTCGCCTGGGACGTCGGCGGTGTCACGGTCGGCGAAGGCGATCTCGCCGCGCAGGTCGAGCAGTGCTACCTCAACATCAACGCCGCCCTGGCCGAGGCCGGTGGCTCCTTCGACGATGTGGCGAAACTGACCGTGTATGTCGTCGACTGGACCCCTGACAAGATGCCTGCGCTCCTTGAGGGGATCGCCCGGGCGGCCGCGAAGCTGGGCGTCGCCCCGGTACCGCCGGCCACGCTGCTGGGCGTCGCGGCACTGGACGTCCCCGAGCACCTGGTCGAGATCGAAGCCACCGCCGTCATCGACTGAACGCACGATCTTCGCGCTGCGACTGTCTGATGCCCTTTCGCGGGCGCTCACGGATGTCCGCGCTCGACGGGGGCGAGAAGGAGTTGTTCCTCCAGCTCGCCGGCGCCGCCGGTATCGAAAGGACCAACGGCTCCATGCCGCACACACCCCGGCCCCGTTTCGGGATCATGACCGCCCCCTCGCAGGTCGACTTCCACGAGGTACTGCGCGTCTGGCACGAGGCAGACACCATCCCGGAGATCGAGCATGCGTGGTTGTTCGATCACCTCATGCCGATCGGCGGCGACCCGGCCGGTCCGGCCTACGAGGGCTGGACACTGCTCTCGGCCCTTGCCGCCCACACCCGACGACTGCGGCTCGGCGTGCTGGTGACCAGTAACCGGTTCCGGCCGCCCGCGATGCTGGCCAAGATCGCCACGACCGTCGACATCGTCTCCGGCGGACGGCTCGACTTCGGCATCGGCGTCGGCTCACGCCCCAGCCATCCCCTGGCCCGCCGTGAGTACGAAGCACACGGCCTGCCCTTCCACGACACCGCGCACGCCGTGGGGAGCCTCGCCGAAGCCTGCACGGTGATCCGGCGGTTGTGGACCGAGGAGGAACCGTTCGACTTCCACGGCACCTACCACCACCTCATCGGAGCGTTCGGCAACCCCAAACCCGTCCAGCGCCCCCACCCGCCGATCCTCATCGGCGGACGCTCGGCCCCGACGCTGCGCGTGGTCGCCGAGCACGCCGACCTGTGGAACATCCCCGGCGGCGACATCGACGATGCCGCCCGCCGCAGCGCACTGCTGGACCGCTACTGCGCCGAGATCGGCCGCGACCCCGCCTCGATCACCCGCTCGATCCACCTGCCCGTCTCCTACGACCGGCCCAGCATCACCCAGGACGCGATCGGCGACGCGATCGACGCCGGCTTCCGACACATCGTCCTCGGACTGCCGGCGCCCTACCCCGCCGACGTCGCACGGTGGGTCACCGACGAACTCATCAGCACGTCGGCCTAACGTGACCGAGCCGTCGCCACAACGTACGTCGTCGGCTGCTGCTGCTGCTGCTGCTGAATATCGAACTGCCCACCCGAAAGGCCCTGCGCACGCCACCTGCTCCTGCACGCGCCGCCCGCGAGTAGGCCGGGGCCGGTGTTGAGCGGCGTATCGACGCTCGCCGTCGGCGGGTGTATCTGTGTGCAACCGGGCAAGGGGGCTGCGCCCCTGTCTCTGGGCACTCAAAGCGTCGGGCGAGACGGAAGAGGCGGCAGCGTGTCGAACGACTCCATCGGAATCGTGGCATGCGGGGCGGCCGCCATGCTCCTCTTCAGGGTCACACTGCGGGACGCCGTCGTGGTACTGCGGCTGCGGCGACACGGGATATACACGCGGGGCGTCGTGGTCGACAACGTGAGGTTCCACGGCAGTCACGGGGCCACCTGGGTACCGGTCATCACCTTCGTCGACCAGCGTGGGTATCGGGTGGAGTTCTCACCGCCGATGCGCGGGTCCGGAATGGGGCTGCCGACAGGCCGGGAAGTGCCAGTGGTGAGCGCCCTGACGGGCCAACGGCCCTCTCCTGTACCGCAGTTCAAGGGAACCGTTTTCCGGCCGCTACGGTGGCCCGCATGACTGATCAAAGCTTCTGGACCATACCCCCAACCGAGATGGTCCGCGGCTCCATGGTCCACGGCAACCTGACCGTCTTCCAGCCGCCGTTCGCCTCGGACACGGCCGGGTTCCCGGTACATGATCCGGGCCGGGCCGCCGCCTTCGCCGCGTCTTTGTCGAGCGTGGATGCGGTGCTGGAAGACCTCGGCCCGCGCTCGGCCGCCAACCCACCGGTCTTCAGCACGCTCGCGGACCTGGACATCGTCCATGCCGGCGCCTGGGGCAATGTGCTGGCCGTCTGCGACCCGGCGTTCGTCTCCGACGGCGACGACAATCCCCTCCTTGGCGAAGCAACGGCCCTGCGCGAACGCTTCCCCGACGCGCGGATCGTGGGACGCGTCGAGACCCACTGCGGAGCCACACGCACCGAAGACCTCGTATGGCTGCCCGACGGGACGATGTTCCACGCTGCCGGATGGACCGGTGACGAGCCGTTCGTCGTCTTCGGAGACCCCGCAGCGGTTCTCGCCGCTCTCGGCATGACGCAGAAGGACCTCGACAACAACGACGAGTTGGACACCTTCATCGACCTGGACGACGACCCGAACCAGATCGAATGGGGAGTGTTCGCCGGCCTGGCCCTGGGGGCCGCCGACCCGTGGGGCGTTCCCGGCCTGAACCTGTCGGCGCTGCGCGTGCGGCACACCGAGTCGGCCACGGCCGACATGGAAGACGCGTACTTCATCGGCCGGTGACGGGGCGAACCTCCCTCATCACGAACCGAGTTGGCATGTCGAAGCGCCGATATCCCGTGCACATTCGTCTGGGCGGTCCCCGAGCGGGAGCGGGCGGCGCGTACACGTAACGGGGCCCAATGCGCCACCCACACCCCTCACGCCTCCACCAGAAGTCATGGTGAAACCATTGGGCGAACCGGCGCTTCGCCTCCTCGAAAGGTCGGCGATTGACACTCCCCCACGGTGGATGTGCACTCATGCGGATGAGCCGGGTCGGTACATGGCGCCCGCCCCGGCCGCGGCCGTTTCTCCATTCCTCGTGGCCTACCCGGTGACGGGAATCTGCTTTCCTCACGCTGATGTCCAGCGGCGTGTCAGCGA
Source organism: Streptomyces sp. NPDC053427 (assembly GCF_044544985.1). NCBI lineage: Bacteria > Bacillati > Actinomycetota > Actinomycetes > Kitasatosporales > Streptomycetaceae > Streptomyces > Streptomyces sp. NPDC053427. Next base: position 374,664 of record NZ_JBITYA010000003.1, on the reverse strand, counting down.
AGATGGCAAGCACGTTGCCGTAGCCAAAAGCCCGCATAGGCGCCACACACGATTCGACTGCATCGCGGGACACCATCGAAAGATCTCTGGCCAGGTTCTTGCGCTCCTGGAAGGCGCGGGAGGCGACCATTCGGCAAATGAGCGCGGCTGTGGCGCAGTCAGTGATCGGAGCGGTCCTGCTGGGAGCCCGGTGGCTCGCCCCGCACGGTGCGAGCCACCGGGCCGGGCTGGATCAGGCTGCCGGAGAGGTCGTCAGCAGGTCCGCGGGGATACCGCCTTTGTCGGGAGCGTAGAAGTTCTTGATCTCGGATTCCCAGACGTCCACCCGGACCCGGTCGTCATCATCGGGCGCGAAGGCGTCGAAGAGTGCATGGATGTTCGGCAGGTCGAAGCCAACCCCCCTCATCATGCCGACGAACACCGGGCGGCTGACAGTACCGCTGCTGTCCAGGTCACCGAGACGCGCGAAGCCGGCGGCGAACTCGTCAGTTGCTCCGCTGAAGCGCTCCGGCGACAGGACGCACGCCTGGAAATCGTCGTAAGTGATCCGGCCGTCGTCGTTGGTATCGAGTTCACCGGCCAGTGTGTTCCAGTAGCGCCTGAAGCTGGCCCGCATGGCCTGCTTCCGTGCTTCGTCGGCTTCGGGGACGGCTGCGGCGACCCGGCTGCTCATCAGATCGAAGTCGCTGGATTCCAGGACACCGTTTCCGTCGGCGTCGAACAGGGTGAACACGAGTTTGACCCGGTTGATCGCTTCGTTCCGCATCGGCTCTTGCCTTTCGTTGGACCAGGAGACGGGACGGCCGTACGTGCCGGCTGCACCGTACGGTTCGCGACGGCCCGGCAGTGCACCGGTCAGCCGCCGGCAGGTGCGGTGAACACCCGCGCAGGGCGGGGGAGCCTGTGTCCGGTGGCCGGTCGTTCGGCCGTCGCGCTGTCACTATGCGGGCTGCGGAATCCGGTGCCCGAGGGAAGACGGGCTGTTCAACGGAATGGATGAAACTGGCGCCGTTCCGGCATGGAACATGCACCGATAGGAACTTCCCGAACCGGGGATGGGACAGCTGGTTCGTACCGGCGTGCACGGCGCGCTGCGCACGCCGCCAATACCCCGTTCAGTCTCCGCGCGCCCTACCGGCGGTCACGGGCCAGCCCAATGATGTTCAGGCCGCAAGAATTCCCAGCGACTCCGCACACCTGCTTCCCGGCCAGGTGGAAATGCGGTGGAAGGAGCTCACATTGTTGCTTCTTATCTCCCCGGACAGCGTCGAGGAGGCCCTCGAATGCGCGAAGGCCGCGGAGCATCTCGACATTGTCGATGTGAAGAAGCCCGACGAGGGCTCGCTGGGTGCGAACTTCCCGTGGGTCATCAGAGAGATCCGCGATGCGGTCCCGGCGGACAAACCGGTGTCCGCCACCGTGGGAGACGTGCCGTACAAGCCCGGCACAGTGGCCCAGGCGGCACTCGGTGCGGCCGTCTCCGGAGCCACCTACATCAAGGTCGGCCTCTACGGATGCACGACGCTCGTCCAGGCCATCGACGTGATGCGAGGGGTCGTCCGGGCGGTGAAGGACTATCGGCCGGATGCCTTCGTCGTCGCCTCGGGATATGCGGATGCCCACCGCATCGGCTGCGTCAACCCGCTCGCACTGCCCGACATCGCCCTGCGCTCCGGCTCCGACGCAGCCATGCTCGACACCGCGGTCAAGGACGGAACACGGCTGTTCGACCATGTTTCGCCTGAGATCTGCGCGGAGTTCGTGCGGCGGGCCCACGAAGCCGATCTGCTCGCCGCCCTGGCGGGCAGCGTGAAGGTGGAAGACCTCGGTGTACTGAACCGCATCGGCACGGACATCGTGGGGGTTCGCGGGGCGGTATGCGAGGGCGGCGACCGCAACACCGGGAGGATTCAGCCGCAGCTGGTGGCTGCCTTCCGGGCGGAGATGGACCGGCACGCCCGAGAACACAGGGCTGCCGCGACCGCCGCAAGCTGACCACCGGTGGCCACACACCAGTCCGCGCATGCACCCTCACCCTCCGGCGAGCGCTTCGCCGTCCTCGATCCGGCAACCGGCGAGGCTTTCGATGAGGCTCCCGACCAGCAGCCCGACGAACTGGACGCCCTTGTCGGCCGTGCCCACGGGGCGTGGCGCAGCTGGCGGGCCGACCCCGCCGCCCGCACCACCGCATTGCTCGCGGCGGCCGACGCCGTGGAGGCAGCCGGGGCCGACCTTGCCCCGCTGCTCACTCGCGAACAGGGCAAGCCCCTGGCCGAGTCGTACGCGGAGATCGCCCGCGTGACGGCCCGTCTGCGCTATTTCGCCGAGCTGGACCTCCGGCCCCAGCTGATCACAGACGGTCGGCCGGTGTGCAGCGAGGTCCGCTGGCGACCACTCGGGCCCGTCGCCGCGATCGTCCCGTGGAATTTCCCTCTCCAACTCGCGTCGGCGAAGTTCGCGCCCGCGCTCGCCGCAGGCAACACGGTGGTGCTGAAGCCCTCCCCGTTCACGCCCCTCGCCACCCGGCTGCTGGGATCCGTCCTTTCCGCCGCCCTCCCCGACGGCGTACTGACGATCGTCACCGGTCATGAGCCTCTCGGTGCCCGACTTGCGTCCCACCCCGGGATCCGCCATGTGACGTTCACCGGTTCAATTCCCACCGGACGGGACGTCGCGCGGGGCGCAGCGGCGTCGCTCGCCCGCGTCACCCTGGAGCTGGGTGGCAACGACGCCGCCATCCTGCTGGACGACGTGGACGTGGAAAAGATCGTGGACCGGCTGTTCTGGGCGGCGTTCCGCAACTGTGGGCAGGTGTGCATGGCGGTCAAGCGTGTGTACGCTCCGGCCCGGCTCTACTCCCACGTTGTCGAGGCTCTCGCGCAGCGCGCGAAGACCGCCGTCGTCGGCGCCGGCCTCGACCCGGCCACGCAACTGGGACCGGTCAACAATGCCCCCCAGCTGGCCCGGGTCGAGCGATACACGGCGCAGGCCGTGGCAGACGGTGCCCGGGTTGCGGCCGGGGGCCGACGTCTGGATCGACCGGGCTACTTCTTCGCACCGACGGTTCTGGCTGATGTCCCGGCGCGTAGCCCGGTGGTGACGGAGGAGCAGTTCGGGCCCGTCCTGCCGGTGCTGCCGTACGGGAACCTCGACGAAGCCGTCGAGGCGGCCAACGACACCGGCTTCGGGCTGGGAGGCTCGGTATGGGGCACCGACCTCGGCCGTGCCGAGGAGGTGGCCGATCGGCTGGAGTGCGGAACGGCATGGGTCAACCACCACGCCGAGCTGTCCCTCGCCCAGCCTTTCACGGGCTCCAAGGAGAGCGGTGTCGGCGTCGCAGGCGGCCTCTGGGGGCTCTACGGCAACCTCACGCCTTTCGTCCTGCACGTTCCGCAGGAGGCGTGACGATGAGGTTCGGCGCGGCGGTGCTGCGCTCGTGCGAGAGCCGATTCGCCGTCGAGGAGGTGATCCTGCACACGGGGCCGGCCGACGGCGAGGTCCTGGTCAAGATCGCGGGCTGCGGGATGTGCCGGACGGATATCGCGGTCCGGCGTTCGGCGGGCCGCTCACCGCTGCCGGCGGTGCTCGGCCATGAAGGTGCCGGGGTCGTAGTGGAGACGGGCAGCCCGAATACCGGCCTGAGCGAAGGCGACCACGTCGTACTGAGCTTCGACTCCTGCGGCCAATGCCGGAACTGCAGGAAAGCCGCTCCCGCCCACTGTGACTCCTTCGCCTCGCTCAACCTGTTCGGAGGGCGCACGGAGAATGCCGCGCGGTTCACCGACGTGGCCGGGGACGAACTGGCCCCTCGATGGTTCGGCCAGTCCTCGTTCGCCGAGTACGCGGTGGTCCCGGCCCGCAACGCCGTGCGGGTCGATCCCTCGCTGCCCGTCGAACTGCTCGGCCCGCTCGGCTGCGGTTTCCTCACCGGCGCCGGAACCGTCTTCAACTCCTTCGGCGCCGGGCCCGGCGATACCCTCGCGGTCTTCGGTGCAGGAGCGGTGGGCCTGGCTGCGGTGATGGCGGCCACCGCCTCCGGGGTGGTGAGCGTGGCCGTCGACCGGCATCCCGAACGGCTGGCCCTCGCCGAACGATTCGGCGCGACCCCGCTGCACGCCGCATCACTCGACCTGCCCGGCCGCATCGGGAAGCTCACCGACGGCGGCGCGGACTACGCGCTGGACACCACTGCTTCCGGTCAGCTGATCAATCACGCGCTCAGGGCTTTGCGTCCTACCGGCCACCTCGGTCTGGTGGCGCGGCTCCACTCGACACTGCCGCTCGAACCGGGGGCACTGGACCGAGGCAGGAAAATCTCCCACATTTGCGAAGGCGACGCGGTGCCGGGACTGCTGATTCCGCGGTTGACCGGGCTGTGGCGGGCAGGGCGGTTCCCCTTCGATGAGCTGATCCGTACGTATCCGCTCGCCGACATCAACGAGGCCGAACGCGATTGCGAAACGGGCCGCGTGGTCAAACCCGTCCTGATTCCGGAGGCGTGGAAGCGATGAGCACGGCTTTCCTCGCCCCCTGCCCACCGATAATCCCTCACGGCCCGCCGTCTCACCGGCCGCCGTCCGACGGCACACCCAGGTCACCGCTTCCCGGTGGTCGGCCCGACTGAGACACCGCGCGCCGCAGTTCTGCGCGCCATCAGGCGTCCCGAGCACGCTGAGCAGCGTTGTCGTGCGCCCTCTGCTCATCAGCCGTATCCCTCATTGTTCGTGGTCTCAACTTGCTAGTGGAGGAAGCGTGGTCGACACAACGCATCGCGACACCGACGTGGGAAGCGTGGAAGGAGGCGTAGGCGTGACCGCTCTCATGGTCGCCGCGGCACGGGCAATCGAGACTCACCGCCACGACACCCTGGCACGGGACGTCTATGCCGAACACTTCGTGCTCGCCGCACCCGCGTCCGCCGGCTGGCCGGTCCGCATGCAACAGGTCCTGGACGGGGACGCGAACCCGCTGTGGGGACGATTTGCGCGTTACTTCGGTCTGCGGACGAGGGTCCTCGATGACTTTCTCCTCCGGTCGGTGCACACCGGAAACGTCCGCCAAGTGGTCCTCCTGGGGGCGGGGTTGGATTCTCGGGCGTTCCGGCTCGACTGGCCTCCCGGTTGCGTGATCTTCGAGATCGACAGGGAAGGAGTGCTGGCGTTCAAGCACAAGGTGCTCGACGGACTGGCGGCCACCCCCAAAGCGGCGCGCGTACCCATCCCGATCGATCTGCGCGCCGACTGGGTCGGAGCGCTCGCCGACGCCGGCTTCGACACGGCCGCTCCGAGCGTGTGGTTGGCCGAGGGGTTGTTCTTCTACCTGCCGGCCGCCGCCGAGACGTACCTCATCAAGATGGTGGACCGGTTGACTACGGAAGGGAGCGCTCTGGCATTCGAGGTCAAGCTCGAAAAGGACTTGCTGGCCTTCCGCGACAGTCCGCTCTACACCTCGACGACACGCCAGATCGGCATCGACCTGCTCCACCTGTTCGACAGGGAGCCGCGGCCCGACTCCGCCGGTGGGCTGGCGAGCAAGGGCTGGTCCACATCGGTCCGCACCCCCTTCGACTTCACCCGCCATCACGGACGCGGACCGTTGCCCGAGCAGAACGACGCGCTAGCGGGCAACCGGTGGGTCTTCGCCCATAAGTCCCGACCGTAACACCGCAGAAATCCGCAGTCCGGACACACTGCACCGAACGTGAAGGGCCCATCTCCGAACGAAGGAACCCCGCCGGAGCCAGCCGACGGGGTTCCTCACCTCTCACCTGCTCTCACAGCAACCGCCCCTATGACGGGGCCGGGTACAGGCGCAGACCCCGGAAGAACTGCGCGTGCACGGAGGAGAGGACAGGGCGTACCGGGATCGAACCACCACCCGTAAGCCCCCACCCCTCCACCGATACGCTCGCCTCGGAATACCCATGTTCAACAGGGAGTTGCCGATGCGGGACCAGATACAGAACGGTGATCACGACGTCGATGTCCAGCCGGTGCTTTCGCGGCCGGTGGCGCAGGTGAGGGGCGGGCGCGAGGACGTCTTCGACGATGCCTGGAACGGCGTCGAGGCGGTGATCCGGCTGGATGCCGCCCAGTTCACCGAGGAGGCGCTGTACGGCCTGGACGCCTTCTCCCACCTGGAGGTGGTCTTCCACTTCGACCGCGTACCGGTGGAGAAGATCGAGACCGGCGCGCGACACCCCCGCGGCAACAAGGACTGGCCGCTGATCGGCATCTTCGCCCAGCGCGGCAAGAACCGCCCCAATCGGCTGGGCGTCTCACGCTGCCGCCTGCACCGAGTGGACGGCCTCGACCTGCACGTCAGCGGCCTGGACGCGGTCGCAGGCTCCCCGGTGCTGGATATCAAGCCGTACATGGCCGAGTTCGCGCCCCGCGGCGAGGTCCGCCAGCCCAAGTGGTCCACCGAGATCATGCGCGACTACTACTGACCCGCAGGCCACGCCCCTCAATCGGCACCCGCTCGACGAAACCCGCCGCGACGGCATCCCCTACGCCTTCGCTACTCACCGAGACGACGTGCTGTCCCTGCTCCAGCAAGCGGCAACCCTGCCCTATGCGCGCTACCGCTGGACCGACGGGGCCATCCGCCAAACGGAGGGGCTGCGCCCTACGGTCGTGCAGACCCGCGTCCGCGTCGACCGGACCGGCGCGGATATCGACACACCGGGCCGGTACGCCTGCGAGCTCGCCCTCTTTCTGCCCACCGGCTGCTACGCCACCAACGCAGTGGCACAGTGGGTCGCCTGGACCGCCCGTACGGCGGCGACCTGGAACCCCGGTACCTAGCGGACGCACGTGGACCACCCGCAAGAACCGCCCAGGCACACGCTGACACGCGTGGGGAGTGCAGGGGGGAGAGGGCGGAATCAGCGGCGATGGGCCGCGGGCCGAGCCGTCTTCGTGGCAGACGGCTGCCACCCCGTGGCCCGTGCCCAGGGCTCCGCGACGGCGACCACGAGATCGACCACGGGATCCTTGACGTCGGCGTAGGTGGCGAGATCCGGAACCGCCTGAGCCAGAACCTGCTTGAAGCGGGCGTAGGCCGGCACCGCCTCGGGGTGTGCCCGCAGCCAGTCACGGAAGAGGAGCGCCAGCCGCTCGTTCGGCGAACCGGCTTGCCGGACATGGAGGTTGACGTCCAGCCCCTGGTGGCCCTGGCGGGTCCACAGCCGCTTCGTCCAGCGCGCCGGATCGTCGTCACTGCCTGCAGGAACGTGGTCCTGCCGATACGGAGCGAGGGCGAAACCCCGGTCGGCCAACGGCCCGGTGAACGCGCCCTCTGCCTCCTCCAGTTCATGGACACTGATCTGAAGGTCGAGAACGGGCTTGGCCGCCATACCGGGGACCGCCGTGCTGCCGATGTGTTCGACGTGGACCGCGAGCGGCCGGAGCAGGCCGTACAACTCTTCTGCGAGGTCCTCGCCCTGGACCGTCCAGTCGGGATCGGGAGCGACCACTACGACGTCGGGGGAGCTGTCCTTGTGCATCGGTCCAGTACAGCAGCCGCGTCGCGGGGGCGCACGACAGTGAGTGGTCACCCCGCACCGCGCCTCCGACATCGTTGTCGAAGGCGCGGCCTGCACGGGTCGCGGCCCTACGGGATGCGGCAAGCCCTGAGGGAGCGCCGCGCACTGGGGCGTGCGGTCGCCTTACGGCGTGTAGACGGCGTCACTGCCGTACAGCTCCCTGGTGAACGCGGAGACGTCGGCGCTGCGGTCGGCGCCGTCGAGGTTGTACGTCAGATAGACGCCGTACCCCTCGCTGACGGTGCGGCGGGCGAGGTCGGCGACCGTGCTCTGCGAGGTCCCGCCGATCTCGACGGCCGCCGGCGACAGCTTCGACTTGGGCAGCGCGATGCCGGGGACCTGCCAGGTGCCGTAGTACGGGTTCCAGGCGTAGTCGAACGTGGACGAGACGTCGACGCCACCGTAGGACAGGCGCGACGCGGCCGGGCCGATGTTGTAGAGGCTGATGATCTTGTCCGGCATGTTCGCGCGCAGCGCCGACACCAGGTACACGAACGAGCTGTCGTTGGGCTGGCCGGTGCCGTTGTTGCCGTACTCGGCGTACTCGTCGTCGAAGTCGATCCCGTCGAGGCCGTACTTGGCCACGGTGTCCGACAGTTGTTTCGCGAACGCCGAAGCCGCTTGCTGTGACGGGAAGTTGGCGAAGCCCGCGCCCTGGTGGTTGCCGAGCACCGAGAGTACGACTTTGATGCCCTTCTGCTGCAACGGCCGTATCTCCGTGGCGGCGTTGTCGAGGACGCGCTGCACGTTCTCGTTGAAGTACAGATGTGCCGTCTTCGTGCCCGTGTCGTAGTTGATGTTCGCCGCGAAGATCACGGCGACGTCGAAGACGTTGCCGCCGCCGTTGGCGAGGGTGTACTTGCCGACGTTCAGCATGCTGTTGTTGTTCACCTCGACGTACGCCACCGAGGTCGGCCCCTGTTTCGCGGGGGCGGGGGCCGCTGCTGCGCCGGTCGTGGCGGTCGCGCCGAAGGCAAGGGCCGCGACTGCCGAGAGCGCGAGCGCGGCCATCCGCACTCTTCTCCGTACCAGAGTGAACATCATTGATCGGTCTCCCCTCGCATAGGTCGGCGCCCGACCTGCCCGAAAGCGCCGAGTGAGCCCTCCGAGTGTTCCGCTCCCGTGACCAAATCCCGAGAGTCATGCCCGAACTCTTGCGTCACAACTCGGCTCCTGGCAAGGGAGTTGGTGCGTCCAGATCACGGTTCGGCATGCGCCTCCGCTCTGGCCGACTCACGGGCGGTTGGAGCGGTGTGGGCGCAGTTGCCGACGTCGGTCCGGCGGCGGCTGACCGCTCAGGCGGCGACTGGATGGCCACCGCACTATCCGGGGGCTTCACCTCATTCCGGAGTCCTGCGGTGGCCACCAGCGACACTGAAGGGAAGCTCAGAGGCTGTCCGGTCGGTTACCGCCCGACCGGATTGAGGTAGGTGGCCGGGTGGGTGGCGCCGTCCTGCTTGAGGATCTGGCCGCCGAACGGCCACTTCAGGGTGAAGTGCTTCGTCTCGTTCGGCGGTGTGACCAGGAACGTCGCCGGAACGAACTTCTCCTTCCGCGGCGTGGACTTGGCCACCGGGAGCAGGGTGATGCTGAAGTCCACCGTGTCCCCCGGCTCCAGGATCATCTTTTCGGGCTTCGTGGAGGATCGCACCAGCGACCAGGTGCCGTCCGTCTCCTGAGCGCCGATCATGTCGACACCTGCGAAGCCGGACAGGGTGCAGGTGCGCTTGCTCTGGTTGGTGAACCAGATGTACGCCTGCGTCTGCTTCTCGGTCTGTTCCATCTCCGGCCTCGCGTCATCCCCCGTGGCGAAGCCCGCCTTCAGGTCGGCGGTGTGGCAGCGGGTCGGCTCGGCTTTGGCGGGGGCGGCCGAGGCCGGGATGGCGCCAGCGGCACTGCCGGCAACGACGATGGCCGCAAGGGCCACGGCAGTCAGCTTGCTCTTCATGTCAGGTTCCCCTCGAAGGCGAATCGGCGCGCGAGGTCAGCGCGCACCTACGCACCTGAAGATGCGCAATACCCGGGGAAGGTTCGGTGTGCCGGAGAGCCCTTTCCGGACATTCAGGGCGCGGGCCGTTGAGGCGTCGCGGAGAGGGCACCACAACGGCCTGGCATACCGTCCCTCCTTCCGCCGAACGGCGGAAGGCGCACCGGGCAGTGACCCTTGCGCGCGTCAGGAATTCCGGCCTGTGCCGATGTCCTCGCCGCCGATCCGCCGCAGCACAGGGTGATCGAGGTCGTCGTTGCCGACAACGATCGTTGCGTGCGCGGCAGGGTCGACCTCGGCCAGGTAGAGCCGGCAGGCGGCGTGGTAGCGATTGTCGAAGGCGTGCTCGGCCTGTGCACTGCTGCCGAACAGCGCGGTGTCGCGACGGGTGCCACGCTGGCGGGCGACGGGGAAGCTGGTGTCGGCGAACACAACCTCGTCCCACAGGCCGGCCAGTTCATGGCGCTGCAGGAAGCTGCCGTCCACCACCAGGACCGCGTCGGCGAGGGCGGTGACCGGCGGCTCGTCAATGGCATGGTCGCCGGCCAGGTCGATGATGCGGCTGCGATAGCGGTGATCGCCGCCGGGGCCGAGAGGGACGAGGACGGACCGGGCGAACGCGGGGAAATCGTAGGCGTCCTGGTAGTACCCGATCGCGGAATCGCGGCCTTGCCGGTGACGATGGGCTCGCGGGTGATGGAAACCGTCCATGGACAGGTGGACCGCCGGGCGGCCCCGCTCGTCCACCGCGGTAGCGAGGGCGCGGGCCAGAGTGGTCTTGCCGGCGGCGGTGATGCCGTCCACCGCGACCCGCAGCGGATGTCCTGGCCGCCGGGCGGCAAGGTGGTCCGCGATGCGGCCGATGACCTGATCCCGGGTGGACCGGCTACCTCGACCCTCATACCTGGTCGGCTCGTTGTCGATCATTTCTGCCACGTGCAGATCCTAGTGACATTGCTGCCGACTGCGGTTCACATCTCTTCCAGTGATGCACATGCAGGGGCATCCTCTTGACGTCCAACGTCATCGCCCTCGCCTCGGCGTGGCCATGCGGCCACCGCGGAATCGCCGTCACTGCGACTCGACCGCCGCACCGCGGAGGGGAGAAACCAGGGACCAGGCCGAACTACTCCTACCCGAACTACTCCTACGCCAGATCCCAGGAACCCGCCGCCCAGGTCAAGCAGGGTGCTCAGGCCGACACTCTCCGGTTGTCCCCTGGCCCCTCCCCCGCATGGAGCGATGGATGCCGCGCCGCACCGCACCACCCAGTCGGATCCGAACGGATGGCTCGCCGTACAACCACGCGGGAGCCGCGGTCTGCGCCATGGTGACGGAGTTGTCGGCGAGCCTCCTGACGCGCCTCCCCGGGACAAAGAAGAGCTCCGGGAAACAGACCGCTCCACGACCCGGACTGCGGTGGTTCTGGTGCGACCTGACCGGGACGGACGGCCTGGTCTCGTGGAGCCGGGCCCATTGTGGGCCGCTTTCTCCAGCTGCTTGTACAACCCGGCAACAGCGGAGGTCGGCGGCGTGGAGGTCACCGTGTGCCCTGCTCCCCTCGTCGGCCGGGTGCCCCTCTCAGGGGTGAGGTTCGGGTGGCCAGGCGGTGGGAGACAGCAGGCCGAGGACGTACGCCCTGGCGATGAGTGCGGTGCGGTTGGGGGTGCGCAGTCGGCGGCCCAGGCGGGTGAGGTGGTAGTTGACGCCGTCGTCACTCAGACCGACGGTGCGGGCGACCACCGCTGTGGTGCAGCCCGCGGCGATGAGGGCCAGGATGCGTGACTCCTGTGCGCTGAGGAGGGGTGCAGGTGTCCCGTGATCCGGCGTGGAGGGGTGCTCGTCGATGTGCAGGGTGGCCAGCAGAGGCGGCGACTCGCCGCCGGGATCGCTCACCGGCTCGAGGGTGAGCTGCCCTGTTTGCGTCGCCGCGCCGGCCGTCCAGCGCACCTGTACGGGATAGCGGGAGCGCCGCCCCTTGGTCAACGCCGCCTCAACTCTTGCCAGTTGGCCTTCATCGATGGGGGTGAACAGGTCGAGGAGGTTACGTCCCGCCAGACGCCCCGGAGGCAGGCCCCACAGTGCCGCGAGAGCCGGATTGGCGAGGGTGATCCCGCCTTCGGTGGTGCTGACCGCGGTCGGAGCCGGGATGCGGTCGAGCAGACTCAGGAACCGGGTACGCCAGACGGCAGGGTCCGATTCCGGGTCCCCCGGGTTCGAGGGGAAGGGCGGCCCAGGGGTCGGCGCGGCGGTCGGGACGGGGGTCGGGACGGGAGGGCACATGGCGGGGGCGGCTCCTTTCGTACGAGTGCGTGTGTGCACGGTCGCGGAGCATCGCGCCGGGCGGCGCCGTAGCACAGTCCTCTTCCAAGTGGGCGAAGCTGCCCGACGGAGCACTACAAAATTTTGTAGGCCCAGCGTGCCACAGGCAGGCGCACGGGGGCGATCGTGGAGAGGCAGCCGGCCAGTGACTCCGTACGGAACCAGAGCGACGGCCCGCACAGAGTCAGGAAGAGACTGCCCATGCCCTTCATGCCTTCATGCCCACCACACGTGCCGCGCGCTTCGATGCCGCCACCCGCGAACTGGCCGTAGAGGATTCGATGACGACGGTGCGTGGCCGGAATACGTGGTCGTGCCGACCGCGGCCCTCACCCGCCTGCCCGAGGGCATCCCCAGGGAACAGACAGCCATCCCGGTCACCTCGGATACCGCACACGCCACATCGAAGAACTGGTGCCCCTGGGCCTGCGACCTCCATCCCTTCACCCGTCCTCGCCGACACCACACCAACGCCTCTCTCGCCCCCTCCGGCTCTGCCAGGAACCCTCACCCCCATCCAGGAAAGGTGACCTCCATGCTCCTCGACCCGGGAATCGCGGCCATCCTCGACCAGGCCAATGCCGCCACCGCCGCGCCCATCCGCACGACCGACCCCGACATATTGCGCGTGGCGCAGCGCACGCTGGCCGCCGCAACGGATTCCGAGCCGATCCAGGTCGGCTCCGTACAGGACGGCACGGTCCCCGGCCCGGAGGGAGCCATCCCGGTGCGGATCTACCGCCCCGACGCCGAGGGCCCGTTGCCCACAGTGGTCTTCTTCCACGGCGGCGGCTGGATCACCGGCGATCTCGACAGCCACGACCTGGTCACCCGCAGACTGTGCCGCGATGTCGGCGCGGTGGTGGTCGCCGTCCACTACCGCCGAGCCCCCGAGCACCCCTTCCCCGCCCCGTACGACGACTGCCTGGCCGTGACGCGCCACATCGCCGACCACATCAACGACTACGGGGCGCGGCGCGACCGCTTGGCCGTTGCCGGGGACAGCGCCGGTGCCAACCTCGCCGCCGTGATCGCCCAGACCTTCCGTGACGAGAACCGCCCACTGGCCGCCCAGCTCCTGGCCTACCCGCCGACCGACTTCGACGGGGACTACCCCTCCCGCACCGAGAACGCCAACGGATACATGCTCACCGCCGAGAACCTCGCCGACATCCAGTACCTGTACGCCGGAAACGACCCCGCGGTCCGCGGCCGCCCCCAGGTCTCCCCGCTGCACGCCGAGACGCTCGCCGGACTCGCTCCCGCGGTCATCGGCACCGCCCAGCACGACCCTCTGCGCGACGAGGGCCTGGCCTATGCCGAGGCCCTCGAAGCCGCCGGCGGCGACGTGTTCGTTCGCAACTACGACGGGCTCATACACGGCTTCCTCAACATGTTCCCCCTCTCCCCCGCCGCCGCGGACGCCACCAGCGAACTCTTCGCCCAGCTCGGCCAACGGCTCGGCAGAGCGGCCTGACGCTCTCGGCCGACCCTCGGCAACATCGACGGCCGGCTCTCCCCCGCCCTCGCCGTGCGCCGACCCTGCCGAGCCTGCCGAGCCTGCCGAGCCTGCCGAGAACCTTCGCAGCGACCGCCACGGTTTCCCGTGGGGATCCCGGAAGCGGCTGTGCCTGCGTTCAGTAGCCGATCGTGAAGCGGCGCTGGACGAAGCGGGGCAGTTCCACTTCATCGATCAAGGCGACGGCGGCATCTTCGGCGGAGATGCGGCTGAGTCCGGCGGCATCCCGGACCGGTTGGTCGGTGCCGATCCGAAATCGGCCGGTGCGCTCGCCGGGGGCGATGTCCTCGGCGGGGCTGAAGTAGGTCCAGAGCCGGTTCGACGTACGCAGGACGTTCAAGCCGTCCCTGGCTCCCCGTGCCGCGGCCGCGTACTCGCGGGGCAGTCCCAGCTGGTCGAGGGTCTCGTGCATCTGGTCGTCGTTGTCGGCGAGCACCACTCCAGGTGCTGTCTCCAGGCTGCCGGCACCGCCGATCACGATCAGCCGGGTCCTGGGCTGGCTCTCCAGGGCCTTGAGCAGGGCCCGGGCGGCGGTGGAGTGAACCGTGGGGTCGGCGATGGAGCGCCGCACGGTGTCCGCGAAATCCTTGGCCGCGTTGCCCGGCTGGAACCCGCTGATCAACACGTCCAGGCCGGGCAGGATGGCGGCGATGCTTGCGGGATCAAGGACGTCCACGCTGGCCCACGTCACGTTTGCGCGGCTCTCGTTGATCCGTGAGGCGTCGCGGCTGAGTGCCGTGACGTGGTGCCCACGGCCGAGCGCCTCCGTGACGACCCGGCTGCCGATGGTGCCGGTGGCACCGATCACTCCGATGTGCATGGTTCTCCCCTTTTGGTCATGGCTGGACATGCCGGCTACCGCCGCACGTCCGGACTCCGTGCAGAAACTATACGGCGTGAAGTTTAGATACGGCACCCAATACGGTGACGCTGTAGAGTGCCGGCATGGCACGTACGGGGACCGGAGGACGGCGTGAGCGGCTGCGGGCCGAGACGACGGCCGAAATCAAGAGCGTGGCGCTGGAGCTGATGGCCTCGGGCGGCCCCAGCGCGATCACGCTGCGTGCCATCGCCCGCGAGATGGGCATGACCGCCAACGCCATCTACGGCTACTTCGCCACCCGTGACGACCTGGTCACCACGCTCATCAACGACGTGTACACCTCGCTCGCCGACGCCGTCGACGCCGCCCCCACGGGCGATCCAGCCGACCGGATCCGGGCATGGGCACACGCCTTCCGCGGCTGGGCGCTGGCCAACCCCGAAGGCTTCCGCCTCATCTACGGCGACCCCGTACCCGGCTACGTCGCTCCCGAGGGCGGCGCCGCCCCCGACGCCGCGCAGCGGGTCTGCACCGGCCTCACCGCACTCGCGGCCGCCGCCTGGCCGCACGCCGAGCACTGCTACGCGGGCAGCGACTTCCAGTGGTCCGACTTCGACGCCGGCCTCCTCGGCAAGGTCCGCCCGGCCTTCCCCGACCTCCCCCCTGCCGCCGTGGCCCTCGCCCTGCGCATCTGGGGCCACCTCCACGGCCTCGTAACGCTGGAGATCTACGGCCACCTGCACACCCAGACCACGAGCCCGGAAAAGCTCTTCAACGAGGAACTGGCCCAGCTCGTAAGGTCATTGGGGCTTACGTCGAAGAAGTGACGGCCTGCTGAGCCGGTGGCCCCGTAAGCCCGGATGAAGGTCTGCCGGAGGCGGAGGAAAACGTTGCTCGCCGACCCGCTCGGGGTCAGCGGCCGGTGAGTGCCGGAGGGGCGAGCGGCGGTGTGCAGGTGCCGTGCCCCTCCGGGTAGTTGGGGGTCAGCCGGTCTGCAGGGCTGCGTCGTCGATGACGAAGCTGGTCTGGAGGCTGGCGTCTTCGGTGGCGGCGAAGGTCAGGGTGATCTGCTGTCCGATGTAGGGGGTCAGGTCCAGGGTGCGCTGGGTGTAGCCGGTCGCGGCGTCGGTGTTGGAGAGGGTCGTCAGGGTGGTGTTGCCCACTTTGACCCTGAAGGTGTCGTAGGTGACGCGGTCGGTCTCGTCGGTGTCGATGTGCAGCCAGTAGGTCAAGGTGGCTTTGGCGCACCCGGAGGGCAGGGTCACCGACTGGCTGAGGGAGTCGGTGGCGGAGGAGCCGTAGCCGCCGAGCCAGGCGAACCGGCTGCCGCTGTGGGCGGACCGGCCCGAGTGGGCACCGATCGTGCCGGTGTCACCCGTCCAGGGTGCGGTGCCGTTCTCGAACCCTCCGTTGGTGAGGAGCTGTTGGCCGGTGCAGCTTCCGGTCCCCTTGACCGTCAGGGTGAAGGTCGTGCTGTGGGCGACGGATCCGGTGCCGGTGAGAGTGAGGGGGTAGGTGCCGGGGGCCGTGCTCGGCGCCGTGGCGACGGTCATGGTGGAGCTGCCGCCGGAGGTCACCGAGGCGGGACTGAAGGAGACGGTGACGCCTGCCGGGGCGCCGGATGCCGACAGCTTCACGGTCTGGGCGGAGCCCTTGGTGGTCGCCGTCGAGACCGTGCTGGTGGCCGTGCCGCCCGGGTCGACGCTGCCCGTGGTGGGGGCGGCGGCCAGGGAGAAGTCGTTCGCGGGGGTGGAGTTGGCGACGGCGAGCTTCCAGAGGGTGTAGGCGATGCCGTCCACGCTGCGGTTCAGTCCGGTGCTGTTGATGTTGCTGGTGGTGTCGCAGGACTGGTGATAGCAGGAGTCGTAGGCGCGATTGGCCGTGCCGCCCCACTTGGTCGCCTGCGCGGACGTCTTTCTCGCGCCGGCTCCCATCGCGTACCCGGAGGTCGCGATGCCCGCCTGCTCGAAGGAGTAGTCGTCGGAGCGGCCGGCGCCCTCGGTGTTCTCCTCCGGCTGGAGGTTGAGGGAGTCCCAGTACGCCTTCATCGGCTGGGCGGCGGCGGAGTTGACGTGGTTGATGAAGTAACCGCCGTTGGTCGAGGCGATCATGTCGAAGTTGTAGTACGCCTTGATCTTCGAACGCTCGGTGGCGGACAGCGAACCGACGTAGAAGTCGGAGCCGTTGAGGCCCTGCTCCTCGTCCGTCCACCAACCGAAGCGGACCCGGGCCGCCATGGCGGGGTTCTGCTCCGCGAGGGTGAGCGCCGTCTCCAGCAGTGCGGCCGAGCCGGAGCCGTTGTCGTTGATACCGGGTCCGGCCCCGACGCTGTCGAGGTGGGAGCCGAACATGTAGACCGTGCCGGCGTCACCCTGGGGCCATTCGGCGATCAGGTTGGGTCCGGCTCCGGTGGAGCAGCCGGAGGTGCAGGGCTGCTCGGTGACGGTGTAGCCGGCCGCCTGGAGCTTGCCCTTGACGTAGGCGACGGAGTCCCGGTAGCCCTGGCCGCTGGATTTGCGGGTGCCGCCGTTGCGGGTCGCGATGGCGTTCAGCTCGGTGAGATGTGCCTGGACCTTGGCCACGTCGACGTCCGGGGCGTCGCCGGCCGCGGCCTTGCTGACGACGGGTGGGGTGGTGGCCGGTTGCGCCTGCGGTGCGGCCGCTTCCGTGGGTGCTGCAGTCAGCACCGCCGTTCCGAGGGTGATGGCGAGCGATATACCGGCCACCGCGAGTCTTCGTAACACCATGGCTCCTTGAGGGGGTAGCGAGTTCGCCGACGGAGGTTCTGGTGGAACGCCGGGTCGGGGCAGCGTCCTGTCGTCGTCCTGCTGTCTCCGACGAGGTGGGGCTTGGCACGGCAGGCGGACGACATAACGATGACCGAGGACGACATGTCCATGACCGGGCGGCCGTACCATCACATCGCGACAGGCGCGGCGTCAACGGAAGTTCCCACACTGAGCGGTGTTTGTCGGAAAATGGCAGGCGGCGCCCGATATCCGGGCACTCGCCGGTGGGTGCCGGCCGGGGCGGCCGCTGCGATGCTTCGTTACTTCGAGGGCCCGCGACGGCATCTACTGCGTCCAGGACACGACCGAACACGCCGGCCGCCGAGGCCGGCGGTCGGCGTGTTGGGCGGCGGCCTCCTGAACCGCCCGGCCCGCGCCGGCGCGGATAGGGTCGGGGCGTGGACCGCAGCAGCAGACGGCCGGACGACGCGTTCGACGGGAAAGCCCGAGGTGAGCTGTCGCCCCGTGCGGCCCGGCTGCTGTGGTGGGGGTCTGCCGGTCTGGTACTGGCCGTCCTCGGTACCTCGGTGCTCGTCGCCGGCGCAGAGCACGGCCGTCGACTGCCGGTGACCGTGGCCCTGGTCCTCGCGCAGGCCTGCGCCCTGAGATGGCAGGCGCGCGCCCCGGTCGCCGTACTGGCCGTGAACGCGGCGACGGGGCTCGCGGTGTGGGCGCTGCTGCCCGCGGTGACCTTGACGGGGGCGCTGCTCGCGGCGCAGGTCTCGTTGTGCGTGCTGTCGGCCATCAGGCCTCGGCGGGTGTCGGTGCAGGCGCTCGCGGCGATGTGCCTGCCGGCGCCGCTGGCGTTCGGGGCGGGCGGTCCCGCGGGTCTGACGGTCTATCTGCTGACGGTGGTCCTGGCGTGGACCGCGGGGCAGTGGCGCAGGGCACAGCAGGCACGGATGAGGGCGGAGATGCGCCGGGCCGTGGTGGAGGAGCGCGCGCGGATCGCGCGCGAGGTGCACGATGTCGTGGCGCACTGTCTGTCGGTGATGGTGATCCAGGCAAGCGCCGCCGACGACGTGTTCACCGAGCGGCCCGAACAGGCCCGTCAGGCACTGCGGGCCATCGAGACGGGCGCCCGCTCGGCACTCGGCGAACTGCGCCTGCTGCTACGCGCGTTCCGTCCTGATACGGGGGAGGACGAGGTCGGGGATCAGCGGGAGCCGGGGTCCTCGCTCGCGCGCCTGGACGATCTGGTCGACACCGTGCGCGCGACCGGGATGAGGGTGCACGTACACCGCACGGGCGCCATCGACGAGCTACCGGCCGCGGTGGACCTGGCGGCGTACCGGATCGTCCAGGAGGCGCTCACCAACACGCTGCGCCACGCGGCCGGCGCCGACGAGGTGCGCGTGCGCGTGGCGGCCGAAGGGGAGTACGTGACGGTCACAGTGGTCGACAACGGGCATCCATCACAGGGCCGTTCGACCGCGGCAGGAGCGGGACGCGGTCTTGTGGGGATGAAGGAGCGCGCACGGCTCGTAGGCGGCAGCCTGCACGCTGGTCCGTTGCCTGGAGGCGGGTTCGAGGTGGCGGCGAGGCTGCCGGTGGAGGGCGCGTCATGACGCTGCGCGTGGTGGTGGCCGACGACCAGGTCCTGGTCCGGACCGGATTCCGCATGATCATCGATGCGCGGGACGACCTGGAGGTGGTCGGTGAGGCGTCCGACGGCAGGGAGGCGGTGCGGCTGACGCGGGAACTGGCGCCCGACGTGGTGCTGATGGACGTACGCATGCCCGTCGTGGACGGCATCGAGGCGACCCGGCAGATCGCGGCGTGCGGCAGTCGGGCCCGGGTGCTCGTGCTGACCACCTGGGACGTGGACTCATACGTGGTCGCCGCCCTGCGGGCCGGGGCAAGCGGCTTCCTGCTGAAGGACATGCGCCCCGCCGAACTCGTCGACGCGATCCGCCTCACCGCGCGCGGCGACGCGCTGCTGGCGCCGACCGTGCTGAGCCGCGTCCTGGACCGGTTCCTGCGGACCACGCCCGACCCGGCGCCGCCGCCCTCCCTGCAGGACCTCTCCGGCCGCGAGCGGGAGGTCCTCACCCTGATCGGGCAGGCGCTGTCGAACGCGGAGATCGCCGAGCGGCTGCGTCTGTCGGAGGCCACCGTCAAGAACCATGTCACCGCGGTGCTGCGCAAACTGGGCCTGCGCGACCGCGTCCAGGCCGTCGTCGCCGCCTACGACCACGACCTCGTAAGGCCGCGCCGCCCCTGACGGCGCCGTCTCCTCCTTGAGGAGGAGGCCGGGCCGCGGTCCTCCTGTGTTCCCAGTGCCAGTCCGTTCCCGTGGCCGATCCGGATCCGGGGTGGCCGCCCATAGCGTCGAGGTGTGATCGACGACCTGGCATGCCTCATGTATCTGCTCGCCCACGACGACGCGGCCGAAGGCCCTTACGACCGTTCCCGGACGGAGCTGCTGGTCCGTGCCGCCGCCCTGATCGACCTCGCGTTGCGCGGCCGCCTCAGGGAGGACGGCGGCACGGTCACCGCCTCCGGCACGGACCCGACCGGCGACCCCGTCCTGGACGGCGTGCTGCGCGACGCCGCCGCCGGGCACGGCTGGAAGAGCCTCGTGCGCCGCCACCGCAAGCGGACTCTGACGGAGGTGGAGGACCGGCTCGCCGAGGCGGGACTCCTCACCGTGAAGGCGCCCCGCACCCGCTTCGGCACCCGGCGGCTGACCGTGCCGGACCGCGCCGTGCCCGCCGCACTCCGCGCCCGCGTGTCCGCGGCGCTGCGCGGGGAAGGCCCCGTGCAGGAGATCCCCGCGGCCGATGCCGCGCTGCTGGCGCTGGCCGCAGCGGGCGGCGTGCGTTCGGTCGTGTCACGGCATGACCAGAACACCTTCCGGGCCCGTATCGACGCCTGCACGGGGTGTCTCGCCACCCTCGCGCCCGGCCTGGAGACAGCTGTACGCGCTCTGCCGATGACCATGATCGCCGCACAGGGCGGCATGGGCGGCAGCTGACCGGATGGGGAGATGATGACCATGCACCGCGTCCTGACCACCTTGTGCTGCGCCCTGTCCGCCATGCTCGCTGCGGCCTGTTCCGCAACACCGCCGACGGAGCACGCCCGGCCCGCCGCCACGACGGTACGCACCCACGACGGCCCGGTGCGGGGCACCGCCCACGACGGCTACCGCACCTTCGAGGGCATCCCCTATGCGGCGCCCCCGGTCGGCAGTCTGCGCTGGGCGCCGCCCCGCCGTGCGGCCCCCTGGCCCGTGGTACGGGACGCGACCAGGCCCGCGAGCGCCTGCCCGCAACCGGCCGGCGAGGTGCCCGGCGGCAGCACCGACGAGGACTGTCTCCACCTGAACGTCACGACACCCGACGGCGCAGGACCGGCACGCCCCCGTCCGGTGCTCGTGTGGCTGCACGGCGGCGGATTCACCACCGGAGCGGGCAGCTCGTACGACGCCCATCGGATGGCCACCCGCGGCGACGTCGTGGTCGTCACCGTCAACTACCGCCTCGGGGCCCTTGGTTTCCTCGCGCACAGCGGGCTGACCGGCTCCGGCACCTTCGGCCTGGCCGACCAGCAGGCGGCGCTGCGCTGGGTCCGCGCCGAGATCGGCGCCTTCGGCGGCGACGCGCACAACGTGACGCTGGCCGGCGAGTCGGCGGGCGGCTACAGCGTCTGCGCCCAGCTCGCCTCACCCGCCGCCGCGAAACTCTTCGACCGGGCGATCATCGAGAGCGGCCCGTGCACAGGCCGCCCCGACCGGCCGTTCGCCCCGTCCTCCGTCCCCCTGTCCACGGCGCGCGCCGCGGGTGCGGACCTCGCGGCAAAGGTCGGCTGCGGCTCCGCCCGCGACGCCCTGGCCTGCCTTCGGCGGGTGGACGTCTCCCGTCTGCTCGCGGCCCAGGACACCGATCAACAGCCCGTTCACACCACACCGTTGCTGCCTACCGACCCCGCAACGGCGATCGCCGCCGGCCGCTTCCACCGCGTCCCCGTGCTCATCGGCAACAACCACGACGAGGGCAACGGCTGGGCCGCCGGGATCATCCAGGCCGGCCATCCCGTCACTCCCGACACCTGGCCCGACGTCGTGGCCTCGTTCTTCCCCTCCCCAGGGCAAGCGAAGGCGATCGTCCGCGAATACCCGGTGCACCGCACCGACGGCGGCCCGGTGTTCGGCGCGGTCATCGGCGACGCGGACTTCGCCTGCCCGACGGCGCACACCGACGGCCTGCTCGCTGCCCATGTGCCCGTCTGGCGCTACGAATTCGCCGACGAGCACCCCCCGCCACTCACCTCGGGCACGCCGCCGTTCCCGCTCGGCGCACCACACGCGAGCGAACTGCCCTACCTGTTCGACCTGGGCGGCCGCCCCGGCGATCTGACCGCGGCACAGCACCGGCTGGCCAACACCATGATCGACTACTGGACCCGCTTCGCCCGCACCACCGATCCGAACGGCCCCTCGTCGCCGCACTGGACCCGGCAGACCGTGCTGTCCCTGGCTCCGGACCACATCGCCCCCACCCGCACGGCGCAGCTCCGCCACCACTGCGCCTTCTGGCACGCCCTCGGGTGACCACGGAGACGATCGCGTGAGCCCGGAATTTCCCGCGCTGCTCGAGCGGAACAACGCACTCGGCGGGGCGCTCCACGCGGACGCGGACGCGGCCGAGGAACTCGGCAGACTCACCGAGGACATCGCGCGAGCGTTGCTGGATGCTGGGGTCGTGGGGGCCGCACTGCCGCAGAGCCTCGGCGGTTACGAGTTCTCCCCACGTATCTCGCCACAACCACGACCCCGGCCAACGGCGGCGCGATCTACCGCCTCGGCTTGGTCAACATGTCCGCAATCGGACACACCGGCTGGGCGCTCGGTGTCGGGCGGCGCCTGCTCGATGAACTGAAAGTGGTGGCCGCGGCCAAATCCGGCACACGTAACGCCGCCGTCGACACCGCGCAGTTCCACGCAGACCGGTTTCTGCGTGATCCCGGTGCAGGCACCCAGCACATCACCTCAACCCCCACGGTCCTGCAGAACTGGGGGAAATGACTCAGCGATGCACAACCCTGAGCGCACTGGGAATTTCTCGACTTGACGCCGTGACCACCAGGCCGGCGAGCGCGCACCGGCACGAAAGGGAGCCCCACGATACGTGGCTGCGGCGCCGGAACATCCCCTTCCCGCCCTGCGGCGGCGGGTGACACGCGAACTCGTCATTCCTCGGTATGTAGGTAAATCAGTTAAATAGATAGTTCGGTGAGTGTGCGTACAGCGATCAATCTTGCTCGGGACGATCGAGGACACTCACAAGGGTGAAACCAGCCGAGACCATTTGGCCTCGATGGGCATGACTCGACTACGGTAATGGAAGGGCGGGTGCCGGACCCTTTCGACGAGGAATTCAACCCAGTAGGGCATCGCGAATTCTGGGAATGGGTGCTTCCATCCGCCCAGCTGTGTGCTGCTTCGGTGTTCGCAGTACCCGGGGTTCCTGTCATACGTATGCGTAGCGAAGTTGGAGCAACATGCCGCCCGTAGTGCCGCCCTTCCTGATCGGCCTTATCGCCGCGCCACTGGCCAAGCGTCTCTTCAAGCCTCTGATGCGCGGCGTCGTCAAGACGTCCGTCGGTCTCGCCCTTGAGGTGAAGAAGGCGACCCATGCGGCCGGAGAGAACATCCACGACCTTGCGGCCGAGGTGGCCGCCGAGATGGTGGCGGCGCACATCGCCGCCGGTGACGTCGAAGCCCGTTCGGGTGACGGTCAGCAGGCCGCCGAGAGCGGCACCCCGAAGAGCGAGAAGGACGAGGCCGCCGCCCGGGCCAACGCCGAGGCGAGGGCTCCGAAGATCCGCGCGACCGCCGGCGTCGGCACCGGCACCGGCACCGGCACCGGCACCGGCACCGGCACCGGCAAGACACGCTGACGGTTCCTCCAGCGGCCCGGGCCGCCACGCGGGCTCGGAGAAATGTGCCCGAGTGGTGGTCGGCCGCGGACCTACCGACCGCATCGTATTCCCCGGACTTTCCGCTCTGTCGCGTTAATTCGTCGTGCTCGTCACGGTTTTTACGACCTCTATAAAGGTGATCGTACACATGCCCTCTCTGCTGGGTGCCGCAGCCGGATATCGCTCCGTGGATTTGGACGTGCGTCCGCGTTCGGTTATTCCAGGGCGCCAGCGCTGGGACGTCAAACTGGTTCTCGGGCGGCCTCAGGCGGCCGAACTCCTCGCTGCAGTCCTGCGACGCCTTCCCGGGATCACCGAGGCGCAGGCCAGCCCGATCACCGGTGGCGTCCTCGTCCGGCACGACGCGCGGGTGAAAGCGGCGGACGTCGGCCGGCTCGTCCGCAAAGCCGTCACCCTGGTTGTGGGGGGCTCGGCCGGAGCGAGGCGTCCGGCCCCGGCACGGCCCGCCGCCGAACCTGCCCCGCGCGCGGATCACGGCGTCGTGCGTCCCGTGCTCGCCGTCGGGGGTGGGGTGGCGGCCGGCATCGCCCTGATCCGCGGGTCGGCGCTGAGCAAGCAGCTGGTGGCGCTGGGCGGAGTGGCGGCGGCGACCGGAACCGTTGTCCGGAAGGCCTGGCGCAAAACGGCCGACGCGACCCAGGACCTGCCCGGAACCGGAGCCGAACGACACCCCCTGCTGGAGATCGTCGGACCGCACCGCCGGCGTCTCTACCGCGCCTCCGCGCTGTCAGTCGCCTGCCAGGTCTCGGAGATGGCGCTCGGCACCTTCCTCGGCTGGACCGCGCTGGTCCTCATCAAGGGCGAGGCCGCACCGCTGGTCAGCCTCGGCCTGACCACCGCGTCCGCTCAACTCTGGGGCCTGGCGGGGCTGGTGGCCGCCGCCTGTGCCGCCGTGGCGAGCCTCTCGTACACCTCGAACCTCCAGTGGCGCCGGCTCGGCCAGGACATCGAGCACGACTGGCGCAACCGGACATACGCCCACGTGCAGCACCTCGAACTGCGGCACCTGGAAGGCGAGCGGACCACCCGGATCGCCGGTGCGCTCACCGACGACGTCCGCCAGCTGGGTGCCTTCTTCGCCACCTCGGCCAACGACCTGCTGCAACTGGGCACCAGCCTGGCCCTCCTGGTGCCGCTGTTCCTGCTGCTGGCGCCGCAGATCGCCTGGATCGCGTTCCTGCCGATCCCGGTCATCGCCTGGCTGTCGTTCCACTACCAGGACAAAGTCGCGGCCGACTACGCCATCTCCGGCGAGCACCGCGCCAGGCTGCACAGCCAACTGGTGAACACGTTGGAGGCCGGCGCCACCGTCAAGAGCTTCTGCACCGAGGACTACGAGGCCGAGCGCATCGACCAGCTGAGCGGGGAGGCTCAGGAGAGCAGCCGGCAGACCGACCACAGCACGATCCGCCACGCCGAGATCGTCCGGGTCTGCACGACCAGCTCGATGGCCGGAACCCTGCTGATCGGTGGCCGGTCGGTGCTCAACGGCAGCCTGCCGTTCGAAGTGTTCAGCCCGCTGATCGGGCTGCCGCAGATGGTGCTGCTGCGGATGAACCGGCTCGGCGGCATCGTCGACCAGTACCAGCGCACGCTCACCTCCTACGACCGGGTCCAGCGGCTGCGCGCCCTGCCCGCCGAGACCGACGGCACCGGCGAACCACTCGCTGTCGAGAAGGTGCGCGGGGAGATCGTCCTCGACAACGTGACCTTCGCCTACCCCGGTCGGCCGCCGGCGCTGGAGGACCTCTCGCTGACCATCCCCGCCGGGCAGGTCACCGCCCTCGTGGGCGCCACGGGCTCCGGCAAGACGACGATCGCCAAGTTGTTGATGCGCTTCCAGGACGCAGAGTTCGGCAGTGTGCTGCTCGACGGGCGGGAGGTGCGTGACGTGCCGCGGCACGATCTGCGCCACGCGATCGGGTTCGTCGCCCAGGACCCCTTCCTCTTCGACGGCACCATCGTCGACAACATCCGCTACGGCAGCTTCGGCGCCTCGGACGAGGCGGTGGTCGAGGCGGCCACGATGGCCGAGGCACACACCTTCATCGCGACGCTGCCGGACGGCTACGACACGGTGATCGGCGAACGCGGCGCCGCCCTCTCGGGCGGGCAGCGGCAGCGGATCGCGCTGGCGCGCGCGATCCTCAAGGACGCACCGGTCGTGATCCTCGACGAAGCCACCTCCGCCGTGGACAACGAGACCGAGGCCGCGATCCAGCGCACGCTCCGCGTCTTCGCGGCCGACCGGACGATGGTGATCATCGCCCACCGGCTCTCCACGGTCCGCCACGCCGACCGGATCTACGTCATGGACAAGGGCGGCGTCGTCGCCGAGCAGGGCACCCACGACGAACTCCTCGCCCAGCACGGACTCTACGCATCCCTCTGGCAACTCCAGGCCGGCGAACCCGCCGCCTGACCGCAGCCACCGCCCGACCCGACCGCCGACCGCGTGACGTCTCCGCGGCCGGCGTGTCCCGGCGTGCCCGGCGACCACGCCTGCCCACGCTTCTGGAGGTACCCCCATGTCCCGTCGCGATGGCGATGCCCTTCCCTTGACGGCGGCCCAACGTGAGATCTGGCTGGCCGAGCAGCGCGCGCGGACGGCGCTCGACGCCTACCGCATCGGCGACTATCTGGAGGTACACGGCCCGGTCGACGCGGAGCTCTTCGAGACCGCGCTGCGCCGGGTGGTCGACGAGATCGACGCGCTGCACGTGAATTTCGTCGACCACGGGCAGGAGCCGCTGCAGGTGGTCCGCGAGGCATGGGACTGGGAACCCCATCTGCTCGACCTGAGCTCGGAGCCCGACCCACGAGCGGCAGGCCTCGCGTGGATGGCCCGTGACCGGATGCGTGCGCTGGACCTCTCGAGCGATCCGCTCTTCAGTTTCGCGCTGATCAGCCTGTCGCCGACACACCACCTCCTGTACCAGAACCACCACCACCTGGTGATGGACGGGTTCAGCCTCTCCCTCGTCCGGCGGCGCCTCACGCGGATGTACACGGCGCTGGCCGCGGGCGGCCCGGTCTCGCGGTCGCCGTTCCGTTCGTTGGACGAGCTGGTCCGCAGTGACGCCGACTACCGCGCCTCCAGGCAGTTCACCGCCGATCGGTCGTACTGGACGGAGCGGCTCGCCGACCAGCCGGAGCCGGCTCAGCTCACGGGCCGGGCTCCGCGGAGCGGGAGCGGCCCGCGCACCGTGGTGGAACCGGCGGTGCTCCGCGTGGACGCGCTGCGAGCGCGGGCCACGCAGGCCGAAGTCCACTGGTCCCGCCCGCTGATCGCAGCGGCAGCGCTCTACGTACACCGGCTCACCGGGGACCGGGACGTGCTGATCGACCTTCCCGTCACCGGGCGAGAGGGAGCCGAGCGCACCCTGCTGTCCACGCCCGGCATGACGGCGAACACGGTGCCCCTGCGCCTGGCGATGCGACCGGACCAGCGCTGGCACGACCTCGTCGTCGAGGTGGCACAGGAGGCCGACGCGGCCCTCGCTCACCAGCGCTACCGCAGCGAGGACATGCTCCGGGACCTCGGCCTGCCCGGCTCCACCGGGGCGGCGTTCCCGCTCGTCGTCAACATCATGGTCTTCGACTCCCCGCCGAGCTTCGCCGGGCACCCCGCCACGCTGCACTACCTGCTCCCGGAACCGACCACCGGGCTGGCCCTCTGGGTCATGGGCCGGCGGGGAGACAAGGAGCTTCGGGTCGAACTCAAGGGCGCGCCCCAGACCTGGAGCGAGGACGAACTCGCCGTCCACCAACGGCGGCTGATCGAGGCCACCGGCGACACCTCAACCCGCAACCAGGAGGACTGATACCCATGAGCAATCCGTTCGAAGACGAGGCCGGCACCTTCCTCGTGCTCGTCAACCAGGAGAACCAGCACTCGCTGTGGCCGCAGTTCGCGGACGTCCCCGCCGGCTGGACCGTCGCGCACGGCCCCGACACCCACGCCGCATGCCTGGAGTACGTCGAGCAGACCTGGACCGACATGCGGCCCAAGAGCCTCGTCGACGCCATGGACGCCCAGCGGTAGCGCGGCCGACGTGACCTCCACCGAGACCCTGGACGGGACCCGCGGCACCGCGGGCCCCGTCCGGCCCGGCGACTTCGCCGCAGCGCTGCAAACCCCCGAGGCCCGCCGGAACCCGTACCCGTTCTACGCCCGCATGCGGCGGGAGAGCCCGGTCCACCGCAGCGCCCAGGGCATCTGGTACCTCACCCGGTACGCCGACGTCGAGGCGGCCCTGGGGGACCTGAGGCTGTCCAACGACCGGGGCCGGATGACCCGCGCCTACGGAGCGCTCGGCGGCGAACTGAAGGCCTTCAGCAGGCTCACCGACCGGCTCGGCCGGGTGATGAGCAACACCGACCCGCCGGACCACGCCCGGCTGCGCAAGTTGGCCAACCGTGCCTTCACCGCCCGGCGGGTCGAAGCCCTGCGCGACGGCATCCAGCGGATCGTCGACCGGCTCGTCGACGAGGCGCTGGCGGCGGGGTCGGCCATGGACCTGATCGAGGCGGTCGCCTCCCCGCTGCCGATGTCCGTCGTCTGCGAGCTCTTCGGCATCCCGCCCGAGGACCTCCCGCAGGTCAAGACCTGGTTCCGCCGCTTCGGCCGGCTCAGCGAGGACATCGACAAGTCCGAAGCCGCGATCGAGCAGTACGAGGAGTACCTCGCCCGGCTCGTCAGCCGCCGCCGGGCCGACCCGGGCAACGACCTGGTCAGCGCCCTGGTCACGACGCAGGCGCAGGACGACCGGCTCACCGACTCCGAACTGCTGTCCACCTGCTTCGTCCTGATCACCGCGGGAGACGAGACCACCACCCACCTGATCGGCAACGGCATGCTCGCACTGCTGCGCCACCCCGACCAGCTGGCCCGGTTGCGCGAGGACCCGGCGCTCATCCGCACGGCCGTCGACGAACTCGTCCGCTACGACACGCCGACCCAGGCGATCGTCCGGGTCATGGCCGAGGACGTCGAGATCGGCGGGCAGGCGCTGCGCGAGGGCGAGCTGGTGTACCTGGTGCTTGCCGCGACCAACCGTGATCCCGAACGCTTCGAGGAGCCCGACCGGCTCGACCTGTCGCGCCCCGACAACCGGCACCTGAGCTTCGGCAACGGCCCGCACTTCTGCCTCGGCGGCCCGCTGGCCAAGCTCCAGGCAGAGGTGGCCATCGGCACGCTGGTCCGCCGCTTCCCCCACCTGCGGCTGGCCGACGAGGCGACCCTCGAATGGCGGCCCAACCCGCTGCAACGGCGGCTGGACGCCCTCCCGCTCGCCTACTGACGCATGAACGACGACGAAGGAGAACTGACCATGGCCCGAGAGTTCGAGGTCCGCCGGGAGCAGGACCTGCCCGCCACACCCGAGCAGGTCTGGCGCGCGGTCGCCACCGGCGCCGGCAACCTCGGCTGGCTGTATCCCATGGAGGTCGAGCCGCGCGTCGGCGGAAAGGTCACCCGGTCCGACGGCACCGTCGTGGCGTGGGAGCCGCCGCAGCACTTCGCCGTGCGGGTGGCCCTGGACGACGGGTTCTCCAACACCCTCAGCTACCGGATCGAGCCGCGCGACGAGGGAACCAGCCACCTGCGGATGGGCATCCACTGGGTGCACACGGGAGTCGTCGACGAGTACTGGGACACCAAGGCGGACGCGGCCGAGAAGCACGTCGACTTCTACCAGCACGGCCTCGCCAAGTATCTGAGGCACTTCGCCGGCCGCCCCGCCGTCTACGTCAAGGCCGGCCGCGACGAGCGCACCGACGATCCGGCCGACTTCGCCGCGCTGCGCCGACGCCTCGGCCTCGCCGACGACACGACCGCCGGAGACCGGCTGTCGCTCGACCTCCCGGGTGCGAACGGCGGCGCGGAGGAGGTGGTCGTGGACTGGATCAGCCCCGACTTCGTCAGCCTGCGCGGCCCGGACGCTGTGTACCGGTTCTTCAACGGCAGCTCCTGGAACTGGCCGATCTGGCTGGGCCACCACCTGTTCGCCGAGGGCGTGGACGAACAGCAGTCCACCAAGGCCTGGAACGCCTGGCTCAATGGTGCCTGACCCGTCGCACGACACGACTGAAGGGCCCCTGGTGGAAACAGTGCTCTACGCCGCCGAACTCGTCCAGGAGGGCGGTACCTACAAGCTCGTCGTGCAGGACGTGGTGCGCGACACGGTCCAGGTCACCCCTGTCCCCAAATCCGCGGTGGACAAACTCCCGGCCTTCCTGTCCGTGCTGAGTTCCAAGCTCAGCTCCGCACCCGCACGCGGCCGCTGGTAGACCTCTTCGACGCCACGGGGCCGGTGCCGTCCTGCGCAGCAACTCCCGGACGGCACCGGCTGGCCGCCAGCAGGCGGCCTCGTACTCCGGGGCGAGGTCGATGATCCCGTTCCGCAGCCACGATCCCCTCCGGCGCGCCGCCGTCCGATCGAATGAAGAGCGTCGGCGTGCCCGGGCAATATCGACCGAGGGTCGACTACGGTGTTTTCGGTGGGGGTGAAATTCCTGTCCGGCGCCGTCGGCCAGGCGGTACCGGCACGTACGGCCGCAGCCGTACGGTGTGTACAAGAGAGGTTCACGCATGCCCCCCGTAGTTCCTCCCTTCCTCGTTGGCCTCCTCGCTGCCCCTCTGGTCAAGAGAGTGGCGAAACCGTTGGTGCAGGGCATCATCAAGACGTCCGTCGGCCTGACCCTCGAAGTCAAACGCGCAGCCATCGAGGCGGGCGAGGAGATCCAGGACCTCACCGCCCAAGTGGCCGCCGAGAAGCGTGCGAACTCCGCTCGCACGCGTCGTGCGAAAGCCGACGGCGAGGTAACGGCGCAAGGTGCCACGGCAGGCTGAAGACCGGCGGTCCGCGAGAAGCCGGGTGCGGGCGGGAGCAGCCTGCTCCCTGGCTCGCCGTTTCTTACGGCAACACAGCCTGCGCCTCGGGAGCGATCTCGACCTCGCCCGCGGCATCGACGTTCGGTGCGCAAACCGACCGTGCTTCGACGGCTCAACGCCTCCAGGAACTTCCGCTCTGAACTACTTCGACCGTTCCCTTTCGGCCAATTCCTCTGGCGTGCCGACGAAGGCGCGACCGCAGTCCGGGGGGAGTCGTTCGACCACCATCGCGATGGCGGCCTCCGCGGTCGGGGCGGGGCCGACGCTCTGGGACCGTGAGGGCCCGCCGACGAGGAAGCCGCCGCCCATCATCGGGGCGATGAACGGAACGTCCCAGGTCCAACGCAGCTCTGTGCACCGGCTGAAGTGCAGCTCGCCCATGCCGACCCAGGGGAACAGCTGCCGTAGTCGGGGCTCGGCGTAGGCGGCGCGTAGCAACCGGCCGTCCACACGATGGGCAGTGAACAGCTTCTGCCATGCGGATTCGATGATGTCTTTCTCGGGCGTGCCCTCCGTCATGCCCCGCATTCTGCTCGACACCGAAGGATTTCGGC
Source organism: Streptomyces sp. NPDC053427 (assembly GCF_044544985.1). Taxonomy (NCBI): domain Bacteria; kingdom Bacillati; phylum Actinomycetota; class Actinomycetes; order Kitasatosporales; family Streptomycetaceae; genus Streptomyces; species Streptomyces sp. NPDC053427. The sequence goes on along the minus strand of NZ_JBITYA010000003.1, from coordinate 344,283 downwards.
CAGCTCAGGGTGATAACTCTTCGCCCCGCCCTGGGGCACGCCTCACCTCCAGAGGGCGAACGTTTCGTGTCGTCCCGTGGAGGCCGGGCGAGCGCCCGGGTACGAGACGGTCAGGCACGTGCAGTGCCGCTGGTCCCCGTGCCCAGGCCACGCGCGGGCGCGGGCCTCACTCCGAACGGGGCTCAGGCAAATCGGTGCCGGACAGTGCGCCGTCGTACCGTGCAACCTGGGCTGCAGCCTCCGGCCTCGGGCCGAGGGTGCGACCGGGTACGCACGTCACGGGGCCAGCGACCGCCAGATCCGGTCCGGCAGAATCCGGGCGGCCTCGCCGAGGTCGACGTCAACGCCTGAGAGCCAGCGGCGGGCGACGCCGACGACCGGACCGAGGGCCAGGGACTCGATCAACGGCAAGGGAAGTGGGGCGAGTTCGCCGGACTCGACACGGGGCTGGACCCACTGGGCGAAGGCCGAGAGCCGGGCCTCCTGGGCGTCGCGGAGTTCCTTTCCCTGGGCCATGCCGTATCGGTCGGCCAGGGAGGAGTGCAGGAGCAGGGCGGCGTCCCGGTGTTCCTGAATGAATGTGAGGTAGGTCCGGACGAGGGCGCGGATGCCCGTGCGGGCGGTGCGGGCACCGTGCAGAGACGAGGCCAGTTCACCCAACAGACGGCTCAGCCAGCGGTGTGTCAGAGCGCCGACAAGATTGTCGATGCTGCCGAAGTGGTGGTAGAGGCTCCCCAGGCTGACCCCGCTGGCCCGCGTGACCGCGCCGACGGTGATGCCCTGCTCGCCCTCGGCGGCAAAGACGCGCAGTGCGGCATCAAGGAGCAAGTCGACAGTCGCCTCGCCCCGTTGTTGTTTTGGGCTCATCGGTTCCTTCGCTGGTTCTAGAGTAGATTTCTAGAAACTGATTCCAATTCTAACGGGGCTGACGTGTGGGAGCTGAGTGGGAGCGGGGCCGAGCCGCTCGAGGCGGGGGATCCGCGCCGGATCGGGTCGATTCCGCTGGCGGGCCGGCTCGGAGCCGGCGGCATGGGGCGGGTGTACCTCGGGGTACGAGAGGGCCGGTACGTCGCCGTCAAACAACTACTGCCCTCCGTCGTCGGCGAGGACGGGGACTTCCTGCGCCGTTTCGGGCATGAGCTGGACAACCTTTCCCGACTGCCCGCGGAGGCCACCGCGCCGTTGCTCGCCAGCGACCGCACCGCGCTGCCCCCGTGGTTCGCCACCGCGTACGTGCCCGGGCTGACCCTGCGGGAAGCCGTCGAGCTGCACGGCCGCCCCCTGCCTGCGCACGCACTGTGGCTGCTGTTGCGAGAGACGGCGGCGGGCCTGGCGGCAGTGCACGGGCTGGACATGGTGCATCGGGATCTCAAACCATCCAACATCATGCTGACCCTCGACGGTCTCACCCTCATTGACTTCGGCATCGCCCGGGCCGCCGAACAGAGCCAGCTGACCAGGACCGGCATGGCCGTGGGCACGCCTGCCTATATGGCTCCCGAACAAGCCTCCACCTCACGGCGGTTGAGCGGCGCCACCGATGTGTTCGCACTCGGCTCGGTACTCGCGTACGCGGCGTGCGGCCGGCCACCGTTCGGCGACGAGTCGGGGCACGGCGTGCTGTACCGCATCGTCCATGAAGAACCCGACCTGGAGCCGTTGTGGGAGCTGGAACCGGAACTCGCCGAGGTCGTCGCGTCCTGCCTCGACAAGGACCCCGAGGGCCGCCCCACCGCCGCCGAGCTTCTCGAACGCGCCGGGCAGCGCGGGCCGTTCACCGCCCCGCTCTGGCCCGCGGCCATCACCGAGTGCCTGTCCGAGCGGGCCGCCTTTGCCGCGGATGTACAGAAGATCGACCTGCCGACGGCCCCGCTCACCGAGGCACAGCCAGAACCGGAGACAGCTCCCGAACCGAAGCCCGGGACCACATCCCGTCCGGCACGACCCGAGCGGCCGGAACGCCGCCGCCGTACCCGCATCCTCCTCGCCCTCATACCCATCGTGGTGGCAGGCGGTACGACACTCGCCCTCCAGAACCTGCCGTACACGTCCTCGCCCCGGGCCGAGGGACAGGCCACCCCGTCCGGCTCGGCCCCCGCAGCGGCCGGTCCGTCGGCGTCCACGGCCGGCGGGAGCCCGTCGGGTACGGCGGCACCGGCAAAGCTGCCGGCCAAGGAGAAGGGCAGGACCAAGGGCGAGGAGAAGGCCACGGACAAGGGGCAAGGAAAGAAGGGCGGGTCCCAGGCCCCGGCCGCCGGGGGCGCCGGAACCGGCGCACAGGACGGCACGGGCGGAAACGGCAGTCCGGGGAGTGCGGGCGGCACGGGCACTTCCGGCGGCGGAGCGTCCACGCCTCCCACCTCCGGCACCTCCCGCTACCGCAACGGCGACAACGGCAAGTGCATCAGCCAGGTCTACGGCGCCGCGGACTACCGGGACTGCTCGGACTCGTCCACCCGGTGGACCGCGCGGAGCAAGTCGGACGGCAGCTTCACCCTCGTCAACCAGCAGACCGGCCAGTGCCTGTACTCCAACGGGCTCGGCCAAGCCGTCTTCGTGGGCGACTGCACCCAGGACACCGGCCGACTGTGGCATACGGGCTCGGGCGGCAGCCTCCGGAGCGACTACGGCGGCGGCTGCCTCGACCTGGGCATGAGCGGCAACCTGGTGACGCAGACATGCGCCGGGGAAGCATCGCAGCGCTGGACGCGGCAGGCCTGAGCCGCCTCCTTCGGATCCTCGGGGTGGGGACCGAGGAGGGACGCAGCCACATCTCCCGCATACAGCGGTGCGGCGTTCTCCTCACCCCTCACTCCTCACTCCTCACCGTTCGTCGTACGGGACCCCGTGCCGACGCAGCCATGCCTCGGTCCGCTCGCGGTGCTCCTCGCCACGCCTTCGCGTCCGCGGTGGTGCCGGGTACCGGGCGGGCCGCGGCGACCACCAGGCGGGTGTCGGCATCGATGATGACCTGCACGTTTGCAGAGAAACGGTAGGTACGTGAGGAGGCGCGGGCCTTCCGGCAACGCACCGGGATCAGTGTGCCGTCCACGATCCACGGCCACTGAACCGCGTCGGGCGGGGCGGCAAGCCGGCTCCAGGGCCAGAAGCGGCCGCGGCCGCTGGATGACTCGGCACACCGTTGCCGACGAGATCCCGGGCAGCGGCGCGAGCTGGCGCATCGTCAGGTTCGTGCGGTGGTACACGGCCACCAGCGGGACGGTCACTGCCGAGTATGTGCCTTCCCCGCATCCCGGGCCCTGCGCGCCGCGTTGCCTTGTTGCGCACTGTCGCGTTGCCCAGTTGCGCCCCTCGGCGTTTGCCTGCCGTAGACCTCTATGCAAGGAAGTTCGGATATGCCCCTTCCATTCCATATCGCCATGATCGGCACACCTATGGTCGGCCATGTGCTGCCCAGCCTGGAGATCATCCGTGAACTGGTGGCCCGCGGCCATCGCGTGACGTACGCCAACGCCGACCGCGTCGCCGAGCTGATCACCCCCTCCGGTGCCGAGCTGGTCCGCCTGACCTCCACTCTGCCGGTCGCCGACAGCGACTGGCCGCAGGATCCCATCGCCGCTGCCTCCCTCTTCCTCGATGAGGCGATGGCCGTACTGCCACAGCTGCACGCCGCGTACGGGGACACCCCCGCCGACCTCTACCTCTACGACATCGGCGCGTACGCGGGCCGCGCGCTGGCCGAGGCGCAGGGCCGCGGCCTCGTCCAGCTGTCACCGGCGCATGTGGCCTGGGAGGGTGCCCAGGAGGAGATGGATGCGGCGTTTGCCGGGCTGCCGGGAGGTCCCGCCCACCGCGCGCGGTTCGCCGGCTGGCTGGCCCGGTGCGGTGCGGTGACCACGAACGTGGAAGAGTTCACGGGTCGGCCGCGGCGGGTGCTGGCCTTGATCCCGCGCGCCATGCAGCCACATGCGGACCGGGTCGACAGCAAGGCGGTGACGTTCGTCGGCCCGTGCTGCGGCACCGTTGAGAAGCAGGGCGGCTGGATGCGGCCGGCCGGCGCGAAGAAGGTGCTGCTGGTGTCGCTGAGCGGCTCGGCGTCCACCGGGCAGCGGGAGATCTACCAGCAGTGCATGGCGGCCTTCGCGGATCTTCCGGGCTGGCATGTGGTGCTGCAGTTCGACAGCAGCAGCGATCCGGTCGGGCTGGGGGAACGCATTCCTCCCAACTTCGAAGTGCTGCCATGGGTGCCGTCGTTGACGATCCTTGAGCAGGTGGACGCATGGGTGACGCATACCGGCATGGGCAGCAGCGGTGAGGGCCTGTACGCCGGTGTGCCGATGATCGCGGTACCGCACGGGGCCGAGCAGTGCCTCCACGCCGACCGGCTCGTCGAACTGGGTGTCGCCCGTCGGATCGACACCGCGGACCTCACGGCGGCGGCGCTGCGTACGGCCCTGATGGAACTCATCGGCGATCCACAGGTCGCCGCGCGCTCGGCATGGCTGTGGGCCGAGGTGCGCACCGAGGGCGGCACCCGTCGGGCCGTGGATGTGATCGAGGAGCAGCTGGTGCCGGAGCGAGTGGGCTGATCCCGCCGGGCAGCAGGCACCGCGCGGTCCGGCCGACCAAGAAGCCAACCAAGGAGGCGATCTCGTCGCAGCGAGGACGCTCCGCCCCACCGCGATCACCGTCCCGTGACAGCAAGGGCTGAGCGCGTGCCATCCGAGGCCGACTGCCGGGTTCGACGGTCAGGGGAGGGAGTACCGGCGCGGACTGGCGGGGAATGGTGCGCCTTCCCCGACCCGACGGTTCGACCTGAGCGGCTTCGCGACAAGCTCGTTCGCGATCTTCAGGCCGCGCTTGTGAACGCCATATGAACTCAACTAGGCGGTCTGACCTGCGAGTTACTGCCTAGTTCGGCATCACCCGGAACCGACAGTCAGGTAGGTTTCCGCTGTCGCCGCCACACCGGGAACACAAGGTTCCCAGGGACTAGCGGCACGTAGGGACATCGTCTCTTGACGACAGCGACCGAGATTTTTCACGTCCGTCCGTACACCCCGCACTGCCAGGTCATCACCGACGAAGGTGATCACGCCGTCATCGGCATCTCTCCGGGGAACTCCTACTTCACCCATCAGCGAGTCCTCAGCCTCGCCGCCTGGGGAGTGGAGAACTTCCGTCAGGTCGATCTCATCTTTACGGATCTGCATGTCGCCGACATGTATGAGGCGCTCGGATATCCGGCTGTCGACGCCCAGCGCAAGGCCGTGAAGAACCTGCGCGGTGTACGGGCCAAGGTGACCGCCGCCGTTGCCGCGCTCGACCCGGACGGCATCAGGCTCCGCGGCCGCCCCATGTCCGCGCTGCTGGACAACCCCGCCTATCGGGTCATACGCGAGAGCCTCGACGATCGGCTGTCCGCAGACCCGGCGTTCCGCGACGTCTGCGATCAGCTCGTGGTCCAGTTCCTCACCAGCAAGGTGCTCGCTGGGCAGCAGCCCACGGACCGTCAGCGTCAGGTCTGCCTCGACTACATCTGTGCCGAAGCGCCGCTGTTCATCGACACCCCCGCAATCATGGGCGTCCCGTCGTCGCTCAACTGCTACCACCAGGCGTTGCCGATGGCCGATCTCCTGTACTCACGCGGGCATGGCCTGCGCGCCACACGCAACCAGGGCCACGCCGTGATCACCCCCGCCGGCACTCTCACCGAAGGACACGACCAGTGACGACCGCCCCGACCCTGATCGACTTCCCGTTCTCCCCGCGCGGCGACCGCCTCCCCCCGGAGATCGAGCAGCTTCGCGCCACCCCGGTCACGCGGGTACGCACCATCGCCGGGGATGAGGCGTGGCTCGTCTCCTCCTACGAGCTGTGCAGACAGGTGCTCGAAGACCCCCGCTTCAGTCTCAAGGACACGTCGGCCCCTGGTGTCCCCCGGCAGTACGCGCTGACCATCCCGCCCGAGGTGGTCAACAACATGGGCAACATCACCGGCGCCGGTCTGCGGAAGGCCGTACTCAAGGCGATCAATCCCAGGGCCGGTGGCCTGACGGAGTGGATGACCGACCACGCCGCCCACCTGGTCGACGGCATCCTCAGCTACGGCCCGCCGGTCGACCTGCGCGGACGGTTCGCCAACCCCTACGCCGAGCACCTCCACTGCCACATCCTCGGCATCCCCCGCAATGACGCACCGCTGCTGGCGTCCAGTCTCGACATCGCCTTCATGAACTCGGCATGCCCCATCACCGGGGCGCGCCTGAACTGGGACCGGGACATCGCCCATATGACCGAGCGGCTCAACGATCGCGCCACCGACGGGCTCATGGCTGAACTAGCCGCCCTCCGTGGTGACCCCGACTATGCGCACCTCACCGACGAGATGCTCGCCACCGTCGGCGTCACCATGTTCGGCGCCGGAGTCATCTCCACCATGGGCGCCTTGACCATGGCGGTGTTCACGCTCCTTCAGAACCCCGAGGTGTGGAAGCAGCTGTGCGAGGAGCCCGGCAAGATACCGGCCGCCGTGGATGAGCTGCTGCGCGTGAACCTGTCCATCGCCGACGGACTGCCCCGCCTGGCCATGGACGACATGCAGCTCGGCGACACAGAGATCAAGAAGGGTGAACTCGTCCTCGTCCTGGTCGAGGCCGCCAACACCGACGAGAGCGTGTTCCCCGACCCGCACACCATCGACATCGACCGGCCGAACGCGGCCGCTCACCTCTCGTTCGGCTACGGCGGGCACTACTGCCCCGCCGTACCGCTCGGGAAGAAGCACATCGAAATTGCGATCGAGGCCCTCACCACCCGTATGCCCAGCCTGCACCTGGCCGTCCCCGTCGACCAACTCGTGTGGCGCACCCGCTTCATGAAGCGCATCCCCGAGCGCCTGCCGGTCGCTTGGTAGGAGCAGAAGTGCCGGCGTGAGCCGGCGTTCAACCAACACGATGGCCCCGACCTGAGAGAGGTCGGGGCCATCACTCCTGTGGGAATCGCGGGGCGGCTCAGCAGTTGCGGATCGACCGGACCGGGTCCCGGTTGCAGGAATGCTGCGGCGCGTCGTAGTGGACCCCCGGCGCCTCTGGCGCCGTCAGGACCGGGTCCCCTTCCCCACCCTGCAAGTACCGGCCGCCGCGTGCACCGGTTCGGCTTCCGGCAGCGCTGACGGCAAGAAGCGGCTGCTGCTGACGAGCGTCATGTCATCGATCGGTCCGGGGCGGGGATGACAGGGACGTACTCACAAGATCTGCCATGGCCATGGACATGCGGTGGTGGAAGCGCCACAGGAAGGGGTCGCGTGGGCTGGGTGCTCCGAAGTATCCCTGCGGAGTCACCTGCCGGGCGTGCTCGCCTCCCTTTCGCCATTCCGCCAGGTCGTCGACGGTCAGCCCCGTCGGCTTCAGTTGGGCCATGGCGTCGTAGTCGACGAGTTCGGGGAACCATCGCATCATCAGGGCGCTTTCGATCTCCTCGGCGTGCACGCCGAGCTCACCCGTCAGCTCCAGGCCCTCGAACAGCGGCTGCATGGCGTAGGAGGCCACAGCCTGAGGCGGTGAGCACTCGAGCCGGTCGGAGATGAAGTCCGGTTCCAGCAGCACGACACCGGTACGCCCCTGCTCGTGCTGGCGTCGCACCACTTCCAGCAGCATCTGGTTGTGGGCGATGTCGCCCTGATGGTTGATCACGAAGATGCGGTCGAATCCGTCGGTGGCCAGTGAGTCCAGGATGTCGGTGTGGAGTGCTACGGCCGTCTCCGGGCGGGTGCGGAACGTTCCGGGGAACGCGGACGACACCTGGTTGATGCCCCAGAAGACCGGCGGTGCGATCAGCGCCTCCACTCCGCGCTGCTCCAGCTCCGTCTTCACGAGCCGGCAGAGCTGGTAGGCGCCGTAGGCATCGGTGCCCAGAGGCAAGTGCGGCCCGTGCTGTTCGATGACCCCCGTTGGTAACAGGACGCACGCGCCCCGCTCGGCCGCGGCCTCCACCTCTGGGTACGTGAGGTCAGCGATCGTCCCAGCGAAGATCGAGTATCCGTTGTTCATTGAAGCTCCCCCTGGTCGGTTCTCTCCACCTGGCGATGTTCACTCTTGCCAGAACATCCTTGCCAGCAACGTGCGTTGTGCACGAGCAGCGGCCCCCACCGTCTACCGGCCAGTGCGTTGTAGAGAGATCACAAACGGCGCGGCTGAGGCACCGCCGGACCACCCGTCCGCCGGGGTGGCGAGCATCGCAGAGGTGACAGCCGACCTGCGTCGCATGGCGGAACATCGCGACCTGGAGCCCCTGCGCAGCTGGGTGCCTCGATTGGAGCCGGCGGCCCTGCTTCCAGGTGATCTCAGCGCGTGCGGCCGCCGCTTCCGGTGAGCCGTCGTGACGGTGTCAGGTTGAGATGGCCGACAGCCTCGTTCACGTCCTGCGGCCAGAGCCACAACCGGTAGATGGGCGGGACCCGGAAGTAGTCCTCCGGACCGTGTAGTTCACGATTGCGCATATCTGCGCAGTACCGCGTCCGCCAGGAGAATTCCTCACCGGGCTCCAGCTTTTTCCCCTCGGCCTTCTTCTTCGTCACGTCATGAAGCTTTTCGAGGGCCCGGTACTCGTAGGCGAGCAACGTGTGAGGATCCTTCCAGATCCCCTTCTTGTCCTTGACAGCCTTGTCGGCGGCCCTGAGGAAGAGGGGCAGGTCGAGTTCGCCGGGGATGGAGGGGGAGATGACGAAGGGTGCCGCCCATCCTGCGGTGATGAGATCGAGGTTGAACGTCGGCCTCTTCTCCCTCGGAAGAGTTTCCAGTTCCTTCTTTGAATAGTTCGGCGCGATGTAGGCGAGCAGGCGGTTGTTGTCGTCGAAAAAATCATCGGCGGTGCGGATGAAGATGCCGCGTTCCTTGCCGGGGTCCCGCCCCTCGGCCAGCCTCTTCTTGATGTTCTCCGTGTTGAACGTGGCTGCCGCCGTGCCCTGGCCGAACTGCAAGCTGCCCGCGTTCCCGGTCTCGATCTTCGGCAGCAGGAACTCCGCGAGGTCGTCGGAGATGGGTGCGATGCCGTCCCGAATCCATGCGGCGAGCTGCTTGAACTCCTCGTCGACCTTCTGGGCCCCCGCAGCGGTATCCGCTGTTGTTTCCGGAGTGTCGACGGACAGCATGCGGATCGGCATCTCGACGTACGGCGTGTCGCCGTCGTGTACGCGCGCCAGGGCGCGCGAGCCCAACGACGGCAGGGATATCCCGGCGGGCGTCCACAATATCTGTACAGGGTCCGTCACTGGCTTGCCGCCCTTCCCCACGATTCGCCTCTATCCCCCGTCTCCCAGCGTCACGCCGTGCCCCGGACGCCGCAACTTCGCCGCCCGGGCACGGCGTCAACGTCTGACCACCCACGCTCCGGGACACCAGGCGGTACGGCACAGGACCGGCTGTCCTACACATACGCCGCTCGGACGACGGTCAACTCGGCGTAGCCGCACGTCGTGGCCGTCCGGCTTCGCCGGCATGGTCTACCTGGAGGCGTAGCCACGGAGCCTCACCAGCCCTTTGTAGAGGTGAGGGCGGTGATGGTCTTGGTGACGAACGGGTGCAGTCGTCAAGAACGACGGGAACCGCCGACGAAGAAGGGCACCCTGGCGGCAACATCGACGACGGCGCGCATGACGGTCGTGCCGGCGAGCACCAGCACGGAGAGCGGCGGACCCGCCCATTGCGTCAGGCCTTTCTGGAGGCCAGGGTCCACTTCGATGGTCACGCTGACGTATCTGCTGTGCAGCGTGGTGACCTTCGAGGGCCGGGCGGCGCTGTCACCTCCGCGCTCCAGTGCCGCGCGGTATCTGTCCTTACGCTCCTTCATGTGGCTTCCTGACGCTTGATGAGTTCTCCGGCAAGCTCCATGTACGCCGAGCCTTTTGCTCGGACGGGACTTCCGAACGACTGGGCGTACAGGTCGAGCCGTGCGATCTGAGTGTTCAGCACGGCGAAGCCCCACTCGGTGAGAGCCTCACGAGCGTCGGCATCGGGGCCGGTACGCGTGGCGTCGGGACGATTGGTGCGGTTGAGGAGGACTACGCCCCGGGCCGGCTCGGCGCGCAGGGACTGCACCTCGTCCATCTCGGACCGGATGGGTGCCATCCGGTCCAGTTCGATGGGAGCGGGAGTCACCGGGATGATCCACTCGTTCGCGTACCTCATGATGCTGCGGGCGATACGAGGGTGGTCCTCCAACTGCGGCGCGTCGAGTACCACGGCCTGCCTGTTGCCCAGGAAGTCGTTCACACGACGGTGTACGTCTCCCACCGGCAAGGCGACGACCGGAAAGGGAAAGCCGGCCGCCAGCTCGCTCCAGCGCAGGGCGGAGGAAGCGGGATCGCCGTCGACCAGCAGCGGCGAGTAGCCCGACTCGTGAAGGGCGTGTGCCAGCCACACGGCACTGGTCGTCTTCCCGACTCCGGGTTTGAGGTTCACAAAGGCACAGCTCAGCAGCACGGGAGAAACCTAGCTGGCGTGATCTTCTCCTTGGGTCCGACGCGACCGCGAAGCTCTGCCGTTCACTCGCAAGCAGGCATGACGACGTACTGGACGTGGCCCGCTCGACAGCGCCGGACAGCTGTCGCGTGAACGTCGCCCCAGCAGCGACCAGGGCGCTCCGGTCACCACCACAGCCGCTGCCGTGTGCGGAACATGTCCCACCGGGTGTCCCATGCATCGCCCTGCGTGGCCAGGAAATCGTCCGCAACGTGACCGACGACGAGCGCAGCCGCCCACTCGATCATTTCGAACACCTCGCTGAAGACCAGGGGCCTTATGCGCAGAGGGAGTCGCAACGCAACGAGCAGACACCGGCAACACCCCGAGTTCGGCTACCGGGATCGCAGCGACGAAGAGCAAGGGCGGGTTCGCCGAGCCAGGAATGGATGTGTCCACAGCGAGCTGGCGTGTGCGCTTCGGCACAGGGTGCTCACTGGCCCATCACGCACGCCTTGGACGCGGCATCTTCAACTCCCCTCCATGAGGCGGTACATACCGATCGAGTCGTGCGTGGCGGTGTTGGCGAAGCCGAACTTCTCGTAGAGGAAGCGAGCGGGGCCGTCCGCGATCAGCGAGACATAGGCGGTGGCGGGCGCCCGGCGCTCCAGTTCCTCACTGAGTGCGGCCATGATGCGCCTGCCGAGGCCGCGCCCCTGGTGTGTGGGGTGCACGCATACGTCGACGATCTGGAACGCGGTACCGCCGTCACCGATGATTCGCCCCATGCCGATGGGCTCGCCGTCGTGGTGGAGGACCACGCCGTACCACGAGTTGGGCAGGGCGAGCTCGACCGCCTCGGGGGCCTTGTCAGAGAGACCGGCATCGGTGCGGAGGCGGCGGAAAACCTCGACGGCGGGCACACCCACGCGCAATTCGTAAGGGTCACTATAGTCATTCACATGTTACACGCTACAGGGTGCGCGATCGGCCGCCTCACGCCCTGACCCACCGGACGGAAAGCGGCTTAGGCTCCCGCCGTCGCGTCAGGTGCCCTGGGCGGTGCGGACGTGCCCGGCTTTCGCTCCCGGGCCAGTCGTCGAGACGATGCTGGTGCCGAGGATGGTCGGCGACACCCCGAATCCGTATTCGCGCACACTGAGCTCCGTAGCGCCCGGAGCGAACGTGTCGCCGTGCATGGCGGGCCAAGTGACGTGGTGGCCGGCCTCCTCGAGGCTGTGCGTCGACGCTCGCGAGGCGCGGGGAGCGCCACCATGCGGCGTGCGTCGTGGCGGGGGCCGCTTTCGGCGTCGCTGCAAAGGTTTGGCGATCTGGCCGTAACCACCGTCGTCGATCACGATCTGCAGGGGGAGCTCCCCGGTGCGGGAGGCTTGAGAAGTGGTGGCTGGACCGGCACCGGGTGGTGGGGACGCCTGATGCCGGTCCAGGTCTGGGGGCGGGGGGACCGGCAAGGCGCCGCTCCGCCCTGCCGCCCTGTCGGGCAAGGTCAGAAGGCGATCCGGACCTTGAGCGCCGTGCGGTTGTCCATCGCCGCGTAGCCGTCCGGTACGCCGTCCAGGTCGACCGTGCGGTCGAAGACGAGTCCGGGGTCGATGGCGCCCGAGAGCACGTCGGGCAGCAGCTCCGGGATGTAGGCGCGGGCCGGGGCGACGCCGCCGCTCAGCGTCACGTTGCGATCGAACATTTGGCCGATATCGATGCCGGCGCTGCCGCCGTGCGGCACGCCTACGTAGCCGACCCCACCGCCGTCGCGCGCGACGGAGAGGGCGGTGCGCATCGACTCCTCGGTGCCGACGGCTTCCAGTACGGCGTGCGCGCCCTGACCACCGGTCAGCTCCTTGACGGCCTCGACAGCGTCCTGCCCGCGCTCGGCGACCACGTCGGTCGCGCCGAACGTACGGGCTATGTCGGTACGTGCCTGGTGCCGGCCGAGCGCGATGATGCGACCGGCGCCGAGACGGTGTGCGGCGAGGACGCCGCACAGGCCGACCGCGCCGTCACCGACCACGGCGACGGTGGCGCCGGGCCGGACGCCGGCCGAAACGGTCGCATGGTGGCCCGTACTCATCACGTCGGACAGCGCCAGAAGCGCGGGCAGCAGCTTCTTCTCGCCCGCCGTCTCCTTGGGCAACGGCACCAGGGTTCCGTCGGCGAACGGCACCCGGACGGCCTCGCCCTGGCCGCCGTCCGAGCCGACCTCACCCCAGAAGCCGCCCTGCGGGCAGGAGGTGTGCAGCCCGTCGCGGCAGAAGTCGCAGGAGCCGTCGGACCAGACGAACGGGGCGACGACGAAGTCACCGGCCTTGAAGGCCCGCACCTCAGAGCCCACCTCTTCGACCACGCCGAGGAACTCGTGGCCGATCCGCTGGCCCGCCACGCGAGCGGCGACGCCACGGTAGGCCCACAGGTCACTGCCGCATATGCAGGCGTTGACCACCCGCACCACGGCGTCGGTGGGCCGACGGACGAGCGGGTCGGGCACCGTCTCGATCCTGATGTCGTTGGGGCCGTGAATAACGGTGGCGCGCACGAGAGAACTCCTGACACTGCGGGAGAAGCTTGCCCTGGGCTGGGCTGGGCTGGGCTGGGCTGGGCTGGGCTGGGCGCCAGCGTCGCTGGCGCAGCACCCTTCTGTCCAGCTACATCACCTACACCATGCCTTTAAGATGAGCTAATGCTCGAAGTGCGACGACTCATCCTCCTGCGCGACCTGGCGGTGCACGGCACGGTGACCGCGGTGGCCGAGCTGCACGGCGTCACACCCTCCGCCGTCTCACAGCAGCTACGACTCCTGGAGGAGGAGACCCGCACCCGGCTACTGGAACGCACCGGCCGCCACATCCATCTCACGGCCGCCGGCCACCGGCTGACCGAGGACACCGAGCGCGTCCTCGCCATGCTCGAACAGGCCCGAATCCGACTGACCACCGAGAGCGAGAATCCGGCCGGCCCCCTCCACCTCGGCTGTTTCCCCAGCGCGCTCGTGCCTCTGGCCGCACCCCTCGGCAACGCTCTGGAGAGCGCGCACCCAGCACTGCAACTGCATATCACCGAGGCCGAACCCGAAGCCGCCGTGCGGCTGCTGCTCCAGCGCCGCATCGACCTCGCGCTGGTCTACCGCTACACCAATCTCGCCACACCCGCACACGCCGGCGTCGAGACCCGGGCACTGAGGACCGATCCGCTGGTCGCCGTCCTGCTACGTGATCACCCAGCGGCTCACTCAGAGGGGTCCCCGATCGAACTGCGAGAGCTCGCAGACACACCGTGGATCACCGCCCCCGCGCAGACCGCGTGCGGCGACGCTGTCCTGCAAGCCTGTCGAACAGCCGGTTTCACCCCGCAGACACGGCATACCTGCACCGACTTCTCCGCCATGATCGCCCTTGCCGCAAGCACCGGCCACACGGTCCTCGTCCCCCGCATGGCCACGCATCAGCTCCCACCCACGCTGATCACACGACCGGTCACGGACCACACCCTCGCCCGCACGATCGAGATCGCCGTCCGCCAGAACACCGCGCACGAATCCGCGATCGCCGCCTGCCTCACCGCGCTCGACACCATCGCCCCCGTCCCATGAGATCCCGGTAGGCGCTACCACGCAGCAATCCGCGGCCGGAGCGCCGATAGCGAGGACACGGCCACGCAGCATGACCATGCTGTGGCCGGCCTGTCGCATACCGCCGTGGGCACCCGCCGCGTCACAGCCCAGGTGGAATACCAGTTCCTCCAGGGCCCTCGCCGGGTTCGGGGCCGTGCCGCCCGTGGTCGGCGGGAGGGACACCTCCACGGCATCCCGGCGACGATCTACGAGGCGGAGCCCTCGCCGACCGCCCGCACGCAGGGCGGCATGCTCGACTACAACGGGCAGCTCGCGCTCAAGGCCGCGGGCCTGTACGAGGAATTCCTCGGCCTCATCCACAAAGGCGGTGAAGCGTCGCGCGTGCTCGACAAGGACGGCACCGTGCTCCTCGACGAGCCCGACGACGGCACCGGCGGGCGCCCGGAGGTCCACCGTGGCGATCTGCGCCGCATTCTGCTCGACTCGTTGCCGACCGACACGATCAAGTGGGGGCACAAAGCCACCGCGGTCCGCCCCGCCCCAAGCTCTCGGCTTCGCTCGAACACGGGGCATGCCGTGGGCGACGGCCGGCACGAAGTGACGTTCGCGGACGGGTCAACCGGGCAACCTCACCGAGCTCAGCGTGACGCCCTGGTCAGTTCTTCCGTGCGGTGATCAGGGCGAAGGTGAGGAACTCGCCGCCGTCCGCGGTGAGCATGTCGATCACGGGCCGGTGTGCCTCGTTGTCCGTCCGGTGTTCGGCGCATGCCTGGGTCCACAGGAGCCAGTCGCGCCAGCCGTCCTGTTGGAACCGGGCGGAGGTGACCGTCACCAGGTCGGTGATCTCCCACTGAAAGCGCCACCACTCTGCTGTGTGCCAGGCAATCGCTTCCCAGCCGACCGCTTTCTTGACGTGCGTGGGGATCGCTCCGAGCTCGCGGACCTCCCGGGTCATTGCGGGCGTCGCCACGCCCAGTTGCCCGCCCGGACGCAGGAACCGTACGAGGTAGGGCAGGTAGCTGTCCGCGGTGCCGAAGTACTCGAACGCGTCGATGCTCACGATGGCGTCGAAGCTGTTCGCCTCGAACGGCAGGACATGCGTTTCCGTGCGTACTGCTTCCACGCGGTCGTCGACGCCGGCCTCGGCGAAGACGGTGACCGCCTCGTCCGCGCCGATCCACCAGTCGGCGGCGACCACCTGGACGCCGTACTCGCGGGCCAGGAACACCGAGGTGGCGCCCTTGCCCGAACCGAGGTCGAGGACCCTCATCCCCGGCCGCAGATCGAGGTCCCGGGCGAGGTCCTCCAGCAGCCACAACGGGTTCGGCCCCATGTCCAGATCGAGCAACCAGGCAGGGTCGTAGCGAGACGAGCGCGGGTACCGGTCGGGGCGTATGAGGTTGTTCACGGCAGTCACGGGCACCGACTCAAGCCGAACATGGGTGCTGTGGCAACTCCGTTCCTGTTCCGGCCTCCCACCGGGGGAACCATCGAGATCGGATACGGCCTTGTGGTGTCCCGCCGCAGCTCGGCGACACCGAGTGGACGCTGATCGAGACATTCCTGCCGGTCGACCGCAACGGCCCTACCCGGAGCACCTGCGCAAGCAGTTCGAGGGGGTGATCTGGCGGTTCCGGACGGGGAACACGCGAACGGCCGCCGTGGGAGCCGGCGGCCGTTCGGTGTGGGGAGGGGTGGCTGGAGCGGGCGGGCGCGGGGGCTACGGGTAGTCCACCACGTAGGACTGCTGGTGGTCCGTGTTCGCCGGGTCGCCCTGGTCGTTGACGACGTGGTTGATCGTGCCCGTACCGCCGAGCGAGACCGCCACCATGTGGTGAAGCTTCACGCCGTTCGCACGGGGCACCTGGAAGGCGCGGTCGGCGGCGACGGACTTGTTGACGTTGAAGTAGCAGTAGCTGCCCAACCCGTACGCCTGATGGTCGGTGACATTGTCGGCCACCTTGTACGCGGCATAGCCCTTGGTGCCGCCGTCCATCCAGGCCGCCTGGTCCGGCGGGTCATAGGGCATCTCGTTCTGGAAGAAGTACGTCCGGCCGTGGTTGCCGTTCCAGACCACCTGGTCCTTCTGGTAGTGCTCGACGAACAGGCCATACATCGTGACGTCGTCGCCGTTGACGGTCAGTCCGTTGTCCGCGGTGTTCTGCGTCCAGCCGACCCCGTCGCCGTGGTCGGCCCGCCAGATCCAGGTATGGTCGCCGATGACGTCCGAGCTGTTGACGACGAGGCTCTTGGTCGCTTTGCCGACGCCCGCGCCGCCGACCCGGAAGTAGACGTCGTGCAGCGAGGACGGATTGCCGGAGTGGTCCGCCGAAGCGCCCTTCGGACCCATCTCCATCAGCGTGTCCGAGGTCTCCCGGCCGGCGTCGATCAGCAGACCCGCGATGTTCGCTCCATCGACGTCGGCCACCGAGAGGGCCGTGACCCCGCCGTCGGGGACGAGGGTGGCCAGGCCGAGGCCGAGCACCACGGTATTCGGCTTCGTCACCTTGATCGTGTCGTCCAGGTGGTAGACACCGGGCGTGAACAGCAGGTGCTTGCCCTGGTTCAGGGCGCCGTTGATCTGGGACGCCGTCATGCCGGGCTTGGCGATGAAGAAGTCACTCAGCGGCAGGGATGTGCCTTTCGGAGCGCCGCCGGACCAGCTGGTGCCCTGGGTGTCCGAGGCGGCGTCGGGGACGAAGACCTTGTAGGCGTCGGCGTCATCGACGTAGAGGAACGGCTTCTCCCGGGACTTGGGGGTCTTGTCCACCGTGGTGTACGGCGGCTGGGGGAAGGTGCCGGCCGGCGGATTGGTCGCTCCGACGAACACCATGTTCCAGTTGGAGCCGTTCCAGCTGCCCCACTCGGTGTTGCGGGAGAGGTACTGCTGCTGCGACCCGGAGGAGACCGAACCATCCACCTTGGTGTCGGCGAGCAGCCCGCCGCTGGACCAGCCGTGGTTCCGCGGATCCAGCTGCAGATTGCCCTTCACATGCATCCGGCGGAACGGCGCGGCCTGCGAGACGGCCCACCGGTCGGTGCCGTTCGCCGGGGTCACGGCCAGGTTCTCGGCATCGCGCCAGAAGTTCTGCGTCGCGTTGTCGCCGAACCAGTCGGCCTCGGCGTGCACATCGCCGTTGATGTCGGTGTCGTCGGGCGACAGGCCGAGTCCGGCGATGTGTGTGTAGAAGCCGATGTTGGCGTCCACGTCGTACTTCCCCGGCTTGAACAGCAGCGCGTGTCGTTCCTCGCCGAACTGGTTCTTCTCCTGCTCCTTGAAGACCGCGTCGAGCCGGGACTGGATCTGGTCCTTGGGCATCGACGGGTCGAAGATGTCGACGTTGGGGCCGAGGTCCGGGGCGTCCGCTGCGGTGATGTGCTTCTGCGGTGTGGTGTGTTCGGGTCCTGCGCTCGCGCTCTGGGGGGAAAGGAGGGCCACGGTGCCGGCCGCGAGGACGAGGGCGGCGGCAGCGGCGGGCAGGGCGCGGCGCCTGCGATGGCGCGGCCTGCCCGACTCGTCGCGGGTCATGTTCAGCTTCACGATGCCCCCGCTCAGCCCGTGTATCCGGCGAAGATCTTGGTGAACTGCCAGGGTTCCTGGTCCACGCCGGAGCAGGTGTCGTCGTTGGGATAGGCGCCGGGGCACGGGCGGTCGCGGTTGGCCGACCAGTAGGTGAGGCGGGCGAGGTGGTGTTCCTGGGCGTAGCTGCGGATGGCCTCGAAGTTCTGCGGTGTGACCCGCTCGTCGGCGTCGGTGATGCCGTTCATCGACGAGATGCCGCTGTGCCGGTAGGCCGCGTCGTCGCTGTAGCCGTATGCGTCCTTGACCGTGTTCTTCAGACCTTCGGCGGCCTTCTTCGTCAGCTCGCCCATGTCCTGACCGCCCGCGTCACCGAAGTCGAACGGCATGATCGTCCAGCCGTCCACCGCCAGACCCGAGCCCGCGGCCCGCTTGATCATGCTGTCGTCCGGGCCGTCCTGGGCACTGGGAAACGTGACGTACGTCGTCAGGCCGGAGTTGTGGGCCTTCACCTGCTTCAGCGCGTCGATCGTCTTCTGCTGCACCTGGGGGTCGTCGTAGGCATCGCCCTCGATATCGATGTCGATCGCCTTCAGGCCGTAGGCGTCGATCACCTTCTGGTACGCGCCGGCCAGGGCCGAGGCGTCCGGGCAGGTCTGTTCCAGCTTGTTGCCGTTGGCCCCGCCGAAGGAGGGGACGACGTCGCCGCCCTTGGCGCGGATCGCGTCCACGGTCCGCGCATCGACGCCGCCGGTGAGGGGACGGCTGCCGTCCCACTGCGGATCGCACCCACCGTTGCTGAGGACGAAGGCCAGGGTGAACCACTTGACGCCGGTGGCGTCCATCACCATGGCGGGATCGGGCGGGTTGCCCCACCCGTTGTACAGGTACGGGGCCACGGCCTGCGGCGCGTCGGCCGCCTCGGGCCCGTCGGACGGTACGGCGTCGGCCGCCGCGGTCGTGGTGCCGCCGATGAGCGCAGCGGCGACCACGCCGATCGCGCTCCGATGGGCGCGGCGTATGTGCCGTGACCGCGATCTGCTTCCGTGCCGTGCTGATGAACTCATAAGGGCTCCTGTGCTGTGGGGGGAGCGGCGGTCGGCCCGGAGATGGCCGCGCTGCCGTCAGAAGTGCGTGTACATCGCAGAGTTGAAGGGGCGTTGAGGCCTGGACGCTCAAGGCATGGCTGGCTGCCCTCCGGGAAGCGGTGCACAGTCGGATCGGCCGACCGGGAACGACGTCGGGACCAGTGCAGTTCAGGATGGTCCAGACCTGATGCACGGCTTGAGTTAACTCGGCGTAAGGATGGGCGTCAAGACTGTCGACATCACTTCAAAAGTTGAACGCACTGGCCAACAGCGCCCCTTGGAGCGCCTCCACGCCGCCTTCGCTCGCTCGATTTCAAGGTGACCCGACGCTGACCGAAGCCGGCGCCATCATCGGTACCCCTGCCTCCATGGCCCCAGAGCAGATCCGAGGGCTGGAGAGCTCGCCCGCCCGCCACCGCACGCCCCTTGCGTATGACGGCCCGTCAACCTACCCTTCCGGCACCCCCACCGCACCGGGGCGCTCGTACGCTCTCATTCCTACGTTCCGTGCGCGGTGCAGCGGGGCGGCGCGCCGCGCGCCGGAAGGACAGTCATGTCCGACGACAGCGCTCGAAAAACCTCCCTCACCCGCCGTGCACTCCTGACCGCGACCGCCGCTGCGGGGCTCGCCGCGGCGGCCGGCCTCCAGCCTTCCCATCGCATCCCCGCGGGCAGCGCCGCGGCCACCCTCACCCCACCACCCGGCTTCCCTGCCGGTATCCCACTCTCCCAACAGGCCTTTCGCAACTGGTCGTTGGAAATCACCGTCGAGGACGTCTGGACGGCCTCGGCCCGTACCCCCGACGACGTGGTGGCCCTCGCCAACTGGGCTCACGAACACGGCTACCGCCTCCGGGCCCGGGGCAAGGGCCACACCTGGTCGCCGCTGGTGGTACCGGCCGGCGCCGACACCTCCCGTACCGTCATCGTCGACACCACCTCCCACCTCACCGCGGTCAGTGTGCGAGGCGGCGACCCCGGGAGCGTCACCGCGCAGACCGGAGCCACCCTCGACACCATCCTCGCCCGCCTGGAGGAGTCCGGGCTCGGCCTCGCCACCACCACGGCGCCGGGCGACCTCACCATCGGCGGGGTGCTCGCCATCGGTGGCCACGGCACCGGGCTGCCCACCGCCACGGAACACCCGCCCGCGGGCTCCGGCTTCGGCACCCTCAGCTCTCTGGTCACCTCTCTCACCGCCGTGGTGTGGAGCGCGGCGGACGGCCGCTACGTCCTCAAGACCTTCACTCGCGCCGACCCCGGCTTCCGTGCCTTCCTCGTCCACCTGGGTCGCGCCTTCCTCACCGAAGTGACCATGACCGCGGCGGCCAACACCCGTGTGCGCTGCCGGAATTGGTACGACGTCAACGTAGGCACCGTCTTCGGTCCCCCCGGCACGGGCGGCCGAACGATCAGCTCCTATCTGGAGAGCACCGGACGCGTCGAGGCGATCTGGTTCCCGTTCACCGATGTGCCGTGGCTGAAGGTGTGGAGCGTGGCACCGGCCAAGCCCCTGCTGGCCAAACAGATCGACGCGCCCTACGCCTACACGTTCGCCAACCGTGTCACCGAGGACATGTCGGCGTTGCTCGGAGAAATCGCCGCCGGCGGGGGCGACAAGACGCCTGCCTTCACCAAGCTCGCCATGTCCATCGTCGGATCCGGGCTGATCGTCACCGGCACGTGGGACGTCTGGGGCTGGTCGAAGAACAGTCTGCTGTACGTCGAACCCACCACACTGCGGATCGTCGAGGCCGGCTGGGCGGTACTGACCTCCCGGGCACAGGTGCAGCGCGTGGTGAGCGACTTCTACGGTCACTACCGCAGCGTGCTGGCAGCGCACCAGAGCCGCGGTTCCTACCCCGTCAACGGCCCGATCGAGCTGCGCATCACCGGCGTCGACCCCCATGACGGCCCCTTCCTCTCCCCCGCCCTCGCCCGTCCCGACCACCCCGAGTGGGACACCGTTGTCTGGCTCGACTTCGCCACCTATCCGGGGACTCCCGGCGCGGCCCCGTTCTTCCACGAGTTGGAACAACGGATCTGGCAGACCTACACCGGTTCGTACGCGACCGTGCGCCCCGAGTGGTCCAAGGGCTGGGCCTACACGGACAGCGGGCCGTGGACGAACCTTTCCGTGCTCGGCAGCACCGTGCCGGCCGCGTTCGACGACTGGCGCACCACCCGGGACACCCTGAACTCCTACGATCCGGCGCGAGTGTTCTCCAACGCCTTCCTCGACGCCCTGCTGCCGTGAGCCACGACTGCCCCACCACACCTGCACAGGGGTGAGCTGCGTCCCATGTCCCGGGCCGGTGCCCTCCTGCGCACCGGCCCGGGTCGTCCGCACCGCCGCGGAACGAACGCCCGCGAAGGGGTCGACCACCACTCGTCGCGAATGCCTTGCCCGCTACGCTCGGTCGAACCGGTACATCTTCAGGCAAGGACGGTCACGGTCCAACTCGCAAGAGAACAACGTCCCTTTGTAGAGGTGTGTCCCATCGGGGTTCCCCTTTCCGGCAATCGCCCGGTTCAGTGCCGCTCTCCCGCTTCCCGGTGGCTTCACTCGGCGCCGGTTCCGTATACGGCGCGGACGGAGATTGAGCCCCACCGTGGCACCCTGCCGCTTCCGGTCCTGCCCTTGCGGCCGAGCGTCTTCCGGATTCCGGCCCGCCGCCTCACGCTGATTGTTCTCCGTGGACGTCCTCCGGCATCGTATCCACCGCCACCTGTCCATCCGCTCCAAAGGAACCGGCCGACGATGACGAACGACGCAGACATACGGACCTCCGGAAGAAGCGAATTGCGGTCGATCGCCGCTGCCGTGACGGCGGCGGCGGTCGCGGTGTCGTTGCTGGCCGGCTGTTCGTCCGGGGCCAAGGAGGAGCAGCCCGGCCCGACACCGTCTGCGCCCTCCCGCAACGAGAGCCGGCCCCCCTCCAGCGCACCTCCCACCAAGGCAACCGAACCCCCCGCTCCAAAGGCCAACGCATTCGCGCCGTACGTGGACACGTCGCTCAAGCCTTCTTACGACCTCCTCCAGAGCGCGCAGGAGACCGGCGTGAAGGAGTACAACTTGGCCTTTGTCTCCCCCGGAGGCGGCTGCACGCCCAAGTGGGGCGGCAGGCAGGAGCTGGGCGACAACCCGGTGGCGCGCCAGGCGGATGCGCTGCGCGCCAAGGGCGGCGATGTGCGGATCTCCTTCGGCGGACAGAGCGGTCACGAACTGGCCCGGGTCTGCGGCTCGGTGAACAAGCTGGTGCGTGCGTACACCAAGGTCATCGACGCCTACGACCTGACGAAGGTCGACTTCGACATCGAGGGCCCCGCCCTGACGGACAAGAAGGCCAACACCCTGCGCGCCCAGGCGATTGCCCGGCTGCAGAAGCAGCACCCGAACCTGGACGTGTCCTTCACTCTCCCGGTGCTCCCCTCGGGCCTGAACCGGCATGCCGTCGCGGTCCTGGAGAACGCGAAGAAGAGCGGCGCCCGGGTCTCCACCGTGAACATCATGGCCATGGACTACGGCAGCTACTACGACGGCGACATGGGCGAATACGCTCTCGCAGCCGCCACCGCCACCCAGAAACAGATCAAGAAGGCGCTCGGCATCCGGCGTGACGCCGCAGCCTGGAAGGCCGTCGCCGTCACACCGATGATCGGCGTGAACGACGTCGAGGTCGAGGTCTTCACTCCCGACGACGCGGTCGAGCTCAAGAGGTTCGCCGACAAGAAGGGGCTCGGCCCGCTGTCGATGTGGTCGGCCGCCCGGGACAAGCCGTGCCCGGGAGGTTCCAACTCCAAGGCAGTGGCGAGCTGTTCAAGCATCGAAGGGAAGACGAACGCGTTCATGCGGACGTTCACCCGCTAGCTGAGGGATGTCTCGCTGCCGGTGGCTACGGGCCGTATGACGTCCTCATGGTCGCGGCCCCGCGTATGCCGTTCCGACCGGGGCCGACCAGACGCTCGCCGCCCGGCCGTTCATCCGGACGGAACCCTGAAGCCGCCGAGGAGGTTCTGGTCGAACTCCTCGGCAGGCACAGGTGCGGATCTCGTTCAGTCCGGTGTGGGCATCCAGGTGGAGGCAGTCAGCCTCCTCGCGATGCCTGCGGGACTCGGCATCAGCCTTCCCGTTGGGCAGCCCGGCCGTCCGCTGGTCGGCCGGCGGGCTGTGCCGGTCCGGGCTGGGCCCGGCTCAGGCACAGGCCCTGAGGAATTCGATGAGCGCAGCGTTCACCTCGTCCGGGCGTTCCTGCTGGGTCCAGTGTCCGCAGCCGGCCAGTTCGAGGGGCTTGCGCCAGAGGTTGGGCATGAGCGCGGGGAGGCGCTCGATGAGTTCGGGTGTGCCGGGGAAGGCGGGGACGAGGTCGCGGTCGCCGTACATGTAGAGGGCGGGCCGGGTGACGACGGCGCCGTGCCACGGAGCGGTCAGTTCCCAGTTGCGGTCGAGGTTGCGGTACCAGTTGAGGGCCCCGGTGAAGCCGTGGGAAAAGCTCTCGGTGAGTGCGTCGAGATCGTCCTCGGTGAACCACTCCGGCAACACCTCGGGGTCTGACATGGTCTCGAGCCAGCCCTGCCCGGGTTCGATCAGTGGCTGCTTGATTTCGCCGCCGTGAGGAGCGGAGCCGGAAGCCGAGTAGAAGAACTTCCGGAGGGTGGTGCGTACGTCCCTCGCGAACTCGGCGTCGGCGACACCGGGACGGTTGAAGTAGTTCCAGTAGAAGCGGCCGCCGAACCTCTTGTCCATGGCGGCCAGCGGAGGCTGCGTCCCCCGGAAGGGAGGTGGCACGCTCAGGCCGGCCACCCCGAGCACCATGTCCGGTCGCAGCAGCGCGGTGTGCCAGGCGACCGGGGCGCCCCAGTCGTGCCCGACGACGAACGCCTTCTCCTCGCCCAGGGCCTGGATCAGTCCGACGACATCGCCGACCAGGTGGAGGATGCTGTACGCGTCGACCTCGTCGGGATGGTCGCTGCGTCCGTATCCACGCTGGTCGGGGGCGACTACTCGGAAGCCTGCATCGGCCAGGGGGCCGAACTGGTGGTGCCAGGAGTGCCATGACTCGGGAAAGCCGTGCAGAAGCACCACCAGAGGGCCTTCGCCTTGCTCAGCGATGTGAAGCCGAACGCCGTTCACGTCAACCATTCGATGCTCAACCATGTTGATGAGCGTACGCCTGTGATCTGAGCGTCAGCTGGTTGATCTGACCGGCGCACTGCTACGCCCGTGGTGTCGACCGCCGAGCTCGGCGTCGAGTGTCTCCTGGGCCACGCGCATGGCCTCGGCGTATACGGGGTCCTGCAGCCGCTTCCACACCTCGTCCGCAGGGACGTCTTCGACGCGACTGATCACCCACCAGATATTGCCGAAGGGGTCCTTGATTCGCCCTCCGCGCTGTCCGAAGGCGTCGTCCACCAGAGCGGTGACGATCTGACCGCCGGCAGCGACGGCTTGTGAGAACGCCCTGTCCGCATGGGCGACGAACACGCGCAGCAGGCTCGGCATGGTGGGCCAGTCCGCGTGTCGGTCGAAGGCCAACACGATGGTGTCGCCGACTCGGATCTCAGCGTGCCCGATCGAGCCGTCCTCGGTCGGCACCCGCTTGAGTTCCTCGCCCCCGAACGCCTGGGTGACGAAGTCGAGGAAAGCCCCCGTGTCGTCGGTAACGACCCAGGGCGCCACGGTGGTGTAGCCCTCCGGCGTGGTGGTGGTCTGCTCGCGCATCGCGGTCCTCTCGCTGATGTTGGGTGCCAGCAACGACGGTAGAAGGGAAATAGGTCAATTGCTGTCCTAGATGCCAACCAACTTGCGTAGCGCTCGGCGAAGCCGGGCCGGATAGAGCGCTCGGTGGCAGGGCCCGCTACCGCCCGGCCCAGATACGGAGGACCCCGACGTCTACATGTCTGGCACCGCCCCGATGAGGCAGTTGGCCGTTCACGCGGCGGGCTCACGACAAAGACATCTGGGAGATCTGGTTCAGCGACGGTCCCCTCGGCATTCACCGCATGGATGTCGACCTCTGCGGCTACCTCGACGCACTGTGCGTCACCAAAGGCGCATACGGCTGGCAGTATTTGTTCACCGACGTCTCTCTGGCGGAAGACGACCACGAAGTGACCGCGGAATTCCTTACCGAAATGCTCGCCGTCTTGCCCGATGTGTTCCCCGCCCACGACTACGAGCCGCAGAACGCGCCTGCCCCGTGGCGCAATGAGCCACGTTCCATGGATCCCGACCAAAACGGCGATCATTGGAGTGAATTAGTGAATCCAGAGGATTATTTGCATAAATACTTTGCCACTCTACCGTTGACCGTATGAATCTTCGGGCATCTACCAACGAGAGGAAGTCATGACCGAGACCGAGGCAAGGGAACTGTTCGAACAGATCGACACCGACGGCGATGGCCAGATCAACATCGTTGAAATGGCCAACCACTTCAAGCGCCAAGGGCATCAGGGCAAGCTCAGGGAACACGTCAAGGCCGCTATGGAATCAGACGCGAACCACGACCGCGTCATCGACTTCAATGAGTTTCAGCAGATGGTGAAGTAATAGCGTCGCTGACGCATCAGCCCTGAGGCTCGCACGGGAGTACCTCATCCCACCGGCCTCGGGGCTGCTCGTCTGCACCTCCTCACAGAGCTGCTCGGCTCGTTTGCGTCAGCTCCCTCGGATGCCACGAAGCGCTCAGCCGTCAGCGCGGGACGCTTGAGACAGCCCTGCCGTCAACGCCTCACCGGAGACGTAGTGTTCGCTGACCACGCCTGCGAGTACGAGGCGCAGGCTCTGGTCCAGGACGTGCAGGTCTCTGCGAAGGACCGTGCGGTGTGGGCATCGAAGAGATCGGCGGAGTAATCCGGTTCACCGTCGAGTCCAGCCGCCCGGCGACCCGTCCTGTTCCCTCAGCTCAGCGAACAGGTTGAATTTGGCCGTTTCGGCCGCGACCGGTTCGGGCCGGGCGGTCAGATCGTCCAGCTCCGCCCGTGCCGCTTCAGTGTTCTGGAACGTGAAATGACCTGGAACAGCGGGTGTCGGCGCGGCGAGGAAGCGGTGCGGCGCTGCGGGACGCGGTTCGATTCTTCTAGCGGGAAGGCTTGACGGGGCAGAGCGGCCGCTACTTGAGGTACGTGTCCACGGGCCCGTGCTGTCGGCCTCCGGGTCCAATCCGGGCCGCGGCGATGTCCCGGCTGCGCGTCGCGGTGACCGCGCCGATCAGGACTCCCACAGCGAGCGAACCCAACACGGCGCCGGAGCCCGACGGGATTGCCCCGGCCCGC
Source organism: Streptomyces sp. NPDC053427 (assembly GCF_044544985.1). Taxonomy (NCBI): domain Bacteria; kingdom Bacillati; phylum Actinomycetota; class Actinomycetes; order Kitasatosporales; family Streptomycetaceae; genus Streptomyces; species Streptomyces sp. NPDC053427. Next base: position 318,390 of record NZ_JBITYA010000003.1, on the reverse strand, counting down.
AGACCGAACACCGGCCCCGGCCGGAGCGCGGCGCGCGACGTCCCCGCTGACGGGCGTTCCGTGCGCTCTCTCAGGCGCTCGCCTGACCTGCGAATACCGAATGCATCAAGGCACGGGCATGATACTCCGCCAGCTGTTGGCCGAAGGTGGCCCCTGTGAGGCCACGGCTTCTGAGCGGCATGTTTGTATGTGTTGGTGATCGTTAACGCACAGGAAACATCCGAGCCACAGACGTACGTGGACCGCATTCTGGAACACTGGTACAAGGACGAGGACGCCGAGGCGCTCGTCCAGGGGGCGCAGCGGCTGACCAGGGGCGAGGCTCGGCGGCAGCTGTTCAGATTGGGGCATGCGCTGCGCGGGCAGGGGCTCGCGCCCGGCGACGGAGTGGGGCTGTTCCTGGCCAACCGCGTGGATTCCGTCCTGGTACAGCTCGCCGTCCATCTCATCGGCTGCCGCGTCGTGTTCCTGCCACCCGAGCCAGGGCCCGGCGAGCTCGCCGCCCTGGTCGAGCAGTCCCGGGCGCGCGCCGTGGTCACCGACCCGCTCTTCGCACAACGAGCCGCCGACGCGGCCGGCCGCAGCGTCCACGCCCCCGAACTGCTCAGCCTCGGCCCCTGTGAGCAGCAGTGCGCGGACCTGCTGGCCCTGGCGGCCGAGTGCCCGGACGTGCGCCCCGACGACGTGCCCGCCCCGGGAGCGGACGAGGCAGTCACCGTCCTCTACACCGGCGGAACCCTGGGCCACCCCAAGCTCGCCGCGCACAGCCACCGGCTCTACGACGTGCTGGTGGACCTGGTGGAGGACGTCCCCGAGGACTCCGGCACCGCGTTCTTCCCGGCCATGACCCCCGGCACGGACCGGGTGCTCGCCGCCACGCTGCTCACGCACGGCAGCGGCCACCTCACCTCGCTTCAGGCGCTGGTGACGGGATCCGTCCTCGTCGTGCTGCCCGAGTTCGAAGCGGGCGCGGCGCTGACGGTACTGCGCGAGGAGCGGATCACCGCCACCATGTTCGTACCGCCCATGCTGTACGCGGTTCTCGACCATCCGGAGTGCAAGCCGGGCGCCCTGCCCGCCCTGCGGCGGATCGTCGTGGGCGGCGCGGCCACGTCGCCCAGCCGGCTGCAGCAGGCGGTCGAGGTCTTCGGGCCGGTGCTCGGCCAGGGCTACGGACAGTCGGAAGCGCTCGGCATCGCCGCGTTCGGCGCGGAGGAGCTCGCCTCGGAGGGAGCCCGTCGGCCCGAGCTCTGGCGCAGCTGCGGCCGCGCAATATCCGACACCGAGATCGAGATCCGTGCCGAAGACAGCACGGCGGCGCTGCCCGTCCGACAGGTCGGCGAGGTGTGTGTCCGGGGCAACGCGGTGATGCTCGGCTACTACGAGGACCCGGAGCGCACCGCGGCGGCACTGCACGACGGCTGGCTGCGCACCGGGGACATGGGCTATCTCGACGCCGAGGGGTACCTCTATCTCGTCGACCGGGCCAAGGACATCATCGTCACCGGCAGCACCAGCGACAACGTCTACTCCAGGGTCCTGGAGGATTTCCTCCTCACGCTGCCCGGTGTGCGCAACGCGGCGGCACTGGGTGTGCCGGACGAGGAGTACGGAGAGGCCGTACACATCTTCCTGGCCACGGCCGAGGGTGCTGACGTCGACCCGGAGGCGGTCGGCGTGGCGGTGACCGCCGAGTTGGGAGAGTTGTACTCACCCCGGAGGACGGTGCTGCTGGACCAGCTGCCGACGACCAAGGTCGGCAAGGTGGACAAGAAGGCGCTGCGCGCCACGTGGACGAGCGAGGCCGTGCCCACTCCGTAGGCTCCCTTGCTGTGGAGGCACCCCGGCCGATGCGGGGTCAAGTGCGCCGGGAAGACAGGGTCTTTGTGGCGCACCTCGACCGGCCGCACTTTCCCCTGGAAAGGGCGGAAGTGCGGCGCCGCTGTCCTCGGGGTGCCCTGTCGGGAGATCGCCCGGGCTGTGCCCACGCTGGGGCTTCCCGGCCTCGATCTCTTCACCGATGCGCGCAGGGCGTTTCAGGGCCCCTCAAGGTCAGTGCCCCTGACCTTGGGGGTGCTCACTTTTCATCAAGGCCTCTGTTGGCCTAGGCGACTCGACAGCGGGTCATCGTTGCCGCACTCCCCTGCCCTCGGCCAACGTCCCGACTCCCGCTGGCGGCGCTGTGCGGTGTGCTCGGTGCACGCCGGCCCGTGGCAGGTGGCGGAGGCCCCCGCAACAGGGCTAGGTGAGGGGCCGCCCGCACACACCTCTGTGCGCATTACGGATGGGGCGGCGCCGGAGTCCTCCGGTGCCGCCCCATCCGACTGTCCGTCTACAGGCTCAGGAGCCCGACATGGCGTCACCGAACATGGGGTCGTCCCCCGAGTTCCCGATGCCCACGGACGACGCGCCGAAGCTCACCGCGCCGGTGGTCGTGACGCCTCCGGTGGAGCCGCGCAGGACCCATACGGCGCCGTCGTCGCTGTTCTCGCCGCCCGCGCCCACCGACAGATCGGCGCGGCCGTCCTTGTTGTGGTCGGCGAGGTGGATGGCGTCGCCGAACATGTCCGACGACTCATCGGCGCCCGGTACGCCCGAGGTGCCCTGGCTGAAGGACTGGGCGCCGGTCCCCGTCAGGCCGGAGGGGCCACCGCGCAGCACCCAGACGCTGCCTGCGTGGCTCGCGGAGCCGATGGTCTCGAAGCTCGCGCCGACGGCGAGGTCCGGGTAGCCGTCACCGTTGACGTCGCCCGCTGCGAGTGTGCCACCGAACAAGTCGTCGGACTCGTCCGCTCCCGGCACACCCGCGGTGTCCTGGCTGAAGACGGCGCTGCGAGTGGTGTCGACGCCCGCCGTACCGCCGTAGAACACGGTGGCGTAGCCGCCCTTCGCCGTCTGGTCAGTGACAGAGACGAAGTCGGAGCCGACGACCAGGTCGTCGTGCCCGTCGCGGTCGAAGTCGGCGACGGCGAACGCGCCCGCGTACCCCGTGCCCACCTCGGTCTGCAGGGTGGGCCCGGTCGAGGTGCCCCGGTAGACGAAGTTGCCTGCGGAGGACCCCACCACCACGTCATCCACCCCGTCGTTGTCGAAGTCCCCAGCGGCCAGCTGGACGGCGCCTCTGGGGTACGCACCGGACTCGATCTGCGCGTCGAAGCGCAGCTTCCCGGCCGCGCCGCCGGACTTGGTGAAGCCGCCCTTGAAGATCCACACGTCCTTGCCGGTGGAACCGACCGCCAGATCGGCCTTCCCGTCACCGGTGAAGTCGCCGACCGCGAGGGACTGGCCGAACCGGTCGTGGCCGGACGCGTTCGGGTCGCTGATCGTCGTGCCGCCCGACAGGCCGGACGAGCCGCCCCACAGGATCGTCACCGAACCGCCGTCGACATCGCCGCCGACGTCCTCCAGCGGTGTGCCCACGACGAGATCGCCGTAGCCGTCGTTGTTGAGGTCGCCGTGCGCGAGTTCGGTGCCGAAGCGGTCGGAGGTCTCCGAGTCCCCCGGCACACCGGAGGAACTCTGCGATGTGGTCTTGTGGCGCGCGGCGCTGATACCGCTCGACGAGCCGTAGTTGACGACCACGGCGCCCGCCTTCGCCTTCCCGCCCGCGACAGCGCCCGGGGCGCCGGTCGCGAGATCGCGATAGCCGTCACCGTTGAAGTCGTCGGCGAGGCCCGACCCGGCGGCACTCGCGTCGCCGGGCAGGGTGATGAGCAGGCCACCGGCCAGGGCGGCCGCTACGACGGTGGCGCCCAGGACGACGGAACGCCGGGAGCGCTTGTGAGGGGGCCGGGACATGGGTTCCTCTCCAGACATATGTGCGAACTCAGAGATGACCTCTGATGAGGCTGAAGGGTTGTACGGGAAAGGAGAGGTTTCGGTTCCGGTGCCAACGCAGGGGCGCACGGTAACGATCGAGGCACTTCCGGGGCATGAAGCAGCCCGTGCGGCTCGGGGAGGTCGGGCGGTTGCCGGGGGCCGCTGCGGTGACCATGACAGCGTGCATGCGGTCGTCGGCGACGGCCACCACAAGCCCACTGCCTGCTTCACCGTCGAACAGGGGGCCTTCCCAGGCCGGCTCCTGCGACGCGGACCCGGTCAATGACCGGTTCGGGGCCTGGGTTCAGGACATCAGGGTGCCCTGAAGAGCGCCGGAAAGCGGGGCGCGAGCCACGGCTTACGCCCCCGGACGAGGATTCGGCCCTGGGCGAGGGCGCTCCATTGGCCGCGGCGGCCGAGTGCCATCAGAAGGAAGGTGACCGGCTCGATGAGGATGGTGCAGTCCGGGCGTCTCGGCTGCTGCGTGGCAACGGACACCGCGCCGTTGTTCACCGTCACGCCGAAACGGGCACCGCCCCACAGGTGGATTGCGTAACGGGCGATCAATCCGGCGGTGCGGGCGGAGTCGGTCACCCGTGGCATGGCCGTGATCAGGAACGGCAGGGTCAGCTCGACCCGGTCCCGGTCGATCATGTGCGGACGTCCCAGCGCACGGGCCAGGTCGTAGCCGTGGCCCAGCATGTGCGTGAGCAGGTACGAGCCCAGCACGTCCGGACCCATCGGGCCCAGCGGGGTGACGACGGTGCCGTCCGTGGCACCCTCGTCCCACGCCTTCAGGTAGGCATCGGCCTGCGCCACGATCATCGCGGCCAGCGGCTCGGCCCGCCGTTCGTCGAACTCGGCGAGCGCGCGCTCATTGGCCGCGGCGAGACTCTGCGGCGTGCCGTCCCCGTAACTGCGTGCATGTCCCGCCGCAATGTCGGCCATCAGCTCGTTGGCCAGCGCCAGATGCGCTGCCGCCTCCCCGACGGTCCACTCCGACCCGGGCACCGGAAGCGCCATGTCTGCGCCCCCGCGCAGCAGCGCGGCGATCTCCTCGGCGGTCGCGCGTACAGCCGCGCCGAGCCCCTCGGGCAGAGCACCGCGTGCGTCCTGCCCGGCCGCTGACGCTGACGCTGATTCCACGCCGTTCATTTCGCCCTTGCTCTCGTGTCCGTGCCGGATGCGTGCGCCACCGGCCGGTGACCGCGTCACGGATCGCCGGGAACAGGAGACCAGGCATCAATGGCGGCGACAAGCCCCTGAGCGGCGAGGCCGGACGAACTCCGCAGGGAGACCCCTTGGCACCACGCAGGGAGATCCCTTGGCACCAGCCAGCGACCGAAGGAAGCGGCCTCGTGGCGCCGCAGCCATATGTGGTCCATGTCCCGCAATTCCCTGATGAGGAACTAGAGATCTTTAGTGGTGGACGTTACGAAGTACGGCGATGTCCACCACTAAAGACCTTTATCCCTGGCCTGTGCTGCGGAGGGCTGCCGTGATGTGGCTGTAGGCGGGCATGGGGGGTTGGCCGGCCTTTTCGTAGCGGACTGCATGGGAGAGACCGAGTTTGGCGCCTGTGGGGAGGGTGCGGTTCGTGGTCCACAGGAGGGTTTGCAGCTGCTCGTTCTGGACGGCGAGGAGTTCTTCGCTGGTCTCCAGTACCAGACCGGTGTTGGTGCACCAGGTGGCTACTGAGGTCCAGAAGTCCGTCAAGGTGTTCCAGCAGATTGCGCTGCGGGGGTCCAGCAGGGCTACGGCCTCTTCCGGGGTGTGGAGATGGGGCAGGCCGTGGGAGGTCAGGTTCTGGATGTTCTCCAGGAGGCCGGTCGCGAACTCGTAGTGGGATTCGTCCAGGAGCAGGGTCTCGACCAGGGCCAGGACCGCGGGCAGTGTGTCGGCGTCGCGGTGGGTGGCGTGGAAAGCGGCTGTCTGGCAAATCGCGAATTCTGTGGTGCCGTCGGCCGTCTTGGGGTTCAGGCCTGCTGCGGTGAGGAGCTGGTGGGTGCGGGATATCGGGCGGCGGCGTGAGAAGAGCATGGGGGCATCATGGCAGGCGGGAGGGCGCGACGGCGCTGGGAGCCGGGCGCAGCGGGAACGAGCCGGGGTGCGCTGCGTGGCGGAACCGGGTGCGGAGGTGTGCACGGAACGCCGGGGTGTCGTCGTGGCCGCTGATGCGGGCGTAAGTGCGGACGAAGTGGTCGAGGGCCTCGGCGCGTCGGTCCGGGCAGCCGGAGGCCAGGGCCTCGGCGGCCAGTGCGCAGGCGTCCATGATGCCGGAGTAGAACGACGTGACGTCGCCGACCTGGTGGCTCTGCGGTTGGCGGCGCCGGTCGTCGCCGCTGGTCAGGGCGTGGAGTTCGGCGTAAGCGAGGGCGGTCGAGCTGGTCGGGCCGGCTGGTGGTACGGGCACCGCGCCTTCGATGACGGCCCGGGTCAAGCGGTGCGGCAAGCTGGTCGGGAGCGCCCAGTGCCAGTAACGGACCAGGCGGTCGTGGGCCTCGTCGAGCTTGCCCACCTCGGCGAGCAGCGCGAGGCGGCGAAGTCGTTCCAGCTCGGGGCAGTCGTCCAGGATCCTCGCCGTCAGGAGGGCGCAGGCGCAGTGAGGGTGGTGGCGAGTGCCTGGGCGCGCAGTACGGCTGCCACGCGGCTGACGGCCTGCTCCGGCGGGTGGGGAAGGCTGGCCAGCAGCAGGCGCCGCTGCTCCTGAGGGCCACCGCGGACGGGCAGGATGCGCACCCCGGGCGGCGCGACGGACGCGAGAGTGGCCGGCGCCGTGGTCAGTCCGCAGCCGGCGGCGACGAGGTGGAGCTTGGCCAGCCAATCGCGGGCGGTCAGGACGATCTCGGGCCGCTCGTCCAGGCCCGGCCATACGCCCATCAGCCGGTCCTCTCCCGAGGAGGAGCCGGCGATCCACCGCTGCCCGCGCAGGTCGGCCACATCCACGTAGTCGCCCCGGGCCAGCGGATGAGCGGCCGGTACCGCGAGGCACAGAGCGCGTTCGGTCAGCGTCTGCAGGGCGAGCGGGGGAGATTCGGAGTCCGGTGCGCGAAACGGCGGCGCGGAGGCGAGCAGAGCGAGGTCGATGCTTCCGGCCCGCAGGGCGCGGGCCAGTGCGGGGGTGCCGCCCTCGCGCCCGACGACCTGCAGGTCGGGGTCGGTGCGGCGCAGCTCGGCAAGGGCTCGGGGCACCAGAACGGCGCCCGCGCTGGGCACCCATCCCAGGCGTACCGTCCCGCCCTGCCCCGGCAGGCCGGACAGCTCGCGCGCGGTGGCCTCGATCTCGTCGAGCACGGTCGTGGCGCGGCGCATGACAATGCGGCCGGCGTCGGTGAGCCGGACGCCGTTGCGCCGCCGCTCCAGCAGTTCCGCGCCCGCCGCACGCTCGATCGCGGCGATCTGCCGGGAGATCGCCGACTGGGTGTACCCGAGCGATGCGGCGGCCGCGGTGAAGGTTCCTTGTTCTGCCACGGCGCGCAATACGCGCAGCGCGGTCAGCGACACTTCGGTGAAGTCCATGACGTTTACGCATACCACCTGTGCCGAACTTTCGTTGGACTCATGGATGCGGCGTTCTTAGCGTGGAACCATGAACGCTTCCCGCATCGCCCTTGTCACGGGCGCCAACCAAGGGCTCGGCCGCGCCCTCGTCGAAGGGCTCGCCGCCCGTATGAACCGGGACGACCTGGTCCTGCTCACCGGTCGCAACCGACAGCGGGTGACGGACGCGGCCCACGAGGTCGCGCAGGCACCTTCGGCCCGGGCCTGCGTAAAGGGCGAGGTCCTGGACGTCACGGACACCGACGCCGTCGCCCGCCTCGCCGAGGACCTGCGGGCCCGCCACGGCGGGGTCGACATCGTCGTGTCCAACGCAGTCGCCCGCCTGCTGCCCGGTGAGTCGCAGGCCGAGCGGGCCGACGAGTTCATCGACGTCTCCAACACCGCCACCCACGCGGTCCTGCGCTCCTTCGGCCCCGTCCTGCGTCCCGGCGGCCGGCTCCTCGTGGTGGCCAGCAGCCTGGGCACTCTCGGCCATCTCCCCCCGCGCCTTCACCACCTGTTCGACGGTGCGAGCCTCGATCAGGTCGAGTACGCCGTCGAGTCCTGGCGCAGCGCCATCCACCACAAGACGGCCGCGGAAGAAGGGTGGCCGCTGTGGCTGAACGTGCCTTCGAAGGTGGCCCAGGTAGCCGCCGTGCGCGCGGTCGCCGCAGACCGCCTCGACCGCGACCTGGCCTCCGGCACATTGGTCGCCGCCGTGTGCCCCGGCATGGTCGACACCCCCACCTCGCGCCCGTGGTTCGACGACTACAGCCAGGCCCGGTCACCCGCTCGGGCCGCCGAAACCGTACTGGACCTGATCCTCGCCGAGCACGTCGACCCCGTCCTCTACGGCGAACTGGTCCGCTTCGGCCAGGCATTGGACTGGCACTCCGGCACACCGCCGACGGAACAGAACCGTCTGCTCATCCCCTGACCACACCGCAGCCACGCGTTTCGGCACATCCCCAAGGAGTTCTCCCATGAACGTCATCACCACCCCGTTCGGATTCAGCACCACCGCGGCCGAAGCAGCAGACGGGATCGATCTCGCCGGCCGCCGCGCCGTCGTCACCGGCGCCTCGTCCGGACTGGGCGCGGAGACGGCGCGTGCCCTGGCCTCGACCGGCGCGGAGGTCACCCTCGCGGTACGGGATGTGGCGACGGGCGAACGCGTCGCCAAGGAGATCACCGCCTCCACCGGGAACCGCGAGGTGCGCGTCGCGCCCCTCGACCTGACCGATCTCGCGTCGGTCACGGCGTTCGTCGACGCCTGGCAGGGGCCGCTGCACATCCTGGTGAACAACGCCGGCGTCATGGCCTGCCCCGAGCAGTACACCGAGCAGGGCTGGGAGTGGCAGTTCGCCACCAACCACCTGGGCCACTTCGCCCTCGCCACCGGCCTGCACCACGCGCTGGCCGCCGACGGCAACGCCCGTGTGGTGGGCGTCAGTTCCACCGGGCACCAGCAGTCGCCGATCGTGTGGGACGACATCAATTTCGCCTTCCGCCCCTACGACCCCTGGCTCGCCTACGGCCAGTCCAAGACCGCCAACGTCCTCTTCGCGGTGGAGGCGAGCCGCCGCTGGGCCGACGACAACATCACCGCCAACGCACTCATGCCCGGCGCCATCTACACGAACCTGCAACGCCACACCGGCGGCCGGGGCAGCGGCCGTGTCCCTGCCGAGCTGATCAAGACCGTCGAGCAGGGTGCCGCGACCTCCGTCCTCCTCGCGACCTCTCCGCGCCTGGAAGGTGTCGGGGGCCGCTACTTCGTCGACTGCAACGAGACCGAGGTCGTCGACCGCCGCTCCGGCACCCTGCACGGCGTCGCCCGCTACGCCGTCGACCCGGTGGGCGCACGCCGCTTGTGGAACCTCTCGCACGATCTGCTCGCGCAAGCCTGCTGACACCGGCCCCTCACCCTGCCTGCCGGCACACGCATGGCACCTCAATGGCTGGAGGACGAGGCGGTGGCCCATCGAGGCTCACCCATCGAAGTCGTGAAACCCGTACCCGACGTAGCCCCGGCCGAGCAGTTCATCCTCCAACTCCTCCTCGTCGAGGTCATCAAGGTCGTCGAGGTCGTCGTCGGGAGGGCCGTCGCCGAGCATGACGCAGTCGCCGTCCTTCGCGATCTCACCGACGAGCGGCGGCACGCAGGCGCTGCCCCAGTCCACGGTGACTTCGATCGCGTCGTCGAAGTCACCGGCGACCATCCCATCGGCAAGCTCTGTCCGCACCTTGTGTGGATCATCCGCGCCAACCGCGTAACCCGTCGGCTCACCCGGTCCGAGGAACGTTATGTCCGGGTAGCCGTCAACTCGGATCGTGACGAACGGGTGAAGGTCGATCGAGCGCACGCGTTCGCCCCGCTGGTACACGTCCAAGGCCACATCCGCGCTGTAGAAAAGCATCCCTGCCTTGACGAACGATGCGAATTCGGAGACCAGCACGGCCTTGGCTTCGTCGAGGCTGCCGCAGATGTAGTGCACATCCTGCCTGGCTCCGAGGGCGGACACGCCAAACCTCAAGTCGTAGAAGCTCTTGAGCACCATGCCTGGAAGGCTATACAGCGGGACTGACAACCGGCTTCCGCATGGACAGTGCCACAAGGTCTCGTTCCCGGGAAGAGGTCGGCGCCGGGCTGGCCGGCACTGAGGGATGACGGAGAGGACACGCAACATCTCGCGTATGACGGTCAGTTGTCGGCCGGGTCTTTCTCGGCGGAGAATCGGATATCGAGGCCGCCGGCCCGGGTGAATTCAAAGCGGGCATGCACCTTGGTGCCGGTCACGTCGTCAAGGGCGAGCACCGGCCGGTGCTCGGTCGACGTGGGCGGACGATTTCGTCCATGGGGGCGGGGCATGCAAACAAAGTGGCCGGCTGGCAGACTCATGGATATCGACATACGTGGAGGCGGCATCTGATGAGCGAACCCGAGGGCGTGCCCCTGGCCGACTACATCCGCGTACTCCGCGATCAGTTGGAGACGGCACAGCAGGAAGGGGCGGGCCGCGGGGTCAAGTTCGGCGTCGGGGCCGTGGAGCTGGAGTTCGAGGTCACGATGACGCGAGAGGCAAGCGGGCGCGGCGGGCTGAAGCTGTGGGTGGTCGAGGCCGCCGCCGACGGCAAGCGCAGCGGCGGCCGGACACAGCGTGTGCGGATGACCCTTACGCCCACCGACGACGCCGGCCGGCCGCTGTCGGTCACCGACCGGCTGCCCGAGCTCCCGCGCTGAGGCCTGTGGTGGTGGACTCGCTCGCCGGGCGGTGCGCCGAGGTCCTGGTCGAGCAGGACGGCGGCACCGGGTACGGCTCGGGGCTGCGGCTGGCGACGTCCTTGGTGGTGACGGCCGGGCATGTGGTCGAGGGCGGTGGGTCGGTCAGGGTGCGGCTGTCCGGCGGCGCCCCCGACGAGATCGTCGTCACCGGCCGGACGGTGTGGCGAGGTGCCCGGCTGGACGTCGCGCTTGTCGAACTCGCCCCGGACGTCCCCCTCGACGAGGTCGCTCCGATGACCATCGCCGTTGTACCGGACGAGGCCGACGGGCGGCTTCCGTTCACCGCGATCGGCTTTCCGCGCCATCAGAGCTGGACGGACGCGGACACGGCGACCTGGCGCGACAGCGACCAGATCGACGGGGTGATCCCGCTCGGGTCGAGCGTGAAGCGGGGCCGTCTGCTGCTGCATCGGGCGGATGGCCGCCGCCTGGAAGCGCGCGACTGGAGCGGATTCTCGGGCGCGGGCGTCGTCTGTGAGGGGTCGGCTGTCGGCGTCGTCGTGGAGGCGGCCCACTCGGGCGGGCTGGACGCCGTGCGGCTGGCCGCTGTGATCGGCGCGTACGAGCCGCGCGCGGAAGGCGAGCGCGAGCCCGAGCCGAGTGCCACCGCCGCACGTGAGCTGCTGGCCTCGCACGGCGTCGTGCCGAAACGCCTGGGCGGGCAGGAGCGGCGTCGCCCGGCCTACGAGGCGATGTTGCGCCAGTACGCAGCCCGGTGCGCCGAACTGACCGGCCGCGACCGGGAGCTCGCCGGCCTCCTGGCGTTCGCGACCGGGCCGGACCCCTACCTCCTGCTCGTCGCCGGTCCTTGGGCCGGAAAGACCTCGCTGGTGACCCGCTTCGCCACCACGTCCCACCCCGGACTGGACGTGGTGTCGTTCGTCGTCTCCCGGCGCGATGGGCAGATGCGCGTCCAGCAGTTCCACCGGGCCATGTGTGACCAGCTCGCCGCGCTGCTGGGCGAGTTCCCGCCCGCCGAACCGGACGCGGCCGCCTTCCTCAGCCTCTGGGGACGCGCGATGCGGATCCCCGGACGTGCCCTGCTGCTGCTCGTCGACGGCCTGGACGAGAACGACTACCGCGAGCTGGCCGAGCCCAGTATCGCCGCGCAGCTCCCGACCGCTCTCGGTCCGGCGGCACACGTCCTGGTGACGAGCCGCCATTCCGATGTGCCGCTCGACGTGGATGGCAGCCACCCGCTGCGCACCTGCCGCCGCCAGGTGCTGACACCGTTCCCCGCGGCGACGAGCCTGCTCCTGCGCGCCCGCCAAGAGCTGGATCACGTGCTCGCCGAGCCCGTCCCGCGCACCGTCCTGACCACGATGACGGTCGCCGGCGGCGCGCTGAGCAGCAGGGACATCGCCTCGATCGTCAACGACTCCGCGCTGGCGATCCGCAGGACCCTGGAACGGGGGCTCTCCCGGGTCGTGGAGCCGCGCCCCGGTACGCCGACCCGGTACACCCTCGCCCATGACACCCTGGCCGTCGCCGTCCAGGAGGACCTGGAACCCGAGGAGTTCACCCGTGCCCGCACCGCCGTCGATGGCTGGGCCCTCGGCTTCGCCGCGGCCGGCTGGCCGGATGACACTCCGGACTACCTGACCGAGGCGTACCCGACCCTCCTGCTCACCGAAGGTGCCGGCCGGACGCTGGCCGCCCTGGCCTCCCCCGCGCGCCGCGCCCTGCTCCGCCGCCGGACCGACGGCGATCTGGCCGCGCTGTCCGAACTGTCGAACGCGGCACGGCTCCTCGAGGCAGCCCCGGACTGCGACCTCACCTCGCTGACGCGGGTGTCGCTGCTCCGCATGTCCATCGAGGACGACAACTTCAGCATGCCCTCCATGTATCCGCTGTTGCTGGTACGCCTCGGCCGAGCCGAGGAGGGCATCCAGTTCGCCCGTACCCTGCAGAACGTCTACGCGCGAGCCGACGCTCTGCTGGCGATCGGCGCGTACCTGCTGGACAGCCGGCCGGCCGAGGCGCGGAACCTCATCCACGAAGCCATGGCCGTACCGGGGAGGTTGCCCCTGGAGCGGATGCCGCATACGGTGCGCGCGGCCCTCGCGCTTGCGCGGCACGGCGAACCGGGCGCCGCCGATCTCGCTCGCGAAGCCATCACCGAGAGCGGCGACGCGCGAGGCTGGTCCCTCACCACGGCCGCCGACGCACTGGCCGAGATCGATCCCGCGCTGACACGGCTCCTCATCGAGGAGGCCATCCAACACGCCGATGCCGAGGACCGCCCCGACTTCTGCGGCCTCCTCGCGCCGGCGTTCGCCGCTCTCGGCGACCTCGACCGCCTGGTCCAACACCTCGCCGACTTGGACCGGGACGGCAGGAAACGAGCCCTCCTCACCGCCTGCAGCGAGCACTTCGCCAAGGGAGGGCGTCGAAACGTGCCCGAGGTGCTCCTCACCGCCTTGAACCATGAGTTCGCCGCCTCCGACCTCGTGGAATCGGCCGCCTACCAGGACGAGGACCGGGCCCGCCACCTGCTCGCCCTGCCTGCCTCGTCCTCTCCCGATCTCGATCTTGTCGAGCTCGCCTGTGCCGCGCTCGCCGCCCACGGCCTCGATCCTCGGCAGCCCGGGGCCTCGGACGAGCTGCTCGCCGACGCCGCAGCGTCTGCCCTGGCCAACGGCCACCTCTCGCTGGCGGTCTCCCTGGCCCAGGACATCGCCCTCCCCTTCATCCGTGCGGACCGCCTTGCAGAGATCGCCCTGGCGCTGCTCGACTCCGACACGCCCCAGGACGTTGCTCCCGTGGTGCGCGAAGTGGAGGCGGCCCTCGACGAGACCAGGAACACGCCGCCGCCCACCGTCCTGGCGGCCTTCGCCCGGGCCGCTGACACCGCCGGACGAACGGACCTGGCCACGCCGGCCCTGGAACTGGCCCTTCACACGGTGGTGCAGGCAAGTGACGACACCCGCGCCAAGTGGGAGGCGCGGGCTGTGGCAAGCGCAGCCGCCCGGCTCGGTCACCTCGACCATGCCTTGAGGATCGCGGCGAGGTTCGAGGCAGATCAGCTCGACCGCATCGACATCCTGCTGGACGCCGCCAGGGCCGTCGAAGCGTGCGGCGATCACCGCTCAGCCGATCTCGACCTGCTCGTCGCCCAGGTGACCGAAGGCATCGAGGAGTCGACGGACCCGAGCGTGGCCGGCTGGCGTACCCGCGTCACGCACGAGCTCATCTCCCTCCACCTCCGCGCCGGGCACGCCGACGCGGCCCTCAATCTGGCACGCCGACTCGCGAAGACCGACCTCTCCGGCCGCACACTCGAGTTGCGCGCGTACCTCCTGTCGGACGACATCCCCTCGGCGATCTCCCTGATCCGCGAAACGGCCCTGACCATGCCCCGGAATTCCCCGCAGGACCTGGCCCGCTGTCAGGAACTGGCAGCCGCGATGATCGTCGAGATGTGCGACGCCGGCCACCAGTCCCTGTGCCGCGACGTCACGGCCCGACTCGCCGGAACCGCGGACCCGGATGTGACGCTGGACAGCGGCCTCTGGGCCCATCCCTGGCTCACCGCAGCCTGCCTGGCCACCGGCCTCACCGAGGACTTCACCCGCCTTCTGGCTACGCTGCAGCATGCCGCCCTGGTCACGGGCGCCGGCTACGGGACCGCAACCGTGCCACTGGAAGCCGTCGTCCGACTGCGCCTTTGGGATCGCTACCACGCCGAAGCCCGCCGGCTGAGCGAAGTGCTGGCCGACGTCGTCCTCACCGACATGGTCAAAGCGATGCTCGATGCAGGCTTCCTGACCGAGGCCCTCCCCCTCATCGACGACGTCCAGGACGGCGGCGCCTACTGCCTGGCCCTCGCCGCGGCCGTCACCTCCCCGCCGCCCGTCGACCTGGTCAAGCGCTCCCTGGCCCACGGCTTCGCCGAGGACGTCATTGCGCCACTGGCCGCCCTGGAGCCGGCGTGCCTGCAAGAGATCGCAGCCCAGCTCGGGGTGATCCGGCCACCCGCCGAACAGGTGTCGCTCGCACAGCGCGCTGCGGTTGCGCCTGCGCCGGGGTTCACGCGGTAACCGGCCTCCAGGCATCGACGAGGACCGGCACAAAGACCGCAACACGGTGGAGCGGGCCATCGGCAAGCCCAAGCGGTTCAGAGCCGTCGCCACCCGATACGACAAGCGAGGGTGCGTCTACCCCGGCACCGTCACCGCCGCCGCACTCCTCATCCGGCTGCGGTCGTGATCGAAGGAACAGACCCTAATTCTCGCCACTGGCCGCGGGTGGTTCCTCGGCGGGGAACAGGATCGGGCTGATCAGGTATCGGGTGCGCTCGGGTGAGGGCTCATGGGCGATACGGCGCATCAAGGCGTCGCGCATCTCATCGATCAGCGCGGTGAGTTCGTCCCGGCTGAGCCACATCGCGTGCTGGCGGTAGCCCACCAGATCGGCGGCGGGGTCGGCGCCGGGCCGGTCGAGGTAGGTGTTGAACTCGGCCAGCAGGGTCGCCATCGCCACGGCGAACACCCGCCGATGGTCCTCGAGCGGAACCGAAGCAGCGGTGTCGGCGTCGATCACCGCCCGCTCACGCCGCAGCCGGTAGCGGCGCTCGACGGCTCCGCGCACCCGCTGCTCGCCCTCGACCTCCAGCAGGCCGCCATCGGCCAGCAGGCCCACATGCCGGTACACGGTGGCCTTCGACACGTCGGGCAGCAGCGCGCACAACTGCGAGGTGGTCAGCGTCCGGCCGCCGGACATGGCGTGCACGATGCGCAGCCGTACGGGGTGCAGGAGCAGATCGACCGTGTCCATGGGAATACGATCTCACGGGTGATACTGTTCTCAAAGTTGAGAATGAAGCTGTGGCACAGGCCCATCGCATCGGCATCGCAGAGGAGCAACCCATGACCCGCACGCCACCTCCCCTTGGACGCCTGCATGACATCGGCGACGGTCGGCACCTGATGCTGCACCGCTCCGGCGCGAGCGGCCCGACTGCGGTATTCCTGGCGGGCGTGGGGCTGATGAGCCTGGACTACCTGAACATCCACAACCACGTCGCCGAGCTGACCACGAGCGTCCTCTACGACCGCGGGGGCAACGGCTGGAGCTACCCTGCCGGGCTGCCCCGCACCGCAGCCGAAGTCACCGACGAACTGCACGAACTGCTCTGCACCGCCGGCGTTCCCGGCCCCCACCTGTTGATCGGCCACTCCCTGGGTGGGGCTTACGCGCGCCACTACGCCAGGCGTTTCCCCGACGAGGTGGCCGGCCTGCTCCTGCTCGACCCCTTCCACGAGGACATGGCGACCCGCGTCCCCCGGCAGGTACGGGAGAAGCTCGACGACATGCTGGATCAGATGAGGAGCCAGGAGTCGGCCGAGCCCACGCCGGAGCAGCTGGAGCAGTCCCGTGCCCAGATGGTCCAGCACTTCGCCGCCTGGCCGGAGCCGGTGCGCGAGCCCTTGGTCGCGCGTCACCTCGCCACCTGGCGGGTCGCCTCGCGCGAGAACCACAACCTCTACGACAAGGTCGCCGGCGAGTTCCGGCAGGCCCCGGCCACCCCCGACGTGCCGCTGATCGTGCTCACGGCCATGGGACACGACGCCACCCAGGCCCACCTGTGGCCCGCGGAACTCCTGCGCGAGATCAACGAGGGCAAGCGCGCCCTGCACTCCGAGCTGGCCGCCGAGTCCTCGCGCGGCGAGCAGAGGATTCTCGACGACGCGGGGCACGGGTGGCTGCACGAGGAGCGGGCGGACGCGGTGATCCAGGCCGTCAACGACCTCATCGCAAGGGCGCGTCGATGACAGCACCAAGTGCCTGCCGCACGCCCCGCACACCGGCTCACGCCGAAGCCGGAGCTGCTCCCGCCGCTTCGACTCGCACTCCTCACCTACGGAAGTGAAGAGCCCTGCACCCACACGTTCCGAAGCTCCACCGCCACCCCCGCCCTTCCCAAGGTCTGAGCGATCCGTCCGCGACCGGAGATCTGGCAGGCTGCCCGTCATGACGGCGCACGAGGCAGCGATGGCACCCGAGTTCACACAGATCACCCGCCCCGGGGAGATCACCCCTGAACTCAGGCGGGAGCTGACGAACTGCTGGGTGACGGTGAGCAATGCCGGCGGGGCGGTCATCCCCGCCGACTTCCCTCTGCCGCCGGTGAGTACCCGGGACGTCGCGCCAGTGGTGGACCAGCTCGTCCACGGACTTGATCCGCAACGGAGGAGGCTGCTCGTCGCCACTGTCGAGAGCGCGCTCGCGGGCTGGCTGTTCCTTCGCCGTGACGAGCATCCACTCGTCGCGCACTGCGGCGTGGTCAACCACGTCCAGACGCACACCCGCTTCCGCCGCCTGGGGATCGGCGCCGCGCTGATGCACCGCGTCCGTGGTATCGCCCGGGACGAGATGGGGCTGGAACGGCTGGGGCTCAGCGCGAGAGCGGGCCTGGGACTGGAGGAGTTCTACCGCAAGTTGGGGTGGGTGGAGGTCGGCCGATGGCCGGGAGCGCTGCGGGTGGCGCCCGGCGACGACCGTGACGACATCTTGATGAGCCTCACCCTCTGACACGCCGCAGGAGAAGCACACCCCCGGCCGCGGTGCCGGTCCCGTACCTACCGACGGCGACAGTCAGCGGCCGGAGCGGCATCAGTCCTTGACCGCGACCAGGACATGGCTGTCCCCGAACTGCCAGACCGGTGTGACGTGGCGAAAGCCCGCCTGTCGCAGGAGTTCGGTGTGACGGGCCGCCGTCAGGCCGCCGCCGTCGCTGCCGCTTCCGCGCGCGGCCCGGCGCCGCTCGCGTTGCGTGAACAGGTCGGCCAGCTCGGGGTCCTCGGCCGCCGCTACCCACCAGGACCGCCAGTCCTCATGGAGGTGAATGCGTGAACGCTCGGCCCGGCGGCGGCCTACCTGTGCGGTGAGATCCGAGCAGGGCGGGCCGCCCTGCGGGAAGTGATCACCGTTGATGAGGGCGCCTCCAGGGCTCAGGAGGGCCGCCAGACGGCGGTAGGTGGCCAGCAGGGTGGACTCGGGGAGGTAGTGGAGGGCCGTCGTCGAGACGGCCGCGTCCAACGGGCGGTCCAGTTCGAGGGCTTCGGTCCAGCCGTCGTCGCCGATCACGGCGTCCACAAAGCGGGCGGCGCCCGCGTGGTGGGTGCGGCCGAGCTCCAGAAGGAGCGGGTCCATGTCGACGGCGACGATCTCCGCGTCCGGCAGGCGCTCGGCGAGCCGCGCCGCCAGCGAGCCGGGCCCGCAGCCCAGGTCCAGGAGCAGCGGTCCGGCGCGGCCCGCCGTGACGCACTCGACCACATCGGCGATCACGGTGAACCGCTCCTCGCGGTCGATGGCGTAGTGCTGCTGCTGTTGCTCCCAGCGCTCCACCCAGTGTTTGGCCGTCGCCATGCTCACGCCCATCCGGCCGCGCCACCTCTTCCGTCTCACACCTGTCGCGATCACCTCCGAATCTACATGTGGAAACGGTTTTCATTCACGCCTTCAGTCGAGCGAGGCAAGTACGGTCAACAGGCGGTCGATTTCCTCCACGGTGTTGTACACATGCAGGCTGACCCGCACCGATCCGTCCTTCTCGGCCGCGCCGGCCTGGCACAGGCTGTCGGCCCGCACCATGAAGCCATGGCTGAACAGGATGAAGCCGAGGTCGTCGGAAGGGATGCCGTGGTGCCGGAAGGTGACGATGCCGTGGCGCCGCTGGACGGCGGGGACCGGGGAGCCGGCGGCCAGACTGGACTGACAGCCCAGGATCTCGTACGAGGCGAGGCGCCGGAGTCCGTCGGTCAGCCGGGTCGCGAGGGCGACGGTCCACCGCGCAATCCGGTCCGTGCCGACCGCGTCCAGCCAGTCGAGCGCGGCCTCCAGCGAGGCGATGCCGACGGTGTTGGGGGTGCCGTGCCAGCCGCCGGGCTCGAACAGCGGGCCGCGGGCGTTGCGCGCCCAGATCGCCCCGGAACCGGGCAGGGCCAGCGCCTTGTGGCCGGAGAAGACGATGAAGTCGACGTCGAGGGCGGAGCCGGCCACGCGCACCGGGAGATGGCCGACGCTCTGGGCGGCGTCCAGACAGATCGGTACGTCCGGGCCGACGGCCGCCCGGATGCGGTGCACGTTCATGTCGCCCCCGTACACGTGGTGGATGTGCGTGGCGGCGACGAAGCGGGTGCGCGGGCCGATGACCCGGTCCAGCGCCCGATGGTCGTAGTCGCCGGACTCCGCCTGGTACGGCAGCGCCCGCACCCGTACGTCGATTCCCCGGTCGGCCAGCAGCCGTTGGGCCTCCAACCACGGGTCCAGGTTCGCCCGGTGGTCGGCGAAGGGCACGAGGATCTCGTCGCCGTCGGTGAGGTACGAGGTGAGCCAGTCGCGGGCGATGATGCGCAGCCCCTCGGTGGTGCCGCTGGTGAAGTGGACGGCGGACCGCTGCGGTTCCGGATCGCCGAGGAACTCCTTGACCCGCCGCCGAGTCCGTTCCACCAGCTCCGTCGTCCGGTTGGCCCACGGGTAGGTGCCCCGTCCCGCGTTGGCGTTCGTCGTCGTGAGATAGGCCTCTACGGCATCCAGCACCGCCCGGGGTTTCTGAGAGGTGGCCGCGCTGTCGAGGTAGACCAGCTCGGGGTGTGCGGTGATGATCGGGAACTGCGCCCGCGCCCGGCGATGCCAGTGCGCCGACTCCGCCCGCTCCTCCCGGTAGAGCGGATGCCCGGTGCTCATTCCCGCACCAGCGGGGCGCCCGCATCCCGCCAGGCGATGATGCCGCCGGCGAGGCTACGGATGTCGGGATGTCCCATCCGGGTCAGCAGCGCGGCGTACCGGGCGGACTTCTCACCGACCGGACACGCCAGCAGCACCGGCCGCCGCTTGCTGAAGGGCAGCCCGCCGCGGACGAGTTCATCGAAGAGCTCGTCGACGATGTTGACCGAGCCTTCGATGTGCAGTGCGGCGTACGCGTGCGGGCCCCGCAGATCGACGACGAGCGGGCGCGGCTCGCCCCCGGCGATCCACCGCCGGGCGTCGTCGGTGCCGATGACCTGGGCCTCGGCCTGCACTTCGGCGTCGGTGAGGGCCGCGGCGGAGTGACCGCGGCGCAGTGCGCCCAGGAGCTCGGGGCGGCGCTGCCGTACATAGCTGAGATAGCTCTCGGCGCGGTCGCAGACGATGAACACCGCTGACCTGCGAGGCGCCGAGTCCGTCAACTCGGCGTCCACGCCCCGCAGATGACGTACCGCGCCCAGGTAGGCGGCACCACCGGTCGGTCCCGACAGCAGCCCGCAGCGGCGGATGAGGGTCAGCATGCCGTCGATGGCCTCGTCGGAGCTCACCGACTCAATGGTGTCGTACGTCGCCGGGTCGAACAGGCCGACCTGGTGGACCTCGTCGAGGGTGCGGATGCCGGGGATGAAGTCCGTTGTGCGGGCGACCAGGCCGAGGACGCGTACCTCGGGATCGTGCTCGCGCAGCAGCCTGGCCACTCCGGTCGACGAACCGGCCGTGCCCACGCAGGCGATGAACCAGTCCGGTGCCCGCCCGTCCAGGTCCTTCACTATCTCCGGGCCGGTCCCCGCCGCGTGCGCCTCGGTGTTACGCGGGTTGAAGTACTGGTCCGTGTGCAGATACGTGCTTCCCGGTTCGGAGAGCGCCTGGTGGAAACGGGTCAGCGGATCGTCCGTGTCGGTGGGGTCGAGGCACTCGCTCTGCCCGGGCAGTTCCTCGATCTCGGCGCCCAGCAGCAGAAGCAGCTCCTTGATCTCCGGCACCCGCATCCGGTTGGTCACGCTCTTGAACCGCAGCCCGTGCATCCCGGCCAGCAGGGCGAGGGCCTTGGCCGTGTTCCCGCTGGAGAGTTCCACCACCGTCTCACCACCGTCGGCCGCGGCCTCCAGAAGCGGGCGCGCCATGTTCCAGGCGGGCCGGTCCTTGACCGAGCCGAAGGGGTTGAGCATCTCCAGCTTCGCGTACAGGTCGATGTGGCGCAGGCCGTGCACGGCCGGGTCGATGCGCACCAGCGGCGTGTTGCCGATCGCCTCTGTGATGCTGTCGTACCTCATGACAACGCTCCCCCCGGGTGGGTGATCGGCCAGTACTCCTCGTCCAGGCACCAGCGCCAGGTGCCGCCCTCTCGGACGACGGCGACCGTGCGGGCGACGGGCTGCCGTTGCGCGCGGTGCGCGTGGAAGTCCATTGCGTAGCCCGCGGTGTTGGCGAAGGCGAGCAGATCACCGATGCGTGGCAGCCGGGGAAGGTAGACCGTGCGACGGGTGATCAGATCCGCCTCCAGACACAGGTTGCCGACGAGGTGGACCCCCACCGGGCTTTCCTCGTCCGACCCTTCGGATGCGGTACGGGGAATGAGTACCGGATCGACGAGCACGCCGTGCTCCTCGAGGCTCACGTCCCCGGCGTTCATGCCCAGGCGCACCAGATACTCGCCCGAGCCCGAGCCCGATTCCGAGTCCTCCCCCGTACGCCGTACGTCCAGCACCCGGGCCAGGGAGAGCCCGCACTGGTCCGCCAGGGCCCGGCCCGGCTCGACGTACAGGTCATGGAGGTGCTCCAGGAGCAGGGTGGCCGACGGGCGTCCCAGAGAGGGCGTGGGCAGGGAGAGAAGTTCGTCCAGGTAGCCGGGTCCGGCGGTGGGCCGGTACGCCGGGTAGAGGGCCGCCGTCCCGCGCACCGTGCCGCCCTCGTTGCGCAGCCCGTAGCCGTGCCCGCGCCAGGTCAGGGCCGGGCGGGTGCCGAGCACCGCCTCGGTCAACGCGGTGGTGTAGCGCTCCCACTGGTCGGCGTCGGCGACATAGCCGACGCCGAAGCCGCCGCCGATGTCGACCACGCGCGGTGCCAGCCCCCGGACACGGCACTCGTCCATGACCTGCACGCAGCACTCCAGGGCGCGGACCTTCTCCGCGAGGGCGGTCGTGTCCAGGTGGTACGCCACACCCGTCAACTCGACTGCGTCACGGTTCCGTTCGACCGCGGACAGAAGATCACTCACCTCCCCCGCCGGAGAGCCGAAGCGGCTGCGCCGCGAGCGCAGCCGCACACCCGCTCCTGCGGAGTCCGCGGCCGACTCGAACTCGGAGAGCCGCAGCAGGACGTCGATTCGGGAGAGGCCGTACTTCCGTACGATCTCCACCAGTTGATCCAGCTCACCGTGCGAGTCGAGGTTCACCGTCGCCCCGACACGAGCGGCGAGCCACAGGAACTCCGGGTCCTTGGGGCCGGTGGCCATGATCCTGTCCGGCGTGAGACCGCACGCCAGGGCGTGCCGCAGCTCCCCCAGCGAGGCGACATCGACGCCGACCGCGGCCGGGTCCATCGCCGCCAGCCGCCGCACCAGCGCGCTGGACCGGTTCGCCTTGTGCGCGAAGTACACCCGCCCGGCGAGGTGGTGCTCACGGTAGACGGCACGGAATCGCTCGGCGTTCTCGGCGATCCGCTCCGGCAGCAGCACATTGAGCGGAGAGCCGAGGGCGTCGACGAGCGAGTGCAGGAACCCGCCGGCGTCCAGCAGCGAGGTGAGCGGTGGTTCCAGTCGTGGTTGCAGATACAAGGGCACATCCACGACAGGCACCTTCCCTCTGCACCGGACGACCGCGGCTCCGACAACAGTTCGGGCGAATCATTTCCCCCTACAAGGGCCTTTAAGCCCCGGCACCCGGCCACGTGCGGACCCCGCCGCTTTCCGACAGGAGTGGCCGAACGGCGGCCATGGCGCGGCTGAAGGATCACCGTCAGCCGATGGAGGACCGGCCTCTCACGACACCGAGCCGGACCCCGGCGCGGGCGCCGCACCCGCCCAAACGGTCTGAAAGGCCAGCCGCAGACAGCCCGCGAGCGCCGGATGTTCGATGAACAGCGTGGTGGTGGAGCCCGCACCGGCCACCGGGTCGGGCATGTCGCACGGCACGAGGGACGCGTCGGCGATGACGAGCTTCAGCGGCAGTTCCCGGGCACAGCGGGCTTCCTCCTGTTCAACCCCGTCGGGCTGAACAGGCCGACGGTGCATGCGAGGTGTTCGCTTGCCGCCGCGTTCGGCCCGCTGCCGTCGACCACCCCCTCGGCGACCAGGAAGGCCGCCGGCTCGGTCAGGGTCCGCGTCGAGGGCCGAGCCAGGCACGGGACAGGGCGAACGGTGCCTGATGCGGCATCAGCTGTCCATGAGTGGGAGCTCGGGCAACAGCTTCTCGAGGGTGATGGGGAAGTCGCGTACGCGTATCCCGGTGGCGTTGAACACCGCGTTCGCCACCGCCGCACCGGCCCCGCAGATGCCCAGTTCGCCGACACCCTTTGCGCCCAGGACGTTGGCCTTGTCGTCGTACCCGTCGAGGACGATGGCATCGACGTCGGGGACGTCGGCGTGGACCGGCACGAGGTATTGCGCCAGATCCCGGTTGACGAAGGCGCCGGAGCGCGGGTCGACGACGGCCTCTTCCTCGAGGGCCGCGCCGGCCCCCCAGATCATGCCGCCGATCAGCTGCGAGCGCGCCGTCTTCGAGTTGAGCACGCGACCCACCGAGAACACGCCCAGCATCCGGCGCAGCCGGATCTCGGCGGTGTCCGCGTCGACCCCCACTTCGGCGAAATGGGCCCCGTAGGTGTGGATCGAGTAGGCCGCGTAGTTCGGATCGTCGCCCATGAAGGGTGTCCGGCCCTCCGCCTCCACACCTTCGGGATGGCTCCGCGCGACGATCTCGCTCAGCGCCTCTGTCGCGCCACCGATGCGCACGTGGCCGTCGGAGAACATCGCCTCTGCCGGGTCCAGGCCGTGCAGCGAAGAGCGCGTGTCGCCGAGCGCCGCTGCCAGCAGTTTCTCGCGCAGGGCCGCGCACGCCCGATGCACCGCGGTGCTCGAGTTGGCGGCGCCCCACGAGCCACCGGAACCCCAGCTGGAGGGAAGGTCGGAACGCGCGGACTCGATCCGCACCCGATCGGGCGGCAGTGCCAGCCCGTCGGCCGCGACCTGGGTCAGGATGGTGTAGGTGCCCGTTCCGATGTCGGTCATGTCCGTCTCGACGACGGCGGTGCCGTCCGCCTCGCACCGCACCCGCACCGTTGTCGGGCCCTGGAAATGCCCGCGGATGGCGGCCGCCATGCCGTAGCCGACCAACCACCGCCCCTCGCGCACACTCGCCGGGGTGGCGGGCCGGCCCTCCCAGCCGAAGCGGCGCGCGCCTTCGCGCAGGCAGTCGACCAGGTGGCGGTCGCTGTACGGCACGCCCCGCTCGGGATCGACGGTGGGCTCGTTGCGGATCCTCAGTTCGACGGGGTCCATGCCGAGCGCATCGGCCAGCTCGTCCATCGCCGACTCGACCGCCAGCATCCCCGGCGCCTCGCCCGGCGCGCGGACGTCGGTCCCGGGCGGCAGGTCGAGCGGCGTGAGCCGGTGGCTGGTCAACCGGTGGGGCGCGGCGTACAGGCTGCGGGTCGTGGCGGCGGTCTGCTCGGCGTACTCATTGTCGGGGTTGGTGTGCATGGTGACGTCATGGGCGATCGCAGCCAGCCGACCGTCGTGCGCCGCGCCCAGCCGCACCCGCTGGCTTGATATGGGGCGCATGCCGGTGAGGTGGAACATCTGCTGTCGGGTCAGCGCCGCTTTGACCGGTCGGCGCAACGCGCGGGCGGCGAGGGCCGCCAGGATCGCCTCGGAATGGATGCCCAGCTTGGAGCCGAACCCCCCGCCGACGAAGCGGGAGACGACGTGAATGCGCGCAGGGTCCATCCGAAGGGTGCCGGCGATCGAGGCATGCGCCGCGTCCACGATCTGACTGCTGACGTAGACCACCAGGTCCTCGCCATGCGGTTCCACCAGACACGCGTGCGGCTCCATCGGCATGGAGAACTCGTACGGCGTCGTGTAGTGCTGATCGACTCTGACGGCAGCCGCATCGAATCCGGCATCGAAATCACCCACCGCGGTGTCGGTGGGGATTCCGGCATTGACCACTTTGGGGATGTACGCCTCGCCTTCCTGCTCGGCGAAGTCGAAGCGTCCCCGGCCGCCGGTGTATTCCACGTCGACGAGACCGGCCGCCGCCCGGGCCTGCTCGAAGGTCGTGGCGACGACGAATGCCACCGGTTCGCCGTAATGGTGAATCTCCGGGCTGGTCAGGACCGGCTGGGCGCGCCAGTATTCGAAGGAAACGGACTCATCGCGGACGCCTTGTGTCGGGGCGTTGTGATGGGTCATCACCAGGTGGACGCCGGGCGCGGCTTCGGCGCTCTCGGTGTCGATCCGGGTGATGCGGCCCTTGCCGATCGTCGCGCCGACGATGAAGCCGTAGAGCGGTTGGTCGGCGCCCCAGTGCTCGTAGGAATAGGTGGCCCGGCCGGAGACCTTCAACGGGCCGTCGACGCGGTTCACAGCTTGGCCGATCATCTCGACTCCTCAGCTCGACTGGGCCGCTTGTGCCAACGTGCGGCACAGCGTGCGCTTGGCCAGCTCGATCTTGAAGTCGTCGTGTCCCTGACCCACGGCGTCGCGCATCGCGGCTTCGGCCGCGGAGCGATAGGTGGCCATCGTGGCGGGACGGCCGGTCAGCGCGGCCTCCGCCTCGAGGGACCGCCACGGTTTGTGGGCCACACCGCCGAACGCCACCCGCGCCTCGCTGATCATTGCCTGATCGGTCGAGACGACGGCCGCCACGGAGACCAGGGCGAACTCGTAGGACGCCCGGTCGCGCACCTTGCGGTAGATCTGCCGGCCCGGCGGGGGCGGGGGCAGGACCACGCTCGTGATCATCTCGCCGGGCCGCAGCTCCGTCTCGATGTGCGGCGTATCGCCCGGCAGCCGGTAGAAATCCGTGAGCGCGACGCGGCGTACCGACTCGTCGGCGTCGAGCAGTTCGACCTCTGCCTCCAGCGCGGTCATCGCGACGGCCATGTCCGAGGGATGGGTGGCGATGCAGGATTCGCTGGCGCCGAGGACCGCGTGTATGCGGTTGAACCCGCCGATCGCCGAGCATCCGGACCCGGGATTCCGCTTGTTGCAGCCCTCAGCAGTGTCGTAGAAGTAGGGGCAGCGCGTGCGCTGCAAAAGGTTTCCCCCGGTGGACGCCTTGTTTCGCAACTGGCCCGATGCGCCGGACAGCAGCGCCTGCGACAGGACCGGGTACCGGGTGCGCACTCGGGTATCTGCGGCCACATCGGAATTCACGGCCTGAGCGCCGATCCGCAGTCCGCCGTCCGGCAACTCCTCGATGTCCCGCAACGGAAGCCGGCTGATGTCGACCAGATGGCCGGGCTGCTCGATGTCGAGCTTCATGAGGTCGAGCAGATTGGTGCCGCCACTGATGAACTTCGCACCGGGGCGCGACACCGCGGCCACGGCGGCCCGTGCGTCCGTGGCGCGTTGGTAGGTGAAGGGCCTCATTCCGCGTCCCCTTCCGCCACACTGCGGATAGCCGCGACGATGTTCGGATAGGCGGCGCACCGGCAGATGTTGCCGCTCATCCGCTCGCGGATCTCCTCATCGGTCAACGCGATCCGCACCGGGGCCACGTCGGCGGTGGCGTGGCTGGGCCAACCCGCCTCCACCTCGGTGAGCATGCCGACAGCCGAACAGATCTGGCCGGGAGTGCAGTAGCCACATTGGAAGCCGTCACACTCGACGAAGGCGCTTTGCATGGGGTGCAGATCACCGGGGCCGCCCAGGCCTTCGATCGTCAGCACCTCGTCGTCCTCGTGCATGACGGCGAGCGTCAAACAGGAGTTGATGCGCCGGCCGTTGACCAGCACGGTGCAGGCGCCGCACTGCCCGTGGTCACAGCCCTTCTTGGTCCCGCTCAGGCGCAGATGTTCGCGCAGCGCGTCGAGCAGCGAGGTCCGCGGATCCACCTCGAGCCGCCGCACCTGACGGTTGACGCTCAACGTGATCGCCGAGAGGTGGGCCGACTCGCCCTGGCTCCGCCCCGCGGCGCCCGTCTCCGGATCGCTCATCACAGCCCGCCTTCCTCGCGCGGTGCGGGTGTCACCCGGTATGTGCGTCGCCGCGGTCGGGCCCGCTCCGCCGCGGCGCGTCGCCACTGCCAGGCACGCTCCCCGCTCCCAGGGTCTCGCAGAAGCCGTCCCGCCGCGAGGCGGCGCGAGTACGGGTACGCCGGCAGCATTTCGCTGTTTTCCCTGGTCAGGGGGGTGCTTGCGGTGAGAGGAGAGGGAGGTCTCCCCGCATGTCAGGCCCCTCCCCGCGTGGCTGGAGCGAGAGCCGCCGAACGGACAAAGGCCCAGGTCAGGCGCCTCCGTTCGGGCCCTGGTGGCGCTTTTGGAGGTTGAACGGGCCGAACTCGTCCAGGCGGAAGATCACGTCAGGTTCGCGTTCGTCAGGCGCGACTCCACCGTCGGCGATCGCGTAGAGGTGCTCGACCCGGGCCTTCTTGCCGTTGATGGCCTTCTGCCACAGGGGCTGGGTAGCGAAGCCGGGGTGGCCGGGCTCGGAGCCGATGGCCGTCGGGTGGACGAGGGCATCGGTACCAGCCATTCGCGCATATCCGCACGCGGCGCGAGCGCGGGATGCGTCTCGTACCTCTCGGTCGGCAGCCCGGGGAACTCCCGTCATCACAGGTCACGAGGCATGACTTCGTTGTCAGGCACCCGCAGGCGATCACCGCCGGTGAATCAACCTTCAAAGATTAAGCACAAGTTCCACACATCCCCTCTTCAGGCGGGCCCCGATGGTCTAGATTGACGGTGCTTCACATGGTGGACACCAGGCGATAAATGATGATCTATAGGTCCGGCGCCATGGACAGTCAGCAGTCGGGTCCTCGGCGCCAGACGTAGGGGTGATCAATTCTTGGAGCCCGAGGGGGGCTTGGGTGTGGGGAGCACCCGAGGCGACGGGTTCCCGCGCACCTCGGGACTCTGGCAGGACATGCGAGTCCCCTGCCGCCTGGGTGGGGTGTTCAAGTAGCGCTGCAATAGCTGGCATGTCATGCGCGGGTGGGCGGGGGCCTCCCGGGGAGGAACAGCGCGGAGCGGGGGGCGGGGGCCTCCCGAGGGGACGAACAGTGCGGGGGGCGCGGGCCTCCCGGGGGGAGGAACCGTGTGGAGCGAACACGTCGAGCCCACTGGCGACCTGGGGGCGGCGGTGCAACAGGGGGAATTAGTCGACCCGTTTCTCTCGGCGCGCGGGCGTCCGGTGAACGGGGCAATCAGACAGCCGGCGACCGACTGGGAGCAGCGGTACCGCCGCACCGTGATCACCAGCGATACCGTGGCCACCGCCTTCGTGGTGGCGGCGATCGGCAACTTCTTCGGGGTCCGGGACGCGGCCAACTGGCACGAGAAGTGGGGATTTCTCGCATTCGGCACCGAGCTGCTGGTGCTGGGAGCGCTTGCGGTGAGCCGGTCGTGGGCTCCGGCCGTGCTCGGCCAGGGCGCCGAGGAATTCCGCCGGCTCGGACGCTCACTGTTCACGGCGACCGTCGTACTGGCGCTCGGCGGCATCGCCCTCACCTCGCGCAACATCAAGCTCTGGATCTTCGTCGCGATCCCCGCGATCGCGCTCATCACCATGACCGAGCGGTATGTGCTCCGCCTCTGGCTGCACAAGCAGCGGAAGGAAGGGCAGTGCCTGCGACCGGTGCTCGCTGCGGGGAGCCCGGCCACCGTGCGCGACCTGATCACCCGAACCCGCAAGTTCCCGCACCTCGGCTGGCGGGTGGAAGCGCTGTGCACGACGGACGGTCTCGGGCTCGACGGTGACCAACTGGACGGAGTGCCGGTCGTCGGCCGACTGGCGGACGTCGCGGACCACGTCCGCCGCGACGGCTACCGTGTCGTCGCGGTCACACCGGACCCGCACTGGTCACCGGACCGGCTGCAGCGGCTGGCTTGGAACCTCGAAGGCAGCGATGCCGAGATGGTCGTGGCCCCCGTGCTGATGGAGGTGGCCGGCCCGCGGCTGCACGTCGACGCGGTGCTCGGGATCCCGCTGCTGCGGGTCAGCATGCCCACCTTCACCGGGGGCCGCCGGGCGGTCAAAGGGGTCGTCGACCGGATGGGCGCCGCGATCCTGCTGGTCCTGTTCGCGCCGCTGATGGTGCTCGTCGGGCTGCTCGTGCTGGTGGACAGCCGGGGCGGGGCGTTCTACCGCCAGCGCAGGGTCGGCAAGGACGGCCACGAGTTCACCCTCTTCAAGTTCCGCACCATGGTCGCCGGGGCCCACGGGGCACGTGCCGCGCTGGCCGACCTCAACGAGGGCGCCGGCCTGCTGTTCAAACTCCGCCGGGATCCGCGGGTGACCCGGGTGGGAGCGGTGCTGCGCCGGTACTCGCTCGACGAACTCCCGCAGCTCTTCAACGTGCTCACCGGATCGATGTCGCTCGTCGGCCCGAGACCTCCGCTGCCGGAGGAGTCCGCCGCGTACGGCCCGGACATCCGGCGGCGGCTGTTGGTCAAGCCCGGGCTCACCGGCCTGTGGCAGATCAGCGGGCGCAGCGATCTGCCGTGGGAGGAGGCGGTCCGGCTGGACCTGCGGTATGTGGAGGACTGGTCGCTCGCCCTGGACACAGTGATCTTGTGGAAGACGCTGCGTGCGGTGCTCCAGGGGCAGGGGGCCTACTGACGCGTGGGGGGCGTCGTCCGGCAGGCGAACGGAAGCAGGCCGCAAGGGCCTGGGGGGAGGAACGGGTGATGAGAATCAGCGTTTTAGGGCTCGGCTACGTGGGCTGCGTGTCGGCCGCGTGCCTGGCCAGCCTGGGTCACGAGGTCATCGGCGTGGACGTGAACCAGGTGAAGGTCGACATGGTCAACGACGGCAAGGCGCCGGTGGTCGAGGAGCGGATCGGCGAGCTCACGGCCGAGGTCGTGCGGACGGGGGCGTTGCGCGCCACCACCGACGTCCGCGAGGCGATCATGGGCAGCGAGGTGTCGCTGATCTGCGTGGGGACGCCGTCGGAGCCCAACGGCAGCCTGTGCACCACGTACTTGGAGCGGGTCACCGAGGAGATCGGTGCCGCGGTGGCCGAGCGGGGCGGGCGGCAGACCGTCGTGTTCCGCAGCACCATGCTCCCGGGCACCTGCCTGAACCTGCTGGTACCGATCCTGGAGAAGTACGTCGGCGGGACGGCCGGGGTGGACTTCGGGGTCGCGGTCAACCCGGAGTTCCTGCGCGAGGGCACGAGCGTGCGGGACTTCTTCGACCCGCCCAAGACCGTCATCGGCGAGCTCGACCCGGCAAGCGGCGACGTGGTGGCGGCGCTGTACGACGGCCTGCCCGGCGAGGTGTTCCGGGTGCCGATCCCGGCGGCCGAGGCGATCAAGTACGCGGACAACGCGTTCCACGGCCTCAAGATCGGCTTCGCGAACGAGCTGGGCGCGGTGTGCCAGGCGCTCGGGGTGGACTCGCACCAGGTGATGGACGTGTTCCTGGCCGACCGCAAGCTGAACATCAGCCCCGCCTACCTGCGGCCCGGCTTCGCCTTCGGCGGCTCCTGCCTGCCCAAGGACCTGCGCAGCCTGGTCCACGCGGCGCAGCGGGCCGACGTCTCGGTGCCCATCCTCGCCCACGTGCTGCCCTCCAACTCCGACCATCTGCAGCGCGCGGTGGACCTGGTCGAGCGCACCGGCAAGCGCCGGGTGGGCCTGTTCGGTCTCTCCTTCAAACCCGGCACCGACGACCTCCGCGAGAGCCCGCTGGTCGAGCTGGCGGAGCGGCTCCACGGCAAGGGGTACGACCTGCGGATCCACGACGCCAACGTGAGCCTCTCCCGGCTGATCGGCGCGAACCGCGAGTACATCGAGACCCGGCTGCCGCACCTCGCGCAGCTGCTCGCGGACTCCGTCGGCGAGGTGCTCGACCACGCCGAGGTGTGCCTGGTCGGGACCAGGGATCCGGCCGTGCTGTCGGCGCTGCCGCATGGTGAAGGACCGGTGCTGATCGACCTCATCCGCCTTCCCGACGCCGAGGCGCGTCGGGCCGAACCGGGGTACGTGGGCCTTGCTTGGTGACACATCGTTCGATGACACAGCCAGCGGCGACCGGCCGGACCGGCGCGCGCTGATCCTGGTGGAGAACCTGTCGGTGCCGTTCGACCGGCGGGTGTGGCAGGAGTGCACGACGCTGCGCGACGCGGGCTGGACGGTGCACGTCATCTGTCCCCGCGGGGAGAAGCGGGACACGGAGCCGGAGGCCGTGATCGACGGGGTGCGGATCCACCGCTACCCGTTGCGCGCGGCCACCGGAGGTCCGGCCGGCTATCTGCGGGAGTACGGATCGGCGCTGTGGCATACGGTCCGGCTGGCCCGGAAGGTCGGCCCGGTCGACGTGGTTCATGCCTGCAACCCGCCCGACCTGCTGTTCCTGCCGGCCCTGTGGCTGAAGCGGCGCGGCGCGCGGTTCGTCTTCGACCAGCACGACCTGGTTCCGGAGCTGTACCTGTCCCGCTTCGACCGCGGCAAGGACGTGCTCTACCGCGCCGTGTGCGCGTTGGAGCGGCGGACCTACCGGGCCGCGGACATCGTGCTCGCCACGAACGAGAGCTACCGGGACGTCGCGGTGCGCCGAGGCGGTCGGCGGCCGGCGGACGTTTTCGTGGTGCGCAGTGCGCCCGACATCGACCGGTTCCATCCGGTGCCGCCCGAGCCGGAGTTGAAGCGCGGCAAGCCCCATCTGCTGTGCTACCTCGGCGTCATGGGCCCGCAGGACGGCGTGGACTACGCCTTGCGTGCCCTCGCGAAGCTGCGCGACGCATATGGGCGGACCGACTGGCATGCGGTGTTCGTCGGCGCCGGCGACGCCTTCGACGCGATGGTGGAGCTGTCCCGGCGGCTCGGGCTCTCGGAGCAGGTGCAGTTCACCGGGCGCATTCCGGACGCCGACCTGGTGCGCTACCTGTCCACCGCGGACGTGTGCCTCTCCCCCGACCCGCGCAATCCGCTCAACGACGTGTCGACCATGAACAAGGTCCTGGAGTACATGGTGATGGGCCGGCCGATCGTCTCGTTCGACCTCCGGGAGGCGAGAGTCTCCGCCGGTGATGCCGCGGTCTACGCGCCCGCCAACGACGAGGCCGAGTTCGCCAAGCTCATCGCGCTGCTACTGGACGATCCTGAGCAACGGACCCGGATGGGCAAGATCGGCCAGGAGCGGATCAGCGGGCAGCTTTCTTGGAAGAACTCGCAAGCGTCGCTGCTCGCCGCCTACGCGGCTGCCTGCCGTGAGCACACTCCGGTGTCGGCGGGCGCCCCGGTCCGGACAGGGAAGAGGCCGCGTCGTTGAGCGAGGACACGATACGCCTGGTCACGATCGGGCGGATCTTCCGTCGGCGCCGGCGGCTTCTCGCCGGCGTCGCCGTGGTGGGCGCGCTCGTCGGCTACGGCGCCTCCCTGCTGTTCCCGCCGAGTTACACGACGTCGACATCGGTACTGCTGGCGGGGGCGTGGGAGGAGCGCGAGCTACTGACTCAGGCGGAGATCGCGGCCAGTTCGGCGGTGGTCGACCGCACGGCTGCCACGCTCGGCTGGACCGGCGTCACCGGCAGCGAGCTGCGGGATCGAGTGAGCGCCACGGCCGCCGACGGGAACATCATCAAGATCTCGGGTACGGCCGACACCCCGGAGCGCGCGCAGCGGCTCTCCGACCAGGTGGCCCAGCAATTCGTCACCTTCACCACACGGATCGCGGGCGACAACACCGACCCCGACGCGGCGGCGGGGCCCGAGGCGCTGCGGCAGAAGGTGGTGCAGGCCAACCGCCGCATCACCGACCTGGCCAATGCGGCCGATCCGGGGCGGACCGTGGAGAGCGTGCAGACCCGCACCGAGCTCGAGAAGCTGCGCACCGCGCTGCAGGAGGCCATGAAGAAGCTGGACGAGGCCGACCCGGCGACCGACAAAGCCAACATGGTCGTCATGGGGCCGGCGGCCCTGCCGACCGGCGAGGCGCCGCCGACGAGGATGCACCTCATCGTTGCCGGGGCGCTGCTGTCCTTCCTGCTCGCGGTCATCGGCCATCTCGCCGCCGCACGGGTGAACCGCCGACTGCGCACCGAACCGGAGATCGCCGCGGAGCTGGGCTCGGCGCTGCTGGGTACCGTCGATGTGCCTGGAGAACGGCCCGCGCACCGACCAGAAGGCGGTGGCTCGAGGGCCTGGTTCCGCCGGCTCCTCGGCGTCGACACCCAATGGGACATACCGACCCCGCGGATGTCCGGAGACGAGGCCGGCATGCGGATCCGCTACCGGCGGGTGTGCGCTCGCCTCCGGGAGCAGCTGCCGGCCCCCCGGCGGCTGCTGGTTGTCGTACCGGAGGGCGACGAGATCGGCCGCCGGGCCGCCGGGCGGCTCGTCGCCGAGGCCGAGAGCGATCCTTCCCCGAGCTCTTCGAGCAGGGGGTACCCCCTGCTGCGGGTGGTGGAAGTTTCGGTGTCCCGGCCACTGGTGCCGGACCGCGACACCGAGTCCGGTGCCCTGGTCGTGCTCAGCGCGGGCAGCCGGACCGCCGGGGAGCTCGCCGGCATCGCCGCGGCGTGTGCGGACGGCAGGCACGAGGTCGTCGGCGTCGTCGTCGCCGACACGGTCCGGGCCCGTCCGACGCGGACTCCCGACCATCCTCCGCAGCACGCCACGCCGGCGATCGCGGTGGGCGACGGCGCGAGGGGAGGTTCAGCGTGACGACGAGCAAGACGTCGGAGCCGTCGGCCGCCGCTCCGCTGCTGGACCTGCAGGCGCTGGTGGTGGCAGTGCGCAGGCGCCGCCGCCTCTGGTGCTCCATGGCGCTGCTGGGGCTGCTGATCGGCGCGGCGGTGGCGGTCCTGCTTCCGCCGCCGCCGACCGCGGTGACCAAGGTGCTGGTCGCGCATCGGGAGGACCAGCCGAACGACACCGGAACGCTGATCCGCACCGACGTCGAGCTGCTGGGGACCACGCGCATCGCCGGCAAGGCCCTGCGGTCCCTCAACTCCCCCGAAAACCCGGAAGACTTCATGCGGGACTACCGGGGTACCGGCCTGACCAACAACGTGCTGCAGATCGATATGACGGGTGACAGCGACGCGGAAGCGGTGGCCCGAGCCGAGGCGCTGGCCCAAGCGTTCGTCGCGGACCATGTGCAGCGGATGCGGGAAGCCGCGAAAGCCGAGGCCAAGGCCCTGCTCGACCAGCGCGATCGCCTACGCAACGACCTCGCCGGGGTCAACAAGGCGATCGGAAACCGATCGCCGGGGAGCGACCCGAAGGAGTCGGCGAGCATCGAGTCGCTCTTCGCCCGCCGGGCCGAGCTCAACTCGCGGATCGCCGATTTCGACCAGCGCGCCGAGGAGGCGCGCATGGGCACGCCCCAGATCGTCGCGGGCACTCAGATCGTGGACGCCCCGCGCGCGGTCCGCCAATCCCTGCCCAAGGCTGCTGCCACCAACGCCGCGATCGGGCTCGTCCTCGGGCTCGTCCTCGGGCTCGCGGTGGCCGCGGTCGGCTCGGTGGTGGCGGACCGCCCCGTGCTGCGCCGGGAGATCGCGGCGAACCTGGGCGCCTCGGTCATCGCGGAGCTGCCCCGCGCGCGGCGGGCCAGGCTGTGGCGGCGCCGACGGACCCGGGCGGCACGCGAACGGCTCACCGCGACCCTGGCCCGCACGGTGCGTGGCTCCGCGGAACCGCTGTCGCTGCTGGAACTGGGCTGTGGGCGCAGCACGAGCGTGATCGCCCTGGACCTCGCCAGGGCGCTGGCGGCGGACGGGCCGGTGGTCGTCATCGATGGTCTGCCGGGCCTGGAGCGCGCCCACCGCGGCCAGAAGCCCGGAGGCCCGGACGTGGTCGGCGTCGAGCGTGCCGCGGCCGTGCCGCATGAGGTGCGCCGGGTCGGCGTCGGATCGGTCGCGCCCGGCACGGCGTGGACCGGCCTCCCGGACCTCGGTACCCGCACCGTGCTCGTCGTGCGTGCCGGGCAGGGCAGCGCCGCATGGCTGCACACCGTGGCGCGGCAGCTCGCGGACCTGCTCATTCCGGTGATCGGTGTGGTGCTGATCGACCCCGATCCGCGGGACCGGACCGACGGCACCCTGTGGGACGGCCTCGACACCGCGCTGCGCGGCCACAACGAGCGGCTGGCCCGGGAGAACGTGACGGACCGGCTGCGGACGGAGCGGCCGTCATGGGCCGTACGAGTCCCGGACAGCGACCAGGAGGCGCGGTAGCACATGTGTGGCATCGCAGGCACGTACCGATGGCCGGACGGGAAGGTCGTGACCGACCGGCTCACCGAAACCCTCGCCCACCGCGGTCCGGACGGGGCGGGCCGCTACAGCCACCCCGCCGGTGACGGCGAAGTGCACCTCGGGCACCGCCGGCTGAGCATCATCGACCTGTCCGAGACCGGCGCCCAGCCGATGCTCTCGGACGGCCTCGTCCTGACGTACAACGGCGAGCTGTACAACGCGCCCGAGCTGCGCGCCGAACTGGCCGCCGCCGGGGTGCGCTTCCGCGGTACCTCCGACACCGAGGTGGTGTTGGAGGCCTGGCGGCGCTGGGGCACCGACTGCCTGCCCCGGCTGCGCGGCATGTTCGCGTTCGGGATCTTCGACGAACGCACCGGTGAACTGGTGGTCGCCCGCGACCAGTTGGGCATCAAGCCGCTGTTCCTGCTCCGGCGCGGCGAGGGCCTGGTGTTCGCCTCCGAGCTCAAGGCGCTCGCCGCGGTGACCGGCGGATCGCTGGAGGTGGACCATGCCGCGCTGGTGGCCTCGCTGCTCTACTACTGGGTGCCGGACTCGCGGTGCGCGTTCCGCGAAGCGGAGAAGCTGCCACCGGGGAGCTGGCTCAGGTGCCGGCCCGACGGCCGCGTGGAGCGCGGCCGGTACTGGAGCCTGAAGGACGTCGCCGCCGAGGGCCGGGAGCGGGCCCGCAGCGGCGAGCAGCCGGACCTGGCCGCCATCGTCGAGGAGTCGACCCGGCAGCACCTGCTCTCCGACGTACCCGTGGCGACCTTCCTCTCCGGCGGTCTCGACTCCAGCTACCTGACCGCGCTGGCGGCCCGTCACCGGCCCGGCATCTCCGCCTACACGATCGGGTTCCGCGCCGAGGACGCCAAGTTCGAGGCGATGCCGGACGACCTGCGCTATGCCCGGCGGGTGGCCGAGCGGTTCGGCGTCGACCTGCACGAGATCGAGATCGCCCCGAACGTGCTCGATCTGCTGCCGCAGATGACGTACCACCTGGACGAGCCGATCGGGGACCCCGCCGCGATCAACACGTTCCTGATCTGCTCGGCCGCGCGGGAGGCCGGGGTCAAGGTGATGCTCTCGGGGATGGGCGCCGACGAACTGTTCGCCGGGTACCGCAAGCACCTGGCCAACCTGCTCGCGCTGCGCTACCAGCGCATCCCGCGGCCCCTGCGGCGCGGGGTGTCCACGGCCGTGAACCGGCTGCCGGTCGCCACGGCCCGCCGGGGATACCGGTCGGTGCGCTTCGCGAAGCGGTTCCTCTCCTTCGCCGACCTGCCGGAGGAGACCGCGTTCCGGCGCAGCTACACCATGTACGACCAGGACGAACTGCTCGCCCTGGTGGATCCGGACCTGGCCGGGACGGTCGAGGACGTGCTGACCGAGCATGCGGACATCTACCAGGACAACGACCTCGACGACTTCGTGAACCGCATGTGCCTGGGCGACTCCCGGATGTTCCTGCCGGGCCTCAACCTCGCTTATACGGACCGGTCGAGCATGGCCGCCTCGACCGAGGTGCGGGTGCCGTACGTGGACGTCGAGGTGGTCAAGGCGGCGTTCGCCGTGCCCGGCGATCGCAAGATCGTCGGACGACAGGGCAAGGCCGTCCTCAAGGAGGCGGCCACCTCGATCCTGCCCCGGGAGATCGTGTACCGGCCCAAGGGCCTGTTCAGCGCCCCGCTGCGGGCCTGGATGAGCCGGGATCTGGCACCGCTGGTGCGCGAGGTGGTGAACGACGGCGTGCTCGTCAACTCCGGGCTCCTGCGCCGCGACGCGCTGGCGCGCATGGTCGCCGAGGACGCCGCCGGGCAACGGGACTTCTCCAAGCATCTGTGGCATGTGCTGACCCTCGAGTACTGGTATCGCGGCGCGACCTCTGGCCCCGGCCAGAGCCAAGCGGCCTGACAGCGTGGAAGAAAGAGGAGCTCGGGTGAAACAGGTTGTGCAGAACTACAAGAGCGGCGAGCTGGCGGTGCTCGACGTGCCGGTGCCGGGATGCAAGCCGGGCGGTGTGCTGGTCCGCACCGCCTACTCGCTGATATCCACCGGGACCGAGCTCATGAAGGTGTCCGAGGCCGGCATGTCGATGCTGGGCAAGGCCCGTTCGCGTCCGGACCAGGTGGCCAAGGTTATGCAGAGCGTGGCCACCAACGGGGTGCCCGCCACGTATCGCAAGGTGATGGGCAAGCTGGACTCCTACACGCCGCTGGGCTACTCGCTGTGCGGGGTGGTCGAGCAGGTCGGCCCCGGGATCGACGAGGTGAAGGTCGGCGACCTCGTGGCCTGCGCCGGCAACGAGCACGCGCTGCACGCCGAGCTGAACTGGGTGCCGAAGAACCTCTACACCCCGGTGCCGGACGGCCTCGCGCCGCGGCACGCGGCCTTCGGCACCGTCGGGTCGATCGCGATGCAGGGCGTGCGCCAAGGCGAGCCGCAACTCGGCGAGGTGGCGCTGGTCATCGGCCTCGGCCTGATCGGGCAGCTGGTGGTGCAGCTCCTCACCGCCTCGGGGGTCCGCGTCGTCGGGGTCGATCCCGACCCGGTGCGCTGCGAGCTCGCCGAGCGTCTGGGCGCCGCGGCCTGTGGCGATCCCGAGTCCACGGCCGTGGAGGCCGCCGTCGCCGAACTCACCGACGGGCACGGCGTGGACCAGGTGTATCTGGCGGCCGGCGGCGGCAGCAACCAGCCCGTCGAGCTGGCCGCCCGGCTGTGCCGGGACCGCGGCCGGGTCGTCGACATCGGCAAGTGCCGCCTGGACCTGCCGTGGAACGCGTACTACGAGAAGGAGCTCGACGTCCGGTTCTCGCGCAGTTACGGCCCCGGGCGCTACGACCCGGAGTACGAGCTCGAGGGGCGGGACTACCCGATCGGCTACGTCCGCTGGACCGAGCGTCGCAACCTGGCGTGCTTCCTCGATCTCCTCGCCCGCGGCAGCGTCGACGTGGAGCCCTTGGTCTCCCACATCGCCGACTTCGACGACGCCGTCGAGACCTACCAGCGCCTGAAGGACGGCGAGCTGAAGGCCGTGGCCGTGCTGTTCCGGTATCCCGAACAGAAGGAGGAGGCGGAGGCCCCGGCGGTGGCCGTCCCCGCGGTGAACGTGAAGCGGGGTCCGGCCCGGGCCGCCACGTCGCCGGTGCGCCTCGCGTTCGTCGGGGCGGGAAACTACGCGACGTCGATGCTGCTGCCGCACCTGGCACAGCGCGACGGCGTCCAGTTGTCGACCGTCGTCACCACGACGGCGCTGTCCGCGGCCAACGCGCAGCGGAAGTTCGGCTTTGCCGAGGCGACCACCGACCTGGATGCCGTGCTCGGCGACAAGTCCATCGACGCGGTGTTCGTGGTCACCCGGCACAGCTCGCACGCCGAACTCACCCGCAGGGCGCTGCTCGCGGGCAAGACGGTGTTCGTGGAGAAGCCCTTGGCCCTCACCGAGGACGAGCTGGCCGGTGTGCTCGCGGCGGTGGAGGAGTCCGGCAACGACCGCCTCCAGGTGGGCTTCAACCGCCGGTTCGCGCCGCTGCTGCGGGAGGCCAAGCAGCGGTTCGGCGCCCGGACCGGTCCGGCGAGCCTCCGCTACCTGGTCAACGCGGGGCGGCTGCAGCACGGCAGCTGGTACCTCCAACAAGGCACCGAGGGCTCGCGGTTCGCCGGCGAGGGCGGACACTTCATCGACACGGCGAGCTGGCTGCTGGAGGCCGACCCGGTCTCGGTGTACGCGGTCGGCACGTCCGGCAACGAGGACCTGCAGGCCGTGTTGCGCTACCCGGATGGGTCCACCGCCACCATCAGCTACGTCACCACCGGCGCGGCCGGCTTCCCCAAGGAGACGCTGGACCTCGTCGCGGACGGCAAGGTGCTGCGGCTCGACGACTTCGTCCGTGCTTCGGTGTACGGCCCCAAGAAGTGGGTCAGTTCGCGGCTGCCCAAGGCCCGGGACAAGGGCCAGAACGCCGAGCTGGCCGCGTTCATCAAGGCCGTGCGGACCGGCGGGCCGATGCCGGTGCCGCTGGAGTCGCTGGTCGCCACCACGGCGGCCACCCTCGCCGTGCAGGCCGGCCTGGTCGGCGGCGCGCCGGTGACGTTGGCGAGGGCGCGATGACCATGAGCGCGGGCTGGTACCTGCGGCGGCTGTCCCGGATGGGACCGCGGGAGGTCGGCGGCCGGGTGGGCGACGCGGTGCGCAGGCGGCGGTGGCGGTCGGCGCGGCCGGGCTGCCCGAGGGTGACCGGCGCCCGGTTCACCGCGGTGCTGCCCGCCGGGACGATCGCCGCCATACCTCCGGACGCGGCGAAACGCCTCGTCGCCGAGGCGGACCGGCTGATGTACGGGCACGTCGAGTTCTTCGGGGTGGTCCGCGACGACCTGGTCGACCCTGACTGGTGGTGCGACCCGAAGACCGGGCGCCGGGCTCCTTGGGGCTACGCCTTCGACGTGCCGTACCGCAACGAGGACGCGGTCGGGGACATCAAGCAGATCTGGGAGCTGTCCCGGCATCAGTACCTCACCGTGCTCGCCGCCGCCTACGCGATCACCGGGAACGAGCGGTACGCCGAGCGCGTGGCCGAGCATCTGCGGTCGTGGTGGAAGGCCAACTCGCCGCTGCGGGGGGTGCATTGGATCAGCGGCATCGAGCTGGGCATCCGGCTGCTGTCCTGGGTGTGGATCCGCCGGCTGCTCGACGGCTGGCCGGGCGCGGCCGAGCTGTTCGAGAACAACCCGGTGGCGGTGAATCAGATCTGGCACCACCAGCGCTGGTTGGCCGCCTTCCCCAGCCGAGGGTCTTCGGCGAACAACCACGTGATCGCCGAGGCCGCCGGGCAGTTGGCCGGGGCCTGCGCGTTCGGGTGGTTCCCCTCCTCGGCGCGCTGGCGAGCCGGCGCGCTGCGGTCCCTCGAGCGGCAGCTGCGCGCCAACACCTTCCACTCCGGCCTCAACCGCGAGCTGGCCACCGAATACCACGGACTGGTGCTCGAGCTCGGCCTGGCCGCGGTGGCCGAGGCGGATGCCGCGGGCGTGCCCGTCCCCGCGTCGCTCCGGCTGGTGCTGCTGCGGATGACCGACGCGCTCGCGGCCATCGTGGACAACCGATTACGGCCGCCGCGCCAGGGGGACGCGGACGACGGGCACGGTCTGGTCGTGGACGGGGCGGGCACCGACCGCTGGGCCTCGCTGCTGGCCACCGGGGACGTCGTGTTCGGCCGGCTCGACTGGTGGCCGGCGGTGACCGGCACCGATGTGCGCACCCCGCTCCTTGCCGCGCTGATCCGGCCGTACTCGAAAAGCGGAACCGCACCGGCCGTGATCCGCCCGGCAAGTCGACCGGCCCACTTCGCCGACGCGGGCATGACCATCCTGCGCGGTCCGGAGGAGATCTGGTGCCGCTGCGACGGCGGCCCGCACGGGTTCCTGTCCATCGCCGCGCATGCCCACGCGGACGCGCTGTCCGTGGAGGTCCGGCACGACGGGGTCGACGTGCTCGCCGACCCGGGAACGTACTGCTACCACGGGCAACCCGCGTGGCGGCAGTACTTCCGGTCGACCCTCGGCCACAACACCCTGCAACTGGATGACACCGACCAGTCCGTCTCCGGCGGCCCGTTCCTGTGGACCCGGCACGCCCACAGCCGCGTCCTGGCCACGGAGACCTCCGACGAGGGGGTGGCCCGCTGGTGTGCCGAGCACGACGGCTACCAGGGCTCCGTGCACCGCCGCCGGGTGGAACTGACTTCCGCCAGCCAGGAGTTGAAGGTGATCGACGAGGTGCGCGGCCCGCGCCGGGCCGTGCGCCTGGCGTTCCACCTCGGCCCGGCGATCGCCGCGGACCTGGCGGGCAACCGGGCACTGCTCACCTGGACCCGGGACGGCGAGGACCGCTCCGCGGTGCTCGACCTGCCCGGGCGGCTGAGCTGGCGGGCGCATCGCGGCGCGAGTGACCCGCCGCTGGGCTGGTACTCCGCCGGCTTCGGGCGCAAGGAACCCACCACCACGCTGGTCGGCACCGGCTTCGCCGACGGCACGGAGGGGTTCACCACCGTGCTCAGGTTCCGCGGCTAGGGGGGCGCGTGGGGATCAAGAGGCGGCACTGGGCGTGGGCGGCGGCACCGCTGGTGCTGGCCCTGTTGGCGACGACCGGCTGTGAGAGCACGCCGGGTGCCCCGGCGGCGGAGCCGACCGCTGCGCCCTCCACGTCCGCGGCCCGGTCCGTGGCGCGGGTGTGCGCCAGGCCCGCGGCCGGTCCGGCGAAGGCGCCGGCGGGCGCGGTGACGGTCGACCCCGCGGTCGTCGGTGACCTGGCGGCGAAGACCAAGAGCAGCCCTCCGAACACCACGTTCTGGCTTCGACCGGGCACGCACAGGCTCGACCCGGACCGCTACGCCCAGGTCATCCCCAAGGAGGGGGACCGCTACTTCGGTGCGCCGGGCGCGGTGCTCGACGGCGGGAAGAAGAACCAGTACGCGTTCGGCGGCAGTGCCCGCAACGTCACCCTCCGCTACCTGACCGTGCAGCGCTTCGTGGCGCCGCAGAACGAGGGCGTGGTCAACCACGACTCGGCCGACGGGTGGGTGATCGAGCACGCGACGATCCAGCGCAACTCCGGCGCCGGGCTGATGGCCGGTGCCCGCCAGCGGGTCCGCGCCAACTGCCTGCGCAAGAACGGTCAGTACGGAATGAACGCATACAAGGCCACCGGCCGTATCAGCGGCCTGGTGGTCGAGGGCAACGAGATCACGGGCAACAACACCGGCGACTGGGAGCGGCGGCGGAAGGGCTGCGGCTGCACCGGAGGCATCAAGTTCTGGGCCGTCAACGGCGCCGACGTACGCGGCAACTGGGTGCACGGCAACCGCGGAACCGGGTTGTGGGCGGACACCAACAACAACGACTTCCGCATCGAGAACAACGTGCTCGAGGCCAACGACGGTGCCGCGCTCATCTACGAGACCAGCTACAACGCGGTCATCCGGAACAACACGATAAGGCGGAACAACTGGGTCGAGGGCCGCAGGGCAGCCGACCGCGGCGACAACTTCCCGTACGCGACCGTCTACCTGTCCGAGTCCGGTGGCGAACCACGGATCCGGGCCCGCACCGACAAGATCGAGATCTACCGGAACGCGCTGGAGAACAACTGGTCCGGGATCACCCTGTGGGAGAACGCCGACCGGTTCTGCAACAGCCCGGCCAATACCTCGTCCGGTGACTGCACCTTGCTGGTGAAGGACACCAACCGCTGCAAGAAGCCGGCGATCGCCACCGCACCGCTCTACGCCGACTGCCGGTGGAAGACCCAGCGGGTGGACATCCACGACAACCGCTTCGTGCTGGACAAGGCCGTCGTCCAGTGCACGGTGAAGTGCGACCGCATGGCGGTGCTTGCCAACTACGGCACCTATCCGGACTGGTCGCCGTACCAGGGCGAGCGGGTGGCCCGGGCGAT
The DNA here is from genome assembly GCF_044544985.1 of Streptomyces sp. NPDC053427. Taxonomy (NCBI): domain Bacteria; kingdom Bacillati; phylum Actinomycetota; class Actinomycetes; order Kitasatosporales; family Streptomycetaceae; genus Streptomyces; species Streptomyces sp. NPDC053427. Next base: position 276,173 of record NZ_JBITYA010000003.1, on the reverse strand, counting down.
CCCCCTCAAGCAGCACAACCGCTGGCACGACAACGTCTACCTCGGACCATGGAAATTCGTCGCCCAGGACCAGAGCCAGGTGCTCGACTTCGGGCAATGGCAGGGCACGCCTTTCCGACAGGACGCGGGCAGCACCCTCGACCCTCGGGTCGGTGGTTGAGATGGGCGGGGACCTGACGCGCGGTGGGCTGCCGGGCGGACCGGACACGGCGGGCACGCTGCCCGGGGCCGAACCGCGCCCGGCCGGCGCACCGAAGATCGTCGGGATCGCCTGGGGGCTGCTGATCCTCAACACGCTCGGCTCCGCCGGGGCGAAGACCATCGTCCCGCTGCCCCGCTCCCTCATCCAGATGGTCACCATGGGTGCGCTGGCCGCCGCGTTCGCGCTGGCGCTCGCGGTCAATCTCCGGCTGCGCATCCGCGCCAGCGCCTTCCTGTCCCTGCTCACCCTGCTCCTGGTGCCGAGTCTGATCTCCAGCGTGGACCTGGAGTCCGGGTTCGGCGCGCTGTTCCGCTGCACCCGGCTGGCTCTCTTCGTCGGCACGCTGTGGCTGCTCAGCCGCTGGTGGGACGGCGGCACGACGGTCGTCCGGCACCACATCCGGATGTACTTCGCGGTGCTCGGGTCGGTGGCCGCCGGCCTGGTCGTCTCACCGGGTGCGGCCCTGCCCGATCTCTACGGCGGACGCCTTGTCGGCGCGTTGTGGCCGCTCACCCCGCCGCAGATCGGGCAGTACGCCGCGGTGATCATCGGGCTCACCGTGCTGCTCGTCCTGGGCCGCCGGACCGACCGGGCCGGCGCGGCGGTCATCGTCGTGCCGTCACTCGTCCTGCTCGCGCTGACCCATACCCGGACGGCCACGCTCGGCCTGTTCATCGGGCTGGCGTTGGCGATCGGCTCACTCCTCCTGACCAGCGCCGCCGCCCGCCGGTTCTTCACCTGGACGGTGCTGTGCGCCACGGTGGCCGCGGTGGGGTTCAGCTCCGCGCTGGAATCGTGGTTCCTGCGCGGGCAGAGCCAGGAGAACTTCTCCAACCTCACCGGCCGGGCCAAGGTGTGGGATGCCCTGCTGGGAGCGCCCCGGACGACCACGGAGCAGCTGTTCGGCATGGGCCTGGGCGACAAGTCGTTCGGCGGGCTGCCGATCGACAACAGCTGGCTGGCCGTCTACCAGGAGCAGGGTCTGACCGGCGCCGCCATCGTGGCGGCGATCATCATCGTCCTCGGCGGCGTCGCCTTGCTGCGGCCGCCGTCGCTTCAGCGGGCCTGCGCGATCTTCCTGATCAGCTACTGCGCGATCGCGTCGTACACCGAGGCCGGGCTCGGCGACGCCTCGCCGTATCTGCTGCATCTGGCCGTGGCCGCCTCACTGCTGGCGGCACCTGCCGCGGCCACTGCCCTCCCGCCGCCCGAAGTTCCTCGACGGCGCATCCCGCGATGGGCCAGTAGATCGGAGGCGATCTGAGCATGCATGTCCTCGTAGTGCACAACCGCTACGCCTCGGCGCAGCCGAGCGGGGAGAACAAGGTCGTCGACCAGGAGGTGGAGCTGCTGCGCGCGGCCGGCCACCGGGTCGAGGTGTTCGAGCGGCGCAGCGACACCATCGCCGCCCGGTCCCTGCCCGGCAAGGTCGCGGTGCCGCTCCTCGTGCCGTGGAACCCGGCGGTCCGCAAGGAACTCGCCGCCCGGTTGCGCACCTCACGCCCTGACGTGGTCCACGTCCACAACGTCTTCCCGCTGCTGTCGCCCGCGGTCCTTGCCGCCTGCGCCGACGCCGGCGTTCCCGCCGTCGCCACACTGCACAACTACACCCAGGTCTGCCCGCCCGGCACGCTGCAACGGGACGGCCGACCGTGCACCGAGTGCGTCGGTTCCGCGGCGCCACTGCCCGCCGTCCGGCACGGCTGCTACCGGAGCTCCCGACTGGCGACGGTGCCGCTCGCGGTCAGCCTGTCGGTCAACCGGCGGCGGTGGTGGTCCGGCGTGGAGCGGTTCTTCTGCATCTCCGCGGCGCAGCGCGACGTCCTGGTGGGGGCCGGCATGCCGGCCGAGCGGCTGGCGGTGAAGCACAACTTCGTGCCGGAGCCGGGCACGTGCCGGGACGGCGACGGCGAGCACGTGCTCTATCTCGGCCGGCTCGCCGAGGCCAAGGGGGTGCGGCTGCTCATGGCCGCATGGGACGAGATCGCGTCGGGCGGCGGAGTGGGCGTCCCGCTCGTGATCGCCGGCTCGGGGCCACTGGAGCCGGAGGTGACCGCCTGGGCGGCGGGCCGGGACGACGTGCGGTACGTCGGCCTGTACGACACGGCGGAGTGCCGCAAGGCACTCGCGCGGTCGGTCGCCGTGGTGGCCCCCTCAACGTGGCTGGAGGCGTTCGGCCTGGTCGTCGTGGAAGCGATGGCGGCCGGGGTCCCGGCCGTCGCCGCCGGGCACGGCGCCTTCGTCGAACTCGTCGAGGACGGGGTGACCGGGCTGCTGCACCGGCCGGGCGATCCCGCCTCGCTCGCGGACCGCCTGCGCCGGATCACGGCGGAGCGCGCCCGCAACCAGGAGATGGGCCGGGCGGCCCGGCGCCGATACGAGCAGGGGTTCAGCCCGGCCGTCGGCCTGGAGCGCCTGGTGGAGGAGTACCGCACCGCGATCGCGGGGCGGACGGAACAACTGGGGGGAAGTAGATGACTCGATGCCGACTGTGCGGCTCGGCGACGCTGGCGAGCGTCGTCGACCTGGGGGCGACGCCACCCTGTGAGAGCTTTCTCGCCGCGGACCAACTGGACCATCCCGAACCGGCGTACCCGCTGCACCTGCGGGTGTGCACCGACTGCTGGCTCGCACAGATCCCTCCGCTGATCACGCCGGAGGAGACGTTCAAGGAGTACGCGTACTTCTCGTCGTACTCGACCTCGTGGGTGGAGCACGCGCGCACGTTCGTCGCCGACGCCGTACAGCGACTGGACCTCGCCGAGGACGCCTTCGTCGTCGAGGTCGCCAGCAACGACGGATACCTGCTCAAGCACCTGGTGGACCGGGGGATCCGCTGCCTGGGCATCGAGCCGTCGGTGAACGTCGGCGCCGCCGCGCGCGAGGCCGGCGTGCCCACGCTCACCGCGTTCCTCGACCCGGACACCGGCGCGGCCGTCCGCGCCGAGCACGGCCCCGCAAACCTGGTCGCGGCCAACAACGTGTACGCGCACATCCCCGATGTGGTCGGGTTCACCCAGGGGCTGCGCGCCCTGGTCGCCGACGACGGCTGGGTCTCCATCGAGGTGCAGCACCTGCTGACGCTGATCGAGGAGAACCAGTACGACACGATCTACCACGAGCACTTCCAGTACTACACGGTCGCGTCCGCGATCCGGGCCCTCGCGAGCGGCGGACTCACGCTCGTGGACGTCGAGTTGCTGCCCACGCACGGCGGCTCCATCCGGCTGTGGGCCCGGCCGGCCGAGGTGGCCGGTGAGCCGTCGCAGCGCGTGGCCGACGTGCTGGCCCGGGAGAAGGCCGCCGGTCTGCAGGAGCTCTCCGGATACACCGAGTTCTCCGCCCGGGTGGCCAAGGTGCGCCGGGACCTCCTCAAGTTCCTCATCGAGGCGGCCGAGCGCGGCGAGACGGTCGTCGGCTACGGCGCCCCCGGCAAGGGCAACACCCTGCTCAACCACTGCGGCATCCGGCCCGACCTGCTCGCGTACACGGTCGACCGCAACCCCTACAAGCACGGCAGGTTCACCCCGGGCACCCGCGTCCCGATCCTGCCGCCCGAGCAGATAGCCGCCGACAAGCCGGACTACGTCCTCGTCCTCCCGTGGAATCTGCGGGACGAGCTGGTCGAGCAACTCTCCTACGTGCACGAGTGGGGCGGCCGACTGGTCTTCCCCATCCCGGAACTGAGCATTGTCGAGGTCAAGGCATGAAGGTCGTTCTGTTCTGCGGCGGTTACGGCATGCGGATGCGCAGCGGCGCCGCCGACGACGTGCCCAAGCCGATGGCGATGGTCGGCCCGCGACCGCTGATCTGGCACGTCATGCGCTACTACGCGCACTTCGGGCACACGGAGTTCATCCTGTGCCTCGGGTACGGGGCGCACCACATCAAGAACTTCTTCCTCCACTACGAGGAGACGACGTCCAACGACTTCGTGCTGCGGGGCGGTCGGACCGAGCTGCTGTCCACCGACATAGCCGACTGGACGATCACGTTCGCGCAGACCGGCATCGAGTCGCCGATCGGAGAGCGACTGCGCCGGGTGCGGCACCACCTGGACGGCGACGAGATGTTCCTCGCCAACTACGCCGATGTGCTCACCGACGCCCCGCTGCCGGAGATGATCGACCGGTTCGCCCGGCGCGACGCCGGTGCGTCGATGATGGTGGTGCCGCCGCAGTCCTCGTTCCACTGCGTGGACCTGGGCGAGGACGGTCTGGTGGGGGGCATCACCGCGGTGAGCGATATGCCGCTGTGGGAGAACGGCGGCTACTTCGTGCTCCGCCAGGAGGTCTTCGACCACATCCCGGAGAACGGGGATCTGGTCGCCGACGGATGTGCCCAACTGGCCAAGCAGGGACGGCTGGTGGCGCATCAGCACCGCGGCTTCTGGAAGCCGACCGACACGGTGAAGGAACGGGCCGCGCTCGACGACGCGTACGCCCGGGGCGACCGCCCGTGGGCCGTGTGGGAGCGCGAAGGCGCGAGCGTCGGAGCGGGGGCGTGATCCGGCTCGGGGCCGGTCGCCGCCTGGACCGGATCGTCGCGGTAGGGGCGCACTGCGACGACATCGCCATCGGCGCCGGCGGCACACTGCTGGCGATGTGCCGCGCGCAGCCCGGTATCCGTATCGATGCGCTGGTGCTCTCCGGCGGTGGCGGCGAGCGGGAGGACGAGGAGCGGGCCGCGCTCGCCGCCTTCTGCCCGGGTGCCGAACTGCGGCTGACCGTACTCAAGTTGCCGGACGGCCGGATGCCCGCGCACTGGGAGGAGGCCAAGGCCGCGGTCGAGGAGCTGCGCGCGGGGACCGAGCCGGACCTGGTCCTTGCGCCGCGTACCGACGACGCGCACCAGGACCACCGCGGCCTGGCGAAGCTGATGACCACCGCATTCCGCGACCACCTCGTGCTCGGCTACGAGATCGTCAAGTGGGACGGCGATCTCGGCCGTCCGTCGGCGTACCAGCCGCTGTCGCCGGAGATCGCCGAACAGAAGGTGCGGCTGCTGCAGGAGCACTACCCCTCGCAGCGGCACCGGCCCTGGTACGACCGGGAGGCCTTCCTCGGGCTTGCCCGGATCCGCGGCATCGAATGCCACGCGCGCTACGCCGAGGCGTTCGCCGTCACCAAACTCACTCTCAATCTGGGGGACTGAACCTTGCGCGTACTGCTGACCGGACACCAGGGCTACCTGGGCACCGTGATGGCCCCGGTACTCGAGGCCGCCGGGCACGAGGTCGTCGGTCTCGACGCCGGCCTGTTCGCCGACTGCGTCCTCGGCCCTGTGCCCGCGGACCCTGCGGGGCACCGGGTGGACCTGCGCGACGTCACGGCCGACCACGTGGCCGGAGTGGACGCCGTGATCCACCTGGCCGCGCTGTCCAACGACCCGCTGGGATCGCTGGCGCCGGAGCTCACCTACGACATCAATCACCACGCCTCGGTCCGCCTTGCCCGGCTGGCCCGCGACGCCGGGGTGCGGCGCTTCCTGTACGCATCGACCTGCTCGGTCTACGGCGCCGCCGGCGGCGACGCCCTGGTGACCGAGGACGCCCCGCTGCGCCCGGTGACGCCGTACGCGGAATCCAAGGTGCGGGTGGAGGACGACCTGCACGCGCTCGCCGACGGCGACTTCAGCCCGGTGTACATGCGCAACGCCACCGCCTTCGGCTTCTCGCCCCGGCTGCGCGCCGACATCGTGCTGAACAACCTGGTGGGCCACGCGCTCCTGTCCGGCGAGGTGCTGGTGATGTCCGACGGCACCCCGTGGCGCCCGCTGGTGCATGCCGCCGACATCGCCCAGGCCTTCGCGGCCGCGCTGACCGCGCCGCGCGAAGCGGTGCACGACCGGGCGTTCAACATCGGCAGCGAGGTCAACAACGTCACGGTCGCCGAGATCGCCGAGCAGGTCGCCGAGGCGGTGTCCGGATCGAAGGTGGTGATCACCGGGGAGACCGGTGCCGATCCGCGGTCGTACCGGGTGGACTTCGCTCGGTTCCGCGCCGCGATTCCCGGCTTCGACTGCGCGTGGACGGTGAAGCGGGGCGCGCTCGAACTCGCCGACGCCTACCGGAAGTTCGGGCTGAACCAGGAGAGCTTCGAGCGACGCTTCACCCGCCTTGCCGTGCTGCGCGCGGCGTCCGACGCCGGCACCGTCGACGACACCCTGCGGTGGCGCCGATGACCGCGTCCGACGAACGGCCGACGACTTCGACCGGCGAGCAGATGCACGCGCTGGTGGAGCGGCTGTACCCGCTCTGCCGGAGCATCACCGGCGACGGTGTGCGCGCCACCCTGGACATCGTCGGCGAGTACGTCCCGCTGCAGGTGCACGAGGTGCCGACCGGGACGCAGGTGCTCGACTGGACGGTGCCGCAGGAGTGGAACATCCGGGACGCGTACATCGCCGACTCCGCGGGCAACCGGGTCGTCGACTTCGCCGCGTCCAGCCTGCACGTGCTCGGCTACAGCGTGCCGGTGTCGCGGACCATGCCACTGGCGGAGCTTCGCGCGCACCTGCACACCCTGCCGGACCACCCGACCTGGGTGCCGTACCGCACCAGCTACTACACGCCGGAATGGGGGTTCTGCCTGGCCCAGGAGACCTTGGACGCGCTGCCCGACGGCGAGTACGCGGTACGCATCGACTCCACGCTCGCGGACGGCCACCTCACCTACGCCGAGCACGTGGTCCCCGGGCAGGTCCCCGACGAGGTGATCGTCTCCTGCCACGTCTGCCACCCTTCGCTGGCCAACGACAACCTGGCCGGCATCGCGGTGGCGACGTTCCTGGCCCGCGCGCTGGCGCAGGAGACGCCGTACTACACCTACCGGTTCATTTACGCGCCCGGCACCATCGGGGCGATCACCTGGCTGGCCCGCAACGCGGAGCGGGTGGACCGCGTCAAACACGGCCTCGTGCTGGCCTGCGCCGGGGACCCGGGCCACCTGACGTACAAGCAGAGCAGGCGCGGCGACGCGGAGATCGACCGGGTGCTGCGGCATGTGCTGACCGCCTCCGAACGTCCGCACCACGTCGCCGAGTTCACCCCGTACGGCTACGACGAGCGGCAGTACTGCTCGCCCGGGTTCGATCTCGGCGTGGGCTCGCTCAGCCGGACCCCGTACGCCGGGTACCCCGAGTACCACACCTCGGCGGACAACCCGGACTTCGTCTCCCCGGAGGCGATGGCGGACACGCTCGCCGTCTGCCGCGAGGCATTCGCCGTGCTCGACCGCAACCGGCGGTACGTCAACCTCAGCCCCTACGGCGAACCGCAGCTGGGCCGGCGCGGGTTGTACGACTCGCTCGGCGGCCGCAGCGACGCGAAGCAGGCCCAGATGGCCATGCTCTGGGTGCTCAGCCTCTCCGACGGCGAGCACAGTCTGCTGGACGTCGCCGAGCGGTCCGGGCTGCCGTTCGACACCGTCGCCGTCGCGGCCGGCGCCCTGCACGGCGCCGGGCTGATCAAGGCATGACGCCGATGACCACCGAGGAGGAGAAGACGAGGCCGACGGCGGCGACCGCCAGGCGGGCGCTGGCCGGCCGGCTGTCCTGGGGACTGGCCGACCAGGCGGCCTCCAGCCTGTCCAACTTCGCGGTGGGGATCTACGTGGCACGCTCGCTGGGGGTGACCGCGTTCGGCGTGTTCAGCCTGGCCTGGGTGACCTACGGCGTGGTGCTCAGCGTCTCCCGCGGGCTGGGCACCGACCCGCTGGTGGTGCGCTTCAGCGGCGTGTCGGACGCGTCCTGGCGTGGGGCGGTGGCCCGGTCGTCGGGTACCGCGCTCGGCGTCGGTGCCGCCATCGGCGCGGCGTGCCTGGTGGTCGGCCTTGCACTCGGCGGCAGCGTGGGGCCCGCGTTCGCCTGCCTCGGCGTCGTGCTGCCGGGGCTGCTGCTGCAGGACGCCTGGCGGTACGCGTTCTTCGCAGCCGGCACCGGGCGCAAGGCGTTCGTCAACGACCTCGTGTGGGGCATCGCGCTCGTTCCGGCCATGGTGCTGGCGGCCCGCGTGGGCAGCGTGGCCGCCTTCGTGCTCGCCTGGGGCGCGTCCGCCGCGGTGGCCGCGCTCTACGGCTGCCTCCAGTCGGGCATCCGGCCCCAGTTGAGCGGAGCGCGTCAGTGGCTGCGCACCCACCGCGACCTCGGCTACCGGTACCTGGTCGAGAACACCTGCCTCAGCGGCGCGAGCCAGCTGCGGGCGTACGGGCTCGGCGCGATCGTCGGGGTCGGCGCGGTGGGGGCGGTCCGGGGCGCGGAGCTCCTGCTCGGCCCGTTCCTCGCCGTGCTGATGGGACTGTCCCTGGTCACCGTCGCGGAGGCGGCACGGGTGCTGCGGCAGGCCCCGCGCCGTCTGGGAACGTTCTGCCTTCTGCTGGGCGGCGGGCAGGCCGCCGCCGCGCTGCTGTGGGGCGCGGCGCTGCTGCTGATGCCGGACCGGCTCGGCGAGTTCGTACTCGGCGACGTCTGGCACTCCGCCTCCCAGCTCATCGTGCCGGCCGTGCTCGGCGTCGCGGGCGCCGGCCTCGGCACCGGCGCGGCGGCCGGGCTGCGCGCGCTCGCCGCGGCCCGGCGCAGCCTGCGCTGCCAGCTGTTCGCCTCCGCCTGCTATGTCGGCGGCGGGCTCGGCGGGGCGGCCGTGGGCGGCACGGTCGGCTCGGCCTGGGGCGTCGCCGCCGCGACCGTCTGCGGCTCGGCCGTGTGGTGGCTGCAGCTGCGGTCCGCCCTGCGCGAGCGCCACCAGAACTCCATCCCCGAAGTGAGGACGTCATGACCGCCCTTCCCCGGCTGAGCATCGGCCTTCCCGTGTACAACGGCGAGGAGTACCTCGCCGAGTCGCTCGACGCCCTGCTCGGCCAGACCTACGAGGACTTCGAGCTGGTCGTCTCCGACAACGCCTCGACCGACGGGACCCAGGACATCTGCCGCACGTACGCCGCACGGGACTCGCGCATCCGGTACCTCCGGCTGCCCCGGAACATCGGCGCCTCGCCGAACCACAATTACGTGTTCACCGAGTGCCGCGGCGAGCTGTTCAAGTGGGCCTCGCACGACGACCTGTACGCCCGGGACCTGCTGCGGCGCTGCGTGGAGGCGCTGGACGAGCGGCCGGACGTGATCGTCGCGCACTCCGGCCAGGCGGTCGTCGACGGCGACGGCCAGGTGAAGATCCCGTACGAGTACCGGCTCGCCACCGACTCACCGCACCCGCCGGAGCGCTTCCGCAGTCTGCTGTTCGAGCCCGGTGGCGACGACTTCTACGGGGTGATGCGGGCCGACGTGCTGCGCCGGGTGAAGCCGCTCGACAGCTACCACCACGCGGACCGCACGTTCGTCGCCGAGATCGCCCTGCACGGGCCCTTCCATCAGGTGCCGGAGCTGCTGTACTTCCGCCGCGACCACCCCACCCGCGCGGAGCGGGCGAACCCCTCCAAGCGCTCCCGGTGCGTCAACCTGGACCCGCGGCGGGCAGGCCCGCTGCACCCGACGCCCCGGCTGCTCGCCGAGTACGTCTGGGGCTTCGTCGCGGCGGTCCGGCGGGCGCCGCTGTCCCCGGCCGACCGGCGCGCATGCCACCGCCACCTGGCCGCATGGATGTCCAGCCGGGTCCGGCCCGGCGCCGGCGAGCGGGTCGAGGACCGCGCCCCGGTCGACCCGAGCCGGCTCACCGTCTCCGTCGACGCCCTCGTCGCCGGCCGCGAAAGTCGTGAAGGGAGGCAGCCATGACACCTGTGCGCGTGGGGGTGTTCGGCCTCCTCGGCTCCGGCAACCTCGGCAACGACGGGTCACTCGAAGCCGTACTCGGCTACCTCCGCGCCGACCACCCGGACGCGGTCGTGGATGCGCTGTGCGGCGGACCCGAGATCGTCGCGGCCCGGTACGGCATCCCCGCGACACGGCTCCACTGGTACCGCGGGGAGTACCGGACCGCTTCGCGTGCGGGCGCGATCGCGGGGAAGGGCCTGGGCAAAATCGTCGATGCCTTCCGCACCGCCGCCTGGGTGCGGAGGCACGACGTGGTGATCGTGCCGGGCATGGGCGTCCTGGAGGCCACGCTGCCGCTGCGGCCGTGGGGCTTCCCGTACGCGCTGTTCCTGCTCTGCGCGACCGGCCGGCTGTTCGGCACCCGGGTCGCGCTGGTCAGCGTCGGCGCCGCCGAGATCGGCAACCGGCCGACCCGGGCCCTGGTGCGCTGGTCGGCGCGGCTGGCCGCGTACCGGTCGTACCGGGACGCCCAGTCCCGCGACGCGATGCGAGCGATGGGCGTGGACACCGCGCGCGACGAGGTCTACCCGGACCTGGCCTTCGCCCTGCCCACGCCGTCCGAATGGGGTATCCCCCGCTCGGAGCTTGTCGGAGAGCTCGGGGAAGCGCCCTCGGGCCCGCCTGGCCCGGTCGGCGTCGGCATCATGGCCTTCCACGGAGGCAACGACGACCGCGCCCGGGCCGAGGAGATTTACCGGCGCTACCTCGACGGGACGACCCGGTTCGTCCGCGCGCTGGTCGAGGACGGCAGGCCGGTCCGGCTGCTGTCCGGCGACGAAGTGGACGCGCCGGTGAGCGCCGCGATCCTCGACGCGGTGGACTCGCCGCTGGTCACCGCTGCCGAGGCGGCCTCGCTGGCCGACCTGATGAAAGAGATGGCGGCGGTCGACACCGTGGTGGCGACCCGCTACCACAACCTGATCTGCGCGCTGAAGGTCGGCACGCCGACGCTCGCACTCACCTATGCGGCGAAGAGCGACGCGCTGATGGATCGGATGGGCCTTGCCGCGTACTGCCACCCGGCTCGCGAGGTCGACGCCGACCGGCTGCTGGACCAGTTCCGGGCGCTGGAGCAGCAATCGGCGGAGCTGCGGCGGACCCTCACCGAACGGAACCTGGTCGCCGCGCAGCAACTCGATGACCAGTTCGCCGCCTTGACCGCGGCCCTCTTCCCGGCGGCCGCCCACACCCACACCCCTGCCAACGCCCTGCGGGAGACTCCATGAAAGCGATCGACGTCCCGGCGATCGACGGCGCATACCTCTTCGAGCCGACGCCGTACGCCGACGAACGCGGCTTCTTCTGCCGCACCTTCGACGCCGACGTGGTCCGCTCGGTGGGCCTCGACCCGGACGCCTTCGTCCAGGACAGCGTGTCCCGCTCGGTCCGGGGCGTGCTGCGCGGCCTGCACCTGCGCTCCGGCGCCGGCGAGGCCAAGCTCGTGCGCTGCTCGTACGGGAAGATCTTCGACGTCGTCATCGACCTGCGGCCGGACTCGCCGACCTACCGCAACCAGGCCTTCTTCGAGCTGTCCGGCGAGACGCAGACGACCCTGTACATCCCGGCGGGGTGCGCGCACGGCTTCCAGGCGCTGACCGAAACCGCCGACACCTCGTACCGGATCGACCGCCCGCACGATCCGGCCGAGGACGTGACGATCGCCTTCGACGACCCGGAGCTCGCCATTCCCTGGCCGCTGCCGCCCGTATCGATGTCCCAGCGGGACCGCGAGGCGCCGCGCCTCGCCGAGGCCCTGAAGCAAAAGGAGAAGTGAAGCCGACGTGGACACCGCAGACACCGAAGAGTTCCTCCTCCCCCGGTCGCAGCAGGCGAACGAGCGGCTGCACGCCCTGATCCCCGGGGGCGCGCACACCTACGCCAAGGGCGACGACCAATACCCCGAGAACCTGGCCCCGGTCATCAGCCACGGCCGCGGTGCCCACGTGTGGGACATCGACGACAACCGCTACATCGAGTACGGCTCGGGCCTGCGGTCGGTCAGCCTCGGCCACGCCCACCCCCGCGTGCTCGAGGCGGTACGGCGGGAACTCGACCGCGGCAGCAACTTCGTCCGGCCGTCCATCGTCGAGGTCGAGGCCGCGGAACGCTTCCTGGCCACGGTGCCGACCGCCGAGATGGTCAAGTTCGCGAAGAACGGCTCCGACGCCACCACCGCCGCGGTGCGCCTCGCCCGCGCCGTCACCGGGCGCCCGCGGGTGGCCATCTGTGGCGACCATCCGTTCTTCTCCGTCGACGACTGGTTCATCGGCACCACGCCGATGTCCGCCGGTATCCCGGCGGCGACCACCGAGCTCACCGTGGCGTTCCCCTACGGGGACCTGGCCGCCACGGAGGAACTGCTCACGCGCCACCAGGGCGAGGTCGCCTGCCTGATCCTCGAACCCGCCGGCCACACCGAGCCTCCGCCGGGCTACCTCGCAGGACTGCGCGAACTGGCCGACCGCCACGGCTGCGTACTGATCTTCGACGAGATGATCACCGGCCTCCGCTGGTCCGAGGCGGGCGCCCAGGGCCTGTACGCCGTCGTCCCCGACCTCTCCACGTTCGGCAAGGCGCTGGGCAACGGGTTCGCCGTCTCCGCGCTGGCCGGGCGCCGCGACCTGATGGAGCGGGGCGGGCTGCGCCACTCCGGCGACCGGGTGTTCCTGCTGTCCACCACGCACGGTGCGGAAACGCATTCTCTGGCAGCCGCGATGGCCGTGCTCACCACGTACGTCGAGGAGGGCATCACCGCACAACTGCACGCCCTCGGCGAGCGGTTGGCCGCCGGGGTCCGCGAGGCCGCGGCGAGCATGGGCGTCGGCGACCACGTCGTCGTCCGGGGCCGGGCCAGCAACCTGGTCTTCGCCACCCTCGACGAGAACGGGCAGCCGTCGCAGCAGTACCGCACCCTGTTCCTGCGCCAACTCCTCGCGGGCGGGGTGCTGGCCCCGTCGTTCGTGGTGAGCAGCGCGCTCGACGACGCCGACATCGACCGCACCGTCGAGGTGGTGGCCCAGGCATGTGCGGTGTACCGGAAGGCACTGGAGGCCGCCGACCCCACCCCCTGGCTGGCCGGGCGGCCGGTGAAGCCCGTGTTCCGCCGCTTGGCGTGACGAAACGAGACGGTGACGACGTGACGTGACGTCAGCGACGCTTACGCCGACCGGCGTCGGCCGTTTCATCGTCCGGCCGGTCGGCCGTCCGATGGCCCAGCCGGTCGGCAGTCCGGTCGACCAGCCACGCGGTCACCGGCATCACCACCAGCGCGGTGCACCAGCCACCGAGGGCGTCGGTCGGGTAGTGCGCACCCAGGACGACCTGCGCCCAGCCCATGGCGGCGCCGGCGACCAGCGCCGCGGCGAGCACGAGTGACGTGCCGGCCGTCCTGCCGAGGCCGAGCCGACCGGTCGCGAGCAGCGCCACCGCGAGGGCGAGCGCGGTGGCGAAGGCGGTGTGCCCGCTCGGGTAGGACAGGTTCTCGTCGCCGTGGATGGTGCGTCCCACCAGGTGCTTGAGCAGCGTCGCCGTCCCCACGGTCATGCCGGCGCCGACAACGACGAGCACCACCGCGCGAGGACGCCGAAGCAGCAGGCAGCCCGTCACGGTGGCCACGACCAGCATCGCCGCTCCCCCGGGCTCCCCCAAGAAGTCCATGGCCAGAGCGACGTGCCGCCACACCGGCCCCACACCCTCCACCGCCGCCCAGATCCGCGCGTCCACCCTGCCGGGCCGGCCGGCGTTGGCATACAGGACCCCGAGCACGACGACCATCAGCGCGGCGAGGCCCGCCATCAGCCCGAACCACACGCGCAGCGATCGGGGCAGCACCGCGGACGCCGGCCGGCCGGTCACACACCCACCGCGTCCGGTCGACCTGCGGTGGTGACCTTCGTGTCCACCGTGCGCAGCGTCGGGCGTTGCGGCATGACGCCGCCGAACTCGACGGCTCCGCAGCCCCCTACGTGGCGACGGTCGAGCCTCGCAGGAACTGCCCACTGCCGCCCGCCGACATGGCCGAAGTCATCAGCCTGTACAAGCTGCGCGGCCGAACCGAGCACAATGACACACCCGTCGAGCACGAACTGGGGTGGGCCGACTTCCCCTTCCGCTCCGGCCAGGCGATCCAACGCGAGCCCTCCCCCGTCGTGTCCGACCCACGCTCCGGCGACCCCAACTGCCCCGCGGACACCCGCTCCTGGCCTGTACGACTCCGAGGGAGCCGTATGCCCGTGCGGCCCAACTCGTCGGCCTGGCCCTCGGATTGGCCAAGGGCATCGGGATCATTCCCCGCTTGTCACCCTAACCAACAATCCGGTCGCGGCAACCCGTCGTCGGACAGTCGCGAGGTCGAGGCGGATGTCGGCGACCGCGACGCTGCTGGGCTCCGTGCCGCGCCAGGGCCGCGTCGGACGTCCTTGCCGTTGCCGCCCTCGGAGCTGAGCCGCAGCGGGTCTGCGGTGCGCCGCCGACTGCGCTGCGCTCGCGTTGCGAAGCCCTCCCGCCGAGCTGATCCTGAAGGAGAGGCATGCCGACCATTCGAGTGAACCGAGCGCAGAGGGGCTGCGGAGTCCGCGGTCATCGCGGCCCGAGCAAGGAGCGGGGTTCCAGATGAGGCTTGTCGTCGATCTCAACCGCTGTCAGGGATTCGCGCAGTGCGCCTTTCTCGCCCCGGACGTCTTCGCACTGCACGGCGAGGAGGCGCTGCTCTTCACCTCCCGCTTCGACGAGGCACTACGTGACCAGGTGGAACAGGCTGCGGCCGCTTGCCCGGTCCAGGCCATTCTCGTCGACGTCTCCGATGAACCGACCAAAGGGGTGAGGAGCGATGTCGGCTGACGCTGATGTCCAGGCCCTCCGCCGGAAGGGCCGGATCGTCATCGTCGGTGCCTCGCTGGCCGGGCTGCGCGCGGCGGAGACGCTGCGTGACCAGGGCTTTACCGGGTCGCTGACGCTGGTCGGCGACGAGCCGTACGAGCCCTACGACCGGCCCCCGCTGTCCAAGCAGGTGCTGCTGGGGCTGGAGTGCGCCGAGGACACCGCACTGCCGCGCAGGCGCGACATCGACGCCGAATGGCGTCTCGGTGTGGCCGCCGCGGGGCTGGACCGGGCGGCCAATCAGGTGCGCCTGGCAAACGGCGACGCCCTTCCCTACGACCGTCTGCTGATCACCACCGGGACCAAGGCCCGGCCGTGGTTCCATCCCGAAGAGGCGGCGTTGGACGGGGTTTTCGTGCTGCGCACCCGTGACGACTCCGCTCGGCTGTACCGGCACCTCGCCGCCGGCCCGCGCCGGGTGCTGGTGATCGGCGCCGGTTTCACGGGCTCCGAGATCGCCTCCGTCTGCCGGGAGCGAGACGTGGAGGTGACCGTCGCCGAACGCGCCCCGGCGCCGCTGGTGGGTGCCCTCGGCGGGGTGGTCTCCGCGGCGGCGGCGCGGCTGCAGCAAGATCACGGAGTGGATCTGCGCTGCGGTCTCAGCGTCACCGCGCTGCAGGGCGACCAGGCCGGACGGCTCCGGTGCGCCCACCTGTCCGACGGATCGGCGATCGACGTGGACGTGGCGGTGGTCTCTCTCGGCGCCGTCCGGAACACCGAATGGCTCGCCGGCTCCGGAGTGGCGGCCGGCCCCAGGGGGATCGCCTGCGACGCGGGATGCCGGGTGTTCGACGCCAACGGCATCGTCACCGACGACATCTACGCCGCCGGCGATGTCGCCCGCAGTCCCCATCCGCTGTTCGGTTACCAGTTCCTGTCCCTGGAGCACTGGGGCAACGCGGTCGAACAGGCCCGGATCGCCGCCCACAACATGGTCTGCGCCGGCCCCGACCGCCGCCCCCACCTATGGGTGCCGATGTTCTGGTCCGTCCAGTTCGGCGTCAACATCAAGTCGGTGGGCGTGCCCACGCTGGGCGATCAGTTGGTCGTAGCCCAAGGGGCGCTCACCGAGGGGCGGTTCGTCGCGGTGTACGGGTATCACGGCCGGGTCATCGCCGCGGCATCCTTCGACGCCGGAAAGTGGCTGGGGTTCTACCAGCGCCAGATCGAGACCGGAGCGTCGTTCCCGCCGGACTACCCCGTGGTGGACCGCCGTACCGGCGCGCTGCAGCCGGTTGATCCGGCGTTCCCGGACCCCCACCTGCCCACCCACGAGCCGACCGTGACCGTGTCCGGCCACTCACCGACCGAGCGGCGTGTCCAGTTCGTGGCGTCGCCCGCCTGACCATCGCCCCGGACCGCCCGCCCCTCAGGAGACACCATGACTCTCGGCACCATGTTCGCGCAGGTCACCGACTACGCGAATCGCGCCGATCCGTACCCGCTCTACGCCGAGATGCGCAAGACGCCGGTCACGCTTCAGGACGACGGTTCCTACGTGGTCAGCACGTACTACGAGGTGCGGAGCCTGGCCAACGACCCGCGGCTCAGCAACGACGTGCGCAACCGCGACCCCGGCGCCGACGGCCCCGCCACGGGCGAGGAGGACACAAATCTGCCGCCCAGCTTCCTGCTTCAGGACCCGCCGGGACACGATCGGCTGCGCAATGCGGCGATGCGGCCGTTCGGACCCCCGCACAGCCCCAGGTTCCTCCACGACATGCGCGGAGAGCTGGCGCAGGTCGTCGCCGATCTGCTCGACGCGCTCGAAGGCAAGGACGAGATCGACGTCGTCGACGACTTCGCCTACCCCCTGCCCGTCACGGCCATCTGCAAGGTCCTGGGCGTGCCGCGCGAGGACGAAGCGCGCTTCCACGGCTGGGCCGACACCGTGGCGTCCGGCCTCGATCCCAGCGGCGGGGCAAGCGGCGTGGAAAAGGCACAAGCGGCACGCCGTGAGCTGGGCTCCTACCTGGCCGACCTGATCGACACCAAGCGCCGCCACCCCGGCAGCGGGATCCTCGGCCCCCTCGCCCGCGAAACCGGCCCCGGCGGCAGCATGTCCGCCACGGAGCTGGTGGCCACCTCGATACTGCTCCTGATCGCGGGCCACGAGACCACCGTCAACCTGATCAGCAACTCAACGCTCACACTGCTGCGCCACCCCGAGGTCCTCGACCGGTTCAGGAACGAACCGGACCTGGTCGTCCCGCTCATCGAGGAGGTGCTGCGATACGAGCCGCCCGTCCAGTTCATACCGTTCACCACCGCTCTGGCCGACATCGACATCGCCGGCACCACCATCCCCAAGGGCGCGCCGGTCCGGCTCATGCTGGCTTCGGCCAACCGCGACCCGAAGCGCTTCGAGGACCCCGACCGGTTCGATCCCGATCGCGAGGACAACCAACACCTCGGTTTCTACACGGGCATCCACTACTGCTTCGGCGCCCCGCTGGCCCGGATGGAGGCGCAGCTCGCCCTGCCCCGGCTCTTCCGACGAATCGAGAATCCACGGCTGCTGGCGGACCCGCCGCCCTACCGCGCCAACCCCGTCCTGCGTGGCCCCCGCCACCTTCCTCTGGCGATCGACGGCCTCGCCGCCTGAGTGCGGTGAGTGCCCTCGCGGGCCGACCGCCACACCGGTCGGCCACGGCAGTCCTGACACGATGTCGTAGGAATGCCGCCGGGCGGAATGTCCGGAGTGGGAGCAAGGGCAGAGCGATCCGGGCCTGTACGGCGGTTCGCGCCGGCCCGTGGGCCATGCAGCAGGGATCCCCGTCGCCGAGCTGGGCCAGGAGGACCGTGCGCTGACGTGGGGGGACGGCCCCGGCCGCGGCTGACCCACCGGGCGGCCCGGCTCGACCACGACGGCCCGATGCTGCTCCGCTGACGGGCCGGCCGTCCCACCACGAGGGCCGTCCCCCTCGGTTACGTCATACGGCGGCAGGTAGGTGTACCCAGAGTTGCCGGAATTGCTCGATCTTGTGAAGGTTGCCGAAACGCGAGGGGTGGCACGGCCCTGCTGCCGTACGCCTCACCCGCTCAACGGAGGGAGAGCGACCATGGCTGACAGTTCCCAGGCGCCTGGCTCAGGGGGCACAGAGCTCCCGTCGAGGTGTCACCGGCACGCCCCGTGCGGACGGCGATGACGGCGGCGGAGAGGTTCCCCGGCGCCGAAAGGGTCAAGGGGATCGTCGGCGGTGTTCTGGACTCCGTCGGGATCGTCTCGCCGCAGGCACGGCGTGTCGTGGCGTACACCGGTGCCGGACTGCTCGGCGTGGCCGGTGTGGTCGAGTGGCCGGTGGTCCTGGCGGGCGCCGCGGTGGTGTGGTTCACGCAGCCCCGCCCCAAGGATGCCGCCGCGGCCCAGGCAGCCGGCGAGGCGCGCGCCGAAGGAATGCAGGCGAAGGCGGCCGCCAAGTCGGCCAAGGGATCGGCCGCCTCTGGGACGGCGACCCGCTCCACCAAGTCGTCGGCCGTGTCCGGGACGGCGAACGCCTGCTCGTCCAAGCGCACCGCCACAAGTACCCCGTACGCCAAGGCAGGTGGGCGCAAGAAGTCCTGAAGGTCGCCCTGCGCCCTTCCGATACGACCGTTCTGCCCCGGCCCGTGCGGCAGGCCCGTGGAGGTGAGGCATGTTGCTCCGCTTGCTCACCGGGCTGCCCGCCGTGGTCCTCCGGAGCGCCTTGGCCGGTCCCGCCGAGGTCGCCCGCCGGTTCGCCCCGCCGACCGCAGATACCGCGCGGATTGCCGCTGGGCTCGTGGGCGCCGGTGCGCGCGGCGCGGCCGGCGGGGCGGCGTCGGTGTCGGTGACCGCTCTGCGGGTCGGCAGGGCGGCCCGTAACGCGATGACTCCTCAGGTCGGTTACTGGCGTGCCGGCTCGCGTATGCACCTTGCCCTCCGGCACCACCCGGACGCGCCCGTGCCGACCGTGGAACGACTTGAGGCCGCCGCGGGAAAGGTGGCCGCCGGCCTGGCCGAGCGCCCTGACGTGCTGAGCGCTTACTGGGACGTCGGCCTGGTACGGCTGGTCGTGCAGAGCGTCGAGGACGCGGCCGGCGAGCGGTTGGTGGGCAAGGTGTCCGAACTTGCCGCCGGACACGGGCTGGTGCATGTCGGCGATCGGGTGCTGGGGCGCGTGCACCCGGGTGCCACCGGGGGTGTGCGCGCCACCGCTGTCGCCCTGGCCTGCGATGTGGCGGGCATCGCCACCGCCGTCGCGGCACGGACGGCATGTCTGAAGCGCGTGCCGGAGTTCGTCGTGGCCACGGTCACCGTGATGCGGGAGGATGCGCGGGTACGGGCGGTGCTGAGCCGTGCGCTGGGCCCGGACGCGGCCGACCTCGCGTGCGCCGCGGGCCAGGCAGCCGTCTGCGGGATCGGGCAGTCGCCGAGTCCGCTGCTGCTCGACGCGGCGTTGCGGACGGCCCAGCTGGTGGAGTCCCTGGCTCGGCTCGCGAAGTTCGACGCCGTACACGACACGCTGTGCGCACCGGACCGGCTGACCGTTGCCGGAGCCGACGTCGTGCGTCCGCCGCTGCGCCCGTCGGCGGGCGAGGAATATACGGACGCCACGGTCAAGAGGATGCTGGGCGGCGCCGCCGCCACCCTCCTGTTCACCCGCAGCCTCGACAAGGCGGCCGAGACCGTACTGGCCGGTTCGCCCAAGGCCGCACGCTACGGCCCGGCGGTCTTCACCGCGGCGCTCGCAACTGCCCTGGCGCGCGAGAACGTACTGGTCCGCGACCCCGAGCGGCTGCGCCGACTGGAACTCGTGGACACCGTGGTCCTGCATCCCGAAGCGCTGCGCAGCACCCGGCGTGCCGTGCTCGAGGTCCATCCCCGCGCGACCGGCTGGGATCACCACCGGTTGTGGCGGGCAGCCACCGCAGCCCTGAGTGCGCCCGAGGACGGAGCAACGCCGTCCGCGGAGCGGGGAGCCGGCCTGCGGCTGCGAGCGGCGCCGGATGCGACGGCGCCGGACTCGGGGCTGATGACCGCGTCGGTGCGTGGTCGGGATGTCGGCGCCGTTCTGGTCGGCTGGGAGGTCGACCCCATGGCCGAAGCCGCACTGGACGCGGCGCGCCGAGCCGGCCTGCACGTCGTGGTGATGGACGACCACTCCCTCGGTGACTTCGGCACCTTGGTCGATCAACTCGCCTCCCCCGAGGCCCCGTTGGCCGAGGTGGTGGCCGCTTTGCAGGACGAGGGGCGAACCGTTCTCACGGTGGCACGCGTTCCGGACGACCGGGCGGCAGCGGAGCGGAAGGTGACCGCGGCCGCCCGCGCCGTACTCGACGGCTTGCTCCGCAGTGACCTCGCCGTCGCGGTCACCGACGAGCGCAGCGCGGTCGTCTGGGGCGCGGACATGCTGGCTCTGCGCGGCCTGGAGGGGGTGTGGCGGCTGCTGTCCGCCGTTCCTGCGGCGCGGGCGGTCAGCAGGCGTGCCACGTTCTTCGCGCAGGCAGGCGCCACGCTGTCCGGGCTTCTGGTGCTCACCCGGGGGACGCGGTCGCAGCGGGTCCCCTTGCCTCTCGGATTCCCCCTTGAAGTGCGGCTCAGCCCCGTCCATATCGCCACCGCCGGGGCCATGGCGTCGGGCTGGTGCGCCGCGCTGCGTGCCGCCGTCGGCACGCCCCCTCGCCCCAGGCCGCGGGTGGCCTGGCACGCCCTGCATCCGGAGGAGGTGAGGGCCCGGCTGGCGCAGGCGTCGTGCGTCACGCCCACCGCCCTGACAGCGGTACGGACCCGGGCGGGCCGTGTCGCGGGCGCCGCGGTGATGCACCCGGCCTGCGCGCCGGTTCGGGTGGGCGCACGTCTGGCAGGCGCCGTGTGGGCCGAACTCGACGACCCGTTCACGCCGGTCCTGGTGGTCGGTGCCACCGCGTCGGCACTGCTGGGATCAGCGGTGGACGCGTTCCTCGTCATCGGCGCCGTAGGCATGAACGCCCTGGTCGGCGGGGTGCAGCGACTGCGCGCGGAGCGGGCGCTGTCCGTGCTCGTCACCGGGCAACGGCGCACGGCCCGGCGTCTCGCCGAGGCGTCGGCCGATGAGGCGTCTGTCGTCGACGCCGTGCGACTGGCGCCGGGCGAGGTGATCGAGCTGCGGACCAACGACGTGGTGCCGGCCGATGCGCGGCTGCTGGAGGTCGACGGCTTCGAGGTCGACGAGTCCTCGCTGACCGGCGAGTCGCTGCCCACCCGCAAACACGTGGCCGCCGTACCGCGGGCGTCCGTCGCCGACCGCAGCTGCATGGTGTTCGAGGGCACCACGGTGGTGGCCGGCCATGCCCGAGCGGTGGTGGTGGGCACCGGCGACCAGACGGAAGCCGGCCGCGCGGCATCCCTCGCCGGCCGGGTCCCCGCCTCGGCGGGCGTGCAGGCACGGCTGCACCAGCTGACCCGTCGCGTGCTGCCCCTGACCCTCGCCGGCGGCGCCGCGGTGGCCGGCCTGACCCTGCTGCGCGGCCGCCCGATGCGCACCGCGCTCCAGGGTGGACTGGCCGTCGCGGTGGCCGCCGTACCCGAGGGCATGCCCCTGGTGGCAACGGTCGCGCAGATGGCCGCGGCGCGACGGCTCGGCAAGCTCGGTGTTCTGGTACGTACACCGCGCAGCCTGGAGGCGCTGGGGCGCGTGGACACCATGTGCTTCGACAAGACCGGGACGCTCACCGAGAACCGCTTGCGGGTCGTCCGCCTCGTCACCTCCGTCGGCGTCGAACACTCCGCCGGCGCCGAGCACCCGGCCGACGCCCCGGAGGCGGAACCCATCCTGCGCCTCGCCGCCCGGACCTGCCCCCGCGTCGCCGAGCAGCCGGGCGTCCACGCCCACGCCACCGACGAGGCCGTCCTGGCAGCCGCCCCGCACGAGAGGGGGTGGACCACCGTGCAGACCCGGCCCTTCGAGGCGAGCCGGGGCTACGCGGCCGCCGCCGGGACGGAGGCCGATGGCGAGGAGAAGCTGATCGTCAAGGGGGCGCCCGAAGTCGTGGTGCCCTGCTGCCCCGATGCCGATCCGGCAGCCGTCGCCACGGCACATGACCTCGCCGCCCAGGGGCTGCGGCTGCTGGCCGTCGCCCAGCGCCGGCTCGCCGGGGACGGAGCGGCGGAGGTCCTGGACAAGCCCCTTGAACAGCTGGAACTCATCGGGTTCGTGGCGCTGGCCGACACCCCCCGCGCCGGTTCCGCCCCGCTCGTGGCCGGTCTCGGCGAGGCCGGCGTGCGACCCGTCATGCTCACCGGTGACCACCCTCAGACCGCCCGTTCCGTGGCGATCGCCCTGGGTTGGCCATCGGATGTCACCGTCGTCACCGGCGACGATCTGGCCACGCTCGACCGTGCCGGGCGGGCACATCTGCTGCGGGACTGCGGCGTCGTGGCCCGCGTCGCACCCGAACAGAAGCTCCAGGTCGTCGAGGCACTCCGGGAGGCGGGTCGCGTCGTGGGCATGGTCGGGGACGGCGCCAACGACGCCGCCGCCATCCGCGCCGCCGATGTCGGGGTCGGCATCGCCGCACGCGGATCCGCGGCCGCCCGCAACGCTGCGGACCTCGTGATCACCAACGACGAACTGTCGGTTCTCCTCGACGCCATCGGCGAAGGCCGAGCCCTGTGGCGCAGCGTGGCCGACGCCATCAGCATCCTGCTCGGCGGCAACGCCGGAGAGATCGGCTTCTCCGTACTGGGCACCCTGCTGTCCGGCACCTCGCCGCTGTCGACACGTCAGCTGCTGCTGGTCAACCTGCTCACCGACATGTTCCCGGCGATGGCCGTCGCGGTCACCCCGCACGATCCGCAACCCACCGGCCGGCCCGCCCCGGCCGACACCGCACCCGTGGGCCTCGCCGCCCTCGGCCGCCCGCTGACCCGCCAGATCCGCCACCGCGGCCTGATCACCGGAATCGGCGCGGCAACCGCATGGCTCATCGGCAGCCTCACCCCCGGCTCGCCGCGACGCACCAGCACGATGGCCCTGTGCGGGGTGATCGGCGCCCAGCTCACCCAGACCGTCGCCGGCCGCCGCCACAGCCCGCTGGTCCTGACCACGGTCCTCGGCACCGCCGCCGCACTCATCGTCCTCGTCCAGACACCCGTCGTCAGCCACTTCTTCGGCTGCACCCCGCTGGGCCCACTGGCCTGGACCGGAGTGGCCGTCGCCGTCGGCACCGCCGCCCTCGGACCGCGCGTACTGCCACAGGCCGACCGGTTGCTGGCCGACCTCACCGCACGGCTGCGCCCCGTGGTGCGTCTCGGCCGACCACTCGCCATGTACATGAGGAGTTCTGGCTGACCTCCTTCTCATGCTCCCCGCTCAGGCACCCGCACCCGCACCCGCACCGGCGCCCGACGCCATCGTCATCAACACCGGCGCCCACAGCCTGCGCAGAGGGGCCATGGTCAGCGTCTTCCTTCGGCCTCCTCGGCCCCGTTACGGCCCTCTTCGCGAACCCGCACCGGGGCCACCACCACGGCGACACCACGAGCCGCATCGTCGGCGGTTGCGTCTGGCTGCTGATCTGGGGCGGCCTCGCCGGCACTGCCCTCTGTGCAAGTTGGAAGATCCGTCACATCCGGGTGAGCGTGGACCGGACCGGCCTGTGGTACTTCAATGGCAAGGCCCAGCAGATCATCCCCTGTTCCGGCCTCGCCGGAGTCGGCCTCTATCGGAGCCGAGTCGGCCGCCGCGTAAAGATCCACACCCTGGAGCTGTGCCCCAACGGCCCGATCGACCGCGACGATCCGGTGCTCTGGCCGCTGGTACGCGACGAGGCCCCGATCCGCCCCGCACTGCCGCGCCTGCGCTACCGCCTCGTGCTGAACGCTCGTCAGAGGGTGATGCGCGTCCCCGACTCCCCGGACCGTTCGATCGCGTCAAGCAGCCGCTGCCGCCGCGCCGCGTGCGCGAAGTCCGGGGCGAGCGCCGTGTCCTGGGTCAGGTCGGAGTGGATCTGCGCATATTGGGCGCCCACGTTGTAGGCGGGGTGCGCCCGCAGACCGGCGAGTTCCGGTACGTCCAAGTAGCGGGCGGGCAGCGGGATTTCGGCGACGTCGGCGGCTGCGCCGCGGGCGCCGTGGACGGTGAGCGCGGCCTGCTGGAGATGGCCGTGGTCGCCGGTGATGACGAGGTCACCCTCGGTGCCGTTGATCTCCCAGTGGAAGTTCGTGCCCCGGGAGAGCCCGGCACGGAAGTGCACCGAGGCGACCGCGCCGGATGCGAGGCGGCCGCTCACCGCGACCTGGTCGTGGACGGTCATCGCGGCCGCGCGACCCGTGCCCTCCTCATGCACGACGGGCCGCCGGGTCGCGAGCGTCGACGAGACCTCGGTGAACTCGCCGAGCACCTCAGCCACGGCGTCGACGGTGTGCCCGAAGGGGATGGTCAGCATGGTGCCGCCGTTCTCGCGGTCCAGGAGGTAGGCGCCGCCCGGCTCGAAGGTGGCGCCCCACCGACGCCCCGACGCCACCAGGCTGGTGGAGAGGACCTCACCCACGTACCCGTCGGCGACCAGGTCCCGCACCTGCCGCACCGCGGGCGCCGACCGGGCCTGAAGCCCGGCGAACGTCCGCACTCCGGCCTTCGCCGCGGCGTCCGCGAGCTCCTCCGCCTCGGCGAGCCCGTTGCCCAGCGGCCACTCGGAAAGCACCGCCTTGCCCGCGCCGAGCGCCGCGAGGATCACGTCGCGGTGCAGCGGCACCCGGACGCTGACGACCACCAGGTCCACCTCGTCGCTCGCCACAAGCTCCGCGGTGCTGCCGAAGGTGAGCGGCACACCGTACTTCTCACCCGCCGCCCGGGCGGACTCGGCGCTCGAGGCCGAAAGGGCGCGTAGCTCGTACCCCTTGAGGCGGGAGAGGGCGGGCAGGTGCGACTGGGAAGCCCAGCCGCCGCGGGCGGAGAGGCCGACGAGGCCAACGCGGACAGAGGCGGAAGCGGCGATCGAGTTCATGCCGCGAACGTACGGGCAACCCCGTGATCACCTGCAAGGGCGCCAAGTATATTTTGGAAACCATGACAGCTCAGAGGGCGTTTTCCGGCACTACCGAGCGCGCGTACCGGCACGACATCTACGGACTGCTCTGCCCGGGCCGCGCCGCCTTCGAATTGCTCGCCAACAAATGGACGGGCCTGGCCATCACCGCCCTGGAAGGCGGCCCCCGCCGCTTCGGCGAACTGCGCCGCAAGCTGGAGGGCGTCAGCCCCAAGGTGCTCACCCAGACCCTGCGGCGCCTGGAGGACAACGGCCTGGTCGTGCGCACCGTCTACCCGGACGTCCCCCTGCGCGTCGAGTACGAGCTGACCGATCTCGGCCGCGGCGCCCTGGAGCCGCTGGCCCATCTGCGCACCTGGATACGCGCCAACGCCGGCCGGTTCGCCCCCGAGGAACCGGGGGAATGAGAGCTGGGGCAACGGTTGCAGCACTCCGCCGACGGGCCCCCTCAACCTCCACGACCACCTGGCCGCGTACGCGGCGGCGGGCCACCCCCATTGGCGCCTACGCGCCGTCAGCCCAGTTGCGGCGCACATCCGTTCCTCGCACGTACCGCTCTCGCGCGGCCGCTTCGAGCTGATGCGGATTCAGCGTGGTTGGCCGGTTTTGTCGTGGAACCGTAACGGAGTCGAGCGGGGTGCAACGGGCGGGGCGGCCGGCTCATCTGGATAGTCAGCGAGGCGCACCGGGCGCCTTCGCCAAGGGGTTGGGTCTCACCATGTGGGGAGATCCATGGGAGGGAAGTCCATGACCAGGATGAAGAAGACCGGGATGAAGGCGCGGGGCGGCCGTGTGGCCGTGATCGGTGCAATGGGTCTGGCCTCAGTGGCTCTGGCCGCCGCGCCGGCGTTCGCCAAGGGCAGTGTGGACATCACGGCACCGCACACGGCACATGTCGGCAAGACCATCACGATCAAGGCGCACGGCGGCGACGACAGCGCCGGCTACCTCCATCAGCTGTGCCTGGAGGAGAACGGCTTCGGCCAGGGGTGGCACCAGGAGACGTGCAGCGCCGCGGTCAAGGGCGATGCACAGGTCACCGCCCACGGCACGTCCGCGCGCCGCGGCAACCTGAAATTCCGTGCGGTGCTCTACGGCCTGACCAACCCGCACGACCGGAATCCCGTGCGTCTGCACGCCTCCGACGTGGTGACGGTGCACGTTCGCTGATTCCAGCAACGCCGCCACGGATGCACCGGTGCCCCCCGGACCTCACGGTCGGGGGCACCGGCCTCAGTGCCGGATCAGGCCGCCGACCGTGACGGGCGAGACGTGGCCGGTTGCCGGAAGGGTCTGTGTCAGGGCGAGGCCGATGTCGACCAGCGATGACCGGCGCAGGCCGGCGACCTGGGAGATCGGAGTCCAGACGCACTCGGCGATTTCACCATGCGGCTCAGGCCGGAGTTGGCCGCCGGTGATGCGGACCCGGTAGAAGATGCCGACATTCTGGTGTTCTGGTCCGCCGGGGATGGCGCGTTCGGCTGCGGGGATGATCCTTGAGTCCACGCCCAGCAGGCGTTCGACCACCGCGTCGCAGCCGCTCTCCTCGGCGACCTCTCGGATCACTGCATCGAACGGATCCTCCGCATGCTCGACCCTGCCGCCCGGAAGAGTCCAGTTGGCCTCGCCCTTCGGCGGTACGTGACAGGCAAGCAGCACCCGCCCGTCCTCGATGCACACGGCATACGCCGCCAGCCGGAAACTCATCCCCATACCTCCCCATCGGACGCTCTCTCAACGTCCACGGCCACCTCGTCGAACGGCCCGAGGCCGCCGCAGCGTAACCGCGCGCCCTTCGTCGAAGCCCGGTGGCCGTCCGCCACATGAGCCTCCTTGGAGGTGACCTCCCGGATCAGCGGCTCGAACTCCCGCCGCACGTACGCGTCAAAGGGCTCCGTCAGCGCGCCGTCGATCACCCGCCGCACCCGGTGCTGCGCCGCGAACTCCCTGATCGCGGCGCGGGAGTCCGGCTCCACGCCCCCGCCAATGATCAGCACTCCGAACTCCTCGGCCTCCAACAGCTTCCGGGCCTCCTCGTCGGTGCTCACTCCCTCCGCGTCAAAACCGTCGGCGCGCAGCGTGGCCAGCACCTCCGTCACCCTTGCGGGCGTCCTTCCCAGCACCAGCGTCCTCATGGCCGCTCCTCTCAGGTACGTAGACATCGGCAGCCCCGAACCTAGAAGCTCAACTCGACTTGAGGTCAACCCCCAACTCCCGACCCACCCCGGCAGCCACATGATCCGCCGGACAGGACCTAAGTCCGTGCGGCGATCAGTACCACGATCGATCGATCACGAACCGAGAGAGAAGGGACCTAACGCCCTCTCACGTCGGCTCGATGATGTTCTTCCGCAGGTATCCGTAGATCACCGAGGTGCGTACGTCTGCGAGTTCCTGCCGCTCGGTCAGCTTGTCCAGAACCACGGAATGCAGCTGCTCGGTGTCGCGAACCGCGACATGGAGGAGGAAGTCATCAGTGCCCGTCAGCACGAAGACCGCGATCACCTCGGGCATGCGCGCCACGAAGGCTTTGAACTGCTCAATGACCGCACGCGTCGGCGGCCGCACCCGCACGGCGATCATCGCTTGCAGCCCTCGGCCGAGCGACGGGAGGTCTACCTCAGCGTGGAATCCGAGCAGCACACCGCGCTCGCGGAGAGCGCGCACTCGCTCCAGGCAGGTGGAGGGCGCGATGCCCAACTCCTGTGCCAGGTCCCGGTTGGTGCGCCGACCGTCGTGCTGCAGAAGTCGCAGCAACGCCGAATCTAGTTCGTCCACGTTCCGCCCCGCTCCTCAAGTTCCGAATTATATTCGGCCAGCTTGCCACTTGATCGGATTGCTTTCTAGCGTATCCGCCAATATCCCGTTCATGATTCGCTTCGTTGCTGTGCGGTCAGGGCGGAGTCGGGGTTCCGGGCGAGAGGGCATCAGTGGTGGAAGAACGGAAGACGAGGGCTCTGGCGATCTGTTCAGTCGTGGCGGCCGCGCTGTTGTGGAGCAGCTCGTACGCGGTGACCAAGGAGGTGCTGGCGGACGTCGGGCCGCTGACCATCGGGGCCATCCGCTTCACCATCGCCGCCGTGCTGCTCGCGATCATGGCGCGCATGCGCCGCAACCCGGCCGCCCCGCCGGATGCCCGCCAGCGGCGGATGATCTACCTGAGCGGCCTGCTCGGCATCACGGCCTACTTCGTGCTGGAGAACATCGGCGTTGAGCTGTCGACTGCCTCAGACGCTTCCCTGATCGTGGCCACCTATCCGCTGATGACCATGCTTCTGGAGCTGGCTCTCCTCCGGACCAGGATGCCGCTGCTCCGGGTCAGCGGCGTGCTGCTCGCCACTCTGGGAGCCTTTCTGGTCGTACGCAACGGGGCAGAAGTCGGAGGCAGCGCACGCTGGTTCGGTGACGTGCTGCTCCTGCTCGGCGGGCTGATGTGGGCCGGATACAACGTGCTGGGCAAGTACGCGGGCCGGGGGCAAGACGCGGTGAACCTCACCTATCACCAGACCGTGGCAGGCGCCGCCGGCTTCCTGCTCGCCTCACTCCTGGAGGTCGAGGACTGGCGGGTACCAGACGCCTCGGCCTCGGTGCTGCTCGCCTATCTGGCCGTGGCGTGTTCCGTCGGCGGTTTCCTCCTCTACAACTACGGCCTGCGCCGGATGACTTCGAGCGTCGCGGTCAACATCCTCAACCTGGTACCCGTGTTCGGCGTGCTCGGCGCTGTGGTGATCAACAACGAGACGGTCCGG
This sequence comes from Streptomyces sp. NPDC053427, assembly GCF_044544985.1. Classification (NCBI taxonomy): domain Bacteria; kingdom Bacillati; phylum Actinomycetota; class Actinomycetes; order Kitasatosporales; family Streptomycetaceae; genus Streptomyces; species Streptomyces sp. NPDC053427. The sequence goes on along the minus strand of NZ_JBITYA010000003.1, from coordinate 247,589 downwards.
CTCACCCAGGCCCTTGGCGGGATGGTCATCATCGCCGGTGTGGCCCTCGGATTGATCGAACGCCGAACAGTCGTCGAGAAAGCCGCGGTTCCCGAGCCGAGCCCGGTCACCGAACGCATCTGAAGGCCCAGGTGGCCCAGCTTCCCGGAACCTGAAACCGGATCTTGGGCGTATACGACCAGGAACGACGGCCGCTGCGCGCCCGTGACCTGTGCCTGGCGCTCGATCTCCCGGTGCTGCCCAAGCACGTCGAAGGCACCCGCGGGAAGCTCAAACGCCTGATCGGCCCCGGATTCCTCGACGAGAGCGAACCCGGATTGTCCGCACAGCCCCGCCCATAGGCACGCACGGCCCCCGCCGACCAGTGACCCTGAACAAAACCAAGGCGCAAAAACGGTCGAAGACTCGCTTATTGCCGTCTCGAAAGGTCACCGATTTCGAGCTGGCCCCCTTGACGTTCACTGCAGCATCCTCAGCGCTGAACCGATAGGCGCTCAGGATGCTGACCGCAAGTTCGTCAGCGGCGACCGCCGGGCCCGAACCGGGGCTGACCGACGCGCGCCCTGAATCACCCCGGTGACCCGTCGTTGGCTACGATCGAACTGAATTGTGAATGCGAAGTCAGATGTGCTCTTCCGAACACTGGAGGTTCCGTGGCCAAGGGCTACTGGGTCAGTGTCTACCGCACCATTTCAGACCCTGAGAAGCTGGCTGCCTACAACAAGCTGGCCGGTCCGGCCGTCCAGGCCGGGGGCGGGCGGCTCCTCGTCCGTGGTGGCGGTCGGGTCGTCGCACACGACGCTGGAATCGCCGAGCGCACTGTCCTGATCGAGTTCGACAGCTTTGAACAGGCCCTCGCAGCACACGAGAGTGAGGCCTACCAGGAGGCGCTGGTCGCTCTCTCCGACGGCGTCGAGCGCGACTTCCGCATCGTCGAAGGCATCGACTGACCCGGGGGCCCAGTCGGCGACCTGCCCGGCGTCCAGCAGGAACGACGGCCGCTGCGCGCCCGTGACCTGTGCCTGGCGCTCGATCTCCCGGTGCTGCCCAAGCACGTCGAAGACCGCCCTCGGGCTCGACCACTTCGAAGGCCGCTCGTTCACCGGCCGGCACCGACACGTCACCCTCGTCACCGCCACCCACCTGTTCCTGACCGAAGCGCGGAGAAGCCCAAAAGCCCCTGCCAGGGCCTGCCCCTCCACCAGCCCCTGGACCTCCTCCAACACCTCCTGGCCACCTGGACAGGAACCTGCCCCACCTGCCACCAACCCACCACCCCATGGCAGCCCTACGACACCACCTGACAAAGCCCTACTAGTGCTGCCCCGCGGAAGTTGGTGGAGGGGTGCTGGTCAGATTGTGAGCTGGTGCTGCCCGGAGCTCCGCTCAGTTCTCGTGGACACGAATGACGGGTGTATGGGTGATGGGGAAGTTCACCGAGCGGGCGATGAAGCACACTGCGGGTACGTCGCCGTGCAGCGAGCGGGCCTTCTCCGTCATCGACGCGTCGGCGACTGTCACTTCGGGGCGCAGGACAACTTCGGTGATCTGGCCTCCTCCGCCGCTTTCGTCCATGGTCATGACTCCGTGGGCGTTGTCCTCGTAGTCGGTAACGGTGACCCCGCCGACAGCACAGAGATGGAGGTACCAGAGCATGTGGCATTGAGCGACGGAGGCTACGAGCAACTCCTCGGGGTTCCAGCGCGCGGGGTCGCCGCGGAACGCGGGATCTGAGGAGGCGGCGATCCCGGTCTTGCCGTCCGCCAATACCTCATGATCTCGGCTGAAGGACCGGTAGCTGTCTGTGCCTGACCCTAGGTTGCCCGTCCACTCGACCGTGACGTCGTAGGTATGCGTTGTCGTCATGGGCCAGAGCTTAGAAGGCGCTGGGGGCAGTGCTTCGATGCATTTCCATCCTCCAGGCTTCGGCTCCCCCCCCCCGCCGTGATCATCTCGCGGAGTGGTCAGAGGGCGGGGTGCGATGCGGGGAATCAGTCAGGCGGTCGCGGTCGAGCTGGACGAGAGGGCCCGTCAGAGGTTGGTCCGCACAGTCGCCTCAGCGAGGGCCCAGGTCAGGCAGGTGCTGCGGGCACGGATCGTGCTCGCGGCAGCGGACGGAGAGGCCAACGGGGCCATAGCGCGAGGATTGGGCGTGAGTGTCAATACGGTCCGCAAGTGGCGGGGCCGCTTCGCCACCACAGGTCTTGAAGGGCTGAAGGACGCCGCCCGCTCGGGCCGTCCCCGCCTCTGCGGCCCCGGGGTGCGGGTGGCCATCGTCGAAGCGGCCACCAGCACGCCCCCGTCCCCGGACAGCACATGGTCGCACCGCCCGATCGCCGAGCACGTCGCGGCACCATCTCCGCAGTCATCTCGCCGTCCCACATCGGCCGCGTCCTCGCGGACTTGGACCTCAAGCCGCACCGGGTGCGAGGCTGGCTGACCCGCCGCGACACCCCGGCCTTCTGGCAGCGCGCCGCAGACGTCTGCGGCCTCTGCCGCAACCGCCCGACGGTGCGGTGGTGCTGTCCATAGACGAGAAGACCGCCATTGTGGCGCGCTCCCGTCGCCATGAGTACGGCCAGCGCTTTTGCGGGTCCACGGAACGGACCGGATCGTCAGCCTCTCCAGCGACCACATCGTCGGCAACCTCCCCTGCGGCGCGAGCAAGTACGGAACGCCGTGTCGGGCGACCTTGGGTGGGATGCTGCAGCACCGAAGGAAGGATGCGACGCCGGACCGGTCGCACTCATTCGGCGGCCATGAGGCGGATGAGCGCGTCGCAGAAGAGTGCTCCCTCCACAGGTCGTCGGCACTGGTCGGCGATGTGAAGAGGCATGTTCAGCACGTGGGTGCAGTGGTTCCGCATTACGTCGGCAACAGGCGACACCGTGGCTCGATCCGCGCCCGGCGGTCTCAGCAGTTCGCGCTGTAGCGGATGCATCCGGGTGGCGAGGTGTGGCTGTGCTCCCACTCGTGCTGCGCGGCCGTCAGCGATCCGCCTGCCAGGAGGGCCACCAGCAGGTGTGCGATCACCGTCCAGCGGGCGCGGAAGATTGCCGCGAGAACTGCCAGGATGAGTACGGCGATCAGCAGCATCTGCAGCCGCCCGATGTGCGCGAGGCCGGCGGCGTCGATCTGTGCTTGTTCGCCTTGCGCTGCCCATACCTCCAGGCCGTAGCCGTAGATCCAGTCCAGCACGAGCCACGCGGTCTCCAACAGCAACAGGGGAATCGCCAGGGCGAGGTCCACGCCCAGGCGTGTGCGCTGAGACCAGGGGCGCCGGCGCTCCGGGGCTGGAGGGGTGTCGGTCATGGGTGCAGGGTGCCGCGGCTGGTGGTGATGCGCATGAGTACCCGTACTCAACTCTGGTCCGACGGAGCGGCAGGTGATGGGCCGCTTCCTCAACTGATCGTCCCCGATGGGCCCTGACCGGCTCGTCTCGGAGGTAAGGGCGCGGTGCGTGGCGTCAATGGGCAGGACGCAGCCTCGCTGTCAGTGGGCGTCGCTACGGTGACTGTCATGGCCGACACTTCCTTCTGGACCCTCCCGCCCGAGACCACCTTCCGCGGTTCGAACTCCGACGAATACATCATCACCCTCGTGGACCCGCCGCTGCCCGGAGGCACTGCCCCCTTGCCGCCTCACGACCGCATACGGGCACGCGCGTTCGCGGAAGCTTTCCCCACGGTCGAGGCGGTGCTGGAAGAACTTCCTCCCATGCCTGCGTCCGGGTCTCTGTTCGCGGAGACACTCTCAGACCTGGAACTGATCACCGTCGGCTGCTGGGGCAATGTGACGCACATATCCGATCCGGCCCTCGCCACGTACGACGCCGGCATGACTCCGGTCCTCGATGCGGTCACCACCCTCCACGACCGCTCCCCCGGCGCCGTGATCGTGGGCTCTGCTTCCCCCGACTTCGGCGAGACACACACGGAAGACGTCATCCGTCTTCCCACCGGTCTGACGCTCTTCGCCTCCGGGTTCCCCGCTTACGAATCCCCATGGCACGTCGACGGCGATCCCCACACCATCCTGAACGCTCTCGGCATCGACCTGGCCGATCTGACTGATGAAGACCGCGAATACCTCTACTTGGGCGAAGAACCCCACCTCACCAACTGGGGGGCGGTGGGAGGACTGGTTCTTGAGAGCTGTGGTGGCCACAGTCCCCGAACGGGGCTTGAGATGTCCGTCTTCCGCGTCCGCCACGCTGAGGACTACACCTCGGTGATGGAGGAGATGTGGAGGTGGGCGTGCTGACTGATCATTTCAGCATGAGTTTGCGTTGGAGGCTTGGCAGTTGGACGCGGCCCACGTGCAGAGCTCTGCGGGAGGACTCGGCATGAACACCGGAATTCGGGACGGTCACAACCTCGCCTGGAAGATCGCCGCCGTCCTGCACGGACAGTTCACCCCGGCGCTCCTGGGCACATACGAGCCCGAACGCCGTGCCGCCGCTCAGGCATCCCTGGCCCTCCTCTCGCGCGGATTGCACCATGGCTACCTGTCACTGGATGGCGATCCAAACGGCTTGTACGAGAAGATCGCCGTCGACTACCTGCGCGGCATGATGTTCTACGCCTCCCCCCCCGCATGACACCACCGACTCCGACGTTGTGGACGACGTCATACGCCCCGGCCGCCGGTTCCCGCACCGCTGAGTGAACTCTGCCGACACCGGCCGGGTCTCCACCCTGGATCTGGTGGGCTCGCGCTGGACACTGTTCGTCGGACCCGGTGACCGCTCGTGGCGCGCGACGACAGCTTCAGTCGGCATCGATGCGCAGGTCCATGATCTGAGCACCGTGGACGATGCCGTGCTGGTAAGACCTGACGGATTCGTGGCCTGGCACAGCGCCACAAGAGCGTCCTTCCAAGAGGCACTCCGCGACTTGGGACTGTGGCACACGTGAGACGGCGGAGTCCGGATCGAAGAAACGGCTCACGTCATCCCACAGCAGATCGGCCAGGTCCATCGGTCCGCCGCCTCGGGCCTGCGGACAGAATGTGGCTACGAATGCAGGGCGGGCGTGTTTCCGACGAAGCTGTCAAAGCCCAGTGGAGGGCGCCCGAGCAGCTCGGCGACGTCATTCGTGGCCCGGTCGTACCTGTTCTCGCCATGCAGCCGCGCCATCGTGGCAATGTGCTCGAAGACATGGGGTGGCAGGTCCTGCTTCTTGAGGTCGTGTTGCAGCCATTCCTCGTACGGCACGTCCACGTAAGTCACGGTGCGACCCAGGGCCGCGGAGAACTCGGCCGCGATGGTGGCCATGTCACGGGAGTGCGCCCCGGTCAGTTCGTAGATGCGGCCGAGTGAGGGAGCCGGGTCGAGCAGCAGGCGTGCGACGACCTCCGCCACGTCGGCCGCGGCGACGGGCGAGGTCCGGGCGGAACCGAACGGGAGACGGATCGTGCCGTCCCGCAGGATCGAGGCGACAGCCATTTGCGCGAAGAGCGGATTCTCCATGAACACCGTGGGCCGGACGTGGACGACCGGCACCCCCGACCAGTTCAGGACGTGCTCGGCCAGCCAGTGCAGCCGCTGATGCAGGGATTCGGCATCGCTGGTGAGGCTCATCTGCGAGACCGTCATCTGCGACATGCTCACCAGCAGATCGAGGCCGTCGCCCTCCCGGGCGGCGGCCGCGACCGTCGTCGCGGCCTGGAGATACACGGGGGAAACGCTCATCCCGAAGTAGGCCCGGCGGCAGCCCGCCAGCGCCTCCACCACGTCGGCACCGCGCGTGAGGTCGCCGACCACCACCTCCACGCCGGCCATGGCCCGCAAGGCCGCGGCCCGTGCGTCGTCGTGATGCACCAGAGCCCGGACCGGCACCCCCTCGGCGTGCAACCGCTCAAGGACCGTACGGCCGACTCCGCCAACGCCACCGCCAACGCCGGTGACGAGGATGGGTGGGACGTGCACGGCGATCGCCTCCTGCCTCTTCGGACCGGGGCGTCCGGTCCACTCGGGACGGTTCCACCCTACGAACTGGCCAACGGATCACCCCGCAGCCACGGCCGGACCGTGGCGCGGGCTACAAACGCCTGATCCGACTCACCACATGGGAGATGGTCCAAGACTCAGATGTATCGGATGATCGCGTACACAGGTGCGCCGCCGGACAGGCCTTACAGCCTCGTTGGCATGACTCGGGCCTACAGCCTGGGGGCGAGATCGAGCGGGTCACCGCGCTTCTGCGGGACCTGGCGCTTGGGGATTCCAGCGCGCTGACCTGCCGCAGCTACGGCAACGGCAACGGCAACGGCTACGGCAACGGCAACGGCAACGGCAACGGCAACGGCCCGATGCTCCGGTCGCGGCACGGTCAATCTCCGTACGGGCAAGGCGTCTTTGCGGGCCGGGTACGCGCCGCGCACGATCAACCACGCCCTGACGGTGATCTGCGGGTTCTACGAGTTCATCAGGACGACCGGGCTTACGGAGGGTTCGCAGCTACTGCCCCTCCGGGCCGTGCAACCTTGCCCAGGTGTAGCTGTCCACACTGTCGTGAGGGCCGATCCTGGAGAGTTCCGTGCCGTCGCGCCCCACAGCCACGATGAGCGGTCGTATCCCTACGTGGCCTGTGGACGGGGATTTCCAGACCACGATGAGCCTGCCGTGGCCGGGTACCTCGATCCGTCGGTCGCCGAGGAGAAGATGATCCACTTCGGCCGCCGCCTGGAGTTCGTTGGATCCGACCCACGGGGCCGCCCCCATGAAGTCCGGATGACGCAGGCGGTAGGCATAACTCAGGGCACCTGCGCCTCCGCCGATCTCGATCATGCCGACCTGCCCCGGCCGGCCCGCCGCCAGCCTCTCCGCAGGCAGGTCACCACCCGACGTACTGCCACCGCCTGTGTGCTGCCACTTCTCACCGCAGCGCTCCATCAGTGCGGTGTGCGTCTCCGCTTTCGGGGACCCGGGACGCCAGACGAGGCAGACCGCCCCGATACCCGCATCCAGGTCGACATCACCCGACACCAGGGACAGCCAGCGGCGAGGCAGCCAACCGGGCTGCGCCACTTGGCCGTTGACCACACGTCGGACCACCGTCGGCAGAATGATCTCCATCCAGCGGTCGATACGGCGCATCCGACGCAGCTCCGCGCGAGTAGACACGTGCACACGGTACCCAGCGGCGGAGCCCGCGACGACGGCACTTGCCGCCCGGGGATCGGTCAGCATGGCGGCCACGCCGTCGTGGCCGATGATCTGTGCGCGGTATCGCAGCTCGCCGATCTTCGTGACCTCGGCCGTCCAGCCGCCCGCGAGCTTGAAGGTGCCCGGTCCCTGGTGTCTCCCCACGAACGAAACCGGCTGGCAGCTGGCGGCTGGCCTGCGCAACCCACAGGGCGGGCAGCGCACCGCCATTTCGGCCCACCCCGGTACTGATCCCTCTGAAAGCGCGCCAGCCCGACCACCGGCGTAGGCACGGAGCCCTAGACGCCAACCGCAACCACGGGCAGACAGACGTCGCCCCGCTGCGCCGCGCTCCGGCCGAGATGCCGTTGCCGCGGGCGCGGGCCGCGGGCAGTCGGCTGGTGCCGGCCCCGGATGTCCCGCCGTGGCTGGGGACGGCGCCAATACCCGCCCGAACCCCGTGCGTAGCCCGACCCGACGCGCCTGGGCCGCGCACCACTGGGACGACCGCTCCACCCGCCGACCCTGCCCCCTCGCCTCTCCGCGCGGGCCTCTAATATCATTTCGCGTTCTCCGACGGACGCTGACGCCCGCTTGGTCGTATCCGCCGCCCAACGCCCGACACGACACGACGACGTCCATCGCACGGCGATGGCGTCGAGCATCGAGGAGAGGAACGTTCATGCGTGCCCGGAGTATCGCCACAGCCACCGCAACGGCACTGGCACTGGTGGCCGCTCGCGACCTTGTCCAGAAGAAGCACGCATTGCTCCGGAACTTCCCGGTCATCGGGCACGCCCGGTACCTGTTGGAGACGATCGGGCCGGAGCTGCGGCAGTACATCGTCACCTCCAACGACGAGGAGCGCCCGTTCAGCCGTGACCAGCGCACCTGGATCTACGCGTCGGCGAAGGGGGAGAACAACTACTTCGGGTTCGGAACCGACAACGACGTCGAGCACATGCAGGGGCACGCCTACCTGAAGCAGCGCACGTTCGCCGGCACGCTGCCCGACGCACACGACCCCCAGGCCCCACTGCCGTCAGCCAAGGTGCTGGGCGGGCCGCGCGGGCGTGCCAAGGCCTTCCGGCCGGCGAGCGTGGTGAACATCTCGGCGATGAGCTTCGGATCGCTCTCCGGTGCGGCGATCACGGCGCTCAACGAAGGTGCGGCGCTGGCGGGCACGATGCAGAACACGGGAGAGGGCGGTCTCTCGCCGTACCACCGCAACGGCGGCGACCTCGTCCTTCAGATCGGTACGTCCTACTTCGGCTGCCGCAACGAGGACGGCAGCTTCAACATCGACAAGCTCAAGGATGTGGTCGCCGGCGCCCCGGTCAAGGCGATAGAGATCAAGCTCTCCCAGGGCGCCAAGCCTGGGCTGGGCGGGATGTTGCCGGGCGCGAAGGTGACCCCGGAGATCGCCGAGATCCGCGGCATTCCGCTCGGCGAGGACTGTGCCTCCCCGTCGCGGCACACCGCGTTCAGCGACGTCGACTCGATGCTGGACTTCGTCGAACTGCTCGCCACCGAGACCGGTCTGCCGGTCGGGATCAAGAGCGCGGTGGGCGAGTTGGAATTCTGGCAGGAGCTGGCCACGCTGATGGCGCGTGGTGACCGTGGTGTCGACTTCGTGACCATCGACGGCGGCGAGGGCGGCACCGGGGCGGCGCCGCTGACCTTCTCCGACTCGGTGTCGCTGCCCTTCCGGATGGGCTTCTCCCGGGTCTACGGCTGCTTCGCCGAGCGGGGGCTGACCGATGACCTGACCTTCATCGGCTCCGGCAAGCTCGGCCTGCCCGAGAACGCCGCGGTCGCCTTCGCGCTGGGTGCCGACATGATCAACGTGGCCCGTGAGGCGATGCTGTCGATCGGCTGCATCCAGGCGCAGAAGTGCCACACCGATAAGTGCCCCACCGGCATCGCCACCCAGAACCCGTGGCTGGCTCGCGGCCTCGACCCGACCTCGAAGGCCACCCGGGCCGCCGTCTACCTGCGCACCCTCCGCAAGGAGCTGATAAAGGTCTCGGCGGCCGTCGGTGTCGCCCACCCGGCACTCATCACGGCCACGGACATCGAGATCATGAACGGCGACTACGAGGCCCGCACCCTGGCCGGCGTCTACGGCTACAAGGACGGCTGGGGCGAACTCGGCCCGCACCTCGCCGAGGAGATCACCGCACTGCTCACCACCAAGCCGACCTCCGTGCAGAAGCCGACCGTCTGACGCGTCGACAGCGACAAACACCGCGCTCACTGCTCTACTGCTCGGAGCACGCGCGTGGCACCAGCCGGTGTCGCCCTCGATTCCCTGCCCCACCATCAGTCCCTGCCTAGGTGATCACAACATGCCCGAAAAAGTGAGATTCCCAAGCGTCGTCGGTCCCGAACTGGCCGGAGCGATCGACCTGCCAGAAGGCGAGATCCGAGGCTGGGGAATCTTCGTACACGGATTCACACTCGGCAAGGACTCGCCGGCCGCCTCGCGCGTCAGCAAGCAGCTGGCACGCGAGGGGATCGGAATGCTGCGCTACGACAACCTCGGGGTCGGAGACTCCGACGGCGACTGGGGGGACGGTTCCTTCACCATCAAGGTCCAGGACACGCTCCGTGCAGTGCAACTGATGGCGGAGCGAGGGACTCCGGCAGACCTGCTGGTGGGGCACTCATGGGGAGGCGCCGCAGTCCTGGCCGCAGCGGCCGAGGCAACCGGCGTCCGCGCGGTCGCCACGATCGGGGCGCCTGTCGACCCCAGCCACGTCGAGCGACAGTACGACGCGGTCATGGATCGCGTTCTCAGTGACGGCTCGCACGAGTGGTTCGTCGGCGGGAGGACCCTGGTCCTCAAGCGCGCCTTCGTCGAAGACGTCCGCCAGGCTCACCTGCGTGACCGGATCGGCGAGTTGAACCTGCCGCTCCTCGTCCTGCATTCGCCTACCGACAACACCGTTGACATCGACAACGCCGGGGAGATCTTCCGCGAGGCACGACACCCGCGAAGCTTCGTCTCGCTCGAAGGGGCAGACCATTTCCTGACCGCACGAGGACAGGCGCAGCGGGCCGCCCACATCATCAGTGCCTGGGCCGACCAGTACATCCCCGGGTCACGGCCCTGAGGCGAGACATCTCAGGTGAGGAAGAGTTCGCTGGGACAGGTGTGGGGCGGGGTCGTCGGGTGGGGCGGTCGTAGGGATGGCCACGGTCCTGGGGCAGGAAATCGCAGCAGATTGCCATGCCGACGGTGCCTATCATCGCCGAGGTACATCCAAGAGAATCGGCGTCCGAGCGAGCCCATGAGGTGTTGGTGACCCGAGGGCTGCAGCGGTCGGAAGCAGGGCTTTAGAAGGGGGGATTCCCCTCTCCGATCCAGCGTTGCGAGAGGGCCATCGCTTCCTCCACCCCCAAGCCGAGCTCTTGAGCAATTTCACGACGCGCCGACCAGCGGCGGTATCGATTGGTCATTGCGGTGCGCAGGGCGAACATGGCGGTGATGGAGAATACGGCGAAGAGCGTCACGAGATAGCTCGACTTTGCGATGTCGGGCGAATCCGACGGGCCTTTAAGTGCCGACCAGTGGAGGACGTCGAGGAGGGCTTTACCGAGCATGAACAGGGTCCCGGCCATGAACGCCAAGTGAACTCCGGTCAGCGTTTGCATAGCGTCCATGCGCTTCTTGAAGAGTTTGAGGCTCTTTTCTGTAGCTTCTTTGCGGTCCTCGGTCAGCGGAGTTCCGTTCTTGAAGCCGAGGATGCTTTCCTTGATCTCTGCCATATGGTGGGCGCGAATCAAGTCCCTGTCTTCTCCACGAGATTTGAAGGAATTCGCAACTTCCACGATGCCGATCAGGAAAAGTGCCGCCAGCGCGGCTGAAATGACGGCAGCATAATCTTGCGTCATGGCAAATTTTTCGCCATTCGGAAAAATTCCGATTGCCAGCATCCTTACCCCCTGAAACGTGAATGCAGGGCATAAGATTACCGTCTTTTCTGCATCCGCTCCCGCACGGCGCAGCATGGTCAGCAGCTTGCCGAAACGGTGCGGGCTCAGCCCGGTGGCCGGGGTTGTCCGGGACCACTCCGACGCCGTGATCGCACAGTCACCACGCGATCGTCTCACCCGGGGCCGGCACCTGCGCGAGGGTCATCAACCGATCCCGGTGACGGCCGATGCCAACGACAGGAGCAACGCACCCAGCGCCCCCACAGCGCCGTAAAGTCGCAGCTCGCGCCGGGCATCCTGTCGGCGGACATACCGTGTGGTGGCGGCGGCGAAGGCCAGACCGCCGACGATGAACCACGGCCCCCACAGGTAGAGGTACCAGCGGGTCAGCCCGATCAGGTCAGGCGCAGCGGAGAGTGCCCCAGCCTCCACCAGCACTCCATGGGCAACGAAGAGACAGCCGTGCCAGACGAGCAGCACCGTCGCGCCGCCGCCACAGAACACCATGAGACGGCCGATCCGCCTGCCACGCCGGCGCGTGAGACCGATGCCCAGCGCCGCCCCGAAGAGCTTCAGGAACCCGGTCACCCACAAGACGGCCACGAACCATGTCACCCGGTCATGAGCGAGCTTCATCAGCGACGGCGACACCGTCGACTCGGCGCCGAGGCTACTGCCCATCGCCCAGACGAAACTGGGCACTGCGAACAGCAGCCCCATGCCGCAGCAGCGAGCCCGGGCCACTCTCCCAGCCCCAGACGGGACGCCCGGCGCTGGGACAGTCGCGCTGCATCGTCCACGGAACGCTTGATCGTCATAGCTCCATCGTGACCGGCCCGCGCCGCCGAGGCATCATCCCAACAGAGGATCAATCTCCCCCGCGGGAGCTGCCTCTCGACGGGGCCGAGGCGCAGGGGCTCGGCACGAGCAGCCCGCGCAGTGCGAGCTACCTACTCCACCGCATACAGCAGCTTGTACTCGGCGCCATCCGCCCTGAAGTGCAGACTGCGTTCACCAGGCGTATCCGTGATCCACTGCTTCCTGAGCCTGTCGTCCCTCTCCGGGCCGCCGTCCTCCCAGAGGGAGACAGCAATCGTTCCCGTGAAGTCGCAGTCGTACTTGACGGTGTACATCCGATTGCCGAGCACCGTCCCGTTCCACACAGTGCCGCGATCCTGGACGACAAGGCTCGGCTCATCGAGGCCGCTCCAGCCCTCAGTCGTGACGCACTTGAGCTTCTCCAGATACAACTTGGCCATACCGTCCCCTGCGAAGGATCCTCCCCGACACTGCACACTCTGCCGAGCCGCAATAAACGATCACTAAACGAATGGACGCGGCACCCGCCGCCGGCGCTACACCCCGCCTGAGGAAGGCAGGGTGACGCCGTGGCCATGACGGCCGATCGACACGCACCACACGGCATCACCGACGGGCGACTCCGTCGGCGGCCGAGAGTCCCGGCCGTGCCACTGAAGGTGTGACTTCGGTGCACCGCCACAGGCGACTCCAAAGCCCTCCTGTGGGCAGCCAGTCGGGCACCGCCGGCAGTACAGCGACCGCCCCCGTTCGGATCACCAGAGGCGGCTCTTCAGGTGATTGACAGCCTCCCCACACGCCAGGCAGCCGTCGCAGGGGTACGGCGTCTCAGCAGAGCGCGACCCGGCACGCGGTGAGGAGATCAGCCATGTACGCAGCAGTCCGGCGGTACGAAGGGGTGACAGACCCAGCTGAGACGGGACGCCTCGTCAACGAGGGGTTCGTACCGCTCATGCGCCAGGTCACCGGATTCGTGGCCTACTACTGGATCGACGCCGGAGACGGAGTAATGATCTCGGCCAGCATCTTCCAGGACCGAGCCGGCGCCGAAGAATCCATCTCAAGGGCTGCGGACTTCGTGAGGGACAACCTCACGCCACTGCTCCCCAACCCTCCCCAGATCACGACCGGGGAGGTGGTGGCCTCCGCGTAACAGCCGAGGCCACCATCCAGCAAGGGAGGCGAGAAGCGAGAAGGGAGGCGAGAAGCGAGCAAGGACTTGGCTCTCCCCCACCGGACAATATGTCACGCAGGAAAAGGGGTTTGGTGCGAGGGAACCGGGCGCCTCAGGGTGAGGGTCGGGCCGTCACCCACCCGGAGGCGGTCTCAGAGCAGGAGCGGGCTACAGCCCCACGTCGCGGTTGCGGATGTCGTCCAGGGACTCGCGGCGGACGAGGAGACGGGCGCGGCCGCCGTGTACGGCGACCACCGGCGGGCGGCCGACCAGGTTGTAGCCGGAGGCCATCGAGAGGTGGTACGCGCCGGCGACGGGCACCGCGAGCAGGTCTCCGGGATGTACGTCGCCGGGGAGTTCGACGTCGGACGCGAGGATGTCACCCGCCTCGCAGTGGCGGCCCACCACGGTGACCGAGGCCGGTTCCGCACTGCTGTGACGGCCGATCAGGCGGGGTGCGTACCGCACGCCGTACAGCGCGGGCCGCGGGTTGTCGCTCATGCCGCCGTCGATGGCGACGAAGGTGTGCTCGCCCGTGCGCTTGACGGCGAGCACGCGGTACAGGGCGACCCCGGCCGGTCCCACGATGGCGCGGCCCGGCTCGATGATCAGGCGGGGCACGGTGAGTCCGGCCGCCGCACATGCCTCGATGAGTTCCGCGCGGACCTTGCGGGCCAGGGCGGTCAGGTCCAGGGCCGGCTCGCCGGGCCGGTAGGCGATGCCGTGGCCGCCGCCCAGATCGAGCTCGGGCAAGGTCAGACCGTGCTGCTCGCGCACCCGGGCCATGAGGCCCACCATGCGGCGTACGGCGGCCAGATAGGGCTTGACGCTGGCGATCTGGGAGCCCAGGTGGCAGTGCAGACCCGTGAGTTCGAGCTGCGGCTGGTCCAGGATGCGGGCGATGGCGTGCTGGGCGTATCCGTCGGAGATGGACAGGCCGAACTTCTGGTCGTCGGTGCCGGTGCGGATCTTGTCGTGGCCCCCGGCGCTGATCCCGGGCACCACCCGGACCATCACCTTCTGATGCCCGTCGGGTCCGACCGCGGCGGCCAGGCGTGCGATCTCCGAAGGGCTGTCGATCACGATGCGCCCGACGCCCAGGCGCAGCGCGGTCTCCAGGTCGTGCGGGGATTTGGCGTTGCCGTGCAGCACGATCTTCTCGGGCGGGAACCCGGTGGTGACGGCGAGTTCCAGCTCACCGGCGGAGCAGACGTCGAGGCCGAGGCCCTCCTCGTCCATCCAGTGGGCCATGGCGCGGCAGAGGAACGCCTTGGCCGCGTAGAGGACGTCGGCTTCGGGGAAGGCGTGCCGGTAGGTGCGGCAGCGCTCGCGCACCTCGCCCTCGTCCAGTACGTAGGCGGGGGTGCCGAAGCGATCGGCGATCTCGGCGAGCGGGACGCCGCCCACGGCCGGCTCGCCCCGGTGGGGCTCGGTGGTGGAGGCGGGCCACACCGACAGCTCGTCGTCGGTGGTGACGGCGACGGGTTCGTGAACAGTGGTCATCGTGTGTTCCCCTCTCAACCGATCCACAGCGACAGCGCCGAGACGAGTGCCGCGGCGCCGGCCACCCGCACCACGCCGACGGCCTGCGGGTCCCAGGTGTGCTCGCGGGAGCGGGGCGCCGAGGCCCTCTTCGGTGCGAGGGCGGCGGATTCGGCCGGCGCGGGGGCCGGTGCCGAGAACGGGGGGTCCACCGTGACGGTGGTGACTCCGAGCGGCTCGGCCAGCGCGCGCAGCGCGGGCTCGGAGAGCCTGATCCATGCCTGGTCGGTGCCGAGCGTCGCGGTCAGCCTGCGCTCGGAGGTGAAGCCGACGGCCGTGCGGCCGCCGAGAGGAGTGCGGAAGATCCGGGCCACACTCCCAGCTGGCCCCGGCCGGACGGGAACGAACAACGATCCGGCCGGGAACCGTTCACAAGGCTCCGGGTCTTCACCGCTCAAGAGTTCTGCCATGGGATGCCTCCTGGAGGATCCGGGATGGTTCGTGCGAAGGACTGGACCGCCCCGGACGCGAGGAGGCGGACCGGGACGTGCCGCAGACGCTATGTCCGCCCGACCCCGTTTCCCGCCGCCTCATGACGGGATGCTGACGGCGACCGGGCCGTCGCTTACGGGATCCTGACGCGGCGGGCGAATGCTTCTGGCCAGGCACGTCAGAAGAGCGCCAAGAAGGGGCGTAGAGGGGTGTTCGAAAGCCCCCTACCAGGAGTGCGATGGAAGTGGTCCGCGCGGACCGCCCGCGGGAAACCATCTGCGTGCGCAGGCGAAGAACGGTTGGGAACGGTGGAGAGATGTCTGGTTCCGGCCCCCCGGAGACCGCTCGTGTCGTGGTAAGCGTGAGCGGCTCCCTGGGCAGTCTCACCGCCCTGTGCCGTGCCGCCGACGAGGCGCGGCGCGTGGTGCCGAACTGACCGTCGCGCACCGCCGCAACGCGTGGCGGCTGCGCCTGGACACCCACTGTCTGCTCAACGCGTCCGAGAACATGCCGCCCGACGCCTGAGTGTCACAGGTCCTCCCGCAGGAGCCGCGTGTGCCCGACAGGCGGTCCCGGTGCCGGATGAGGACTCATCGCCGCGCGTGGCGGATCTTCAACCGTCCGAACTCCATCGTCCCGGAGATCCGTATCCTCGGCCCGCCTGGGCGGGGTCGCCGGGGCTTGTAGCGCGTGTCCTTCCACGCGGTGTGCAGATCCTCGATGTCGACGATTGCGTCGCGAGGCATTGTGATCTTGGCGCTGCCGCTGCCGAGGTGCAACTCGATGTCGACCACCGGATGCTCGATGACCGCCCGGGACAGGTCCAGGTGCACCTTTCCGAATGCGGACTCGACCTTGAGGATTCGAGGTACCCGCCATGCGCCGCGCCGCTGGATCCGTCCGCTGTGCGCGGCAATCGTGGACGTGGTGCCCGCATTCTCCTCCGGGAGCGCGGCCAGAGCCGACACCAGCTCGCCGTGCGCCTTGGCGGTGAGCGCCTGGTTGAGGCGTTCGTCCATCTCCTCGTGCGAGATGTGCCCTTCGGCGTACGCCTCCTGCAGGCGCTGCACGGCCATGTCGCGGTCGTCTTCGCTGACCCGTGGCGAGAGGTCTTCCGGTAAGGGAGTCACCGCCTCACTCTAGTGCTGTGCCGGTGATGAGAACACGCCAAGGTCCGTGGCGCGCAAGGCATCCGTTGGTCCGGGAGGAGAATTCCGCGACGGCCTCGGCACCACGCCCTCCGCCTACCGACGGACCTTCCGGACGGCCGCGGCAGAGCCCGAGCCCCGCCGGGCGTGAAAGCCGAGAACGCGGCGCCTGACCGGCGCAGATGGCTCAAGTAACCAACCGGAACCAAGATCGGCCCGCCGTCGCTACTGGCCGGAACCGCCTCCTCCCCTGCTTGGCCGCGCGCAACCGGCCAAGCACACCGCCCACTGGCCGACTGCAACGCTCCCGTTTGCGGCGCCGCGGCCGGCTGAAGCGCCCCCCTCCCCCGGCAAGGCACCTTGCGTACACCCGCCGTTCGGCCCGAGGAGACAGCCTGGCGGCATGAACCAGAATCCGACATCGTCCGTAGCGTCCACCGAGCCGGTGGCCTCCGTGGACCAGCTCATGGCCCTGCTGGCCGACTGCGCGGACGCCTGGGACACCCCGGACCGATCCGGTGACCCGGTGAGCATCCTCGACCACGGCCTCCAAGTGGCCGCGGTCCTCGCCGAACGGCACCCGGAGGATGCGGAGCTTCACGTCGCCGGACTGGTGCATGACATCGGCCACCACCTGATGCCCGGCGACGAGGCCGGACACGGCGAGCATGCCGCTTCGGCCATCGCCGACCTGCTCGGGCCACGGACCGCACGCCTCGTCGCTCTCCACATCCCGGCCAAGCGCTACCTCGCGGCGACCGACTCGCACCTCGCGCTCTCCCCGGAGAGCGCACGTACCCTCGGCTGCCAGGGCGGAGTCATGACGGCGCAAGAGAGCACCGCCTTTGAAGCCCACCCCGACTTCACCGCGGCGGTGGCACTGCGCCGCGCCGATGACGCCGGCAAGGTCGTCGGCCTGCGCGTGCCCGGTCTGGACACCTGGTGGCCGACCGTGGAGCGCGTGGCCGCCGCGGCGGCTTCGACGCACGCGACACGGTCAACTTGCGTCTGAGCGGCCTGGGGTACCTGGTCCTGGGCTTGACGCCGGCTTTGACGGATGCCACCGGGCAGTAGTCCAGGGGTGCGTCGATCAGACCGCTGGGGCCGCCCGCGGTCGTCGCGGTTCCGTAGAGGGGGAGATCGGGGCGGAAGACGGCGGCGAGGTCACCGTCTTCGCGCACATGAGGGAGGCGGGCGCCGTCAAGGTCGGTCTCGAGTGCCAGCGGCACGACGGTGGCGCCGGTGCCGGTGAGGAACGAGCGCCGGTCGTCGTCGAGAACGTCGTGCGGAGCCGGGCATCCGCGCTTGCCTGCTGTGCGTCACGGGCGCTCCTCCTCATCACCGGAGCGCAGCCCCACGCTCGCGGAGCACCGGCGCTGCGGACCGGCGCTGCGGACCGGTGCTCCGCGAGAATCGCCCTAGACCATCTCGGACACCGTGCCCCGAATACCGAAGAGCGACTTCCCATAGATCTCGGCGGCCACTTCGGGGTTGAGGACGGCGTGTCGACTCCCGGTCTCGATGTCACGCCAGATGCGCTGGAGCGGGTTCGACTCGCCGAAGCTCGAAGCCCCCTGGGCCGAGCACACGATGCGGACCGCCTCACGCGCGTGGACCGCCGCCCTTCCCGCGTCCATCCGCATCCGTGCCCGGGCATCGTATGCGGAGAGCACCCCGGACCGCGCGGCCTCGTCGATGTCGGCGGCCGCACGGTAGGCGTGCAACTGGGCGGAGTCGGCGTGCGACGCCGCGTTCGCGGCGGCGAGTTGGACGGTGGGGGCCTCCGCCTGGACGGTGTAGCTCGTCAGGGTCAAGCCCCGCCGCGGGGCGCCGGCCAGCAAGAGATCGACAGCGGCTGCAGCCAGCCCGAGCTGCGGCCCGGTCAACACCAGCGCGGCGGTCGGCACGAAGGGTGCCCGGTAGAGCGCCTCGTCGGTGAAGGGTGTGGCGTAGCGGCCCTCGACGGCGTCGGGGACGGAGTGGAAGCGGTGCGCGGGCACGAACAGGTCCTCGCCGACGAGTGAGTTCGATGCGGTCCCCCGCATGCCCGTCACGAACCAGGTGTCCTCGATGGTCAGCTCCGTCATCGGTACGAGCACGATGCCGACGGCGTCCGACGTGCCCTCGGCGTCCGGGCGTTCGACCCCGAGGACCGCCCAGTCGGCGTGGGCACATCCGGAGGCGGGGGCCCAGCGACCGCTCACCCGGTACCCGCCCTCGACCACGTGCGCGGTGCCCGAGGGGGTGACGACGCCGGCGACTCGGGCGTCGGGGATGTGGGCCCAGACGTCGTCCTGGGCCTGGGCGGGGAAGAGCCCGACGAACCACGCGTTGGCATTGAGCAGTGAGGTCAGCCAGGCGGTGGAGCCGCAGGCACGCCCGACCTCGCGGCCGACGTCCAGCAGGGTGCGGAAGTCGGTCTGCAGCCCGCCGTAACGGGCCGGCCGCATCAGGGAGAGCAGGCCGGCCTCGGCCAGGGCATCGATGTTCTCGGTGGGAACCATGCGCTCGCGGTCGGTCCGATCGGCGTTGGCGGCGAGCAGCGGTCGCAGGGTGGCGGCGCGCTCGACGAGCTCGGATCGCAGGGCGCGCGCGGCGTCGGTGGTGTGGGGACCGTCCAGGGTGATGTTCATCGTCGTCACTTCGGTGTCAGGATCAGGGCGATCGGGCGGGTACGGGTCAGCTCGCGACGGCGAGAGGGGCGTGCGTGCCGAAGACCCGGCGCGCGTAGGTGAGCGGGGCCGCGGGGGTCGGCTCGGCCTCCTCGACGCCCACGACGAGCAGGATGTGGTCACCGCCGTCCACGTGGCGCTCGACGCGTCCCGCCGTCCAGCCGGCGGACTCGGGCAGGTAGGGCAGCCCGGCGCGGACGGTCCAGGTGACGCCGTCGAACTTCGAGCCCGCTCCCCTCCGGCGGGCGAATGTCGACGCCAGTTTCTGCTGGTGGGCGCCGAGGATGTTCACCCCCACCCGGTCACCCGGCTGGAGGTGGGGCAGCAGCCCCGAGGTGCGGTCCAGGGCGAAGCTCACCAGCGGAGGGTCGAGCGAGAGCGAGGCAAGACTCGACACGGTGGTGCCGTACGGTCGCCCGTCGGCGGTCGTCGCCGTCACCACGGTGACCGGGGAGCACACCCCGCTCATCAGCTCGACGAAGGTCTCTCGGTTGATCATCGTGCGCCTCCCGTAAGCATGGATTCGTCTGTCGGGATGCGGGGCTCTGTGCAGCACCGCATCCCACATCACGAAGTCAACTCCGGCTCCCGGAAAGGCGCTTGGTCTGCCGGCTCAGGATTCCGGTCGCCCGTTGGTCTGCCGGACCGGTCCGGGCCGCGACCGGGATATCGGACTCACCGCTGGGCTCACCGCTCTTTGATGTCGCGAGGCAGGAGGACCGCGTCCCCCAGTTCCTCGACGAGTGCCAGGGCGGTGTGGAGGGCGAAGCGATGGTCGTCGAGGTCGTGTCCCAGTACCTCCTGGGCGCGCCGCACGCGGTAGGTCACCGTCCCCCTGGCCACGTGCAGGCGTCGGGCGACATCTGCCAGGCTGCGCTCGGCGTCGAGGTAGTGGTAGAGCGTCGTCCGCAGTGCCTGCATCGGTGCGGTCGGGGCGCAGAGCCCGCCGAGTTCACGTCGCACGAACTCACCGGCCGCGTCGAGATCGGTGGCCAACAACGCGATGGCGGCCACGTCGGCGTAGGCGGTCGCCTGCCGGGGAACCCGTCCGGCCTCGCGCCGCAGTTGCTCGATCCGCTCTGCGCGCAGAGCCTCGCGGTGGGAGCGGCGAAAGCCCGCGACGGCATCGCCCCGGGCACCGAAGGCCGCATGTAACCGCTGCCGGGACAGCGCCTCCGTGATGGTCCCCCACGAACCGGTCGAACCAGTCGAACCGGTCCGGTGGGTGCCGTCCGAAGGCACGGTGCCCCACGCCCACAACCGCCCTGAGGCCACGGGGACGACCAGCGTCGTGGTGGCGCCCCGGGACCGGAGCGCCTCGGTCGCCGCCGTTTGCAGCGTGGAATTGCCGTTCGGCGCGTCCGACCACACCACCACCGCCTCGTGGGTGCGCCGCAGGTCGTAACCGAGAGCACGCGACGCCTCGCCGACGTCCGTCGTCGCGGCATCACTCAGCAGGGAACGCACGATGCCGGCCCGTGCCGCTGCCGCGCTGGTGCTCCACACCTCGTGCTCTGCGAGGTAGGTACGGATCATGGCGTCGGAGAGGTCATTGACATAAGAGAACAGCTCGCGGGAGACCGCCGTCACCTCATCGACCGCCTCCTCCGGGGCGACCAGCTCGGCACAGGCCCGCAGGAACGCCTCGGTCGTCGCCGCGTGCCCGATCCGGACGCCGTGCAACACCCGCTCCAGCGGTACGGCCCGGTGAACGAACTCGCGGATACCTTCCAGGATCACCTCACCGACGGGCGGAGCGGCCGCCGGGCCTTGCGCCACGGTGAACAGCGCCCGCAGAGTCGTCGCCTCATTGCTCCGGCGGAGCATCTCCACCGCGGCCGGGCTACCGCCCAGGGCCGGCACCTCGCCCACGATGCGCCGCACCACCACGGAACTCAGTTCGATCGCCCAGCACACGGGGCCCGCGCCGATCCGCGCGACGGCGTCCTCGACGCTCGCGCGCGGACATGCCGCGCGGTCGACGTCGGCCTCACCCTGCGGGCCGAGCTCCGCGATCCAGGCCCGCCTCAGCCGCGGTCGTCCGGTCTCGGTCACGCTGCCCTCCCTCGGGGTACGGCGTTGCGCCGAAGGACACCCGTCTCGACCACCAGGGGCGCCGGTGGCGAGGCAAGGGCCTTCCGCGAACCGGCGTGGTGCGGCAGCGGAGCGTCGTCGAGTCCGGTCGCGGTGATCCTCGCGATCCAGCCGGGCGCAGTGGGCACGATGGTCTCCTGAGAGCGGGCTCGCGGCTGCCGCCCCGTAAGAGGACCGGAGTCTGCGGCTCTGGCGAATGTGACGCCATACTCGCTCCGGGCCGACGGGCTGATCAACTATCGACCGGTACCCATGCACACCTCGAGCAACTCGGCGCCGTGGCGGACGGCGAGGTGGACGTGGGTCTGTGCCGGTCGGTGCGTCCGCGGTCATCCAGGAGAAGGGCAGCTGCCAGGACAGCGCGCCGGCGACCGGAACGGAGGCCCGCTCGGCACTGGGCAGTGGCTCAGGTGCCGGTGGGTGGGGATCGGGCGGGCGCGTTGGTGGTCTGGGCCGGAATGCTCCGCCCCGGGCCCGCCGTCGCGCCCGCGCCGTCCGTCCGGCCTTGACGGATGGACGAGGGCCGGTCAGGCCGTACGGACCGTCTCGGCGAGCCCTGCCACGCGCACCAAGGTCGGCTGCGCGAGGAACTCGGGTGCCCGGCGGGTGAACGCCTCGGCTCCCGCGGCCCCGACGATTTCGCCGGCCACCTGCGCGACCATGTCGATCATCGCCAGCGAATCCCCGCCCAGCTGGTGGAAGTCGCTGGCCGAACCCATCCCGTCCACATCGGTGCCCAGCACCCGCGCCCAGATCTTTGCGACGGCGGCCTCGGTGTCGCTCAACGGTGTCGCGTCACCGGGCTCCTCCGCGTCCGCGAACGGGTCGGGCAACGCCGAGACCGCGACCTTGCCGTTCACGGTGCGCGGGATCCCCGCGACGACCAGCATGGCGGCGGGCACCATGTACGACGGCAAGCGTTCGAGGAGATGGGCCGCCAACTCCGGTACCTCGACCGGGGGGACGTCGGGCCGCAGCACGACGTAGCCGCACAACGCCCGGTCCGTCCGGCCGGGCGGGGTGCGCGGGACGACGACCGCGGCGGCGACCGCCGGGTGGGTCTCCAGCGTGAACGCGATCTCCGATGGTTCGATGCGGTGTCCGCGCACCTTGACCTGGTCGTCGACGCGCCCGCAGCACTCCACCGCGCCCGACGGCAGCCGGCGCGCCAGGTCTCCGGTGCGGTAGACGCGGGTGCCGTCGGCCAGGCGCACGAACCGCTGCCGGGTCAGGTCCGGGCGTCCGCGGTAGCCGCGGGCGAGCTGCACGCCGCCGATGTAGAGCTCGCCCGTCTCGCCCGGCGCGACGAAACGGCGCTCCGGGTCGAGCAGGAACAGCGAGACCCCGTCCTGCGGCAGCCCGATCGGCACGTTCGCACCGGTGTCGCGCTCGGCGTCGAAGAAGTGGTGGCTGACCCCGATGGTCGCCTCGGCGGGCCCATAGAGGTTGATGATGCGGCACTGTGGGCCGAACATCTCGCGGGCCCGTAAGGCGAGGGCCCGGGTGAACTGCTCCCCGATCACCATGAGCGTGCCGACCGCCCCGGGGCGCAGCCCCAACCGGGTGATCAGGTCGAGGTGCGACGGCGTCAGCGCGAGTGCGGTCGCACCGGCGTCGATCACCTCCTGCAACGACAGGTGGTCGAGCTCGTCGCGCATGAGCAGCAGCGTGCCGCCGACCAGGAACGGCAGGACGAGGGAGATCTGCGCGACGTCGAAGGAGAGCGAACACAGCAGGGGGAGCCGGGTGTTCGGGCCGATGCCGTGCTCGCGCACCGCCCAGTTCGCGTAGGTGCTCAGGCTGCGGTGCTCGATGTCGACGCCTTTGGGGCGGCCGGTCGAGCCGGAGGTGTACACCACGTACGCCAGGTCCGAAGGCGCGGGCGGCGTCGGCGGCGCGGCGGGATCGGACGCGTACGACAGCTCGTCCAGCACCAGCGGCTCGCAGCCGTCGGGCAGGAAGTCCCGTTCGTTGTGCGGGCGTTGGGTCAGGCACAGCGGCGCCCGCGCGTCCTGGAGCAGTGCGCGCAGACGCCCGTCCGGATGCTTGGTGTCCATCGGGAGGTAGGCCGCGCCGGCCAGCAGTGCCCCCCAGGCCCCGGTGACCGCAGCCACCGAGCGGTCCGCGCACAGGCCGACGACCGTGTCCCGGCCGATGCCGCGGGCCCGCAGTTCCGCGGCGATCACCCGCGCCCGGCGGTCGAGTTCGGCGTAACTCACCTCGCCTTCCGGACCGCTGATCGCCACGGCGTCGGGCCGGGACCGTACCTGTTCCCGGAACAGTTCGACCACCGTCCGGTCCGCGGACCCGGCATCCCGGTCGGCCGGGACCGGCGGCAGCAGCGTCGCTCGCTCCTGGTGGGCGGCGGGCGACAGGGACTCGCAGAGTGTGTCGAGCAGCCGCTCCGCCCGGGCCTCGGCCTCCTCGCCCGGCCACCACGACAGGCTCAGCTCGGTACGGCCTTCGGACTCCACGACGTTCAGGCCCGGCGGGCTCGCCGGCTCGCGCGGGCAGAGCAGATAGACCGCGTCCGGCTCGAAGCCGTCGGTGGCGAACGCGTCGAGGGAGGTCCTGCCGAGACTGTTCACCCCGGCAACCGAGGAGAAGCGATCTGTCCGGCGCGCTTTGCGGTCCACTCCGCGCACCGCCATGCGCAGCAGACCGAGCGGAACCTTCAGCACCTCCGGTCCCGGCGCGCGCACGGTGCCCCGGCGTTCGGACAGCACCGTCAGCAGCTGCTGCTGGGTGGCCTCCCATCCCTCGTCCGGGGTGACCTGGAGCGAGACGGTGACCGCGAAGTTGGACGTGGACCGCACCTCCGGGTGGAACGGCCGCAGGTCCACCGGGATGCTCACCGGCACCGTCGGCTGCCCGGACAGCCGTGCCAGTTCGGTGGCCAGCCGCGCGGCCACCGCCGGAAAGGTGCCGTCGACCGAGCGCCGCCACCAGCGGTAGCCGCCGAACCGCGCGTCCGCGGGCACGCCCAGCAGCGACGGGAGGACGAAGTCCTGGTTCTTGGCGTCTGCCTGGGCGATCAGAGGGTCGTCCAGCTCGACCACGGTCGTCACCGACGGCGCGCCCTCCGGCTCCTCGCCGCGCAGCACCCGGAAGACGTCGAGCGCCCACAGCCGCAGCCCGCGCGCGTCCATCACCGCGTGCGAGGCGCGGAAGGCGACGGCCGGGAACTCCCCGTCGAACAGCACGACTTCGCAGTACGCGCCGTGCACCGGCAGGGGCCGCCGCAGCTCCGCGACGTCATTGAGGGTGGTGCGGTCCAACACCGTGCCGGCCGCGAACCGGACCGGCGGCGGCTCACCGCTGTCCGACCAGCGGGAGCCGTGGCGGGCCAACCGGGCGCCCGGGCAGGACTCCGCGGCCGCCTCGACCGCCCGGCGGAGCTCCGCGGCCGCGATCCGACCGGTGCCCTCGACGACGAGGTTGAGCACCGGTGACAGCGCGGCGGGGAACCCCAAGTACCAGTGTTCGAAGGGAACCACTGCTCTGGCGAAGCGGTCGGCCTCCGCCGTGGTGGCTAATTTTGACTTCATTCCCGCATCAAACTGCGCCCGGCACTATGCAAATCAATAGAGCGTTCGACTTCGCCCGACCGTCAGCTTCGGACGAATCCCCCCAAAGTCGCACAGAGCGCATGGCCGCCGAGCGCAATCCTCCCCGCCTGCCTTTCGCTGAACGGGGCGGACCGAGGCAAAGACAAAGGCAGAGAGATCTCTCTCCCTGCCACTCTTAACTTATAGCGCACCGGGGGGCTTGCGGCAAGACCCGGGTGGTGGCGCAAAATCATCGGCCGAGGCCACAACCTGCGGAAATGGGAGCACGACGTGCGTGTGTTGGCGACGTATGGGGGACGCGGTGACGTCGGACCAGTGGGGAGACCGGCAGTGCGGTCGCGAGCGCTCGGGGCGGCGGTGCGGGTGTGCGCGCCGTCCGACCGGGCGGAGCGGTCGGCCGACTCGTCAGAGGGAGGGCAGCCGGAGACAAGGGCGTGCCCGGCAAGAGGTTCGAGAGAGCTGGAGGCGCCGGTGAGTCGATCGGCCAGTGCAGTGCAACGGGACACGACTGCCTCGGAGGTATCGCGATGATCGAGCAGTACGTGTGGGACCTTCAGGAGGTTGACGAGACGCAGGTCGCGGTCGTCGGCGGCAAGGCCGCTCACCTGGGCGGGCTGTCACGGATCGACGGCATCCGCGTGCCGGCCGGTTTCTGCGTGACGACGGACGCCTTCCGACGGGTCATGGCGGAAGCGCCGTCGATCGACGAGCGGCTCGATCAGCTGTCGCGCCTGAACCCGGACGACCGAGAGGCGATCCGTACGCTCAGCGCGGAGATCCGCCGGACCATCGAAGGGATCGCCATCCCGGACGATCTCGCGACGGCGATCACCCGCGCGCTCGCCCGGCTCGGCGAGCAGGCCGCCTACGCCGTCCGATCCAGCGCGACGGCAGAAGACCTGCCGACGGCCTCCTTCGCCGGCCAGCAGGACACCTACCTCAACGTCGTGGGGGCGACGGCGATCCTCCAGCACGTCAGCCGGTGCTGGGCCTCGCTGTTCACCGAGCGGGCCGTGACCTACCGCCAGCGGAACGGCATCGATCACCGTACGGTCCACATGGCCGTGGTCGTGCAGCAGATGGCCTTCCCGCAGGCGTCCGGCATCCTGTTCACCGCCGACCCCGTCACGGGCAACCGGAAGGTCGCCACCGTGGACGCCGGCTTCGGCCTCGGCGAGGCCCTGGTCTCCGGCCTGGTGAACCCGGACATCTTCAAGGTGCGGGACGGCGAAGTCGTCGACAAGGCGATCGCCGCCAAACAGCGCGCCGTTCACGCCCTGCCGACCGGCGGGACGCAGGAAGTCGCGATCGACTCGCAGCGGCAGGAGCAGCCGGCGCTGACGGATGCGCAGGCCGTGCGGCTCGTACAGCTCGGGCGGCGGATCGAAGCGCACTTCGGCCGCCCGCAGGACATCGAATGGTGCCTGGTCGACGATGGCTTCCAGATCGTGCAGAGCCGGCCGATCACGACGCTGTTTCCCATCCCCGAGACCGACGACCAGGAGAACCACGTCTACGTCTCCGTCGGCCATGGGCAGATGATGACCGACCCCATGAAGCCCCTGGGGTTCTCCATGTGGCAGCTGACGGCCATGGTGCCGATGCACGAGGCCGGCGGGAGGCTGTTCGTCGACGTCACCCGGCGCCTGGCCTCGCCCGCGAGCCGCGCCGGCCTCCTGGACGCCATGGGAAAGGGCGATCCGCTGATCAGGGACGCTCTGGAGACCGTGCTCGACCGCGACGGCTTCGTCCCCTCGCTCCCGGACGCGGGTCCCGGCGGACCGCCCGCCGGAGGCGCGCCCGCCCCGATCGAGACCGATCCCGCCATCGTCACCGAGCTGATCGAGCGCAGCCGGGCGTCCATCGCCGCCCTGGAGCGCGACATCCGGACGAAGACCGGAGCGGCACTCTTCGACTTCCTGCTGGAGGCCTTCGAGGAGCACAAGCGGGTCCTCAGCGATCCGCTGAGCATTCAGGCGATCATGGCGGGGATGGAGGCCACGTGGTGGCTCAACGACAAGCTGCAGGAGTGGCTGGGCGAGAAGAACGCGGCTGACACGCTGACACTGTCCGCCCCCGACAACATCACGTCGGAGATGGGACTGGCGCTGCTCGACGTCGCGGACGTGATCCGCCCGCATCCGGAGGTGGTGGCGTTCCTGCAGGGCGTCGAGGACGACGGCTTCCTGGACGAGCTGGCGAAGCTCGCGGGCGGGACCGAAGCGCGCGACGCGATCGAGGCCTACCTCGACCGGTACGGCATGCGCTGCGTAGGCGAGATCGATATCACGAGGCCACGTTGGCGCGAGCGCCCCAGCACGCTCGTACCCGTGGTCCTCGACAACGTCAGGATCTTCGAGCCGGGCGCCGCCGAGCGACGCTTCGAGCAGGGGCGGCAGAAGGCGCAGCAGAAGGAACGGGACGTGCTGTCCCGCTTGCGGGCCCTGCCGGACGGGGACCGGAAAGCCGACGAGGCCAAGCGGATGATCGACCGGGTCAGAACCTTCATCGGGTACCGGGAGTACCCCAAGTACGGCATCATCAGCCGCTACTTCGTCTACAAGCAGGCCCTGCTGGCGGAGGCCGATCGCCTCGTGCAGGCGGGCGTGCTTCCTGCGACGGACGACATCTTCTACCTCACGTTCCAGGAACTCCACGACGTCGTGCGCTCGCACCAGGTGGACGACCAGCTCGTCCAGCGGCGCAAGGACGCGTTCCAGTCGCACCACGCGCTCACTCCGCCCCGGGTGCTCACCTCGGACGGTGAGGCCCTCACCGGGGCGTACCGGCGCGACGACGTGCCGGCCGGCGCCCTGATCGGCGTACCGGTTTCCGCCGGGACCATCGAGGGGCGGGCCCGCGTCATCCTCGACATGACGGAGGCCGATCTCGAAGCGGGCGACATCCTGGTCACGGCCTTCACCGACCCCAGCTGGTCGCCGCTGTTCGTCGGGATCGCGGGCCTGGTGACGGAGGTGGGCGGCCTGATGACCCATGGCGCGGTGATCGCCCGGGAGTACGGCCTGCCGGCCGTCGTGGGCGTGGAGCGGGCCACCCGACTCATCCGGGACGGGCAGCGGATCCGCGTGCACGGAACCGACGGGTACATCGAGCTCCTGCCTTGACCGACCGCACCGAGAGGGCGGGAGGTGCGGGCCCTGGGGGTCGTGGTCCCCGAACCGCAGGACGTTCTCCTACGGACCGCCGGCCGCCGCGGACGACTCCCCCATCGTCGAACCAGACGCTGATCCATGTGTGGTGGGTCTTGCAGTCGGGGGCGATCTGCCGCATGGCGTGACGCTGCACCGTGCAGCTGGCCGGGCGTCGTGTGCGGGGCGCCCTGCCGCGCGTCCGGGTATCCCGGTTCGTGCGCAGGGCGCCCGGCGCTCGGCCGACCATTTCGTACCCCGCCGACCCGTTCGCATGGCGCGCAGCCCGTGTCGCGTCACCGACGCAGGCGGAGCGATCAGCACCACACCACAGCGCCGGGTCGAACTGTCACTTCGTGTTAGCCTCAAACGTTTGGACGGCGTGACAGTCGGCGATTCCGTCCGTGCGGTTCCCTTGTTCGTCGGCTGCTCATTCCTGCCGGGCCTTCCTCGGTACGTTCCCCCTGCGGAAGGCTCTTCATGAACCACCCGGACCGCCTCGGCACCTCGCACGGCAGCCTCGCCCGGCCGGCGCCCCTCACCCCGGCAGTGTCCCCGGTCGCCTCCTTCGCCGACCTGGAACTGCCGGCCGAGGTGCTGCGAACGCTCACCGAGCTCGACGTGCGCACGCCCTTCCCCATCCAGGCGGCCACGCTGCCCGACG
This sequence comes from Streptomyces sp. NPDC053427, assembly GCF_044544985.1. Taxonomy (NCBI): domain Bacteria; kingdom Bacillati; phylum Actinomycetota; class Actinomycetes; order Kitasatosporales; family Streptomycetaceae; genus Streptomyces; species Streptomyces sp. NPDC053427. Next base: position 219,240 of record NZ_JBITYA010000003.1, on the reverse strand, counting down.
CCCTCGCAGGACGCGACGTCCTGGGGCGCGGGCGCACGGGATCGGGCAAGACGCTCGCCTTCGGCCTGCCGCTGCTCACACGGACGGCCGGGCGGCGCGCGGAGCCGAAGCAGCCCCTCGCCCTGATCCTGGCGCCTACCCGGGAGCTGGCTCAACAGGTGACCGAGGCGCTCGTGCCGTACGCCGACGCGCTCCGGCTGCGGATGGCTACGGTCGTCGGCGGCACGTCCATCGGCCGGCAGGCCGCTGCGCTGCGCGACGGGGCCGAGGTCGTCGTCGCCACCCCTGGCCGCCTGCACGACCTCATCGAGCGCGGGGCCTGCCGCCTGGGACGGGTGCGGATCACCGTCCTCGACGAGGCCGATCAGATGTGCGACATGGGCTTCTTGCCGCAGGTCACCGAGGTGCTCGACCAGGTGCACCGCGACGGCCAGCGGATGCTGTTCTCGGCCACCCTGGACCACGACGTCGATCAGCTGGTCCGCCGCTACCTCCACGACCCCGTCATCCACTCGGTCGACCCGTCCGCGGGCGCGGTCACGACGATGGACCACCATGTGCTGGTCGTCCACGGCCCCGACCGGTACGCCGTCACGACGGAGATCGCCGCCCGCGACGGCCGCGTCCTGCTGTTCCTGGACACCAAGCACGCGGTCGACCAGCTCACCCGGCATCTGCGGGCCAGCGGAGTGCACGCCGCGGCCCTGCACAGCGGCAAAGCCCAACCGCAGCGCACACGGACCCTTGCCCAGTTCAAGAACGGCCAGGTCACCGTCCTGGTGGCGACCAATGTCGCGGCCCGTGGTCTGCACGTCGACGACCTCGATCTCGTGGTCAACGTCGACCCGCCCACCGACCCCAAGGACTATCTGCACCGTGCGGGCCGCACTGCCCGGGCCGGTGAGTCCGGCAGCGTCGTCACGCTGGTGCTGTCGAGCCAGCGCCGCGAGATGAGCCGGCTGATCGCCGGGGCCGGCATCGAGGCGACGATCACCAAGGTGCGCTCGGGTGAGGCGGAGCTGAGCCGGATCACCGGAGCCAAGGCCCCCTCCGGCACCCCGCTCGACGGTGGGCCCGCCACGCCCCGGGCCAAGAACACCAACACCCCCTTCCGCGGCCTGGGCACCAGCAAGGACGCCTCCCGCGGCACCGGCGGCAAGTCCTCACGCAAGGCCAACGAGGCCCGTAAGCTCGCCGAGGCCCGCAAAGCGGCCCGGGTACGCCGCGGCGCCTGAGAGCCTCTGCCCTGATAGGCCTCATGCCCCTGATCGCATGATCGTTGGCATCCTTGGGTTGATCGCTCGCCAACCAAGGCACTCGGGCGCGACGTGTTCCGACTGGGCTGTCATCGGAAATACACGCAGCTCACGGCGTAGGTTCTGAACCCTGTTGGCTCCGGCGTTCACTCCGCCGGCCCTCTTCTGCCACCCGGTTGGAGTGCGTTGCCGTGCCCGCTGGTGCGGACGGGTGAAGCCTCGGGTGTCGTAGGCCTCACGGAGAGCGAGAACGACGTGACAGCATGTCCGACCCCCGGCTCACGGCACCGAATACGTCGTACACACGCTATGGCAGCAGGGTGCGCCATGACCCTGTGCCTGGCCGTGGCGGCCCCTGCCACCGCGGACGGCGGCACGACCACGACCAAACCCACCATCGTGCTGGTGCACGGGGCGTTCGCGGATGCCTCCAGTTGGAACGGGGTCGTCGAACGGCTCGAACGCCATGGCTACACCGTCATCGCCCCCGCCAACCCGCTGCGCGGGCTGTACAACGACTCCACCTACATCGCCTCCGTACTGGACAGCATCAAGGGCCCGATCGTGCTGGTGGGCCACTCCTACGGCGGCTCCCTGATCAGCACGGCCGCCGCGGGCAACCCCCGGGTGAAGTCCCTGGTGTACGTGTCGGCACTGATGCCCGATGTGGGCGAGAGCGGTATGTCCCTGAGCGCCAAGTTTCCCAGCGAACTCGGCACCGCCACCAAGTCCGTTCCCTACCGGGCGGGCGGCGGCGTCAGCGGGACCGACCTGTACCTCAAGCCCGACAGGCTCCATCCGGTCTTCGCCGCCGACCTGCCGGAGAGCACCGCAAGGATCATGGCGGTGACCCAACGGCCCGTGGCGACAACCGCGTTCTCGGAGAAGGCCGAGGTGGCCGCCTGGAAGCGCATCCCGTCGTGGTTCCTCGTCGCGAAGCAGGACAAGACCATCAACCCCGACCAGGAACGCTTCGAGGCAAAGCGCGCGGGTTCACACACGGTGGAGATCGACTCTTCCCACGTGGCCATGGTCTCCCACCCCGACGAGGTCACCGACCTCGTCCTGCAGGCCGCCACGGCGGGCGATTCCGACCGGTCCGCGCTGGCCACCACCGGGTCCACCCATGACGCCTGGGCCGAGACCGGACTTGCCGCCGTCTCGTTGATCGCGGGAGCGGGAGCCGTCCTCCTGGGCCGCCGGTTGAGGCGCCAGGCGCACTGACGGCGCTCCGGGACGGCGTTCCCCGCTTCGGCGTCCGGTCCGGCGACAACGGCCGAGGTCATCCCCGAGGGGTGCGAGGGGTGACCTGACGCCCGGCCGGTTGGACGGGCTGCCGGTGGCGCGCCACGAGGGCCTCGCGGGGGTGCGGTCAGCGACCTTCCCAGTGGGGTGGGCGCTTTTCGGCGAAGGCGTGGGCGCCTTCCTGTGCGTCGTGGGACGCGAGGACCGGTGCGACGAGCTGATCCTGCTGGTGGAAGGCGTCCTGGTCGCCGTATGCGGTCCGCTCGTTGACCACGCGCTTGACGGCCGCGATGGACAGTGGGGCGTTGCGTGCGATGCGGTGGGCCAGTTCCACGGCCTTGGTGAGCGTCTCGCCCGGTGGGGTGAGGTGGTTGACGAGGCCGAGCTGATGAGCCCGTTCGGCGGGGAGGGGGTCGCCGGTGAGGAGGATTTCCACGGCGATGTTGCGGGGGATGCGTTCGGGCAGCCGCACGATCCCTCCTTCGGGGGGAACCAGGCCGAACGTCACCTCGGTGAGTCCGAAGGTGGCGTCCTCGGCGGCCACCACCAGATCGCAGGCGAGCGCCATCTCGGTGCCACCGCCCAGCGCCCAGCCCTCGACGGCAGCGATGAGCGGGGTGTGGAGCTGGGTTCGGGTGAGGCCCGCGAAGCCTCGCCCGGGGATGACCGGGGTGTCGCCCTTCGCGAACGCCTTGAGGTCCATCCCCGCGCTGAAGGTGCCGCCGGCACCGGTGAGAACGCCGACCAACAGCTCGTCGTGGGTGTCGAGTTGGTCGAAGGCATCGGCCAGCGCCCGGGCGGTGGCGCCGTCGACGGCGTTGCGTACCTTGGGCCGGTCAATGGTGATGACGAGGACGCCGTCTTGTTCTTCGGTGTGCACGGTGGGGGTGCCGGTGGTGGGTTTGGTGGTCATGGTGGGGATTCCTTGCCTTTCCCGGTCTTTCCCGCCGGTGTGGATCTCCGACCGCTGACAGCGGAGGGCTTCTCGGGGTTTTACCTCGCCTGTGCCGGGTGCCATCGGTGGGCGTCCCCTGCTAGCGCGGGATCGCTCCGCCGGTACGCAGGGATTCGATGTCGTCGGCAGTGAAGCCGAGTTCCGTGAGGACCTCTTCGGTGTGCTCCCCGAGATCGGGAGCCGGACGTGCGGGGACTTTCTGTTCCTGGTCCAGGTGCACGGGGCTGTTGAGGGTCAGATGCGGTTCGCTGCTGCCGTCCTCGATCGGCACCACGATCTGGTTGGCCAGGAGTTGGGGGTCGTGGGCGCATTCCTCGAGTGTCTGGACGACCCCGTAGGTGAGGCCGGCGGCGTCGAGTATCTCGCGCCATTCGGCCAGGGGACGGGTGGCGAACCGCTTGTCCAGCAGAGTGACGATCTCGGCGGCGTGGGCGCGGCGGCTGACGGTGTCGTGGAAGCGGGGGTCCTCGACGGCCTCGGGGTGGCCGATGGCCTCCAGGAAGAGGGGGACTTGCTTGTCTTCATTGGCGAAGGCCAGCAGGATCCAGCGGTCGTCCGCGGTGCGGTACACGTTGGCCAGGGCGTTGGGTGGCGCGGAGCGTTCGACGGGGCGCGGGGGTTTCCCGCCGAGCAGGGCAGCCTGCAACCACATCCCTGCAGCCCAGGCGCCTTCGGCGATCAGGGACGCGCTGACGCGTGCGCCCTGGCCGGTCTTCTCGCGCCGGTACAGGGCGGTCATGATCCCGGCGAACAGGGTGATCGCGGTGGGGTGGTCGCCGGAGCCGAACGCGTTGATGGCAGGGGCCGCGTCGCGCTGGCGAGTGAAGTCCATCAGACCGCTGCGTGCCCAGAATGCCGTGACGTCGAAGCCGGGCAGGTGGGCGTCCGGGCCTTGCTCGCCGAAGCCGGTGACGTCGGCGTAGATCAGTCGGGGGTTGAGGGAGGAGAGAGCGTCGTAGTCCAGGCCGAGCTTGGCCCGGGTGTGGGGCGGGAAGTTGGTGACCAGGACATCGGCCCACCGCACCAGTCGTTCGAGTACGGACCGGGCATCGGACGATTTCAGGTTGAGCTCGACGCTGCGCTTGTTGCGATTGTCCAGTTGCCAGGGGTAGTTGACCCCTTCGACCTGGGGGTTGGGGGGCATCCGGCTGAGGCCGCGGTAGGTGTCGCCGGTGTGCGGTGGTTCCACCTTGACGACATCGGCCCCGTAGTCGCCGAGTATCGAGGCCGCGGCCGGCCCGGCGATGAAGCTGGCGACATCGACGACGTGCAGTCCCTCCAGCAAGGGCATGTTCTCCATGACAGGGTCCTCTTCCGCGGGGTGTCCGGCGGACATGTGGGTGTCCTCGCCGCCGGTGCTGCCTGCACGCGGGCCGCCATGGGAGGCGCACAGTGGGCGACGCAGCGGCGGAGCGGGTACTGAGGTGGCCGGTCGCGCAGTCGCAGGGCCCGGCGCCGTGCGGCGCGGGTTGCGATGTGCACCGGTGCTAGTGCTGGCCGTTGGGGGCCATGGGCACGAAGGCGTTGTATCCGGTGATGTCGCGGCCGACGATCAGCGCCTGCACCGTGTCGGTGCCCTCGTAGGTGTCGATGGCCTCGATGTCGCACAGATGCCGGGCCACGTTGTACTCGAGCAGGATGCCGTTGCCGCCGAGCATGTCGCGGGCGTCGGAGAGGATGGCGCTTGCGCGTTCCGTGTAATGCATCTTGGCCAGCGCGACGCGCGGCATCGAGTACTTGCCTTCGTCCATGAGCTGGCTGAGCCGGTACTGCATGCACACCATGTCGGTGATGTCCGCCAGCATCCGTGCCAGCCGGTACTGGACGAGCTGGTAGGCGGCCAGCGGTATCCCGAACTGCTTCCGTTGCTTGGCGTAGGCCAGTGCGGTCTCGTAGCCCGCGACGGCGGCTCCGATCGCTTCCCAGGCGACGCAGAAGCGCGAGGCCAGCAGGACTTTCTCGGTGTCGCGGAAGGTGTGGACGTTCGCCAGGCAGTTCTCGGCGGGCACGCGGACGTCGGTGAGGGAGATCTGCGCGTTCTGCACGCAGCGCAGCGCCGTCTTGCCGGTGATGACCTCGGCCTCGAACCCCGGGGTCCCCTTCTCGACGACGTAACCGCCCACGTGGCCGTCGTCACCGCGGGCCCAGACGATCACGTAGTCGGCGAAGGTCGCATTGCCGATCCACCGCTTGTGGCCGTTGAGTACGTACGAGTCGCCGTCCCTGTGCGCGGTTGTCTCCAGCTTGACCACGTCGGTGCCGTGGGCCGGCTCGGTCAGACCGAAGGCGCCGATCCTCTCGAGGCGCGCCATCGGCGGCAGGAAGCGCTGCTTCTGCTCCTCCGAGCCCAGCAGCGCGATCGACATCATGGCCAGCGCCGAGTGCACTCCCATGAACGTGGACATGCTCAGATCACCGCGGGCCAGCTCCATGATCACCATGCCGGCTGTCACGTTGCTCATTCCGGGCGAGCCGTAGCCGGGCACCTGGAAGCCCGCGATGTCCAGCTGGGCCAGCTTGGGGACCAGTGCGTGCGGGAATTCCGCGCGCTCCCAGTACGGGTTGATGACGGGGATGACTTCCTGGTCCATGAACTCACGCACGCGTTGACGCAGTGCCTGCTGATCATCCGTGAGCAGCTCGTTCAGCAGGTAGTAGTCCGTGTACTCGGGGCCACCCAGCACGGGGGGCTGGACGACCGGATGCCCGTTTCCGCGGCCGACGGTGGTGACGTCGACGGGTGTCATCGTGTCCTGGCGTTTCGCGTTCATCCGTTCGACGCTCCTTTTTCCTCGGCTTTTTCTCGACCTCGGTTCGATACGCCCCCATGGGACGACGTTAGGAGCCGGACGGAGGGAAATCATCGGACGCAGAGTATGAACTTTTCGAAGGAATTCGTACCCGCGACCCGACATACTCGGGGTGACTGCCCAAGCACAGAGGGGCGTGCGGCGTGAAAAATGGGCAACTGTCCTTCAATCAGTGGCGCATTGGTGCCCCCTCCGCCGCAGGAACCGGCTGCTGAAGATCCTCCGGGTGCGCTGGATGGCGTGGTCGAGACGGCCGCGATAGCGTGACGACATGGCTGTGGGCAGCATCGAAGCAGCAAAATGCCTGTCCGTCGTGGCATCGAACGTTGCTGTGCGCATGCCGGAAGTCAGCCAGGACGTGTGGGAGCTCGTGATTGCCGAAATCCCGGAACTGAGAGGCGACGGGATAATCGTCAACACTCTTAGAGCGAGCGTCGAGGAAAATATCGCCACATTGCTGCACGGCTTTGAGAACGACATGCCGCTGGGCGACGTTGAGGGACCTGCGGCCGCATTGGATTATGCGCGTCGGCTGGCTCAACGTAATGTTCCCATCAGCTCGCTCATCCGGTCCTACCGGCTCGGCCACTGCCGTTTCCTGCAGTGGTGCCTGGACGAACTCCGCCGTCAGGGACCCGATGAGGATGTCTGCGCGGCTACCGCGGGCCTCATGCTGGAGTTGAGTTTCGGGTACATCGACCGTGTCAGCGAACGAGTCATCGAGGTCTACCAGTTGGAACGGGACCGTTGGCTGCAGGGTCAGACCGCCGTGCGCGCCCTACGTGTGCAAGAGATCCTGGCCGAGAAGCACGTGGACGCCGACTCGGCGGAATCAGCCCTCGATTACCGTATACGTCAACATCATCACGTGGGTTTGATCCTCTGGCTGCCCCGGCGTCCCCTTGGCGGTGAAGGTCTCGCCCGGCTCGACCGGCTGACAAGCCGGATCGCCGCGGAACTCAACTGCTGTGCCAACCCGCTGTTCGCCGCCCGGGAAGAAACCCTGGCTTGGGCCTGGCTGCCCTTCGGCTCGCCCCGGGACCTTTCCTGGAGCGTGCTGGCGAGTGTGATCGAGGACGGCGACCCCATGGCGAGGGCGGCCGTGGGGGACGTGGAACCCGGCGTCGAAGGCTTCCGTCGCACTCATCGCCAGGCTGTCCGCGCACAGGAACTGGCCATGGCGGCGGGTCCCGGAGCCAGGGTCACCGCTTACGCCCAGGTCGCCCCGATCGCATTGATGTGCACGAACATGGACGACACCCGCGCGTGGGTGTGGAGCGTGCTGGGTGCCCTGGCCGTCGACGACGAGCACTGCGCACGACTGCGGGAGACCTTGCAGACCTTCCTCGCCACCGGCTGCAGCTACACCGCCACCGCCAGCCGGCAGATTCTGCACAAGAACACCGTGCAGTACCGCATTCGAAAAGCCGAGGAAACCCTGGGGCAGCCACTGCAGGAACGGCGCCGCGATCTGGAGATGGCGTTGCTCGCCGTTCAGTACCTCGGCCCGTCCTTCCTGCGAACGAGCCCCTCCTGACGGCACACCGTCCGCACACCCCGGCGACCCCGCCGACCGCATGCGCGGATGCTCACGACCTCTCCCCGCGAGGTCAGCTCAGCGCTTGCCCGTCGGCCGGCGGGACGATCTCCCGCTTGAGGATCTTGCCGGTCGGCCCTTTCGGCAGGGCGTCCACGATCCATACCTTCCGCGGATATTCGTACGCGGCGACCTGGCGCTTGACGTAATCGCGCAGTTCCTGGGCTGTCGCAGCGGCGCCTGGCTTGAGAACGACGGCTGCGCCGATCTCCTCGCCGAGATCGGGATTGGGCAGACCGATAACCGCGGCATCGGCCACCGCCGGATGCTCGTACAGCACGTCTTCCACCTCGCGCGGGTACACGTTGTACCCGCCACGAATGATCAGATCCTTCTCCCGGCCGACGATCCAGAAGTACCCGTCCGGGTCGACCCGGGCGAGGTCTTCGGTGTGGAACCAGCCGTCGCGGATCGCGGCGGACGTGGCCTCGGGACGCTGCCAGTACCCCTTCATCACGTTGTGACCGCGGATCACGATCTCGCCGGTCTCGCCCTGCGGCACCTCGTTGCCGCTGTCGTCGACGACCCGCATCCGCACGCCGGGGATCGGGGTGCCGATCGAGCCGGGCTTGCGTGGGGCGTCCACGCGGCTGAACGAGGCGACCGGCGAGGTCTCCGACAGCCCGTACCCTTCGAGCACGACGCAATCGAAGGCGTCCTCGAAGGAGCGCAACACCCCTACCGGAATGGCCGCGCCACCGGAGACGGCCAGCCGGAGGCGGGAGACGTCATAGGCGTTCCGGTCGGGCGGCTGCAACAGCCTGCTGAAGATCGTCGGAACCCCGGCGAAGACCGTCACCCCGTGCTCGGCCAGCATCTGCAGCGCCTGCCCGGCGTCGAAGCGCGGTAGCAATGTCAGACACGCACCGGAGGCGACGGCGGCGTTGAGCGTGCAGCTCTGCCCGAACGCGTGGAACAGGGGGAGCCCACCGAAAATCACGTCATCCGAGGTGAGATGAAGCAACTCGGCCGCCACGACGTCGCAGTTGCGGGTGAGGTTGGCGTGGGTCAGTTCCGCGCCCTTCGGCTCACCGGTCGTCCCTGATGTGTAGAGGATCACCGCGGTGTCGTCCTCGCGCCGCTCGTTCACGTCCTCGGCGAGCGGGGCGGAGGCGAGGAGCGCGTCGAATCCGCCGGGATCGACGACCACCGCATCGGCCTCGACCTGCTGTGCGCCGGTGCGTACCTCGTCGGGGAAGGCGGGTCGGGCGAACAGCAGCCGGGCGCCCGAGTCGCCGAGGTAGTAGGCGACCTCCCGCGCCTTGAGCAGGGGGTTCATCGGAACGACGATGCCGCCGACCCGGAGCACGCCGAAGTAGGCGATGGCGAAATCCGGACTGTTGGGCAGCATGATCGCGACGTGGTCGCCTGGTTTGACGCCGCGGTCCCGGAGCAGTCCCGCCATGCGGGCGCTGACCTGGTCAAGCGTGTGATACGAGAGGATGTCGGCCCCCAGACGCAGCGCGGCGCGGTCCGGGTGGGCGCTGGCACTTCGCACGACGTTCGACGCGAGGTTCATGGCAGGGCCACCCTTCAGCATGTTCGCCTTCGTCGGCTGCCCAGCCACAGCAGGAGCAGCGACCAGTCCGCGCCGCCCTCACGCTCAGCGGAACCTGGAAGTGATCGCCGTCGAGATCACCTCATCGGTTGCGGCTTGCGCTCTGCGGCCTTCTCAAAGGCGACATCGGCGTCCGTAGCGGCGTGTCGCCTCCCTGACGCCTGGGTGCGGAGCCAACACCTCGCCCAGTCTGTGCGCCCGGGCCGTCGGGCTCTTGAGCGATCGCCGACCGAATCCCGAAGCATGCACCGCTTGCCTGCACGAAGGCTCCGCTGTCCATTCTGCCGCACCACGTGGGTGCCGCATCTCAGGTTTTTGATCGCAGGTCTCACCGTCACGTCGGGTGCAATGGGCCGTAACGCCCGGCATGGGGCGGCCCCACGACGCTGACAGCAGAAGCCCGGCGCCACCACTACCGTCGCTGGAATCACGTGGGAATCACGGCATGGGCGATCCCGGTGAGGTTGCCCTGCGCGACGAGGATCTCCCGCCGGTTCGATCCATCGAGATCCGCCGCGTAGACGGTCCCGGCCATGTCGGTCACGAACATGCGACCGCCGTCCAGATCGAGAGCTATGCCGATGCCTTCCATCAGATGGGTCCACAAGATCTCGGGCTCTCGCCGTCCGTCCGGCGGATCCAGCGGCGTGCGATTCACGGAGTTTCCTCGCGGCGGGTCCCCTCGGTCGGTCCAGTACAGCGTGCGCTCAGCGAGGTCGAGCTGCAGGTCGATCGGCTCCGGAAGCCCCTGGAGCAGTACCTTGATGTCGCTGCGGTCGGCGGCGGATTCGCCGGCGGGAAGGTCGATTCCGGCCCGCAAGATCTTCCCCAGTCCCGCATCGCTCGGGCCCTTCTGCGTCCAGTACAGGTGCCCGCCGGCAGGGTCGACGGCGACTCCGACGCACCATTTGGTCTGGTCGCGGCGGTCGTCGTCTCCCTGCCCTGTCTGTACGAGGGTCTCTACGTTCGTCCCGTCGAGGTCGCAGCGCATGACGCGCATCCCTTCGCGATCGCCCCAGTACAGCTTCTTGCCGGCGACCTCGAAGTGCAGCTGCTTCGGCGTGTGCGTTCCGCCGTTGGGAACGATCGTCGTCCTCTTGCTTCCGTCCAGGTCGACGCGCTCGATCGAGCCGTCGTTCACCGGCGGAGACCCCATGTTCGTCCAGTAGAGGTGACCTGCCCCTACATCGACGGCCACACCGTCCGGGTACCTGCATCCGGTGACGATGACCCTCTTGTCGGATCCGTCGGGGTTCACGCAGAACACGCGGCCGTCACCGCTGAGTTCCAGCACGAACAGTCTTTCCTGCCGCTGTGTCACCGTCTCTCCTCTCGGGTGAGAACCCATGCCACGGGTGCCGTCTCATGCCGACCGGCCGGGTGTGTCGCTGTGCGGGCCGGATGCGGCGCGCACCGCGAGCAACCTGAGCAGCATCGCGTCACGCTGGGCGGCCAGTTCGTCGACCGAGTGGCCGTTCACCTCTTCCAGGACGCCGTCGACGATCTTCTCTCTGAGTTCGGGTGTGAGCTCCGGGGTGCCCAGGTCCTGCCACATCTCGGTCAACCGAGGCATGAGGGTGTCCATGAAGTGCTGGATACCGCCCTCGCCGCCGCCGAGATGCCACAGCAGATTGGGTCCCATGACGCCCCACCTGAGTCCTGGACCCCAGGACACCGCGTCGTCGGAGTCCGCGACGTCGAGCACACCCTGCTCGATCAGGTGGACGACCTCGCGATACAGGGCGGCCTGGAGACGGTTGGCGACGTGCCCGGGGAGCTCCTTCTTGAGGTGAATCGGCTTCTTGCCGATCGCGGCGTAGAAGGACATTGCGTCCCGGATCGTCTCCGGGGCGGTCTTCGTTCCGCCGACGACTTCGACCAGCGGGATGATGTGCGGCGGGTTGAAGGGGTGCCCGATGAGGGTGCGCTCCGGACGCCGGCACTCGGCCTGGATGGCACTCATCGTGATGCCCGACGAACTCGACGCGATGATCGAGTCCGGCGGTGTCGCCTCGTCGATGTCGGCGAACAGCTTGACCTTCAGCTCCGGGCGCTCCGGCGCGTTCTCCTGCACGAAATCGGCGTCCGCGACGGCCTGTCGCATATCGGCGGTGAACCTCAGGCGATCCGGTGAGGTTCCGGGTTCGGCCCCGAGCGTGGCTGCCGACTCCCAAGCTGCGTCCACGTACGACCTGAGGGCCTTCTCCGCGCCCGGGGCAGGGTCGGTTGCCGTGACGTCGAAGCCACGAGCGAGATAATGCGTCGCCCAACTCGCTCCGATGGTGCCGGTGCCGACGATCGCTACGCGATGGACTGGTTTGTACGCGTTCATGGCTTGTGCTCGCTCCTGGGTACTCTGGTGCCGGCGTGCAAGGGGAATCACCGCCAGGGGGTCAGCGGTCAGGCCGGCTCGGCCGTGCTGTCGGTCACCCGGGGAAGTCTCAGTTCACTTACACTGCGGCCCTCCCTTCCCTTCCCACGCGGTGGGTACAGGCGGCCGGGGTCCGTCCCGCGCTCCGTTGCCCCTGGTGCGGGCGTGTGCCCTGGCGCGAGACCACTCGCATGGGGACTTCGCCATCGGTGGTCCATCCCGAGTCGTCGGCTCCGTTCCAGGGTGCGGCGCTTGCGCGTCCAGGGCATCTCGGGGACCCACCGGGGAGCCGCTTCTCCCGTCACATTCCGACGTCGGATCGGAATGAACCTCGGCGGCGACCAAGGGAGGCCGGTCACGTGAACCGTGGCGCAATGCGTCGGCCCCCAGGGCGGTCAACACACGAGTGAGGAGGGCCGCGTCGGCGAAGACCTCGGCCGGCGGGATCATCGTCGTCGTGTCATCGCCATTTCATCGGCGGGGATTAGCGTCGACACCGTCCGAGAGGGACAACGCGCCACAGACGCAGGGGGGGAGGTGTGAGGTTTCTGCGCGGACGCCTGCCCAGAGCCTGCCTGTCGGCCTGATGTACCGCGGAGAAGCCTCTGCCTCCCTCCCGATCATTACTCGGCGATAGACGCTACTTGGCCGTCGCTTTACGGGAACAGACCCGTCCAGTCCCTCCATGGATACCTCGAAAGCACCCGCGTCACGAGTGACTCGACTCTGAAAGGCATCGACAGAAATGACACGTCCATCGGACGAGAACGACCCGACGACCAGCGGGTATTCCCGTCGCAAGCTCCTCAAGATCGGCATCGGCGTAGGCGTCGCGGTGGGGGCGGGGATCGTCGGTTCGGGTACCGAGGTAGCGATGGCCGGCGGGCCGGGCGACCCGACCAGCCCCACCCTCGCGACGAAGATCAAGAACCTGAGCGGCCCGGCCGAGACCGGCCCGTTCGCCTCGCCGTGGACCGACCTCGGCATCCCCGTACTGTGCCCGAACGGCACCATGCTCTTCGTCGGCGGCGACACGTTCAACGGCGACCACGTACCGCAGCCGGGCGAGCCCGCGGACGACTGGCGCGCCCCGGTCGGCCTGCGCTCCAGCAGCGCGGACGTGAACAACCTGCGTATCGACGGCAGCGTCGGCGGCGACCACGCCAACAGCCTGGTCGACGAGCCGCACAGCCCGGTCGGCGACAAGGCCACGACGGCGATCCCGTCCGACGTGTTCGTCGTCGACGGCGTCATGTACATGCACCTCATGCGCGGCGTCATCTACGACACCCACCACACGGACTTCTGGCGCTCCACCGACAACGGAGAGACCTGGGAGTACCTGTGCCAGTGGCCGGGTGACCTGCACGGCGGCCAGTTCCAGCAGAAGACCTACGCGGTGGCGGAGGGCGACTACTGCTACGTCCTGTCCACGGTCTTCAACCGCGAGGTCGAATCGGGGATGCTGCTGCACCGGGTGCGGAAGGACAGCCTCGGCAATGCGGACGCCTACGAGCCGTGGGGCTACGCCGACGGCGACTGGCGGTGGGGCGCGCCCCCGACGACGGTCTTCGGCAATCGCAAGTGGGGCGAGATCTGCTTCCGCGCCATGGACGGCAAGTACGTCCTCACGTGGCTGAACATGAACCCGCTGTCGATCCGGGCGATGGTCTTCCCGCTCCCGACCTCGGACCTGACGAAAACGCTGGAGCAGACGATGATCCTGCCCTGCGCCCCGGGGCAGGAGGTGGCCAACCTCGTCGCCAGCCCGTACGGCGGGTTCGTCATCCCGGGCTCGACGTTCGGCAACTTCCACGTCGTCGTCAGTCAGTGGTACGACCCGAAGAACTACCGGATCATGCAGTACAAGATCAACATGCTGTCCTGAACCGACGCATCCCGTCGAGCGCACAGAGCCGCAAAATCGCCACTGCTCCGGATCATGCTCTTCCCGCTCGGAGACGGGGAGTTCAGCCATGCTCCGAAGGCGAACCAGACCGGCGATGGTTTCCGGTGTCGCCTGAAGTCTGGCGGTCCCGTCACTCCGACGGGCTCTGCTCCGCCAGTGATCCGGAGGCACGCTTCAGGCATCACCGGGACCGGGGACCCAGCCGGTGCGCTGAGCCCAGGCGTCAGCGCGTCGGATGATGTCCCATACGACGGCATCCTTCGCTTGGACGTAGGCGGGCCGGTCGTTGCGGTACTTGGCCGCACAGCGCCGTTTGGCTGCTGCGTACCCTTCCGCGACAGATGCCTGGCAGCGGAGGTAGTCGCGAAACAGCAGGGGGAACTGTTGAGAGAAACTGCCCAGCTGTCGCACATGTACGTGCGTCCGGCGCTGACCTGGAGGTTCCCGGAAGTACCGCTTGGTCCGTTCGGGATTGTCCGCCCGGTACACCAAGCCCATGTCTGTCAGCGGACCCAGGAATGCGTCTGGCGGGTCCAGCGATGCGACGGAGATCTGGATGTCGATCACCGGCTTGGCTGCCAGGCCGGGCACCGAGGTCGACCCGATGTGGTCGATGCGCAGTGCAGTGTCACCGAGGGCCGCACGCAGGCCCGTGCCCCACGTGGCGAACATCGCTGACCAAGCAGCGTCGTAAGGCACGATCTCGACCGTCTCTCCCATGATGAAGAGTGTTCCACCGCTCGCAAACTCACCCCACGCACCGCCCGCCGGCACAACCTCTTCGTGCACGCATGGACGGTTCGACATCACCGTGCGCACAACCGGTCCCATGCCGACCGGCTCTCATCGTCCGCGACGCGGTAGATCACCAACCGCTGGTCCGGATCGTGAAGTGGCATCAGCACTTCGAATTCCACTGCGATCACACCGACGTCAGGATGCCGCATCACCTTGCGCCCGCGGCCGTTGACCTTGATATCTCGCTCGGCCCACCCTCGCGCGAATTCCTCGTCACGAGTGGTGAATTCGGCGATGAGGTCGGTCAACGCCTGATCCTCCGGATGCGCGGCCCACGCGGCGCGCAGGTGGGCGATCCCCTCTCGCACCACGCGTTCGCGGTCGACATAGAGCTCGCGCATCCCCGGATGCATCAGGCACAGCCACATCGCATTGCGCTGCGACGGCGGCAGGGTGTCGAAATCCAGTAGCAGCCTCGCCATTTCGCCGTTCCAGGCCAGGATGTCGTAGCGGTGGTTCATCAACATGGCGGGCAGCGGCGACAGGTCGGCGACCAGCCGGGCCAGCGGCGGCGCTGCAGTGGTGGCGGGCTTGTCGGCGTTGCGAGGGCGCTGCTGGGCCAGGTTGAAGAGGTAGGCGCGTTCGTCGGGGGCCAGGCGCAGCGCCCGGGCCAGCGCCTCCACCACGTTCGCTGAGGGCCGCAGCCCGCGGCCCTGTTCCAGCCGCACGATGTAGTCGGTGCTGACCCCGGCCAGTTCGGCGACCTCTTCGCGGCGCAATCCCGGGGTCCGCCGGGCCTGCCGACGCGATGGCAGTCCGAAATCGCGCGGGTCCAGGCGTTCGCGCCGGGTCCGCAGGAACGCGGCCAGCTCCTGTGTCGTGTCCACGGTCCGGGTCATCACGTTCGATCCAACGGCCAGGGTAGGACTGGTATTCCCAGGAACTTCCGTCCCTTATCCCCGGCTCGCGGTGGTCACAGACTTGTTTTCGACAACGGATCACAAACGCAGGAGGACACGATGTCGCTCACCCTCGACACCTACCGGCTGCTGGGCCGTTCCGGGCTGCGGGTCTCACCGCTGGCGCTGGGCGCGGCGACCTTCGGAACCGATTGGGGCTGGGGTGCCGAGCAGGACGAGGCGCGCAAGCTGTTCGACCTCTACGTCGAGCGCGGCGGCAACTTCATCGACACCGCCAGCACCTACACCAATGGCAGTTCCGAGCGCCTGCTGGGCAAATTCACCCGCGACAACCGCGAAAGCCTGGTGCTGGCAACGAAATACACGACGCTGCGCCGACCCGGCGATCCGAATTCCGGGGGACCGCACCGCAAGAGCCTGTTCGCGTCGGTGGAAGCCAGTCTGCGACAGCTGAATACGGACTACATCGATCTGCTCTACCTGCACCTGTGGGATTTCACGACACCGGTCGAGGAGATCCTGCGCGGCATGGACGATCTGGTCCGGCAGGGGAAGGTCTTGTACGTGGCGATCTCCAACGCCCCGGCCTGGCAGGTGTCGCGCATGCAGGCGATCGCCGACCTGCGCGGCTGGTCGCCGCTGGTCGCGCTGCAGATCGAATACAACCTGATCGAGCGCACCGGAGAACGTGACCTGATCCCCATGGCACGCGAAATGGGGTTGGGGGTGATCCCGTGGTCACCGCTGGCCGGCGGGGTGCTCACCGGCAAGTACAGCCGCGACGACCTGACCGCGACGCACGTCGCATTCGATGACGGCACCCGCAAGAGCGTCACCATCGCCAATGGCGCACTCACCGAACGTAACCTCGCCCTCGTGGATGTTGTGAAGGAGATCGCCACGGAGCTGGGCCGCACACCCGCCCAGGTCGGGCTGGCCTGGACCCTGCAGAACCCGGGCGTGACGGCACCGATCATCGGCGCCCGCACACCCGCGCAGTTGGAGGAGAATCTGGGCGCCCTAAAGGTCGAATTCACCGCCTCCCAAATGGCCCGCCTCGACGAGGCCAGCGCGATCGGACTCGGCTTCCCGCACGACGTGCTCGCCCGCGAGACAACCCGCAGGCTGACCCGCGGCGACCTGAAGGTCGAAACCCGCCGCTGATATCCGATCGAGCCCCGAGGGCAGTGACATGTGACCGAATTCCACAAATGCCGCTGCCGCCGACGGTCTCGACCTCGAACTCGACGAGGATCGCGGCTTGACCCTTACCACGATCAACTTCGGCTCGGCTGAGGGTGCCTAGCCATGCCCGTCAACGTGACGTCCGGGCCCGCAAGGGCGGGAAGGGCCGGGTCGCCCGGGCCGGGGCTGTCCGGTAGGGCTTGGGTGACTCGTCGGAGATCCGTCACCGCCCCTTCGGCGCGGGGCCCGTGGCTCCACGGCGACCCGCCGGTAGCCATCGTGGCTGTGCCCATGCCAGTGCCAGCGCGCAGATTCTCCTGTTCAGGGGTGGGTTGTAGCCGTGCGGTCTCGTACGCCCCGCGCCGAGGCCTGGTGCGGCGGGTGGGCGGTTGCAGTCGGGAAGGTCGCGTCCGTCCCCCACGCCGGGGCGCGCGCAGTATCGCCCTTCGGGGCGAGGACCGCTACCGGAATGAGGAAGCTACGCCCATCTCGGTGGTCCAGCTGACGCTACGCCAATTTCCTTGCGCATATGCCTATACGCTCCCGCAGGTCTTCGGACGATCGTCTATTCCCACAGGTTGAGGGTGCTCATGGTCCAGGAGAAGTCGCCGTCGAGATTGCCGTCCGTGGCGGTGTATGCATGGCTCATACCGGTGGTTGCTGCCGTGACGGTGGCGAGCTTGGTTGAACCTGGCGTGTTCGCTTCGGCTGTCTGGATCGGCGTAACGGCTGTGGGCGCGGTAGCCGGCGCCGCCGGCGGGACCGTCCGTCGGAATCGGCAGATTGCGCAACTGCAGAAAGACAGCCGACTGCAGTCGGCCGCGTCGGTGCGGCAGCAGGAAGCGACCGCGCGGCTGGCCGCCAGCCTGGTGCCGGAAATGCTGACGCGTCTGCGCCTGGATGAGGCTCCGGAGGAGGTTCTCAACTGGCTGACGACACGCTGGGCGGGCTCCTACAGCGGCCTGCCTTCCGAGTTCCAGCAGGCCCACTGGGCGGTGCTGCGCACCGTTATCGATGCTGTGGCTGCGGAAGAGGGCCTGCGGGACTCCGCTCAGCGGGCCCTGGTGAACTTGGCCAGGCGTATGCAGGCGATCGTCCATCAGCAGGCACGAGAGCTGCGCGAGATGGAGGACCGGCACGGCAAGGACCCCGCCGTCTTCGGGGATCTCCTGCGGATCGACCACAACACCGCGCTGACCGGCCGGCTCGCCGACTCCATCGCCGTACTCGGCGGCGCCCAGTCCGGCCGACAGTGGAACCGGCCGGTACCGCTGTACAGCGTGCTGCGCGGCGCGATGTCGCGGATCGTGGGCTATGAGCGGGTCGAGCTGAGCACCAGCACGGAGTGCGCCGTCGTGGGGCATGCCGTCGAGCCGCTCATCCACGTCCTGGCGGAGTTGCTGGACAACGCGACGCGCTATTCCCCGCCCCACACGAAGGTCCACCTCACGGCCGCGGACGTGCAGTCCGGAGTCGCGGTGGAGATCGAGGACGGCGGTGTGGGCATGAGCGAGCAGGCCCGGCACCTGGCCGAACGGCGCCTTGAACAGGCCCAGCAGGGCATCGACCTGGGTGACCTGGGAGAGACCCCGCGGCTCGGCCTGGCAGTGGTGGGGCGTCTTACTCAGGCGTTCGGTCTGCAGGTCTCGCTGCGCACATCCGCCTACGGCGGCGTGCGGGTGGTGCTGGTGGTGCCTCAGCAGTTGATCACCAGCGCGGCCGAGGCGTCCGGAGTGGCGCACGGTATCGGGACCTTCTCCGGTCCGCGCGCTGCGAGTCAACCGGGTCAGGGATCGCCTCGCCAGACGGCGAAGCCACAGGCGGCGATGCGAGCCGACGATGCGCCGCAGGTGGTTGAGCGGACAGCAACCGGACTCCCCCAGCGGCGACGCAGAGGGCGAGTGCCGGAGGCGCCGGCACCTGCGGGCAACGCCCGGCCGGCGGAGGGATCGCAGCGGGCTCCCGGCGAATGGCTGGCCGCGTTCAAGACCGGACTGTCGGCGGAGGGCAGCAGTGGTGGCGACGACGCCGCCGCGCCGAGAGGAGAACTGTGATTCAGCAGACGGCCAACTTGGACTGGATGCTCAAGGACCTCGCGGAGAGCGTGCCGCAGACCCGCACGGTCCTCGTACTGTCCTCAGACGGACTGCGCATGGGACACCACGGCGGGACCATCGAGTCGGCCGAGCGGCTGGCCGCTTCCTGCTCGGGTTTGCAGAGCCTCGCCAGTGCGGTCGGCAGCGAACTCCCGCACCAGGCGGGCAAGATGCGGCTGGTGGTCATTGAGATGGAAGGCGGCTTCTTCTACTTGATGGCGGCCGGCCCGAGGGCCTACCTCGCGGTGCTCGCCGACGCCGGGGTGGACGCCGGGCTCATGGGCCAACGCATGCGGGACCTGATCGCGCGTCTCGGAGATCACATCACCAGCCCGCCCCGCGGTGACGGGCAGGCCAGGTGAGCGACTCCCCCCAGGACGGCACGGAGGAATGGCCGGAGCGCCTCTACGTCATCACCAGTGGCCGTTCCTCCGCATCCAACGAACTCGACCTGGTCACACTGATCGTGGCCAGGACGGTCGCCACGACCGGCATGCAGCCGGAGCATGTGGCGATCCTCAACCTGTGTCAGGCTCCGCTCTCGATCGCCGAGATATCCGCCCACATAGGACTGCCGGTGAGTGTCGTCACCGTCCTGATCAGCGACCTGCTGGACGAGCAACAGGTGCTCACGCGCCCACCAGTACCGCCAGCGGATCTGCCCGACCTTGCCCTCATCGAAAAGGTGATCCATGGCCTTCAAAAGCTCTGAGCTCGCAGAGCCCCCCCACGACGAGCGGCTCCCCCACACGGCGTCCGCGGCGGTCAAGGTCGTGATCGTGGGCGGATTCGGGGTCGGCAAAACGACCATGGTCGGATCGGTGAGCGAGATCCGGCCGCTGACCACCGAAGAGACCATGACCCAGGCCGGCGCCGGAATCGACGACCGCGCGGGTGTGGAACACAAGACGGCCACCACCGTCGCCATGGACTTCGGCCGGATCAGCATCAACGACGAACTCGTCCTCTACCTCTTCGGCACCCCAGGCCAGCAACGCTTCTGGTTCCTGTGGAACGGGCTGTTCGAGGGCGCTCTCGGCGCGGTGGTGCTGGTGGACACCCGTCGGCTGGAGGACAGCTTCGATGTCATGGGCCGCCTGGAAGAGAGCGGCGTGCCCTTCGTCGTCGCGGTGAACTCCTTCGCGGGCGCTCCGGAACACGCGCTGCAGGAACTCCGCAGCGCTCTCGACCTCCCTTCACACGTACCCCTTATGACCTGCGATGCGCGGCATCGCGAGTCCAGTCGTGACGTCCTGATGTCCCTCATGCACTACCTGCACTCCCTCGTTGTAACGGAGTCCTCATGAGTACGCCTCCCCTCCTCCCGCCACCCGGGTGCCCGGCCCACGGCCTGCGGCAGGACGGACCGCAGCGCCTCTACGGTCCAGCCGCAGAGCACGACCCCATGGCCCTGTACGAAGAACTGCGCGCCAAGCACGGCGCGGTGGCTCCCGTGCTGGTGCATGACGATCAGCCGGCCTGGCTCGTCCTGGGCCACCGAGAGAACCTGGAGGTGGCCCGAACCCCCGGCCGGTTCTCTCGCGACCCCCGCGCCTGGGGCGCCGTACGGGACGGGACGGTGGTCCCCGACAAGTACGCACTCGCGCCGATGGTGACCTGGTGGCCGGTGATCAATTTCAACGACGGCCCGGTCTTCGAGCGGCTGAGGGGCGCGGTGCTCGAGTCCCTGCAGCGCTTCGACCGGCGCGGGATCCGCCGGTACGTCACCCGGTTCGCCCACCAACTCATCGATGCCTTCGCCTCCAACGGCGAGGCCGATCTCGTGGCGGAGTTCTCCAGTCAGCTGCCGATGCTGGTGATGACGCAGCTGATCGGTGCTCCGGAGGAACACGGTCCCCGGCTCGTTCGGGCCGTGCCTGACATGCTGGAGGGTACGGAGACCGCCCTCGCAAGCGATGAGTACGTCACGAAGACGCTGCATCAGCTGGTGGAGAGCAAGAAGGCCAGTCGTGGGTACGACCTCACGTCCTGGCTGCTCGACCACCCCGCCGGGCTGACAGATGTCGAGGTTCTGGCGCACGTGCGAGTGGTTCTGGTCGCAGCGTACGCAACCACCGCGAACCTGATCGCGAACACGCTGCGGATGGTCCTCACCGATCCGCGCTTTCGCGCGAACCTCTCGGGTGGCCGTATGACGCTGGCGGAGGCTCTGGAGCAGGTGCTGTGGGACCAGACTCCCATCAACACCGTCCTGGGCCGCTGGGCCACGGCAGACACCAAGCTGGGCGGGCAGGAGATCAAGCGCGGTGACATGCTCCTGCTGTCCCTCGCTGCGGGCAATGTCGATCCCGCGGTCCGGCCGGATCTGACCGCGCCGGTCCACGGAAACCGTTCCCACTTGGCGTTCAGCGCGGGCCCCCACGAATGCCCGGGACAGGACATCGGCCGGGCCATCGCCGACACCGGTATCGAGGCCCTGTTGGCGCGCCTGCCCGACATCGAGCTGACGGTGCACGACTTCGAGCTGGAGCGCCGGGGCACGCTGATGTCCCAGCACCTCGTACGGCTACCGGTGCGGTTCGCGCCCAGGGCCGCCGCCGGCACCGCACCGCGGCCCCAGCCCGATCCGCTGCCGCCGCTCGCTCCGCCGGAGGAGGCAGTCCAGCCTGCGACAGCCCGGCCGCGGCCTCGGCGGTGGTCGTGGCTGAGCCGCCTGCTCCGCCGGCGCTAGTTACTGTCCGATGGGTCGCGTGACCAGGCCGGCATTCACATCGTTCCGGCCGGTGTGGGGCGAGGTGATCTGTCGGATCTGGAGTGGGCTCGGCTGGAGCCGCACTTGCCGAAGAACGCGGGACGAGGCGGGCGTTGGAAGAGCCATCGCAAGGTGATCAACGGCATTCTCTTTCGGCAGCGGACCGGTATCCCGTGGCGTGATCTGCCAGCACGGTTCGGCAGCTGGAAGACAGTGCACGACAGGCATCGCAGGTGGTCGGCGGACGGCACGTGGGAGAGGATCCTGCGGGCCGTCCAGGCCGATGCCGATACTGAAGGCCGGATCGACTGGATCATGGTCAGCGTGGACTCGGCCTCCTGCCGTGCCCATCAGCTTGCCGCAGGCGCCCGCACCGCCGCGCCACGTATTCCTGGACGACGCGGCGACCTGTTCACCATCGTTCAGATGAGGCCCTTGGCCGCTCCCGTGGCGGGCTGACCTGCAAGATCCATCTGGCCGGTGAGGGCGGTCGACGTCCTCTCGCGTTCGTCATCACACCAGGCCAGTGGGGCGATGCTCCGCAACTGATCCCGGTCCTCGAACGCATCCGTGTCCCATGTCCGGCCGGCGATCAGCCGCGCACACGCCCCGATCACCTGGGTGGCGACACGGCGTACTCGTCCCGCCGGAATCGCCGCTCTCTGCGGCGTCGGCAGATCAAGCGCACGATTCCCGAGCGCAAGGATCAGCGGGCCAACCGCCAGCGCCGTGGTAGCGCGGGCGGCCGGCCCACCGGCTTCAACAAGACGATCTACAAGCGCCGCAACGAAGTCGAGCGAACGATCAACGCGCTCAAGGGCTTCCGCGCTGTAGCCACCCGATTCGACAAGAGGGCGTACAGCTTCCACGGCACCGTGGCTGTCGCTGCCATTCGCCTCTGGCTCCGCTCATGACCTGTCGGACGGTGCCAGCCGAGCGGGTCCGACATGTGCGGGCTCGGGATATGGCAATGCGTCAGCGAGTGCGTGCCGGGGCGAAGGGGATTCCCGAAGCCATGCCGCGGCGGCCGACGATGAGGGACTCGCCGAGGAAGCTCACGCCGATGGAGAGCTGGACGGGTCGTGCGTTCTCGTGCATGCCCATCTTCACCGCCAGGACACTGAAGCCGACCGTGATCGCCAGGGTGCCGATCACGGCGAGGAAGGTGCGGCCCGTGTACCGCTGCCACAGGACGCCTCCCTTGTCGAAGAGTTGAACGGTGGCGCCGCGGAGTGCGCCGAGTGCCGCGCCGAGGGCGGCGCCCATGATGACCCAGGTGAGGTCGGTGCCGGTCAGATCCGTCATCTTGACGAGGGACAGGACGCCGATCCCGGTCAGGATCGCGGGGGCGACGAAGAGGTCCCTTGCGTTGACCGGTTCACCGATCATTCGTTTGATCACGACCGCGATCACGACCACCGCGATGATCGCGGCGAGCAGCCAGGGGTTCACGCAGATACCACCCATCTTTATGGCACGACTGAGCTAAAAAATGATGTTAGCCCGGTCGTGCTATAACGGCAATGTGCCAAAGATCGTCGATCCCGTAGCCCGCCGCAGGGCGGTGGCGCAGGCCGTCCTGTCCGTCGCCGCCCGGCAAGGACTGGAGCATGCGTCGCTGCGCAACGTCGCCGACGAAGCCGGACTCGCCATCGGGTCGGTCCGCCACTACTTCGCCGACCACGACGAGTTGATGACCTTCACGATGAGGGAGTTGAGTCGGCGCATCGGCGACCGCATCCGCACCCACGCCGAGCGACTCCTGACTCCCGACAGGGGCACCGACCGCCGGGCCGCGACAGAAGAGCTCCTGGCCGAGTTCCTCCCGCTGGACGCGGCCCGCCGCCAGGAGGCCGCGCTCTGGCTCGCCTTCACCGCCGCAGCACACACCCGCCCCGAACTGCTGCCCTGCGCAGCCGAGATGCAGGCCGACCTGCACACCCTGATGTCGCGCGTGCTGCACGAAGCCCGCTACGCCGGCGGGCTGCCGGCTGACACGGACGTCGAGCTGGAAAGCACGCGACTGGCCGCCCTCCTCGACGGACTCACTCTCCAGGCGACGCTGCTGCCGGACCGCTATCCGCCGAAGCTGCTCCGACAGGTGCTGCGGCGGCACCTGGACGCCCTCACAGCCGGCAGCTGACCTCCGGCCAACGCGTTCAGCCCGCACGCCACAGGATCGCGGTGCGATGCCGCCCGGCAGCGCGCCAGCCCCGCTCGGCCAGCCGGTTCAGCTTCGAGCGCAGCGCCTCCGAGCGGGCCGGCTCGGCGAACTCCCCAGCTCACCGCGGACCCGCTTGACCATGACCGGCGAATCCGCCCGGCGCACCACATCCGTGATCCGCTGAAGGACCTCCTGCGCGAGGCCGCTGCAGCCCTTGACGGCCCCGATCTTCCCGGCGACAACACCGTCGCCGCCCGAACCTGGGCAGTAAAGGAGGCCGCGGAGAGGGTCTGGGTGGTCCCTCCGATGGAGCGGGAGGGACCACCCAGACCCGGGTCATGCCGGGATCAGGGGTAGACGGAGTTCGCCTTGTCGTCGTAGTTCTTGCTCATCGTCGTGACCTTGCCGGGGTCGTAGTACCACTGTGTGCCCCTGCCGCTGCTCTTGGTGGAGAACCAGGCCCTGCTACCCCACCCGCTCTGCCGGTTCCAGAGCGAGGACATCTTGTTGTTGAAGCCGAACTTGCCGAGGTTGTTCCACCCTCCATCGTTGAACCTGAGCATGCGGCCCTTGAGCTTCTTCTCGTCGTACAGGCAGACCCAGCCTTTGTTGCACTTGTACTTCAGGGCGAACTCGTTCTTCTGCGCGCGCGTGCCGGCAGTTTCGCGGTCCCAGCAGGTCGTCGCGCCTGCTGTCACCTCGCAGACGTCTGCGCCCTGCCAGCCCTTGGCGAGATCGATGGTCTTGCCGTTGAGCGTTGCCTGGGCGCTCTGGGCACGCGTGGTCGGCTGGGCGTCTTGCGCGACAGCCACGCCGCCCAGCGTGCCCACTGCTATTGCGACGGCGGCGGTTCCGGTGACGAACCGTGCGGTGATATGCATTTTCGTGTCCTCCTCCGCACCGATTCCCCCGGGCGGTGCGTCCCCCGACGGCCTCCCCTGAGACCGTTGCCGACGACGTTAGATGGCACCGTTCTCTCCGGCCTATGTGCACGGTGCTCAACTCCGGTCGCCGATCGTGCACGATGCTCAGACGGCCCGGGCGTTGGTGATGTGCAGAGCGTGGACGACGTCGTGGATGCCAGTGCCGGTGGTCAGCAGATCGAGGCCCAGTACGGCCTCGGCGGTTCGCAGGTGGGATCGGACCGTGTTGCGGCTGATGGCCATGCGTCGGGCGGCCTCCTGGGCGTCGGTGTTGGCGTCGATCCACGCCTGAAGCGTGCGGCGGTGCCGTGCTTGAAGAGGGCGGAGGATCGTGCGGGCCCAGGCAGCGGCGGATTCGTTGCGCAGCAAGTCATCCAGAGTGAAAGGCAGTTGATGGTCCCCGGGTTCGGGATCGGCGCAGGAGCTGCTGAGAGCGAGGGCCAGGTGGACGGCGGCGCGGCAGCGGACATCGGCAAGGTCCAGTCCGAGGGCTCGTTGCGTACGTCGCAGGTGCGCGGTGACGGTATTGCGGCTGAGGCTGAGCAGGCGGGCCACGGCGGAGCGGGGCATGTTCATGGCCAGGCGAGTGATGTCGGCGCTGGTCTTCGGGACAGAGTCCAGCGGCCTCAGAAGCGCGCGGGACCAGTCGAGGGCGGGCTGACGGGGAAGGACGCCTTCGAGCGGAGTCCGGCCATGGTAGAAGGCGACGCGGCCTGGGGTGGTGCGGGCGGCGGCCAGGGCATGGGCTGCCTGGCCGTAGGCCGCGGCCGTCGCACTGAGCGGGTGCGCGCCGCTGATGCCCAGAGCGTAGCGCGGATTGTCGCGTACCAGACGGCGCAAAATCTCACCCTGCCCACGCTCCTGGCCGCCAAAGCCGCCTGCTGTCGCATCATCGGCGATGAGACAGATCAGGTGCTCTTTGAAGACGGGGCAGTGCACCATCAGATCCGGGCCGTGATAGCCGGAGGGGTCCTGGTGGGCGCGGGCGATCCGGTCACGGTCGGACGACGGACAGTGCAAGAGATGGACACGCAGTCGGCCGGCGTCCAGCAGCGGGGGAACAGCGCCGGTTGTCATCCGGCGGGCCAGCACCGGCCCTCCCGCCATTAGCGCATGCAGTACGGCGAACCGCAGCTGGCGTGCCTTGTACTGGTAGCCATGCCAGTTCCGGTCGCTGGCCTCGGCGCGGTGCAGCAGGGTGAGGAGGCTGCCGGTGTGCGAGGTCAGCGCGATCTCCTGCGGGGTCGGCTCCGAGCGGCTGGCCACCACCAGTAAGGGGCGCGGCTCGTGTGGCCCGAGGGCTTCACAGCGCACGTGGAGCGCCTCGGTCTGGGTCGCGGCCGCGGCCAGTTGCCCGCCGGATAATCGTGCGAGTAGAGGAGCGAGCGGGCGCAACGCCTCCCGGGGAAAACCCGCGGTGGACGATTCCACGGTGCCCGACTCGTCCGTGATCAGCGCAACGTGGGCGCCGGTCTGTCGGTGCAGCCAGTCGAGAACATGCCGTACGTCCGGTTCGCCCCCGCGTGACGCTTGACGTCTCACCTCACGCAGCAATCCGTCCAGCCCTCCGGCCTGCCCTTGCACCCCCTGCCCCCCACGGCTCTTCGCCCTCTCTGTCAACGTCTCGTTCTCTTCAGTGGCCATGACACTTAGTCAGCAGCCCATGCGAGTGCGCTGATCGTCACGAGCGGGTTCATCCTGGGTGATGTACTCATGACCCTCCTTCTTCGTGGCCCTGAACGGGGCTTCCGGGCCTCGGGCCGGCATGGCTTTACCCCTGCTGAGCGCACAGGAGCACGGCAGTTTCGGTGAGCCCCTCCAGATCGTCACGCACCTCCTGAAAGCGCTGGCTCAACTTTTGTGCCTGCACCTCCAGTTCGGCGCTGCGAACCGTGATCAGCTCACGAAGGTCCGGTTCCGCATCCCTGGCCACCTGACACGCCGCCTCCCGCCAGGATCGTACGGACAGACACCCCGCGCACGCCGGAGAATCCGTCGATCCGTCATCACCGAAACGGCAGACGATCTTGCGCTCCGACAACCACCCCCGACTGGAACAAGAACACGATCAACGACTCAAACCGGCCCTGTGGCCCGCGACTTCAAGATGGCCGATCATCATTGATGGCTTGCCGGCGGTCCCTCCACCGTCCTCGACCTATCAGACAGGCCCTAAGGGCTGTCCCGCCATGAGGGCCCGCAGCACATCGCTGCGGGCCCGTTGCCCTGCTCGGCATGAGGCGCAGATGCGCCGAGCCGTCGCCGGCTGGTCACTGCTCCAGTTGCTGCCACCACCAGTTCAGGGACGGAACCGCGGGCGGGGCGATGCTCGGATCGCTCGGGGAATCGCTCCAGAGCACATCGAATGTCGCCCCTTCCACCGGCCAGGCGTTGCGGTTGCGGGGGCTCGCGTAGCGGGGAGCGGTGTTCTGCCATGCGATGCTGCCGGCGATGTAGTGCTGCAGGGAATCGAGGTAGCGCTGAAGCGGCTCGTCCGCCCCCCGAGCGAGCTGTGCGTGCAGACGGAGAAAGAGCGTCATCACGCGGTCCCGCAGGGCGACTGCCTCAGTGACCGCTTCTCTGGGTGCGCATCCTCGCTCGTGGGCCAGTACGTTGATCAAGTTCTGCTCCCATGGCTCTTGATCGTCGTCCTTGTTGTAGGAGAAGAGATCGTTGTCGGCGGCGACGATCCACCCCGCTGCGTCGGTCACGGCCTGGACCGGGGCCGCGTAGAGGCTGTCCGGCGGCAGGTCGATCCCGTTCGCGGAGTCGGCCCATGTGAGGCTGAACCGGGTGCCGTTCGCGAGAGCGCCGAGACCGGCGTAGTCAGTGAGGCCGGGCATGCGGCCGCGCTCGGCCTGAGCCGTGCGCCAGCCCGCCCCGATCAGCCAGTCCCTTGCTCCCTCTGCGAATCTGCGCAGCTGAAAGGGCGTGAGCAGATCGTGTGTCCTCTGCACCAGGTCATCCAGCGCCGAGGTGAAGGGCCCCGGGGGAAGGAGCGCGCAGCCGGGCATCTCCAGGGCCCTGGCGAGCCGGGCGCCATGGTCGGTGATCGACGCGGTACTGGTGGCGGCCGGTCCGGAGTCCTGCCAGTCGTCAACGGCGTTCGCCCAGTAATTCCACAATGTGAACGTCAGGACGTGGTCGACGTTGCCGTTGGGGATGATCCTGCAGGAGAAGTCGGCACTGTGCGTGGCCAGCCCCCAGGCGCGTTCGGCGGCATCGGGGTAGATCCCGAAGGTATCGATCCATTCCGTGGCCTGCTGCTCGATCTCCGCTGCCTTGGGATGGCAGGTGGAGGTGAACGGGCAGAAGAACGGGGGGAGTTGCCAGCCGATGCGTGAAGCGTGGCCGTGTTCGGCGATCACCGTCAGCTGCCTCCGAGCCGGAAGAGCAGCAGGCGGGTTTCCACCGCGTGGTCGCGCCAGACGCGGAACAGTTTGCCGTGGGCGATGGCGCTCTGCTGGAGCCGCTCCCGAGACCAGGATGCCGGTTTGCCGCCCTGTTCCAGACGGGACAGTTCGGCCGTGTTCCAGGCCATGGACTGCACCCAGAACTCGCTGACGCCGTCCGTGACGTCCTCATCCTGTTCCAGCTCGAAGCCGGAGGCCTCAGCGGCGCGGATGTACTCGGTGAGGGTGCCGAGCCGCGTCTTGTAATACTCGTCGATCCAGTCGATCCATTCGGGACGGCAGATGAAGTGCTCCTGGATGCCGAACCAGCCCCCGGGCCGCAGCGCCCTCGCCACCACCTGAAAAAGTCGCTTGCGGTCCATGTAGCCGGAGCTTTCAATGGCGTAGGCAGCGTCGTAGCGACGCTCGTGGGTCATGCCGTGGATGTCGCCGACGCGAGGGGCGACGCGGCCGGAAACACCTGCCTGCCGGGCGAGTTCCCTGATGACCGGTACGTGGTCGTTCGCGACGGTGAGACCCGTGACGTTCGCGCCATGTTCCTGCGCCCAGTAGAGGCTGCCGCCACCCAGCCCGCAACCGATGTCGAGCAGGTGCGCAGGAAATGACTGGCCGCCTGCCCAGGTGTTCGCGGCGCGGTCGAGAATCGCTTCCTGGGCCCTGATGATCCGGCCCTTGAGGACCCGCTGCGTGACGGTCGTGTTGAGCTTGACCGCCGGATCGAACAGGCCCACATGGAAGTGGACCCGGGGCCCTGGACCGTACTTGTGAAGTATGTCCTGGGTCTTGCGTGCATAGTAACGCGGCACTTCCGTGTCATCGAACGCCGGACCATCTGCGCGCGACTGGGTGACAGGATGAGCGTTCATCGGTTCTCCGGATGTCATCTGATCCACTCGGGAGCCGGACCGCACCGCTCGCGACTGGCCAGAAAGATGCCATCGCGCCGTGTGTATCCGGCCGTTGATATTCAGTTGTGATCAGCAACGATCCTCTCTACGTTCCGGTCACGCCACATTGCTGTCAGGACTGCTTCCGGCAACAGCTGCACGGCCACGCGCGCGCGCCGGTCGACGGCATGTCGAGCCGGGAGAGGTCGGTTCGCGGGGCGCCGTCCACCGGATGCGACATACGCAGGCGATCAAGTCGGCTCGCCGAAGACACCGCCGACGGTGCCGTGGCGGAGTTACGATCCGGCACGGGCAACCCAGCCCGGACCAAGGAGGACGGGTGGCGCAGGAGCCGATGGCCGCAACGCTCGGGCGCAACGCTGACGTGGGGCCGTTCTTTTCCGTGCGGACCGATGCGGGAGCACCACGCGACCAGGGCTTTCTCCCTCTGGTGGAGCTGTACCGCGAGGAAGTCCCACCGGCGCTGCGCAACCGCGTGGAGACGGTGGCTACGCGGCTCGGCACAGAAGAGAGGCGGGTTGCCGCCTCGCTCGTCTACCAGGGGCTCGCCGGGCGTCTGTGGTCGATCGCCCTCGGACCGGCGGTGCTGGCCGGACGCATCCCCGATCTCAGCGGTGACGCCCTGTGGTGGCATCCGGACCGGAGCACACCCGACGAACTCTGGCTTCCCGCCCCGTCTCCCCTGCCGTCGGCCTCCGAGGAAGACCTCGCGGGACGGCTGCAAACGGCGGTCCTGCACGATCATCTGGTGCCGCTGCACGACGCCGTCACCGCCGTGTTCCCGGTCTCCTCCCAGGTGCTGTGGGGAAACGCCGCCTCTGCCCTGGTCGGCACCCTCCGTGTGCTGCACGGCTGGTGCCGCAGGACAGGCCACCAGGAAGCAGCGGAACGAGCCGTGGCGCTGACGGCATCCCTTCTCGACGCCGCATCGTTGCGCGACTGCGGAACCCTTGATCCGTCCGTCCCTGCCTTCTCACGACGCAGCTGCTGCCTGTACTACCGCGTGCCGGGCGGCGGGCTGTGCGGGGATTGCGTGCTGCGCGAATCCGGCCCCATGGCCGCGCCGGGCCGGTGAGAAGCCAGGGACTCCGGGAGGGCGTTCCGGTCCAGGCAGCGGGGACACCGACCCCCTGCCCGTAGCGTCAGGACGCCGCCGGCAGGCCGGGCCCTTCGCACCGCACGTCCGCCTCCGGCGCCCTCCCGTCGACGAGATATCCCGCCGCGGCGTCGTCCACGCAGGCGTTGCCGCGACTGGCGAACACGCCGTGGGAGTAGTCGTTGTCGAGGGTCACCAGGCGCGAGCCGGGCAGCAGCCGCTGCAACTGGCGCGCTCCTTCGATGGGAGTGACCGGGTCGTGCGCCGAGGCCACCAGCAGGACCGGCGGCGCGTCGGGGCTGCCGAGCGGGGTGCGGTGGGCAGGGCCGTCCTGCCAGTAGGTACAGGTGGACGCTTCCATGCCGGTCAGGACCGGCTGAGGGTCGAGACTCCGGGTGCGGCGGATGTCCGCGACGATCCGCCGCGGCGAAGGCGCGGGGCCGTCGGCGCACTTGACGAGGCGATTGGCGGCCTCGTAGTTGCGTGAGTCCTGGCCGTCGAAGGCGCTCGCGGGCCGGAGACCGCCGACGGCACCGTCATCCAGGTACGCGCGCAGGCCGTCCGCGAGGCCCGTCCAGCGTTCCGTGCGGCCCAGCGCGCGGTACACGGCGCGGTCGAACTCCGACGGTCCGAAGCCGTTCACCGGCCGGGCCGAGAGCCCTTTGCGCATGCGCAGGTAGGCGCGGCGGACCTCGTTGGCGCCGCCGCCCAGCCGGAAGCGGTCGTCGTGATCGGCGGCCCAGGCGAAGAAACGGTCCCGTTGGCGCAGCAGCGCCCGGCTCTGGACGACGTCGAAGTCGTACCAGTTCCAGGGCCCGACCACGCTGTCGAGGACCATGCGCCCGGTGCGCTGCGGGAAGCGGGCGGCGTAGGCGGCGCCGAGGTAGGTGCCGTAGGAGACGCCGAGGAAGTTCGTCTTCCGCTCGCCCAGCGCGAGACGTATCGCGTCCATGTCCCGCACGGTCTGCCCCGTGGAGAGGTACGGCAGCACGTCCTTCGCGCCTGCCGCGCAGTCGTCGGCCATGCCCCGGAGCGAGGTCAGGTACGTCAGTTCCGCGGCATCGCCGACCGGTACGGGGTCCGCTCCCGGGGCGGCGAAAAGGCCGCCCATGTTGCCGCAGTCGACGGGGGCGCTCCGTCCGATGCCGCGCGGGTCGAAGCCGATGACGTCGTACGAACGCCGGACGCTCGCCGGGAGTTTGGCCCGCTTCGTGACCGCGTACGGCAGTCCGGAGCCGCCCGGTCCGCCCGGGTTGACCAGCAGGGCGCCGCGTCGCTCGGCAGGGGCGCCCGAGGCGCGCACCCGGGAGACGGCCAGTTGGATGCGCGGCCCGTGGGGACGGTTCCAGTCCAGCGGCACGCTCAGCCGCGCGCACTCGACGCGCTCCGGCGCAGGTGGAGCGGGGACGGAGTCGGGGCAGGCGGCGAACCGGAGTGCGGGCGGGGGTGCCGCGGCCTGGACGGGTGCGGCGGGGAGGACGGTGGCGGCGAGGGTCGCCAGGGCGCACAGCTGGGCCGTGCGGCGTGCAGAAGGGGTCACGGAGTGTCTCCAGCGAAGATCGTTCGTCGGCCATATGACAATGAAAATGATTATCGATATCGTTCCTTCTCGGCAACACCGGCCGCCTCCCCCGGGGGCTCGTCGGGCTGCCCTGGTATCTGCACGTCAGCCTGGAAGGGAAGTTGTGGCTCATCTACTGGTGGTCGAGAGCTGGGTCGGATCGATGAGCAGGTTGCTGCCACGGGCGATCCGGGAGAGCGGGCACGAGTTCACCTTCCTCACCCGTGACCTGCACCACTACCTGCGCTCCGCCCCCGAGGGCGCGGCGCACCCGCTCCTCGCCGCCCGCCATGTGATCACCGCGGACACCAACGACACCGCGGCTCTGCTGCCCCTGGTGGAGCGGCTGCACGCGGTCCTGGGTTTCGACGGCGTGGTCACGTCCTGCGACTACTACCTGCCGACCGTGGCGCGGATCGCCGGTCACCTGGGCCTGCCGGGCCCGAGCCCCGAGGCGGTCGAGAACGCCTGCCGCAAGGACGCCACCCGCCGCGTCCTCGCCGACGCCGGACTACCCGGGCCGCGCTTCGCCGTCCACGAAGAGTGGGCCGACATCGCGGGCGCCGCGCGGGAGATCGGTTATCCGCTGGTCGTCAAACCCATCGACCTGTGCGCGGGGATGTATGTGCGACGGGTGGACGACGAAACCCAACTCGCCGCCGCAGTACGGGCCTTGGCCGATCTTCCGGTCAACGCGCGCGGGCAGCGGCGGGCGCCCGTGGTACTGCTCGAGGAGATGCTGGACGGCCCCGAGGTGAGCGTCGAGACGGTCTCGCACGCGGGCGCGGTCCATGTGGTCGGCGTGACCGACAAGAGCATCGGCGGGGCGCCGGCGTTCATCGAGACCGGCCACATGTTCCCCGCGGCGCTGACGGCCGCGGACACCGAGGCCGCCGAGCGGACCGCGCTGGCCGCGCTCCAGGCGCTCGGCCTGACCGACGGGGTCGTGGCGCACACCGAGATCAAGCTGACCCCCGGTGGTCCGCGTGTGGTCGAGATCAACCCGCGCCCCGCCGGGAACCGCATCACCGAACTCGTCCGCCACGTGACCGGTATCGACCTCGCCGCGGCCTTCGTGGACGTCTCGCTGGGCCGCGCCCCCGACCTCCGGCGTACCGACACGGGGTTGCGCAGCGCCGCCATCGGCTTCCTCTTGCCGCACACCGCGGGCACCCTCGTATCCCTGGACGGCGGCCCGCTGCGGGATGCGCCGGGCGTGCTGGAGGTCCAGCTCGCCGAGCCCGGCAAGCAGGTGAAGGCGGCGGACAGCAACAACGCGTACCTCGGGCACGTCATGGTGGGCGACCCGGAGGGCAGCGGCGCCCGCGACCGGGTCGAGGCCCTGCTCGCCGAACTGCGGTCCGGGCTGGTGCTCCGATGACCTCCGCCACCTCGGCGTCCGTCCGCGGGACGACGTACGACGAGCTCATACGGCGCACCCTGGCCGGCGAGCTGGGCCCGGATCCCGCCGGTCAGCGGATCGCGGTGGCCTTCACCACGCGGCAGGCCGTACGGCACGACGGGCGTGGCACCGGGTACCGCAACGAGGTGCTCAGCCTGCGGCTCGGCGGGGCCGTCGGTTCGTGCGCGGTCGAGCCGGGTGCGCTGTCCGACGACGCGGTCGAGGAGTGTGTGGGCGCCGATGTGGCGCGGCTGCTGGAGCATCCGCTGCCGCCGGTGCGGGTGGCGGCGCTCGATGCCTATCTGATGCACGTCACCCCGCACACTCCGGACCATGGGGCCCGGCCTGTGCCGTTGCCGTGCGGGACGTCGCTGGAGAAGTCCCGGGCGCGGGCGAGGGCCGTCGTCGAACTCCTCGACCTGCCGCCGGGTGCGACGGTGCTCGTGGTCGGTGTCGTCAACTCCCTGCTGGAAGCGCTGCGTTCGCGCGGTCTCGGTTATGTGCCGTGCGACCTCAAGGGCGGGACGACGGAGTGGGGCGAGCCGGTCGTCGCCGACGCACTCGCCGCGGCCGAGCGGTGCGATGCGCTGCTCGTGTCCGGGATGACGCTGGGCAACGGGAGCTTCGAGCCGCTGCGGGAGCATGCGCTGCGGCACGGCAAGCAGCTGGTGATGTTCGCCCAGACCGGCAGCGCGGTCCTGCCGCGCTTCCTCGGCCACGGGGTGAGCGCGGTGTGTGCGGAGCCGTACCCCTTCTTCTGGCTGGACGGCGGCCCCGGCACCGTCCACCGCTATCGCGCGAACCGACCTGGAGGTACCCCGTGACCGTGACCGACGTCGGGCCGGCCGTCGCCCGCCCGGAGCTGCTCACCCTGCTCGGCCGCACGCCCTTGGTACGCATCACCACCGAGCTGGCGGGCCCGCACCCCGGTTTCTGGGCCAAGCTCGAAGGTCTCGGCGCGGGCGGTATGAAGGCGCGGGCCGCGGTATCGATGCTGCTGGGCGCCCGTGACCGAGGTGAACTGCGGCCCGGCGCGCCGGTGGTGGAGTCCACGTCGGGCACGCTCGGCATCGGCCTCGCCTTCGCCGGACAGGCCCTCGGCCATCCCGTCGTGCTGGTCGGCGACAGTGAACTGGAGCCGTCCATGCGGATGCTGCTGCGCTCCCACGGGGTGCGCCTTGAGCTGGTGGACCGGCCCGCCCCGGAAGGCGGCTGGCAGGCGGCCCGGCTCGCCCGGCTGCGCGAACTGCTCGCGGTGTGGCCCGACGCCTACTGGCCCGACCAGTACAACAACCCCGACAACAACGCCGGTTACGCCTCACTCGCCGCCGAACTCGCCGTGCAGCTGGACCATCTGGACGTCCTGGTGTGCAGCGTCGGCACCGGCGGGCACAGCGCCGGAATCATCGCCCCGCTGCGCCGGCACTGGCCCGCCCTGCGGCTGATCGGCGTCGACGCCGCAGGGTCGACGATCTTCGGCCAGCCGGCCCGCCCGAGACTGATGCGCGGCCTGGGCAGCAGCATCCACCCGCGCAATGTCGCCTACGACGCCTTCGACGAGGTCCACTGGGTCGGCCCGGCCGAGGCGGTGGACTGCTGCCGCCGCCTGGCCCGCGGCAGCTTCGTGAGCGGCGGCTGGAGCACGGGGGCGGTGGCGCGCGTAGCGGCCTGGGCGTCCCGTGTGCACCCCGGCGCGGTGGTCGCGACCGTCTTCCCCGACGGCCCGCACCGCTATCTCGGCACGGTCTACGACGACGACTTCACCGCCGCGCACGGCCTCGCCCCGTCCGCCGCGGCCGTCCGGCCCGTCGAGATCCCGCACCCTCGCGCGGCCGAGGCCACCGGCTGGGCGCGGTGCACGCGCGTCACCGACCCGCTCCAGGCCACTCCCCCCTCGGAAAGGAACCCATGAAGGCCAGCCGGCGCACCGTGCGCCTCGAACTGACCGAGCCGCTGCGCATCTCCCGCTCCACCATGTCCGCCCGTGAAGCCGTATGGCTGACCGTTGAGCACGACGGCCTGCGCGGCCACGGAGAGGCGGTGACCAGCGTTTACTACGGGCTCGACGCCGAGACGCTCCAAGGACTCTTCGCCGCCGTCGGCACGGAGCTCGGTCGCTTCCCCGACCCCGAGAGCGCCCTGGAGGCCCTGCGGGTGGGCGAGTTGGCCGGTGCGGACACTCCCCCGGCCGTGACCGCCGCCGTGGACGCCGCACTGCTCGACCTGGTCGGCAAACGGGCGGGGAGCCCCGTGCACCGGCTCCTCGGTACTCAGATCGCTCCGGTTGCCGCCACGGCCCGGACCATCGGCATCACATCGCCCCTACGCGCCGCCGCCGAGGCCCGCTGCCTCGCCGCGAGCGGCTTCGAGGTGATCAAGGTCAAGGCGGGCGCGCCGGATGCCGAGGACGACGTGGAGCGCGTCCGCGTCATCCGCGACGCGGCGCCCAGGGCGCGGCTGCTGCTCGATCCGAACGGCGCCTGGAGCACGGCGCAGGCCACGGCCCTGCTGCCACGATTCGCCGACCTGGGCGTGGCGGCCGTGGAACAGCCCCTCGCTCCGGGTGACGCCGAC
Source organism: Streptomyces sp. NPDC053427 (assembly GCF_044544985.1). Classification (NCBI taxonomy): domain Bacteria; kingdom Bacillati; phylum Actinomycetota; class Actinomycetes; order Kitasatosporales; family Streptomycetaceae; genus Streptomyces; species Streptomyces sp. NPDC053427. Next base: position 183,846 of record NZ_JBITYA010000003.1, on the reverse strand, counting down.
ACGCTGGGTTCCCTCGCCGAGAAGTCGCCGCTGCCGATCATCGCCGACGAGGACGCCGTCGGTTTCGACGACGCCCGGCGGCTGGCCGGACGGGTGCAGGGCATCAACGTCAAGCTCGCCAAGTGCGGCGGCGTGCACGCGGCCCTGCGCATCGCCAAGTTGATCGAAGGCAGCGGCACCGATCTGATGCTCGGCTGCCTGACCGCCAGCAGCCTCGGCCTGGCGCCCGCCGTGCACCTCGCCGACCGCGCCCGCTGGGTCGACCTCGACGGACATCTGCTGCTCGCGCACGACCCGTGGACGGGGATCGGGGGCGACGACGGCTTCGTACGCGCCAGTGCCCTGTCCGGGCTGGGTGTGGAGCCGCGGGAGGTGGGCCGTGCAGATGTGGCATGAGATGCGCCGCTTCCCGCTCGCGGTCCGGCTGCTGCTGGTCAACCAGCTCGGCGTGAACACCGGCTTTTACCTCCTCATCCCCTATCTCGCGACCCATCTCGGCCAGAACCTGGGCCTGTCGGCGGCCGTCGTCGGTGTCGTCCTCGGCGTACGCAACCTCAGCCAGCAGGGCCTGTTCCTCATCGGCGGCTCCGCCTCCGACCGGCTCGGCGCGCGTGGTGTGATCATCGCGGGCTGTGCGCTGCGCACCGTCGGCTTCGCGCTGTTCGCCCTCGGGGACAACCTGCCCGTGCTCCTCGCCGCGTCCGTCCTCAGCGGCTTCGCCGGGGCGCTGTTCAACCCGGCCGTGCGCACCTACATCGCCCAGGAGGCCGAGGAGCGCAAGGCCGAGGCGTTCGCCCTGTTCAACATGTTCGCCACGACCGGTGCGCTGATCGGCCCGCTGCTCGGCAGCGCGCTGCTCCTGGTGGATTTCCGTACGTCCGCGCTGACCGCGGCCGGGATCTTCGCGGCCCTCACGGTCGCCCAGGCCCTCGTCCTGCCCGCCCGGCAGGTCACGCCGCGGAGGAGCACCGTGCTCGGGGACTGGCGCGAGGTCCTGGGCAACCGTGCCTTCCTGGTCTTCGCGCTCGCCATGGTCGGCATGTTCACCCTGGAGAACCAGCTGTACCTGCTGCTGCCCGACGGGGCGCGACGGGCCACCGGCTGGGACGGCGCGGCGGGCATCGTCTTTCTGGTCGGCACCGTCTCCAACCTCGCGCTCCAACTGCGCATCACGCGGGCGCTCACGTCCCGTGGCAGCAGGGCGCGTTGGATCGTCGTCGGACTCGCCGTGATGGGGGTGGCGTTCCTGCCGCCGACCCTGGTGGCGGACACCGCCTCCCCCGGGTGGCTCGACGCCGTGCCCGTCCTGCTCGGCGCCCTCCTGCTCCACCTCGGCGTGATGATCGCCCAGCCCTTCGTGATGGAACTCATCCCCGGCTTCGGCCGGACCGAGCTGACCGGCACGTACTTCGGGATCTTCTACGTCGTCTCGGGCATCGCCGCCGCCGTCGGCAACGCGGTCGTCGGCTGGGCCATGGACACCGGAGCGGGGGGCGACGCGGGCCGGCTGCCCTGGGCGTGCTGCGTCGTGTTCGGGCTCGTCTCCGCCCTGGGCGTGGCCTGGCTGCGGCGGCTCGGCCGGCTGCCGACGCCCCAGAAGCCCGCGCTACCGGCGACGGCTTGAGGAAGGAACCGACATGACCTCCACGACGGCCACGGCCGCCCGCAACCTGCTCACCGACAACCCCGCGCTGTACGAGGCCCGCTTCCCCGACCCCGACCGGCTCGCCGGACGCTGGACGGAGGACTGCCTGCGGCGGCACGGCGCCGGTCCGCGCGTACTGGACATGGGCTGCGGCACCGGCCGCGACGCCGCCCATCTGCACGGCGCCGGCCGCAAGGTGACCGGGGCCGACCTGTCGGAGGCGATGCTCGCGTACGCCCGCACGCACCACACCGGGCCGGAGTACGTCCGCGCCGACCTGCACCGATTCGAGCTGGGCCGGGACGTTTTCGACGCCGTGGTCTGCCTGGACAGCTCCCTGCTGTACTGCCACACCAACGACCAACTGGACGGCTTCCTGTCCTCCTGCCGCCGCGTGCTGGCCCCCGGCGGCCTGCTGGTCGCGGAGATGCGCAACGGCGCGTACTTCCTGGGCCGCACCGATCCGCTCGACGCCCCCACCGTCCACCGGTTCACCTGGCAGGGCACCGCGTACCGCTCGACGACCACGCTCACCGTGGACCGTACGGCCCAACTCCTGCGCCGTACCCGCATATGGACCGCCGACGACGGTTCCGAGGCCGTCGAGCAGCGCTCCGCCTGGCGGCTGCTGTTCCCGCAGGAGCTGCGGCAGCTGCTGGCCGCGCACGGCTTCGAGGTCCTGGAACTGCACGACGGCCCGGGCCCGCGCACCGACCCTGCTTGGCGCGCGGGCCGGTTGCCCGGCCGGACGACCGACGCCGACCGCCTGCACCTCGTCGCACGACGCGTCGCCCCCCGCTGACACTCACCCACACCACCTCTCAAGGACACCCTCATGCACGACGAACGCTTTCCCGGCCTGCGCCGACGCGGCTTCCTCGCCGCCACCGGCGCCGCCACTCTGGGCGCGCTGGCCCTGACCGGCTGCGGCGGTACCGAGAACCAGGGGCACGATGCGAAGGGCGGCGTGCCTCAGCGCGGCGGACGGCTGCGCGCCGCCTTCGCGGGCGGTGGCGCGAGCGAGACGCTCGACCCGCACCTGTCCAACCTGTTCGCCGACGTCGCCCGCGCCAAGGCACTCTTCGACAAGCTCGCCGACTACGGCGCCGACCTGTCCGCCCGGCCCCGCCTCGCCGAGAAGTGGGAGCCGAACAAGACCCTGGACCGCTGGCGGGTCACCCTGCGCGAGGCCACCTTCCACGACGGCAGGCCGGTCACCGCCCAGGACGTCCTCTACAGCTACCGGCGCATCGCCGACCCGAAGAAGGCCTTCCGCGCCAAGGCCTCCCTGGAACCCATCGACCTCGACGCCAGCCGTGCCACCGGCCGGCGGAGCATCGAGTTCGTGCTCAGGCGGCCGACCGCCGAATTCCCCAACGTCCTGGCCGCCTTCGGCGCGTACATCGTGCCCGAGAACGCCACCGCCTTCGACAGGAAGCCGATCGGGTCCGGCCCCTTCCGGTTCGTGTCCTTCGCGCCGGGCCGCTCGGCGGTCTTCCGCCGCTACGACGACTACTGGGACGGCGCGCCCCACCTCGACGCGCTCGAGTTCCTCGTCGCCAACGAGGAGTCCGCCCGCGTCCACGCCCTCCTCGGCGGCCAGGTCGAGTACGCGCACGAGCTGGATCCCACCACCGCCCGCACCTACGAGGGCAACGGACAGATCGAGATCGTCCGGCTCCGCAACAGCACCATGCAGGCGTTCTGCATGAAGACCGACCGGCCGCCGTTCGACGACAAGCGGGTGCGCCAGGCGTTCTTCCTCATCGCCGACCGCAGGGAACTCGTCGACGGCGCCCTGTCCGGCGCCGGGGAGATCGGCAACGACCTGTTCGGCAAGGGCTACGAGTACTACGCCGACGGCCTCCCGCAGCGCGACCAGGACCTCGGCAAGGCCCGCGCCCTGCTCAAGCGGGCCGGCGCCGAGAAACTGAGGGTCACCCTGGACACCTCGCCCGTCGCCGCCGGCTTCACCGAGGCCGCCGGCATCTTCCGCGACCAGGCCGCGAAGGCGGGCGTCACCCTCGACGTGAAGACGGGCAGCAAGGACGCGTACTGGAGCGACACGCTCGACAACGGCGCCCTGTGCTGCTACCGCTCCGGCGCCATGCCCCTCGACTCCCACCTCTCCCAGCGCCTCCTCACCGACTCCCCCACCAACGCCACCAAGTGGCAGCACAAGGACTTCGACGCGCTCTACCGGCAGGCACAGTCCACCCGTGACAAGAGCGAACGGGCCGCCGTGTACGCACGCATGCAGCGCCGGCTGTACGCCGAGGGCGGCTTCCTCATCTGGGGGTTCGCGGACTGGATCATCGGAACGTCCCCCAGGGTGCGGGGAGTTGAGGTCACCGCTCCCGCCAACACTCTGGACTGGGCCCGCTTCGACAAGGTGTGGCTCGGGTGACGGGACCGCGCTCCTTCGTCGTCCGGCGGCTGCTCCTCGGCGTCGCGCAGACCGTGGCCGTGGTGCTGCTGGTCTTCGCGCTCACCGAGGCACTGCCGGGCGACGCCGCCGTGGCGCTGGCCGGAGACCAGCCGGATCCCGCGCACATCGAGGCCATCCGCGAGACGATGCACCTCGACCGGCCCGCCGCTGAGCGTCTGGCCGACTGGGTGACCGGGCTGCTCCACGGTGACCTCGGCACCTCGCTCACCTCCGGACGCCCGGTGAGCTCATACCTCACCGGCGGCTTCGGCCCCACCCTGCTGCTGGCCGCACTCACCGTGGCGCTGCTCGTCCCGATCGGCTTCGGCCTCGGCATACTGGCCGCCCGCCACGCCGGGGGACCGATCGACCGGGTGGTCAGCTCCGTGACGCTCGCCGTGTACGCGGTACCGGAGTTCGCCCTCGGGGTGCTGCTGGTGACCGTCCTGGCGCTCCGGCTGGGCTGGCTGCCGCCGACCGCCGTCGGGTACGGCACGGATCTGCTCGCCCATCCCGCCGCCCTGGTCCTGCCCGTCCTGGTTCTGCTCTCCCGTCCCGTCTGCTCGCTGGCCCGGCTGGTGCGCGCCGGCATGATCGACGCGCTCGCCTCCCCGTACGTGGCGCAGGCCCGCCGCTACGGCATCTCCGGGGCCCGCATCCACTTCGCCCACGCCCTGCCGGGCGCCCTCGCTCCCGCCGCGCAGCACCTCGCGCGCACCATCGACTGGCTGCTGTGCGGTGTAGTCGTCGTCGAGGCGCTCTACGTGATCCCAGGGCTCGGCACCGTCCTTCTGAACGCCGTCGCCGAGCGCGATGTGCCCGTCGTGCAGGGACTCGCCGTGCTGTTCGGCACCCTGACCGTCGTCCTGAACCTCGGCGCCGACCTCGTCGCCCACCGGCTCGCGCCCCGGGCGGGGGTGGCCGCGTGAAGTCCTCGCGTACGGGCCGCTTCGCCTTCGGCGCGGCCGTCGTCGCCGTACCCCTCGCGCTGGCCCTCCTCGGCCCGTTGGCCGCCGGCGAGCCGGGCCCGCGGGCCACCTCCTTCACTTTCGGCCAGGGGCACTGGCTGGGCACCGACTTCGTGGGCCGGGACGCGTGGCAGCAGGTGCTGCACGGTGGCCGTCCGGTCGTGGTGACCGCGCTCGCCGCCACCGCCCTCTCCTACCTGGTCGCCCTCCCGGTCGGCCTCGTCGGCGCGCTCACCCACCGCCGCTGGCTGGAGGAGCTGCTGATGCGGCCCTTGGATGTGCTGCTCGCCGTGCCGTCGCTGCTGCTGATCCTGCTGGTGGCGTCCGTGTGGGCGCCCGGCCCCGTCGGCCTCGCCCTGCTGGTCGCGCTGGTCAACGTGCCCGACGCGGCCCGCATCGTGCGCGCCACCGCCACGGAGGCCGCGGCCCGGCCCGCGGTGGAGGCCCTGCGCATGCAGGGCGAGACGTGGTGGCGCACGGCCGTCGGCTACGTCGGCCGCGCCACGCTGCGCACGCTCGCCACCGATGCCGGGACGCGGCTGACGGGCGTGCTGTACCTGGTCGCCACGGCCGCGTTCCTGGGCGTCGGCGTCGCGCCGGACGCCGCCGACTGGGCGGTCATGGTCGACCGCAACCGCATCGGCCTGTTCGTCCAGCCGTGGGCCGTGGTCGTGCCCGCTCTGCTGATCGTGGCCCTGACGACGGGCACCAACCTGCTCTTCGACGCCGCACTGGACGACGGCGACGGACCCGTCCGGGTCCGGGGCACGAGGCGCCGGAGCGCGATGACCAGGACCCTTCGAAACCGGGCAGGGAGTGACGTACGTCCGTGAACCACAAGAACGAGAAGACGGACCGGACCGGAACGCCGGGCGCGTCCGCCGACCCGGGCACCGCCGAACCCGTGGCCGAGGTCCGTGACCTGCGCGTCGTGGTCGGCGGCAGAACGATCGTCGACGGGGTGAGCGTGCGGGCCCTGCCCGGCAGGATCACCGCCCTGGTGGGCGCCTCCGGCAGCGGCAAGACCACCACCGGCCTCGCCCTGCTCGGCGAGTGTCCGCCCGGTGCCCGGGTCACCGGCGGCATACGCCCGGTCGCCGACGGCCTGGCCGGCTACATCCCGCAGCATCCGGCGGCCGTCCTCAACCCCGCCCGCCGGATCGCCGCCCTCCTGACCGACATCGCCCGCACGCACGTACGCCACCTGCCCCGCGGCGAACGCCGAGCGGCGATCCGCGAACGCATCCTGCGCGCCCTCTCCGACGCCCAACTCCCGGACGCCGAGAGCCTGTTGCGGCGCTACCCGCACCAGCTCTCCGGCGGCCAGCAGCAACGTGTCGTCCTCGCCCAGGCGCTTCTGCTCGGCGCACGAGTGATCGTCGCCGACGAACCCACCACCGGCCAGGACCCCCTGACCAAGAACCGCATCGTCGACCAGCTAGCGGCCGTGGCGGCACGCGGCATCGCCGTCGTCCTGCTCAGCCATGACCTGGACGTCGTGCGGGCCCTCGCCGACGAGGTGCTCGTCATGCGGGCGGGCCGGGTCGTGGAGTCCGGGCCCGCACGGCGCCTGTGGCGCGCGCCCCGGCACGAGTGGACCCGCCAACTGCTCGACGACCGGCCCTCGTTCGTCGGCCCGGACGCCTCGGCGGAGTCCGCCACCGCAGCGGCCGTACTGCGCGTACGGGGCCTCACCGCCCGCCATCGCGACGGCGCACGCGGCGCGACCGTGGTGCTGCGGGCCCCCGAGCTCGACCTGCGCCCGGGCGAATGTCTGGCCGTCGTCGGCCGCTCCGGCAGCGGCAAGACCACTCTTGCCCGCTGTCTGGCCGGCCTGCACCGCGAGCACGACGGCGAGACCGTCCTCGACGGCACCGTCTTGCCGCGCAGCCTGCGCCACCGCAGCCGAGCGCAGCTGGCGGCCGTGCAGTACGTCTTCCAGGACGCGCGCGCCACCTTCGACGAACACCGTGCCGTCCTCGATCAGATCGCCCGCACCGCGATACGTCTGCGCGCCACCGACCGCCGCACCGCACAGGCCGACGCCCTGACCACTCTGACCCGCCTCGGCCTCCCCGAGCACCTCGCCCGCCGACGCCCCGGCCGGCTGTCCGGCGGCGAGCTCCAGCGTGCCGCCCTCGCCCGCGCCCTGCTCGCCCGCCCGCGCGTCCTCATCTGCGACGAGATCACCTCCGGCCTGGACACGGTCACCCGCCGCGGCCTCCTCGACCTCCTCACGACGCTGCTCCGCGACCGCGCCGACCTGTCCCTGATCCTGATCACCCACGATCTGGACACCGCGGCCCTGGCCCACCGCATCGCCGTTCTCGACGCCGGAGAGGTCGTCGAACAGGGCCCGGCCCGGCGGGTCCTCACCGAACCGAGGCATCCGTTCGCCGTCTCGCTCATGGCGACCACGACCCGGCCGGGGGCGGGAACGAGCCCCTGACCCGCCGCTCAGGAGACGACGGACCGCGCACTGGCGCGCAACGGCCGGTGCGGCAGTGAGACCCGCTCGCCACCACCCCGCCTCCTTGGGGTGGCGGTCATGATCCGCCAGGTCCGGACGCGCGCTCCTCTACAACAGCCGGGCCTCGGCCGCTGTCACCGTCTCGCCCGCGCGCACTCCGTGCAGGACGTGGGCCAGAACCTCCACACCGCGGATGACGCGTGGGCCGGGGCGGTTGAAATACGCCGGCCCGTCCAGGACCCATACCTTCCCTGCCCGTACGGCGGACAGCTCCTGCCAGCCCGGCAGGGCGGTGAGCAGCTCCCTCTCCCGCAGGGTCCGTTCGGGCGGGAAGCCGCACGGCAGGACGAGGAGGACGTCGGGGTCGGCCGCGCGCACCGCCTCCCAGGTCATGGGCTTGGTGTGCTCGCCGGGCGCGGCGAGCAGCGCCCGGCCCCCGGCGTGGCTGATCTGTTCGGGCACCCAGTGGCCCGCCGGCCACAGCGGGTCGAGCCATTCGATGGCCACGACGCGGCGCCGTGGACGGTCCGATGTCAGCCGGGAGACGCGCTCCAGGCGGCGGCGCAGGTCCGCCCGGCACTGTGCGGCCCGCTCGCGGACCCCGAGCAGATCGCCGACCGTGACCAGACAGTCCAGCACGTCGTCGAGGGTGCGCGGCTCCAGACTGAGCACCCGGGTACCCGTGTCGAGGACGCGTACCGCGCGGCTGACCCGCTCGTAGGACACGGCGCACACCTCGCACAGGTCCTGGGTGAGCACGACGTCCGGTTCCAGGGCCGCGAGCTTTTCGGTGTCGAGCGTGTAGAGGGAGGAACCCGAGTGCGCGGCTCCGCCGACCGCGTCCGAGATCTCCCGGCTGCTCAGGTCGTCCGGGCTGAAGTCCGCGCCGGTCACCACGGGCACGGATCGCACGGCCCGGGGTGGCCAGTCGCATTCGTGCGTCCGGCCGACCAGGTCGGTGGCAAGCCCGAGCTCGGCCACGATGTCGGTGGCGGCGGGGAGGAGCGAGACGATGCGCATGCTCCGACTGTAGGTGCGCCGGTGCGTGCCGGATCCGCTCGGGCGCCGGGCACGCAGGTGCAGGGCAGCGTCGGACGCCCCGGCACAGGGCGATCGTGTCGCCGGCGTTGACCGCCTTCCCGCGGGCGGCAGTGGCGATGCCGAACTGCGCAGGGGCGACCACCTCGTGGAGCGGCCGGGCCGATCGGCGGTCGGCACGTCCCGGCCGGCTGTCCCCGCCGACCGGGCGAAGATCCTCAGTCGGTCGGCGCAACGCAGGCCCCGCCGGACGTGTCGCTCTTGGTCCCCGGTGATTCCGTGGGGCCTCAACCTCCGGGCCACGACCCGGCTGACCTCGGCCACGCAGTGGAGGAGACCTTCATCGTGAGTTCCCCCCAGGGCGCACCTCAGGGTGTCGTCCCCGCGCACCTGCTCAAGGGCCAGAAGGCGATGGTCACCGGGGCGAATTCGGGAATCGGCAGGGCCACGGCCGTCGCCCTGGGCCGGGCAGGGGCCGATGTGGTCGTGAACTACGTGGCCGGCCGCGAGGAAGCCGACGAGGTGGTCGACGAGATCACGGCCTTCGGGGTACGGGCGGCGGCCTACGAGGCGGACGTGTCCGACGAGGACCAGGTCGTCTCGATGATGGACCGGATGGTCCAGGAGTTCGGCACCATCGACATTCTCGTCGCCAACGCGGGACTGCAGCGTGACGCCCCGTTCACCGAGATGACTCTGGCGCAGTGGCAGAAGGTGCTGGACGTCAACCTCACCGGGCAGTTCCTGTGCGCACGCGAGGCGACGAAGGAGTTCCTGCGGCGCGGCGTGGTCCCCGAGGTCTCACGCGCCGCAGGCAAGATCATTTGCATGAGTTCCGTCCACCAGATCATCCCGTGGGCGGGGCACGTCAACTACGCCTCCTCCAAAGGCGGGGTGCAGATGATGATGGAGACGCTGGCCCAGGAACTCGCCCCGAAGAAGATCCGCGTGAACGCGATTGCCCCGGGGGCCATCAAGACCCCGATCAACCGCGATGCGTGGGAGACGCCGGACGCCCGGAAGGACCTGCTGCGGCTGATCCCCTACGACCGTATCGGCGACCCCGAGGACATCGCCCATGCGGTCGTCGGCATGGCCTCCGACCTCATGGACTACGTCGTGGGCACCACCCTCTTCGTGGACGGCGGGATGACCCTCTTCCCGGGCTTCGCCACCGGGGGCTGACGCGCTCCATCGGCTCCGGAACTCGGCCCCGTGCCGCCGACAGGGCGCGGTCCGGCCGGCCGCACCGTGCCCTGCTAACGCCTCTCGAGGGCCGCGTTCAGGGTGATCGCCGCATCGATGAGGGCGAGATGCGTGAACGCCTGGGGGAAATTGCCCAGCTGACGGCCCGTCGGGGCGATCTCCTCGGAGAACAGGCCCAGATGGTTGGCGTACCCCATCATCTTTTCGAACACGAGCCTGGCCCGCTCGGTTCGCCCTGCGCGGGCCAGGGCGTCGACATACATGAAGGTGCACAGCGAGAAGGTTCCCTCGGATCCGCGCAGGCCGTCGGGCGAAGCCTCGGGGTTGTAGCGGTAGACCAGGCTGTCGCTGACCAGTTCCTCCTCCATCGCGTCGAGGGTCGACGTCCACATCGGATCCTCGGGGATGATGAATCCGACCGTCGACATCCGCAGCAGCGAGGAGTCGAGCACCTCACTGCCGTAGTGCTGGACGAATGCCTGACGTTCCTCGCTCCAGCCCTTGGCCATGACCTGCCGGTAGATGTTGTCCCGTGCTTCCTGCCAGTGTGCGGCCGTGGCCGGCCGGCCGTTCGACTCGGCGAGCCGCAGCGCGCGGTCGAACGCCACCCATGACATCACGCGGCCGTACGTGAAGTCCTGGCGTCCGCCGCGGGTCTCCCACAGGCCCTCTTCCGCCTGGTCCCAGTGCTCGGCCAGCCAGTCGAGGTTCTTGAGCAGCGAGGTCCAGCCCCGGTGCCCGGCCTGGAGTCCGTGCCGGTGCGCGAAGTAGATGCTGTCCAGGGCCTCACCGTAGATGTCCAGCTGAAGCTGTGTGGCGGCGCCGTTGCCGATCCGCACCGGCGCGGAACCCGCATACCCTTCCCAGTGATCGAGAATCTGCTCGTCCAGGTCGGAGGAGCCGTCGACCTTGTACATGATGTTGAGCGGGCCCGTCGCCCCGTCGCCGCCGGCTCGCTCCAGGACCCGGTCACCCAGCCACGTGAGGAACGCTCTGGCCTCCTCGGTGAAGCCCAGCCCCAGCAGGGCGTACACGGAGAAAGAGGCGTCACGGATCCAGGTGAAGCGGTAGTCCCAGTTGCGCTCGCCGCCCAATTGTTCCGGGAGTGCCGCCGTCGGAGCGGCCACCAGGGCGCCGCTCGGGGCATAGGTCATGAGTTTGAGCGTGATCGCGGAGCGCTCCACGGCCTCGCGCCAACGCCCCGAGTACCGCGACCGGCTCAGCCAGGAGCGCCAGAACGCGACGGTGTCATCGAAGAGTTGCCCATAGTCGGCAAGGCGGATCTCCCTGGGCGGCCCGTCGGCGGCCCACTCCAGGACCAGCCCGCGCTGCTGGCCCGCCTCCAGGGTCAGAACGGAATGCAGGTCGGCCTGCCGGTCCGTGAGGACGTCCGCCAGCCGTGCGTCCCCCGGTTCACGGATGGGGTGCACGGTCAGTTCCGCACCGTCGTCCGAGGCGAACACCGCACCGCGCTCGGTGATGTGCAACGTGTGAGCCCTGCGCCCGTAATCGAACCGCGGCGCGATGTCGATCTCGAACGTCATGCTGCCACGCACACAACGGACCAGGCGCACCAGCCGGTGACTGTCCGCGACCGTCGTACCGGTCAGAGGCATGAAGTCGAGGACCTCACCGGCTCCCGCCTCGGTCATGAACCGGGTCACCAGGATCGCCGTATCGGGAAGGTACAACTGCTTGGTGGCATAGGTCTCGTGCCTGGGCCGGACCGTGCAGTGCCCGCCTCTGTCCTTGTCCAGGAGCGCGCCGAACACGCTGGGCGAGTCGAAGCGGGGGAAACAGAGCCAGTCGACGACCCCATCGGTGGTCACCAGCGCCGCGGTTTGCAGATCACCGAGCAGACCGTGGTTCTCGATCAGTGGGTAGTCGTCCATCGGGGTGCCCCTTTCGGTGTGCCATTCACCGGTTGCACCCCCTGGATCAGCGTAAGCCGAGGGCCCCGCTTCCACCCGCCGGGCTCGGGTCACCCGGCACGCTCCCTGGCGATGCGGACGTGCGGTGGCACGACGAGTCGCCCGAGCCGGCGAGGAAGTCGACGACGGCCGCGAAGGAGTCCGGCGTGTCGATGAGAGGGGAGGCAGGCCGCAGACCCAGCTCAACGGCTTCCGACCGCAGGCCGGAACCGCGCGCCACCGCGCCAAAACCCAGAGTGACCAAGATGACCGGCAGAGAGCCGACCGCTGATCGTCGCATGACCACGGCACGCAACGATGGCGTGGACCACCGGTGCGAGGGGGTGCGATCGCGCCCGCGCGTGCCCTTTTCTCAGGGTGCGGGTGAGGTGCGCGCAGTATACGCTTTTGGTACGAACATCCGGTTTTCCAGGCGGCCTTACCCGACGGTCGCCTTGGTCGCGATGATCAATTCTTTCTGTCGAGACCCGACGAGCGCGGTGCGTCCCCTCGCACTTCGCCGGGGCGGGCTACAGCCGAACCTTTTCTCTCAAGTCTCAAGCCCGTCTCGCGCTTTGCGCACCGGAGTGGCGCCGGCTCCAGGGTCCGCAGCTTCCAGCCCCTGTGGAGGTCGGGATGAGAGTTGTCGTTGATCTTTCCCGATGTGAAGGGTACGCACAGTGCGCGTTCCTGGCGCCGGACGCGTTCCGGATGCACGGCGAGGAAGCACTGATGTACGACCCGAACCCCGACGACGCCCAACGCGACCGGGTGCTGCGCGCCGCGGCGGCCTGCCCGGTCCAGGCGATTCTCGTCGACAAGCTGGAGGGACGGGACGCCCCGGTGGAGGCGCCGCCGTCATGACCAGCGCCGACACCCTGCAAGCGTTCAAGCGCGACGGCCGCATCGTGATCGTCGGGGCCTCACTGGCGGGACTGCGGGCCGCGGAGGCTCTGCGCGACGAGGGTTTCACCGGCTCGTTGACCATGATCGGTGACGAGTTGGGAGAGCCCTACGACCGGCCTCCGCTGTCCAAGCAGGTACTGACCGGGTGGGTGCCGGCCGGGGGCACCACCCTGCCGCGACGTCGTGGCATCGATGCGCAGTGGCTGCTGGGCGTGCCCGCCAGCGGGCTGGACCTGGCCGCCAACCACGTCCGTCTCGCCGACGGACGCGAGGTCCCCTTCGACCGGGTGCTGATCTCGACCGGGGTGCGGGCCCGGCCATGGTTCGTCGAGAGCGAGGCGGCCCTGGACGGCGTGTTCGTCGTGCGTACCCGCGAGCACGCCGAGGGCCTGCAGCGAGCCCTCGCCGCGGGGCCCTCCCGCGTCCTGGTCATCGGTGCGGGGTTCACCGGCTCCGAGATCGCCTCCATCTGCCGCGAACGGAACATCCCGGTGACCGTCGCCGAACTCGCGCCGGCCCCGCTGGTCGGAGCGCTCGGCGCCATGATCGGTGATGTCGCGGCCGATATGCAGCGCGCTCACGGCGTCGACCTGCGCTGCGGTGTCAAGGTCACCCAGCTGGAGGGCGACGCCCAGGGGCGGTTCCGCCGCGCTCACTTCGACGACGGAAGCACCATCGATGCCGACGTGGCCGTGGTGGCACTCGGAGGCATCCGCAACACCGAGTGGCTGCAGGAGTCGGGGCTGGCGGCGGGTGTCTGGGGAATCGCCTGCGACACGGGCTGCCGCGCCCTCGACCTCAACGGCCTGATCACCGACGACATCTTCGTCGCCGGAGATGTGGCACGCTGCCCGAACCCGATCTACGAGTACCGGCTCATCTCGCTGGAGCACTGGGCCAATGCCGTGGAGCAGGCCGAGGTCGCGGCGCACAACATGCTCAGTGGACAGGCGGACCGCTGGCCCCACCTGTGCATCCCGGTGTTCTGGTCGATCCAGTTCGGCGTCAACATCAAGTCCGTCGGCGTGCCGACCTTCGCCGACGAGGTGGCCGTCACCCAGGGGTCGGTGTCCGACCGCCGGTTCGTCGCCGCATACGGCTATCAGGGCCGGGTCACCGCGGCGGTGAGCTTCGACAATGCGAAGTGGCTGGACCACTACCGGCAGCTGATCGAGACGGCCGCACCCTTCCCGCCGCCCTGCCCCACGCCCGACCAGCCCGCCGATATGAAGCCGATGCCCGTCGACTTCCCCGGCCCCACCCTGCTCGCCCAGGGCGCCACGGTGGTCGTCACCGGCCATGACCCAAGTGAGCGGCGTGTGACGTCCGCGTGGCAGCACCGGTAGGAGGCAATGCGAGATGACCACGACGGAGACACCCGACACACTGCACCGGATCCTCGACTACTCCTCCCGGGCCGACCCGTACCCGCTGTACGCCGAGCTGCGCAAGACCCCGGTGGCCCTGCAGGAGGACGGCAGCTACGTCATCAGCACCTATCGCGAGCTCACGGACCTGCTGCACAACCCTCACCTGAGCTCCGACATCCGCAATCTGTCGCATCCGATGCCCGCAGCCGAGGGAACGGCCACGCCGGCGTTCATCAACATGGACCCGCCCGAGCACGACCGCCTGCGGCGGATGGCGATGCGGCACTTCGGCCCCCCGCACACTCCGGGGCTGGTGACCGGCCTGGAACCCGACTTGACCACCATCGTCGGCAGCCTGATCGACGCCTTCGCGGGCAAGGAGCAGATCGACATCGTCGACGACTTCGCCTACCCGTTCCCCGTCGCGGTGATCTGTCACCTGCTCGGCGTGCCACGCGAGGACGAACCGAGGTTCCACCTGTGGGTGGACGACGTCATCAACGCGCTCGACTACGACCCCAAGACCGACCCGAAGGAAAAGGTGGAGAAGGGTGTGCAGGCGCGCAAGGAATTGCGCCAGTACCTCGGCGGGCTGCTGGAACAACGCCACGGCCGACCGGGAGACGACCTGTTGTCACGGCTGGCCAACGACGACGGGCCCGACGGGCGGATGGCCGACGACGACATCGTCAGCACCGCCAACCTGCTGCTGATCGCCGGCCACGAGACCACCGTCAACCTCATCACCAACGGCATGCTGACGCTGCTGCGCCACCCGCAGGTACTGCAGCGACTGCGCGACGAACCGGACCTGGTCGTGCCGCTGGTGGAGGAACTGCTGCGCTACGAGCCCCCCGTGCACATCATTCCGTGGCGGGCGGCGTACAGCGACATCACCGTCGCCGACACCGTCATCCCCAAGGGCGCGCAGATCATGCTCATGCTCGCCTCGGGCAGCCGCGATCCGAACCACTTCCACGATCCCGACCGCTTCGACCCCGATCGGCGTGACAACCAGCACCTCGGGTTCGGCAGCGGCATCCACCTGTGCTTCGGCGGGGCGCTGGCCCGGCGGGAAACCCAGATCGCGCTGAGCGAGCTGGTGCGCCGCCTCGACCGGCCCCGGCTGGTCGCCGACCCGCCGCCGTATCGGCGTAGCCCCGTTCTGCGCGGTCCGATCCATCTGCACGTCCAGCAGAGTGCCGGACAGTGAACCCCAACCCACCTCACCGTCCCTGAACGCCCCTTGGAGGGCGCCTTGGGCGGGCTGCCCCTCGGCCGGCAGATCTCCACGCCGGCCCTCTTCGTGATCATCGCTTCTCTCGGCGTCCTCGCTCCGCTCGCGGTGCTCCTGCTCATGAGGGAGCGGGCACAGGCCATGCTCGCCAACTGGAAGGACTCGTTGCAGCCGAGCGCCTTGGCGATGACCGGGGCCGGAGGCGCACTGACGCTCGGCGCACGCCTCGCCTCACCTGCGCGCACTTTGCCATAACGGCAACAAAGGTTGTCGATTCCGGCACGGGAGCCGCAACCTGGGTCCCGACCAAGACCATCGAGAACCGGAAGGCTGCACAATGACTGCACATGGAGACGCCGGGGCCGCGCTGGGCGCCGGTGACAACGCGCCGCCCAACAACCGCGTCCACCGCGTTCGTTCCGGCGAGTTGGACGGCTACGCCGCCATCAGCGGTGGCACGGTCGGCTCGAAGAAGCTCTGGATGGGCCTGGTGGAGAACCCGCCGTTGAGCGCAACGGACAACCACCATCACGGCGACTCGGAGGCAGGCATCTACGTGGTCAGCGGTCACCCCGTGTTCGTCTACCACGACGGCACACAGGAGGTGCGGCTCGCCGCCGGTCCCGGCGACTTCTTCCTCGTCCCCCCGTTCGTCCCGCATCGCGAGGAGAACCCCGACCCGAACGAGCCCGCGGTCGTCGTGATCGCTCGGACCACTCAAGAACCGATCAAGGTCTCCGTGCCCGAGCTGTACCCACTCGAAGAGACGGCCGCGCAGCATCATGGCGGGTCCTCGTAGCCCTTGCGCCGGTACCGGACGAGCGAGGAGCCGCGCACGGGAGACGCTCTCCCGTACGACCGACTTCGCCGAGGGTGCTCAGCTCTGATGCCCGGTCACCACCCTGCCAGGGGCCGTCGCGGCGCCCTGTACTGCTCCTTGGCTGTCGCACACCTTCCGAGCCGGCAGCCCGCAGGTCTCCCACCTGTACGGTTACCAGGTGGTTGCGGGCTGCCGGAGCGGAATCCGCGTGGAAAGCCTCCGGGTGTGTGACGCGCTCGATCGTGCCGTGCGGCCGATGGCCTTCCCCAGGCCCCGCTCGGACGGTCGGGTCAGCGCAGTCCGGCGAAGAGATCGTTCTCGGGTACGGCCGCGCCGGTGGCGTCCTGGACACGTACGAAGGTCTCCATGCCCATCAACTCGCCGAACCTCTCCTTGCCCATCTTGAGAAAGAATATGTTCTCGCCCTGACTGGCGTGTGCGGCCAGCGCGTCGAACTTCTGGCCGCTGAATGCGGTGGTGTCCACCCACGTGGTGATCTCATCGTCGGGGAGGCCGATCTCGGCCATCGCGGCGGCCTCGGCAGGATCCGGCTCCGGCATGTCCTCATGGAACTCGCGCATGATCTCCCCGAACCGCTGCATCATCGAGCGGGGCATCGTCGTCCAGTACACCTTCGGTGTCAGCGCGGTCATCTCCAGCGCCGCCATCGTGATGCGGTGGGCCTGGATGTGGTCGGGGTGGCCGTAGAAGCCATTCTCGTCATAGGTGACGACCACATCGGGTCGGTAGTGCCGCATGAGTTCCGCGAGTCGGGCGGCGCCTTCCTCCACGGGGGTCTGCCAGAAGGATCCAGGCGCGTCGTTGCTCGGCCAGCCCATCATCCCGGAGTCGGCATAGTCCAGCATTTCCAGATCGCTGATCTTCAGGGCTTCACAGCTCGCCTCCAGTTCTTGACGGCGCATCAAGGCGACGGCCGCCGGATCGTGCCCGGGATCGCCCGGCTTGGCACCCCCCGGTCCGTCGCCGCAACCGCCGTCGGTACACGTCACCAGAACCGTGCGGATGCCTTCCGCCGCGTACTGCGCGAGGACCCCTCCGGTTCCGGTGGCCTCGTCGTCGGGGTGGGCGTGCACTGCCATGAGCGTCAAGGGCCGGTCAGTCATGAACAAGTCCTCCTGCGGAAATACGTCTTGGTTCGAGTGCGCGGCGGGCGTACCGCGATCCCGGGGGCCGGATCCTGTCGGGCCGGATGACCTTGTTCCCACCCGTGCGGCGCCGGTCCCTCGGTCGATGCAACAGTGCCGGCCGGACCGGATGTTCCCGGCGAGGCCGCTCGGCCTTTGAATGAGCAGGTCAACGGGCAGTCAGGAGGCCCTCCACCAGGGCACGGAGCCCGTCCAGGTAGGTGTCCTCGGCGGTCAGCGGCGCCCAGCGGTCCGCGACCTGTGCCAAGCGGGGTAGCTCGCTCGGGTCGAGATCGGCGAAAACTCGCTCGCGGTAGGTAGGCCCCTCATCGTCTGTGCGCCGCCGGGCCGCTGTCGTCCGGACCACGATCTCACCGGCGGTGTAGTACCAGATCGTGCGGTATCCCTGTACGGCCCGCTCGGGGGGCAGGCCGCATTCGACCAGGCCATCGACGATCTGCTCGACAAACCACAGGGCGGATGTGGACATCAGGTCGTCGGCGGTCAGTACCTCCACGATCCAGGGGCAGGCGGCGAGCGCCTCGTGGATCGTGGCGGCGGCGACGACGATCCGCTCGCGGGGCCGGGCGGGCAGTTCGGGTCGGCGCAGCGTCCGCGCGGCGTAGTCGTCCAGCAGGAGGACGAGCAGTTCCTCCTTGTTGCGGACGTGGTGGTAGAGCGCCATCGGAGTGCTGCCGATCTCGGTGGCCAGCCGCCGCATGGTCAGCCGGTCCACGCCCTCCGCGTCCACGATACGGCGGGCCGTCTCGACGACCTCGTCGCGGGAGATGCGGGGCGGTCGGCCGAGGGTTTTGCGCGGTGCGGAGGGTTGCGGCATGCCCTCATCATCCCCCAGGTGTCGACAGCGGTGATCCCTGAGAGTACTTTCCTTACATGTATAAAAACTCGCGAGGGCGCCCCGGCGTGATGCTTGCGGCGGTGGCCATCGCCCAGTCCGCCGTCGCCCTGGACTTGTCGGTGGTCAACGTCGCACTGCCCGAGATGCGCACCGCGTTGGGGTTCGCCCCGCTCGGACTGTCGTGGGTCGTGCACGCATACGCACTCACGCTCGGCGGATTTCTGCTGTTGGGGGGCCGCGCATGCGACCTGTACGGCCGACGTCGGCTGTTCCTGCTCGGCATGGTCGTCTTCGGACTGTGCTCACTGACAGGCGGGCTGGCCCAGGCACCCTGGCAACTGATCGCCGCCCGCGCCGGCCAGGGCCTGGGTGCCGCCGCGGCCACCCCTGCCGCGCTGGCGATGCTCACCACCACGTTCACCGAGGGCCCGCAGCGCGTGCGCGCGCTCGGAGTGTGGAGCGCGGTGAACGCCGCAGGGGGCGCGCTGGGCGTGCTGGCGGGTGGGCTGCTGACCCAGTACGCGGGTTGGCGCTGGGTGATGCTGATCAATCTGCCCCTCGTGGCGGTGGCTCTCGCGCTGGTACTCGCAGGCGCGCCCGCCGAGGAACGCCCCGCCCGGCGCCAGAGGCTGGATGTGCTCGGTGCCGTCCTGGCGACCGGCGGAGTCGGGCTGCTGGTGCTCGCTGTCGTCCGCACCGATGCCCAAGGGTGGGGGTCACCGGCCACGTTGGCGATGCTCGTCGCCGCGATCACGCTCCTGGCCGCTTTCGTCTTCGCCGAATCCAGGGCTGTCGCACCGCTGTTGCGCCTCGGCCTGCTGCGTAGCCGCTGGGTAGCCGGTGCCAACGTGCTGGCGTTCTTCTCCACGGCCGGGCAGTTCGCGGCGTTCTACTTCGTGTCCCTGTACATGCAGCAGGTTCTGGGCATGGGCGCCGCAGCGACCGGCGCCGCGTTCCTGCCCTTCTCCGCGAGCCTGGTCGCGGGCACCCTCGTCGCGACCCGCGTCACCGCGGCCCGCACCCCCCGTGCGTCCCTGGTACCCGGCGCCCTGCTGGCCGCCGCGGGCCTGGCCTGGTTCGCCTTCATCAGCCCCCACGGCAGCTTCCTCACCGGCGTACTCGGCCCCTGCATCATCACCGGCGTCGGTGTCGGACTGGCCATGGCCCCGATCGTCGCCGCCGCGACCACCGGCGTCACCCCTCGCGAGGCCGGCATGGCCTCCGGCCTCATCAACAGCTCCCGCCAACTCGGCGGCTGCATTGGCCTGGCCGTCCTGGCCACCGTCGCAGCACACCGCACCGGCACGGCCACCGACCCCGCCGCGCTCAACGACGGCTACGCACTGGGCCTGGCCGTCGCCGCCGCGCTCTTCGTTCTCGCGGCCGTCGTGGCGATCGGCGTGCTACCCCGCCGTCGAGCCGAAACCCCCGACCCGCGACCCACCGCCCCCGCAGAGATCCGACTGGAAGGAACACCCTCATGACGACGACATCCCTCGCATCCCTCGACCTGTTCGCCTCCGCGCTGCACCTCCACCCCGACGGCGAAGTCCGAGTCACCGAACGGCGGATGGCGAACGGCGGCGGCGCCTGGCAGATCGCAACATTCCATGTGGAGACCGACGCCGACGTGCACGCCGACCACTGGGAGATGCACCCGGAGGCAGAGGAAGCGGTGTGCTGCCTGACCGGCGGCGTCCGCCTCTACCTCCGTCCCACCGGGCCCGGCGGCGCCCAGGACATGGTGCGGTTGCAGGCAGGCACCGCCGTGATCGTCCCCCGCGGCCGATGGCACCGCCTGGAGCTGGACGCCCCCAGCGACCTGATGTCGATCACCCTTCGCCAGGGCACCCGCCTCGAAAAGCGCACCGACACTCGCTGACTGCGGGGTGGCCCGGCCGACCCTGTCGCCGGGCCACCCTTTCCTTGGCTGGAACCCATCAAGACCAGGAGGTCGTCATGAGAGTCGTTTTTGTGCATGGAGCATGCGTCAAGGACGGATCGTGGTGGTGGCACCGCACCGCTGGGCTGCTGGCCGAGCGGGACGTCGCCAGCGAAGCGCCCGCCCTGCCGAGTTGCGGCGAGACGGGTGAGCCGGCAAGCGCGCGAGGCCCGGGGCTGGCGGAGGACGTCGCCGCGGTCCGAGGGGTACTGACGGCGAGCGACGAGCCGACCGTCCTGGTCGCCCACAGCTACGGCGGCATCGTCACCGCGGAGGCAGCGGCAGGCGTCGAAGCCGTGCGCCATCTGCTGCTCGTGTCCAGCTACCTGCCCGAGGTCGGGCAGAGCCTGTCCTCGTTCGGCGGCCAGGAGCCCGCCCGGTTCCTCGACATCGATCCCGAAGGTGGCACGTTCACCGTCCGGCCGGACGCCCTGGCCGAGACGTTCCTCCAAGACTGCGGTCCGGAGATCCAGCGACAGGCCATGGACAAGACGGCCCGGCAGAGCCTGGCGGTCCTCGAGCAGCCGGTGCGGTCCGCGGCCTGGCAGCACGTGGCGGCGACGTACCTCGTCTGCGCACAGGACCGGGGCACCCCCGCCGCGCTGCAACGCGAGTTCGCCGGCCGGGCAGGCAGCGTCGTGGAACTGAACGCCGGCCACCACCCGTTCCTGTCCCAGCCGGCCGCCGTCCGCGACCTCGTGCTGAGTTTGTGACGGCGACCGGCGACAACAACGCCGTGGAGGCGCGCCGGGAACTCGTGCCGGCCCGTCTGCTGATGCCTGCCCGTTGCACGCCCCTCGGGTCGTTGCGGAGCGGAGCTGTACGGCGGCGCTCGCGCCTGCGCCGCGTGACGGCAGCGGCCGACGCCTCTACTGATGTCGCCCCAGGCGAGTCACCGTCGCGGCAGGTCACGTTACGTCGCGGTGACTGATGTCCCGCTGGCGCAGGCTGCCTAGTCTCGTGTCTGTCCCTGGCAGCAACGGATCGAAAGCGGGCCCACATGCGTCGGCTGACGTATTTCATCGGCTGCAGTGTCGACGGCTTCATCGCCGGTCCGGAAGGGCAGCACGACTCCTCCGGATTCGACGGTGACCTCAAGGCCGCGATTCTTGCCGAGCACCCCGAAACCGTTCCGGACCACGTCCGCAGGTTGCTGGGCGTCGGCGCCACGGCGAACCAGAAGTTCGACACCGTCGTCATGGGGCGCGGCGCCTACGAGACGGCTCGGGCGACCGGCGTGACAAGCCCGTATCCCCATTTGCGGCAGTACGTGTTCTCCTCGACCCTGATACGTCCCGACCCCGAGGTGGCTGTCGTAGCCGATGACCCGGTGGAGTTCGTCCGCGGGCTGAAGCGAGAACCGGGCATGAGCATCTGGCTCTGTGGTGGCGCGGTGCTGGCCGGTCAGTTGCTGGGGGAGATCGACGAGTTGATCGTCCACCGCTACCCCGTGGTACTCGGCGACGGCATCCCCCTGTTCCGCACCTCATTCGCCCCTTCCCACTTCGCCCTGACCGGGTCCCGGGTCTTCAGCACCGGGACGACCGTCACCACGTACGCCAAGCAGTAGGAGAACACGTGTTGTTTCGACGCACGACCGAGGCCGATCTGGAGCGCGTCGTAGAAGTGGTCGTGGACGAGCCGGTGGGCTGGATAGGCGCGGACCGCTATCGGGCCGAGTTGCGGCAGGGGATGTACCGGCCTGAGTGGACCTGGATCGCCGAGGACGGTGGGCGGGTGGCGGCGCGAGCCCTGTGGTGGGGACGGACGGACAGCGCTCACCCCCTCGCCCTGGACTGCCTGTACGTCGACCCCGCATGCGCCGACCGGGCGGAAGTCGCGGCCGGGCTACTGGCCGCTGGGCTGCAGGCGTTCGCCGCACAGGGTGCGCCCACTCCCCCGCAGTACAACCTGACGCTGCCCGTGGGCTGGCGTGACGACCCTGCGGCGGCGGCAGCCGTCGAATGGCGGGGCCGGGCTGCGGCAGGAGCCGGGCTCACGCGGGAAGTGGAACGGCTGCGCCTGGAGTGGACACCGGATTCCGGTCTTCCTCCGGCCAGGGGAAGGCTGGCCTTTGCCCCGGCGTCGGACGAGGAGTTCCTCCGGCTGTTCCGGCGGATAGCTGTCGGCAGCTTGGACGACGAGACCCGCAGAAACCTGGAGGCCAAGGGCGCCGAAGCCACCGCTCGGGGCGAAATGGATTTCTACCTCGGCTGCCCCGGCCGGCGCGATTGGTGGAGGCTGGCATACGCCCCCGACGGGCAGGTCGTCGGGCTTGCTCTCCCGTCCGCGACACCGTACGCCCGCAACGTCGGCTACCTGGGTGTCGTACCCGAATTCCGCGGCCACGGGTACGTGGACGATCTGCTCGCCGAGATCACCCGCATACACGCGGACACGGGCACCGAGCTGATCACCGCCACCACGGACACCGGCAACGCGCCGATGGCCGCGGCCTTCGACCGCGCCGGCTACCGGATCACAGAGATCCGCATGATCCATACCGCGCCGACGGCATGAGGACGGAGGCGACACACCCTGCCGCTGACCGACCGGACGGCCCTTGCCGCCGTGCGAAGCCCTTGGGGTGGGCGCCTCATTCAGACCACCTGCTCCATCGATGAAGGACGTAACGTTGTCTCCCGATCCGACCACCGTGCACCCGCTGCCTGCGCATGACCGCGTGGTGTTCCTCAAACCGATGATCACCTCACCGAAGATCGTCGTAGGCGACTACACCTATTACGACGACCCCGACGGCGCCACCGACTTCGAACACCGCAACGTGCTCTACGGCTACGGGCCGGAGCGTCTGATCATCGGCAAGTACTGCGCCATCGCCGCCAGCACCAAGTTCCTGATGGCCGGCGCCGAGCATCCGACGATGGGGGTGTCCGCGTTCCCCTTCACCATGTTCGGTGGCCGGTGGGCCGAGCAGACTCTGGACATCGTCACCGCGATGCCGAGTCGTGGTGACACGGTCGTCGGCAACGACGTCTGGTTCGGCCACCAGGTGACGGTGATGCCCGGCGTGCGGATCGGAGATGGTGCCATCATCGCGGCCGGCGCCGTGGTCACCGGTGACGTCGCGCCTTACACGATCGTGGGCGGCAACCCGGCCCGGCTCATCCGTCAGCGCTTCGCCGACGACGACGTCAAGCGTCTCCTGCACGCCGCGTGGTGGGACTGGCCCGTCGAGCTGGTCACCGAACACACCCGCACCATCATGGCCGGGACCCCGGCAGAGATCGAAAGTATCGCCAACCGGCGCGACGGAAGCGGCAGTTGATCAGCAGCAGTGCGGACGAGGAGCCGGTGGACGCAAGCCGCGCTCGCAGGCGTCAAGTTGATCACCATGCATGATGTCGCGAACCCCGCTTGTCGTCTCCGTGAGTAACGAACGGCGTGCGCAGGAACGGCCAGTGGGTGCGCGAGCGTGCGCGCCATGAGAAGAGGAGAGAGAGCCTGAATGGCTGTGTTCATCGAGGAGTTCGCCGTGGCCGAGGCCGGCAGCGGACCGTACGCGCTCACCAGCGGCCCGGACGGGGCGCTGTGGTTCACCATGGTTCACGGCGGAAGCATCGGTCGGCTCGTGCCCGGAGGCGAGCTTTCGACCCACCAACTCGATCCGGAATGCGGGCCGACGATCATCACTGTCGGGCCGGACGGGGCCTTGTGGTTCACCGAGCACCGGGCGCACCGCATCGGCCGGATCACTCTCGACGGCAAGGTCACGGAGTTCGCGTTGCCTACGGCGCAGTGCGGGCCGTTCGGGATCGCCGCCGGGCCGGACGGGGCGCTGTGGTTCACCGAGACCGCTGCCGACCGGATCGGCCGGATCACGACCGACGGCCAGGTGACCGAGTTTCCGCTGCCGGTCACCGGGGCCTTCCCCTCTGCGATCACCGCAGGCCCGGACGACGGGATGTGGTTCACCCTGAACCAGGCCAACGCGATCGGGCGGATCGGCATGGACGGGGCCGTCACCCTGCACGCCCTGCCGACCGACTCCGCCGCCCCGGTGGGCATCGCAGCGGGCCATGACGGCGCGCTGTGGTTCGTGGAGATCGGCGCCGGGCAGATCGGGCGCATCACCCCCGACGGCCGGATCACCGAGTTCCCGCTGCCCGACCGCACGTCCCGGCCGCATGCCATCACCCCTGACAGCACCGGGACGCTGTGGTTCACCGAGTGGGCCGCCAACCGCGTCGGCTCCCTCACCCCCGCCGGGGTGATCACCGTGCACGAGCTGCCGACCGCCGGCTCGGAACCCCACGGCATCTCCCTGGGCCGGGACGGCTCCGTATGGGCAGCACTGGAGACCGGCGCACTCGCCCGCGTCTCCACCAGGCCGGGCGCCTGACCCACATCCGGGCGGGCGCGCGCACGTTGCTCGGGAAGTCCGAGCACCACATTTCCGAACGACACACCAAACGAAAAGAGAACCCCATGAAATTCGCACTCGTGATCTTCGAGACGGACGAGTCGCGCAACAGGATCCAGACCGACCGGGACACCCACCGAGGAGCCTACGAAAGCTGGATCGGGCAGATCGCGGCGGCGGGCAAACTGATCAGTGGCGATGCGCTTGCGACCGAGGGCATCGCCGCGGTGACCGTCCGCAAGACCACCGACGGGGCGTCCACCGTGACCGAGGGGCCGGCGCACCCCGGGGAGGAGACCCTGGGTGGTTGGTTCGTGATCGACGTTGCCGATCGTGAGGAAGCCGTAGAACTGGCCAAGGGCCTCGGTACCCCCGAGACGGTCGAAATCTGGCCTCTGCTCGAATCGGCCTGAGTCGCGCCCCCGGCCGCGGGGACAGCGGGGTCCCGGAAGGCGCGTATGCACGGCGGATTCCTGCGAGCGCAGCCGATGTCCCAGCGAGCGCTGCCCGCACGATTTTTGCGGGCAGCGCTCGCTGGGCCGGAAGTCGGCACCTGGACCACCAGGGTCACACACCCCCGGACGTATAGTGGCGATCATGATGCTCGGTTACGGCCGGGGGACGCGGACCGGGGGGAGCGCGTGGTGCAGGGACGTGCAGAAGAGCAGTGCCATATCCGTCGGATACTCGCCGACGCCCATCGCGGGGAGAGCAACTGCAGGCTCCTGCACGGAGAGGCCGGCATCGGCAAGACCACCCTCCTCGAGTACGCGGTCGCCCACGCCGAAGGCATGAGCGTTCTGCGGGTCGAGGGCATCGAGTCGGAGATGGAGCTGGCCTTCGGCGGGCTCCATCAGCTTTTGCTGCCGGTGTTGGATCGGCTCGACCTGCTGCCGCCACCGCAGGCCGGGGCCCTGCGGGCCGTCTTCGGCTTGAGCGACGAGACCGTGCGGGACCGTCTCACCATCGGGCTTGCGGCGCTGACGCTGCTCTCCGAGGCGGCCGCCGAAAAGCCCTTGTTGTGTGTGATCGACGACCTGCAGTGGCTCGACCGACCGTCCGTGGATGCGCTGGTCTTCGCCGCCCGGCGGCTGCGGGCCGAAGGCGTCGTCATGCTCTTCGCCACTCGCGAGACCTCCCCGGCGGGCGGAACGAAGGCTCTGCCCCACGTGCCCCTCACCGGCGTCGACCGGCAGTCGGCCGCGTCGCTCTTGCCCGGCCTCGCGCCCCCGGTCACCGAGTGGATCATCGATCAGGCGCAAGGCAACCCGCTGGCGCTGCAGGAACTGGCAGCCGCCCTGACGCCGGCGCAGCGGGCCGGACAGCTGGGGCCGTTGACGCTGCCCGATGTGCAGGCGGCGCCACCGAGTCGACTGCAGGACGCCTTCGCCGAGCAGATCCGCCGCCTCCCCGACGCCACGCAGCGCATGCTGACGGTGGCCGCCGCGGACGACACCGGGGACCTGCCCACGGTACTGGCCGCCGGAGGCACGCTCGGCGGAGAGGTCAAAGATCTGGAGCCGGCCGAGCGTGCAGGGCTGATCTTCGTGTCCGGGCAGAGGCTGCGTTTTCGACATCCCCTCATTCGGTTCGCCGCCTATCAACGCGCTCCGCTGGCCTGGCGGCTGGCGGTGCACCAGGCGCTGGTCGCGGTCTTGGACGGTCACCGGCACGCGCACCGACGCGCCTGGCACCTGGCCGCCGCGGCGACCGGCCCGGACGAGCGGGTCGCCGGTGAGTTGGAGCGGGTCGCCGAGTGGGCAGGCAGCCGGCAGGCAATGGCCTCCGCGTCTGCCGCGTACGAGCGAGCCGCTCGCCTCACTGCGGATCCGTCGAGGCGCGCCCGCCGCCTGATCAACGCCGCGCAGAAGGCGAGCGAAGCCGGCCAGGACGAACGATGCCGGGCCCTCACCGAGCAGGTGCCGCTGCCTCTCCTGGACCCGGGCATGGCGGCGGACTTCGCCCGCGTACGCTCCGTGGTCGAGCTGGGCTATGGCAGCCCGGGGCAAGCCGCCCGCCTGCTGGCCGCATGCACGGACGCGGTTTCCGTCGGCCGTCCCGACAAACTCGCCCCTCTGTTGACCGACGCCATCCACGCGGCCTTCTCGGCCGGCGACGCGGCCCTCATGGTGGAGATCGCTGTGCGCACTCCCGGCCTGCCCGTGGTGGCTACGCCCGCGAAGCTGCTCGCCGGCGACATTCCCGGCGCACTTCAAACGCTGGACGATCACGTAGAGGCCGCTCGCCTCGCCGGAAGCGGCCTCATGGACCGGTTGATGGCCGGTATCTACTGCCACCTGGTCGCCGACCACGAGAGCGCGCACGAGCTGGCCGCCGCGGCGGTCACCCATTGCCGGGAGCAGGGCATCGGGGGGTGGCTGCCCACCACGCTGCATCTGCTCGCCCAAGCGGAACTGGCACTGGGCCGGCACGACGACGCACACGCACACGCCACCGAAGCACTCCGGCTTGCGGAGGCTTACGACCTGGACCACCGAGCCGCCCACCTGCGTGCCTTGCTCGCGGTGCTCGCGGCCGCCCGGGGGGAGGAGGAGCATGCCCGGGAACTGGCCGGCCTGGCACTGGAATACACCCGCCCCCGCGGCGTCGGACGGGGCACGGCGGATGCACTGTGGGCGCTGGGTCTGCTCGACCTCGGCCTCGGGCGTGCCCAGGCTGCGCTGGAACACCTGGAGGCGGCCCGGCAGGCAGCGGGTCACCCCCTCCTGGCCCGGCACCTGATGCCCGATCTGATCGAGGCCGCCGTTCGCGCGGGCCATCCGGAGCGGGCGAGGGAACCCGCGACACAGCTCATGAGCTGGGCAGAAGACCTCCGGCAACCCCACTTCACGGCACAGGCCCACCGGTGCGCCGCCCTGACCGGTCCGGACGCGTCGGCCGAGAAGCACTACGCATCGGCCCTTGACCTGCACACCCCGGGCTGTGACTTCGAGCGGGCCCGCACCGAACTGCTCTACGGCGAGTGGCTGCGCCGGGGCCGCCGCAAGCTCGACGCCCGCGCCCCTCTACGTACCGCGAGGGAGCTCTTCGACAAGCTGGGCACACAGCCGTGGGCTCGCCGGGCGGCCACAGAACTCCAGGCTGCCGGCGAGACCCCTCACCCGACCGATGCCATCGACTCACCTATCAGCCGGCTGAGCTCGCAGGAACGTGAAGTCGTCCGACTCGCCGCCACCGGGGCCACCAACCGTGAAATCGCCACCCAACTGTTCCTGAGCCCTCGCACCGTGGGGCACCACCTCTACCGCGCGTTTCCCAAGCTGGGCGTCAGCTCACGAACAGAACTCGCCGACCTCCTCGCCTCCTGACAACGGCGAGGTCCTGCACTCGGCGCGCCCACACCGCACGGGACGCGGGTGAGCCGCCCGCTGTTGGGGCGTTGAACCAGAGGTCGTCGAGGGCCAGTTGGCGATCCAGCGAGTTCACGCGCGAGTTCCGCAGCGCACTACACCCCGGTCAGACCCGACGACCCGGGCGAACACCTCCCGGCCGCTCACCGGGCGGGAGCCCTTCAGTGCGGTGCCCGGAATCGAGTCCGAGCGGACGGTCGATCCCGTTTGCGGGGGTGAGGTGGCTGCGGGCGCGGTTGTCCTGGCCGTCCGGCTCAGGCGCGCCGGCCCCAGTCCGGATCCAGGCGGTCGGCCAGTCCGGCGGCGGTGAACGCGGATTCCAATTCGTCGTGGCCCTCAGTGAAGTGGGCCCAGCTGTCGCAGTGGACGGGAACGACCCGGCGGGCACCGAGGATCCGGGTGGCCTCGGCGGCCTGGGCACTGTCCAGGACGAGCAGCGCGCCGTCGAAGAGGACGGGGAAGCGGGGGGCTCCGGCGAAGAGGACGGCGGTGTCCACCGGGGCGAAGCGCTCGGCGATCTCCTTGACCGCGTCGAGTGAGGCGTTGTCGCCACTGACGTAGACGGTGGGCAGGCCCTCGCCGGTCAGGACGAAGCCGATGACTTGGCCGACGACCGGCTCCACCTCCTCGCGGGCCCCAGGTCCATGTATGGCGGGTACGCCGGTCACGGTCACCGTGCCGCCTCCGGGGCGGTTCAGCTCGATGGATTCCCAGTCGGCCAGGCCCTTGGCCGTCTCGCCGAGGCGCTGTCCGCCACCGAGGGTGGTGAGGGTGAGCGGAACGTCGGCGAGCAGGGCCCGGCCGGAGTTGTCGAGGTTGTCGGGGTGCTCGTCATGCGAGAGCAGGACCACGTCGACGGGGCCGAGGTCGGTGGGGGTGGCGGTGGAGGGGGCGGTCTTGGTCAGGCTCGCGCCGGGCGCCGCGTAGTCGCCGGGGTCGTCGAAGGTCGGGTCGGTCAGGAAGCGCAGGCCGCCGTACTCGAAGAGGGCGGTCGGGCCACCGAGAACACGGACAGGGAACTGGTCGGTCGATGCAGGCACAGAAGACACAGGGAAAGCACCTCACGGATAGCTTCGGTTGAACCGTGAGATGACCGTAGCCGCTTCTCACGGATAACCGCAAGCCGTACCATGAGGAACATGAAGGAGTCCGTGAGGGAAGAACCCGTCCCGCCACCCGCACAGGGCGAGGAAGAGCACGTCTCCCTCGCCCTCGCCAACAGCGCCATCGCGCGGCCCGGCGGGCACACCGTCGATCTCCTGGGGACTCCTGCGCAGGCGAACCACTGGTTGACGGAACGCGGTCTCGCCCCGGTCGACGCCGGCATGCTGGAAATGTGCACGGCGCAGCTGCGCTCGCTGCGCGAACAGATCAGGTCGTTGTTTGCGGCCCGCGCCGCGGGGCTTCCCGCCCTCCCCGCCGCCGTCACGGCCGTCAACGACGCGATGACCCGCGTCCCTACCGCCCCGCTGCTGCAGTGGGACGACAAGAACGGCCCCTACCGCGCCACCACCCACCCCACCACCGCGATCGTCGACCACGCCCTGGCAACCCTCGCCGCCGACGCCGCCGACCTCCTCACCTCCCCGAACGCCGAACGCCTCACCGCATGTGGCTCCACCCCCTGCAACCGCTACCTGCTCCGTCACGGCCGCCGCCACTGGTGCTCCACTCGCTGCGGCGACCGAGCCCGCGCCGCCCGCGCCTACGCCCGCCGCACCCAGGCCGGGACGGAATGACGAACACGCCCGAGGCGCAGTGGTCGGCACCGGAGCTGTCGTCACAAAGGACGTGCCCCCCAACACTCTGGTGACCGGACCGGCCGCGTTCGAACGCAAACGATGGGACGACTGAGCCAAGGGGCTGGCAGCAGTCGTGGCCTCACCAAGCCCCTCGGCACGGCGGGCTCGTCGGCGGTCCTCCTCGCGGTCCTGCTCGGCCTCAGGGCCTACGCCCAGGTTCAGGTTCAGGAGCGCAGGACCGCGGCCCCCCAGGACACGACCCTTACGGGTGCTTCCTGATCCGCACCGGGCGGGACCGGGTCATCCGGCGGGCAGGCTGACCACGAAGCACGCCCCCGGGGTGTGCCCGGCGTCATGACTCACCTCACCGCCGGCGGAGCGGGCCAGGCGTCGCGCCAGCGGCAGCCCCAGGCCCGCTCCGCCGTGTCCGTCCTCGGGGTCGGCGCGCTGACCCGGCTGGAAGAGGCGCGTGGTGAAGGCAGCCGGGACGCCGGGCCCGTCGTCGACGACCACCACGCGGATGCCGTCGTCCGCCGACGAGACCCGGACCGCGACCCGGGTGCGGGCGTAGCGCAGCGCGTTGTCGGCGAGCGGGGCGACGATGCGCTCCAGCAGTGCGGCGGGCACCCCGGCCACCAGGGTGTCCGGACCGGAGACCGTGATCGGGGTTTTCCCCGGGCCTTCGAGCCGGCCGGCGAGCCGGCGCAGCACAGTCATGGCATCCGCCGTGCCCGGAACGGTGTGTGCGCCGGCCCGCGCGTCGTCGAGGACGGTCTCGCAGATGGTGCGCATCGAGGCGGCGGCGTCGGCGATGGAGGCGTGGGTGGCGCGGGTTTCGGTGGTGGAGCGGGGGCGGGCCCCCCACCAGTCGAGTTCGGCGGTGATCCGGGCCAGGGGGTTGCGCAGCTCGTGGGAGAGCTCCCGGGTGAGCTGCTGTTCGTGGCGCAGCACGGCACGGATCCGGTCCAGCAGCTCGTCAAGTGAGGCCCCGAGCCGGGTGAGTTCGGCGGGGCGGTCCCCGGCGCCGAAGCGCTGTTCGGAGGCGACCACGCTCCACCGGGTGGCCTGCTCCGTCATCGCCCGCACGGGCCGCAGGGCGCGTCCCACCGCCAGCCGGGTCAGGACGTAGGTACAGGCCAAGACGGTGGCATCGAGGGCGAGGGAGGCGATGAGCAGGGTGTCGGCCGAGTCACGGTAGGGCGCGAGGTCCATGGCGGTGACGACGACGGCGGCGGGCCCAGCGCCCGGCCGGGCCCCGCCCACGGGCTCGGCGCACAGGCGTATCGGGCCGCCGGCCGTCACCTCGGCGCAGCGTTTGTCGCCATGCGCGGCGAGGCCGGCGGCGGCGCGGGTGACCGTGTCGCCGACCCGGGCGGAGGCGGGGTGCTCCAGCAGCCGGTTGCCCGCGTAGATCCATACATTGGTGTCGAGGGCGGCGTCGTCCGGGGTCTCCAGGACGCGTACCGGGTGGTGACGGGTGTCGACGGTCGCGGCCACGGTGGTGGCACGGGTGCGCAGTTCGTCGTCTGCCTGCTGCAGGAGGCGATGGCGAACGATCGTGTTGAACACGACGGTGAGGACCACCATCACCAGAGCGGCCGTGGTCAGCGCGATCAGGGACAGACGGCCCCGCAGCGTACGAGGGCGGCAACGGCCGGCCAATGCTGCGAGGAGGTTGGGGACGGTACTCATGCCAGCCGGTGTCCGATCCCCCGGAGGGTGCTGATCGTCAGACCGCTGCCCGCATCCCGGATCTTGCGACGCAGCCGGCTCAGGTACTGGTCGAGGGTGTTGTCGCTGACCTGCGCGCCCTCCGGCCAACCGGCCCGGACCAGCTCCTTTCTGGGTACCACCGCCCCCAGGCCGGCCATCAGCGTGGCCAACAGACGGAACTCGGTGGGCGTCAGTGCCACGTCGACGTCCCGTACGCACAGGCTGTGGTGCACCGGGTCCAGGACCAGGTCCCCGGCGGTCGTGGGGACGGTGGGCCCGGAACGTTTGAGGGCAGCACGCAGTCGGGCCGCGAGTTCGGCGAGGTGGAAGGGCTTGGGGAGGTAGTCGTCACCTCCGGCGGAGAACCCGCTGAGGCGGTCGTGGAGTTGGTGGTGCGCGGTCAGGAAGACGACCGGGCTGACGAACCCCCGCGCCCGCATCGCCTGGCACACGTCCCGTCCGTCCGCGTCGGGCAGCCCGACGTCCAGCACCACCGCGTCCACACCGTCGTCGACCAGCCGCAGGGCGGTGGCGCCGTCCTGGGCGGCCAACGTTTCGAAGCCCTCGTCGCGCAGTCCGCGCACCAGCACGTCCCGCAGGGCGTGGTCGTCCTCGACGACCATGATGGTGAGACGCAACACCTTCACCTCACTCGTTCATGCGCTCGTCCCGGGGTGCAGCGCGCGTCAGCAGTTCGCCGGGCAGGCCGACAGCGGACGGCATCGGCCCACGGCGCCCGTGGCGGACACGGCGTGGACGTCCGGATCCCGCGGTTGCCCCAGACCGACTGGGGACGGGTCGGTCTCGCCGTGGTCGCGCTGCGGGGGCGGCCGGGTGACCACGCCTCCGAGCGACTACAACCGAGTAGACCGTCTACTGCACTGTAGGCGAACAGCTGGCGCGGAGATACCAATCACCGGTCGCATCGCATAGGCGTAGCCGCGTCCGGACCGCGAGCGGGTGACGATGCCCTTCTCGTACAGCCTGAGCAGGAGCGTTGTCACGGTCGTGCGGGCGAGCCCGGACCCCAGGGCCGCGCGGACCTCCCCGGCGGCGAGGCCGACGTCCGCGGCCCACAGGGCAGCCAGCACACGCGCTTCCAGTTCGCCGGACGGCCGGCGGTCGCCGCGCTCCTCGGTCATGGAACTGATTGCCCCATGGGAGCGTCTACAGTGATGTAGACCAACTACATTGCTGTAGACAGACCGGGCGGCCCGCCGCCCATGACCCTCTCGGAAGGAGCCTGGCGTGCCGTTGTGTCCACAATTCTGCGCCCTGGCCGCACCCGGCCAGCTTGCGGTCGACGTCCTCGACGCCGGGTCACTGCTGACCGCCTTCGGCGCGCTGGGCGTGGCCGTCGTCCTCTTCGCCGAGACCGGTCTGCTGGTCGGCTTCTTCCTGCCCGGCGACTCCCTGCTCTTCACGGCGGGGCTGCTGTGCGTACGCGACGGAACCGGGGTGCACCTCTCTCTTTCGCAGGTTCTCCTCGCGGCGGTCGGCGGGGCGCTGGCCGGAGCTCAGGCGGGGTACTGGATCGGTCGCCGGGGCGGCCGGGCGCTCCTCGCCCGCAGCCGGTCCCGGCACCTGCATGAGGGAGCCGAACGCGCCGAGGAGCTGCTGGCGCGCTATGGGCACGCCAAGGCCATCGTCCTGGCGCGCTTCGTCCCTGTCGTCCGCACCGTTCTCAACCCCTTGGCCGGAGCGCTCGAGGTCCCGGCACGGGTCTTCCTCCTGTGGCAGGTCATCGGCGGCCTGGCGTGGACCGTGGGCTTGGTGCTCGCCGGGTACGCACTCGGTTCCTCCATCCCCAACGTCGACCGCTACTTGCTGCCCTTGGTCGCCCTCATCGTGCTCCTTTCCCTTCTCCCCCTCGCACGAGAGGTTCTGCGGAGCCGTCGCACCCGCCGCGACCGAGGCACCGCCGGGGGCGAGGCATGACGAACCGCGTACCCCTTTCCGCCCGCCCGGCCTTCTATGACGACGGCCTCTACGCCTCCGTGACACGCCTTGCTCACCGCACACCCGCCGCAGTGGATTCGGTGATCTCCGCGTGGTCCGAGTACGGCCTCGCGCTGTTCGCCGTCCTCATGATCATCGCGTGGTGGCGGGCTCGCACAGCCGGGCTGCCGCAACTGCCCGCGCTGGCGGTGCCGGCCGTGGTCGTGCTCACCTACGCGGCCAACGACGCCCTCAAGAGCCAGGTGGCAGAGCAGCGTCCCTGCCAGGTCTTGCCGGTAAAGCCGCTGGATCCCTGTCCGGCGCTGGGTGACTGGTCATTCCCGAGTAACCACGCTGCGATAGCCGCGGCGGCGGCCGCCGCTCTGTGGGGCATCGCTCGGCTCCTGGGGTGGATTGCCGCCTCGGCCGCGCTACTGATGGCCGCCTCCCGGGTCTGGATCGGTGCGCATTACCCGCACGATGCCCTTGCCGGTCTCCTGGTCGGGGCCGTCTTCGGCACCCTGCTGATCCACGTGGCCAAGCGGAGCGCCCCCCTGTTCGGGCGGGGGCGCGATCCCCGACCGGTGTCGGCGCGATGAGTGCGCCGGATGCCGTCGGCCCGGTGCCCGGGCCCCGGCCTGCCCGCCGCTCCTGGCCCGGCCCGCTGCGGGCGGCCGTGGCCTGCGCCGCACTGTTCGCCGCACTCGTGACCACCGTCCTCGCGGCGGGCGGGACGGGGGCGCTGCCCGGCGATCAGGCACTGCACGCCTGGGCGCTGGCTCACCGACCGGACGCGGTCATGGCGACGGCCCGTGCATTGACTGACTCCGGCACCGGCATCTGGCCCTATCTCCTGGCCGCGCTCGCCGGATTCCTCGCGGGCCGCGGCGCACGAGGACGGACAGCCGGCGCGGTCGCCGCCCTCGCCGTACTCCTGCTCGGCCAGGGGGTGCGACAGGCGCTGATGCTGGCCATAGCCCGGCCCCGGCCACCGCATGCCGACTGGGCGACGCACGCTTCGGGCTTCTCGATGCCTTCCGGGCACAGCACCACCTCCGCCCTCGTCGCGGGGCTCGTGTGCTGGGCCGCAGCCCAGGGTGTACGGGGAATCCTGTGCCGGTGCGTCTGGGGGCTGGCTGTGCTGTGGGCGGCCGGCGTCGGTCTCACACGGATCTATCTGGGCGTGCACTGGCCGAGCGACGTTGTCGCCGGCTGGCTGCTGGCCGCTGCTTACCTGGCTGCAATGGTTGCTGTCACCAGAGGCCGGCTGCCCGTTCGCAGGCCCCCGCGAACGCCTCGCGGCACGGGTTGAGCGATATCTGCATGCCGATGGTGGGGGTGGGGATGGGGGCGTTCATGCCGGAGCGTCGATTCGTGAAGGGGCGGCTCGTCCGACAGGGAGCTGGTGCAGGCGAGGTGGGGCCGCCCTCCGCGAGTCGTAAGGCTCGGTGTGCTAAACGGCGTTGACGGTGGACTTCTCGTTGACGCCGATGACGTAGCCGTCGAGGTCGCGGAAGTAGAAGAGCCGGATGCCGGTGTGGTCCTGGGTGAGGGGCTTGACGATCTCGGCATGCCGGGCGAACCGCTCGTAGACGGCCTCAAGGCCGTCCACGCCCAGGTAGTGCATGCCGGCGAACCCGATGGGGGTGTCCGCCAGGACGGGCAGCCAGTTCTTCAGATCCGCGTTGCTGTAGAGCATGGCGCAGAACTCGCCCTCGTAGAACATCATGTGGATGTCGTCGCCGGGCTTGGCGCCGCTGGAGTCCACGTCGAAGCCGAGCTTCTTGTAGAAGGCGATGCTGGTCGCGGTGTCCTTGACGCTGAAGCAGGGTGCGTAACCCATGGTCGTACTCCTTATCGTCCGTGTGCTGGGGTGCCGGTGGCCGCGAAGTCGTATGCGACGGCGATGAAATTCCCGTCGGCGATGGTCCGCTCGGGGCTCAGCTTCCGGTCGGGAAGCGCGGTCGCGTACTCCCGTAGATGGTTCACGAAAGCATCCCGGCCGGTGAAGGCGTGCCCGATGGGCGCGCAGGTATACAGGTATAAGCGACATCGTCGGTGAACAGCGTCCCGAAGCGGTCGAAGTCCTGGTCGTTGTAGGCGTTCACCCACTCGTGAACGAATGTGTCGGCATCCATGGCGCACTCCTGTCGGTGTGCGCCGAGAGGTGGTTGTCGGTGGGGGTCGGCTGGGTGCTCAGGAGCCTTCGGACCAGCCGGCGCTGATGCAGAGGGGCTGACCGGAGGGGTCCCGCAGGACCGTCCAGTGCTCACCGCCGGGCTGGTGGTCGGGCTTGGTGGCGCCCAGTTCCAGCAGCCGCTGCTCGGCAGCCGGAACGTCGTCGAAGGCCAGGTCGAGGTGGAAGGGGAGTTCGTCCTCGGGCCAGTTGGGGGCCTTGAAGTCCTTGGCCGTGTAGAAGACGAAGGTCGTCGAGCCGTCGGTGACGAGGAAGGCGGTGGGGACACCGTTCCCGTCCGGGAACTCCTGGGCGACCTTCCAGCCCAGGGCGGCGGCATAGAACTCGGCGAGCGCCTTGCCGTCATCGCCCCAGAAGGCGTACGAGGCCACCGCGCCGACGGCGTTGGGGCGCGTGGAAGCGCCGTTCATGAAGATCACTCCAGAGGCGAGAAGGGGGAAAGGGAGAGGTACGGGCCGCAGCAGATGCCGTGCGGCGGGAAGGCGGAGGGCGCCTGCATGGCTCGCTCGGCGCCACTCTCCGCTTCTTGACTTGTACATCGGTACCGTACAGTATCCCGACCTGGCGGGCAATACAGACATAGTGGTGATATCGACACCGTAGGTAACTTCACAGATCGCGCGAGAGAGGCGCTGGCACATTTGCCGCCGCCTTCCACATCAAGCGCGATCATGCATCTGAACTGGGGCAATGAACCCATCTAGCCAAAGGCTGGAGTTGCTTCGCGATGCGTCGCGCGAAGGAGCTGCACCGGTGGGAGCTACTGTACGTATGTACTTTTAGGTACCTTGCTGACGATCGGAGGTCGCCGCCGCGACTCCCGACCCGCTTGCCCGCACCCCCGAACGGAGCCGAGTCATGACCACCACTCCCCTTCGCCGTATCACTCCCGCCGAGCGCCGCGCCCGCCTGGGGCGCCGGCATCTGCTGGGCGGCTTCGCACGGGTCGGGACCTCCGGCGAGGTCGTCGAAGCGCTGATCGGTCTGCACGCCACCGACCCGGCCACCGTGTTCCTGTCCGCCGCGGCCCGGATGGCGGCTCCCGATGCCGCCGCAGTGGAGCATGCGTTGTACGAGGAGCGGACACTGGCGCGGATACGGTGCATGCGCCGCACCATGTTCGTCCTGCCGTCCGGCTTGGCGCCCCTCGTGCACGCCGCCACCGCCGAGGGTGCCGCCGCCAAGAACCGCGCCCACGCCATGCGTCACCTACAGGAGACCTGCGGCTGGGACGCACGCCGCTACACCGCCGCGGAGCAGGCCACCCTCGCGGCCCTCATCAAGCGCGGCCAGGCCAGTGCCACCGAACTCGCTGTGGACGTACCGGAGTTGCGGCAGCAGATCGCCACCTCGCCGGGCAAGCCGTACGAGTCTCGACAGCGCGTCTCCGCTCCGATTCTGGGCGTGCTGGCCGCCGAGGGCCGCATCCGCCGGGCACGGCCGCGCGGCTCGTGGACGTCGGGCCAGTTCCGCTGGGCCCCGGCCGATCCCCTGCCCGAACTGCCCGCCGGGCCGGCCAGGACCGAACTGGCCCGCCGCTATCTCGCCACCTTCGGGCCCGCCACCGCCGACGACCTCAAGTGGTGGACCGGCTGGACGAAGACCGACACCCGCAAGGCGCTCGCGGCCGTCGGCGCCCAGCCGGTCGAGCTCGACGAGGGCACCGGCTACCTCCTACCGGGCGACGACGCCCCGCCCGCGGAAGCCGAGCCCTGGGCCGCGCTCCTGCCCGGCCTCGACCCCACCCCCATGGGCTGGCGCCACCGCGACTTCTCCCTCGATTCCGACCACAAGGCCGCCCTCTTCGACCGCAACGGCAACATCGGCCCCACCGTCTGGTGGAACGGCGCGATCATCGGCGGCTGGGCCCAGCGCCGCGACGGCCGCATCGCCTGGGAACCGCTCACCGACCCCGGCCGCGCGGCCCGGACCGCCGTCGAGACCGAGATCGCCCGCCTGACCGCCTTCCTCGGCACCACCCGCGTCACGCCCCAATACCGCACCCCACTGGAGCGGAAGCTCGCGTCCTGAGCGAGCCGACAGCCGCCCCGGGGCCGCCCCGCCGCCACTTCCGATCGCCGCGCCGACCCCGCCCCAAAGCCCGGTACGGTACGTACGTACCGCAATTCGCCCACCGACCGCACGGAGCCGCCTGTATGCCCGCCCAGCCCTCCCCCCGGCGCCGCCGCGACCCGGAGCGCCGGATCGCGGACATCACCGCGGCCACCGAGCGTGTCATCGCCGCCCGCGGAATCGAGGGCCTCACGCACCGGGCGGTCGCCGAGGAAGCCGGGGTTCCTCTGGGCGCGACCACCTACCACTTCGCCACCAAGGACGACCTCATCCACGCCGCCCTCCAGCAGGCGTACGAACGCTATGAAACGCTGCTCAAGGACTGGGTGGCCCGGCGCCCCGACCTCACCACCAACCAGCACGTCGTACTGCTGACCGACATCCTCGTGGACTGCTTCGGCGCCAACCGCGACTACCAGGTCCTCGAATACGAGCTCTACCTCGCCGCCCTGCGCCGCCCCAACCTGCGCCCCCTCGTCGACAAGTACGTCGAGGCCACCGTCAACGCCCTTCTGCCGTACGTCGATCCGTCGACGGCCCGCGCCGCTGCCGCCGCGATGGACGGCCTGACCCTGCGCGGCCTCGCCGGCTCCCGCCCGCCGAGCCGCGCCGAGGTCGAGGACATCCTCCGCCGCATCCTCACCCCCAACCCGGCACTTCCGACACCGCCTGGGAAAGCCGACTCCTAAGGGCTGTCCGACGAGCTGAACAATTCCAGTGCGCGGCACAGGCATTGACCTTGAACGTCCGTGTGATCCTCGCTCCGTTGGATCTGCGCGTCGGCATACGTAACGTTGCTATGTTGGGTCGATGATGGATGTTGACGCAGCTCAAGCCGTCCTCGATAACAGCCCCTTCGGACCCTGGTGGGGATTCAGGGTGGAAGCTGTCGGAAAGGGGCAGGCAAAGGTCTCGTTACGCCAGCGCCCGGAACTCTTCCGCCCCGGCGGCGTCCTCCAGGGCGGGTGCGCGATGACGCTCGCCGATGTGACCTGCTGGATCGCGATCATGTCGCTGTTCGGCGAGGACGATCCGTCCGTCACCCAGCAGATGACGACGAGTTTCCTCGGTCCGGCGCGCACCGATCTGGTCTGCGAGTCGACGATCGTCCGGCCCGGCCGCCTGATCGTCTACGGCACCGCTGACACGACCGACACCGCCGGAAAGCTCGTATCCCACCACACCCTGACGTATATCCGGCCACCGGAGCGGAACGCGGTCTGAGAGATACGCCCGTTCTCAGCCACAGCCCCTGCCCGCGGCCTTCCCGGGGACGACCTGCCCGCCCCTTGTCGGTGATGACGCGGCTTGCCTCGGATCGTGGCTCGGATCGTGGATGCTCCGGATCTCGCGCCGTTGTCGGGCGAAGGGGGATCACTTCAGGAACTTTTCCTTTGCGCGCTGGAATTCTTCCTGCGATATCTCGCCTTTTGCCTTGAGCTCCGAGAGCTTGGCCAGCTCGTCAGCGCCGCTTCTGCCTCCGCCGCCCGCCGCTGTATCGCGGATGTACGCATCGACGGCTTCTTGGTGTTGCCTGGCTTGCCGTAGCTCGCGTTGGCTCATTTCCTTTCCGCGTGCGATCACGTAGACCAGAACACCCAGGAACGGGATGATGATCACGAAGAGCAGCCAGGCCGCCTTCGCCCAACCATGCAGTTCGTGATCACGGAAGATGTCGGCGATGACGCGGAAGAGCATCATCAGCCACAGGACCCAAAGGAAGATCCACATGACTGTCCAGAAAGCGCCCAGCACTGGATAGTCGTACGCCAAGTAGACGCTGCCCATAGTCTTCCTCCTGCCACTCGTAGTCACCTTCAGGCTCCACCGCTCTGAGGGCTTGAACATCACCCTCTGCGGGTGAACAAGGAGAGGAGGATCGGTGCACGGGCTTCGCTACGGAGCAGCGGGCCGGCGAGAGGCAGTCAGAGGTGGAGTCCGGCCTTGAGCGCCACGATGATCAGGCCGAGGAGGAGGTTGACCGCGCCGACAACCACCACCATGCGGCGCGGGGCACCGGCCCGGACCACTGCGACGCTCGCCCACCCCACTTGCTCGGCCACCGCCACGCCGAGCGCCAGCCACGCCCCTCCGTCCGGCCCGAGGCCCAGCACAGGACTCACCGCCACGGCGACGGCCGGCGGGATGGCCACCTTGACGATCGGCCACTCGCCCACACAGACCCGGCGGATCTCCCGTCGGCTCAGGGGCTGATGCAGCAGTCGCTCCCCGACGAGACGGGCGTAGACGTGCGTGGCCCAGAACACCACACCGGTGGCGAGCAGGAGCAGCGCGAGCTCGAACCGCGGGCGGGAACCGAGGCTTCCCGCCCCGGCCACCACGGAAGCGGCAAGCAAGGATCCGTAGACCGCGCCCACGTAGTCGGTCCTCCGGGCGGCAGCGGGCCCAACGGGCACCTGCCCCGTGGACCCGTCGTGCTCGGGTTCGTGAGGTTCCACCGCTCCAGGATCCCGGGAAACAGCGAGGCTCGCAGGACAGGCGCCGGCGCGTCGCCTCGGCCGAGCTGCCGGGCGACCTGCCGCACGAGGAAAACTCCCTGGCCGAACGTGGTGCGGATTCACGGATCCAAGGATCCAAGGATTCACGGACTCGCGGACTCGCGGACTCGCGGACTCGCGGACTCACGGACTCACCGCGACGCCCGGTGGCTGTGCTGGTCGCCGAGCTGAGCGCGCGTGCGCGCGTGCTCCGATCGGCCCCATGTCATGCAGTCCTGGGTGAGGGGATCGGTGCGCCTTGGAAGAAGGCCGGGCGGCTCGCGCAAGAGTGGGCTCGGGCGGGCGACGGGTGAGGTCTGCTGCCGTCACACGCTCGGGCCACCCTTCCGGCGCCCGCCCGTCCGCGAGACCTGGTGAATTGGTGTTCAGCCGCCCTCGTACGGCGGTTCCTTCTCGGGCTCGGCGCCGGGCGCACCGGGTTCGACGCGACGCGGCCCGGCCAGCGGGCCTGGTGCGGCCTCGGTGTCCCCGGGGCCCGTCACGGCCGGTGCCGGCACCGCCCGCGTGGCCGCAAGGATCCCCAGGATCGCCAGGACCAGTACCCCGAGGCCGAGGACGAGGGCCACGCTGCCCGGAGTCGGGTAGTTCCACAGGAACAGCGCCAGAATTCCCGCGGCGATGACGGTTCCCGTCGTCCAGCTGCGGTGACCGTCGAGCCAGCGACCCACGCCACCCGTACGCAGCCCCACCCGAGCAAGGAGCCGCCCGGCGGATTCGGTGGCGCGCACGGTGGCGCGGCGTATCGCGCGGGCGCCGCGTCCGGGCCCGTACAGATAGCCCGCGATCACGACGATCACCGCGATGACCAGCACCGTGCGGGTGCTCTGCTGCAGGAACTGCACCAGGTTGTCGTACACGACGGCGGCGGCGTCCGGCGACTGCACTTTGGGCTGGACGGAGTCCAGGTACTTCTGGCGGAAGAAGGCGAGCGCGAGGAGAAGCAGGACCATCATCACGCCGATCCCGACTCCCGCACTCATCATGGCCACGCGGTGCGCGGGCCCCACCCACACGGCAAGCGCCGCCAGTACGACCACGAGCACGGGCAGCCAGACACCGACGATGTTGAGCAGGCGCATGGCGTCCTGGGCCTTGTTCAGCTTGTCGACCTTGACCAGCACGATGGACTTGTCGATGTCGGGGATCTTGTCGGCCTTCTTGAAGCCCGCGTCGACCAGCTTTCCCTGTACTTCTTTGATCACCGTGCCGATGTTGAGGCTGATGGTGTTGCCCTTGGCCTCGACGGCGCTGCCGCCTTCACCGGTGAGGACGTTCACCACCGCCGCGTGCGCCCTGCGGTTGGCGATGTCCCATGCCTTCTCGAACTGGTCACTCGTCACGACCTTGTTCACCACACCGTGGACCACGCTGGTGGCGCCGCCCTTCAACACACCCGCCAGCGCGCCCGACCTGTCGACCACGACCGGCGGAGCGCCGACCTTCTGCAGGGCGCGAGTGAGTGCGGCGGTGATCTCGTCGGTCTTGATATAGCTGACGACCCGGTCCGTCACACGGTTGGTCAGCGCGTTCTGGACCGCAGGGGCCTTGCCGATGGGCGAGACGGTTTGGACGTACCGGTCGGTGTCCGAGATCTGGGAGTCCACCCAGGCAGCGACGACGCTGAGGGGCGCGAGGACGAAGGCCAGAACCAGCAGCAGGGAGGTGACGGCGTAGCGCAGCCGGCAGTGCCGCACATCGGCGACGCGACGAAGATGCTCGTAATCCGCCCGCTCAGTGGCGCTCAAGGGGCCCTGGGGGCCCTCCGGGGCCGGGGCAGCGGGCGACGGGTCCATGAGTGCTCCTTCGCGCGGGTCCTCGATTCACTGTCGCTCCGTCCGGGCGAATTCACCTCACCCGTGACGGGCGACCCCTGCGCGTCGGCCGGGGCGTGGTCGACCCGCTCCCGCGGTGTCGGCGGCATGCTCCGGCGGGGGTCGTCATGGTTCCGGCAGTTGGCGCATTTCCAGGACTCGCAGGCCCAGATCCTGGAAGCGGATGAGCAGCCCGTAGAGGTGGGCCTCGTCGGTCACTTGGCCGAAGAGGACCGTCTGCTCGGGGGCGAGCGTGTTCTCC
This sequence comes from Streptomyces sp. NPDC053427, assembly GCF_044544985.1. NCBI lineage: Bacteria > Bacillati > Actinomycetota > Actinomycetes > Kitasatosporales > Streptomycetaceae > Streptomyces > Streptomyces sp. NPDC053427. The sequence goes on along the minus strand of NZ_JBITYA010000003.1, from coordinate 141,892 downwards.
AGCTCGGGAAACGCCTCGACCACGACGGTCGACAGGCGGCCCGTCACGCGGAACTCGTATCGCATGAGCGCGCCCTTCCCTCCGTCGGTGGCGTCGTTCCTTCGATGCTCAACGGCTACCGGGCTCGGCCGCATCACCCGGACAAGGTGACCCCCCGTCCCCGCCGGCGGGTCAGAGCAGATGAAGTTCCCGTGCGCGCCGTACGGCATCGCTGCGGCGGGAGACCGTGAGCTTGCGGTAGATGCTCCGCAGATGCGTCTTGACCGTATTGACCGACAGATACATCGCCGCGGCGATCTCTTCCGTCGACATCATCTGCGCCCCGTTGCGGAGTACCTCGCGCTCCCGGTCGGTCAGCCGTTCCACCATGGCGGAGGCCGGTGGACAACCGTCCGTGCGGGATGTGCCGTTGACGCCCCCGGGGCGGGCGCTGAGCCATGCGTGCCCCGTGGCCGGGTCGGGCCGCTGCTCCAGCAGGTGCCACACCCAGGAGCCCGCTTCGGTGAACGGCCGACGCATCCGCTCGGGGTGAGCGGCGGCCAGCGCGTCGCGGAGCAGACGGTGTGCCGTCCGGGTGTCCTGGGTCAAGGTCGCGGCGCGGGCCTGAAGCAGGCGCATGCGGACGTGTGTCGCGATTCCTGCGTCCTGGCGACGGTCCAGGGGCGCGAGGAGGCCGAGGGCCCCGTCGAGGTCCCCGCCGGCGAGCCGGGCCCGGGCGAGGGCGATCGTGTGCGCCGCACCACCGGGGCCGGGCTCGTTCAGGACGGCGATCGCCGACGTCGGGTCGCCTCGGGCCAGGTGGGCCGCGGAGCGCGCGAGGGCGAGGCGCTGCGCCGGCCACGGCGCAAGCGGTCCGGAATGAGCGTTGGCCGTCTCGACGGCCACGAGTGCGGTGTGCCACTGGCCGTGCGCGAGGTCCAGCCGGGACCGGGTGACGGCGATTTCGGCGTCGGTGACCGGGTCGTGGCCCGCGTCCGGGAATTCGCCTGCGAGGTCGAGATGACGGCGGGCATCCGGGAGTTCGCCTCGTTCCAAAGCGACCGCGGCCAGCGCGAGGTGGCCGATCCCGGATCGCCGGGCCGGCGGGACGGACCGGTGCCCGGCGACCTCGAGAGCAAGCAGGGCGTGTTCCTCGGCCTGGCTCAGCGCCCCGTGCTGGGACTCCATGAGTGCCAGTCGGCCGAGGCAGTGGTGCCGTACGGCTTGTGTCACCTCGCCGGTACAGCACGCCGCCGCGTGGGCGAACGCCCTCCGGGCGGCTTCGGCACGGCCGGCCAGTTGCAGCGTGCACGCCAGCCCGTACCGCCGCAGCCCCTCGATCTCCGGGTGCGCCTCGAGCAGCGGCCGCGGCATCCGCTCAGCGAGTTCGCGGGTCGGCTGCGCCGAGTGAAGGACGCTGTCGCCGCCTTGCGCATCGGGTGCGGCGAGAAGCCTGAGCAGGGAGAGAGCGAGTCGTGCGGCCGGCGAGGGCCGTGCTCCCGGCTGGTGCATGTCTTCCTCGGCCCGGTCCAGCCGCGCCCGGCAGCGGGCGGTGTCGTGCTGGGCGAGGGCGCAGGCACCCGCAACAAGCTCGGGGGCGACCCCGGAAAGATCGCCGGGCATGCCGGAAAAGATCCGCTCCAGCCGGTGGGCCTCACGGCCGGTCAGCAGCCGTCCGATCTCCACGTGGCTCACCACATGAGCACAGGCCCACTCCCAGTCCTCGGCAGCGGCAGCCTGTTCCACCGCCTTCGCGAGCCTCCCCGTGTCGGCGAGCCAGGTCGCGGCCCGGCGACGCAACTGGGTTTCCAGGCCCGGTCGGTGGTGGCGCAGGTGCATGCGCAGCACTTCGGAGAACAACGGCTGAAAGCGGCACCACGGCGTGGCATCGATCGGCTCGACGAAGACGTGGGCGCGGGTGAGCTCGGCCAGGATCCACTCGGCGTCCTCGCGTCCCGTCAGCGCGTTCGCCAGGTCCGGGTGGACCCGGTCGAGGATGCTGCTGCGCATCAGCAGATCCTGTGTGGCAGGTGGCTGGGCGTCGAAGACTTCGGTGAGCAGGTAGTCGGCGACGGCGCTCTGGGACGCGGCGAACGACCGGGCGAACGCGGCCGGGTCGTCGGCCCGCTGCATCTCCAGCGCGCACAGCCGCAGCCCGGCTGCCCAGCCCTCCGTGCGCGCCATGAGAGCGTCGACGCTCTGCTCGTACCGCCCCAGGCCATGTCCGCGCAGCAGCTTCACGGTCTCCTGCCGGGTGAACGCGAGGTCGGCGCTGCGGATCTCATGGATCCGGCCGTCGGCACGGTAGCGGTGCAGCGGAAGCAGCGGGTCGACGCGGCTGATCAGCACCAGGCGCAGCCCCGATCCCGCGTGGTTCAGGACGAAGTCCAGGCCCGATGCCACCGCCCGTACGGCGACATGGTCGAGTCCGTCGACCACGAGCACGACCGGCCGGGGCAGATGCGCCAGCGCGGACGCGAGCCTCGCGAGCAGCGAGTGGTCGACGACGTCGGCGGACCTGGGTTGCCCCACCTCCTGGGGCAGTACGACCTCGTGACGGCCCAGTGCCTCGAGGACATAGGCCCAGAACACCCCGGGCGCGCTGTCGTCGCTCTCGGCGGTCAGCCACACCACAGGGCCCGGTGCACTCCCCTGACCTGCCCATATAGCACCCAGAGTCGTCTTTCCCGCGCCCGCCGGGCCCGTGATCAAGGTCAGCGGCCCCGCCACGCCTTCGGTGAGCCGGTCCAGCAGCCGCTGCCTGCGGAGGAACGCGTGCGGGACCGTCGGGACGGAGAACTTCGCGGCCAACAGTGGGTCACCGGCCGGCCCCAGGGGCGTGACTGCGCTGCCGCGGCCGGAATCCGGGGCGGTCTTCGGCATGCGGGAGGCACGGGACTCCGCACGGCCGTCCCCCGCTGCCGAGGCTGCGCTGAAGGGCATGGACACCACCGTCCGGGTACGGGCTTCACCGGCACCGCCACCCGCCCGCCGCTGCGCTGCGCCGGGTGATGCTGCCCTCTCACGCTCACGTCGGACCGCTGCGTAAGACCCGGATTCCATCGTGACGGTGCCGGAGCCATGATCGCCACGCGGGCGGGGCGAAGGGCATCTGACCAGCGGCTCCCCGTCACCGTTGGCGCCTCGGGCAACCATGACCGCTGCGCCGAGCGCTCACCCGCCTCGGGTGATGCGACGACCGGCCTGGGACTGTGCAATGGCAGACGGGGCGGCCGGAACGGTGCCGTTCCAGGTCAGGCAGGCCCGAGCCCGTGCACGAGCTGCACGAAGTCTGGAGGCCGCATGGACACGGATGCCGACGCCCGCGGCCGCCGGGCACAGCGCTGGTACGCGCGCCTGGCCTTGGTGGCCACAGTTGCGGCGGTCCTGATCCTCATTGCGTTCGCCGGGTTCAGGAGCGTCGTCCTGCTGGGCGCCGGGGTGGCGGGACTGGCGGTCGCCGCGGCGGGTGCGTGGTGGGCACTGACGCGGCGCGGACTCGCCAGGGTGCTGGCGAGCACCCTGGCCGCCGTGGCTCCGGCCGCCGTACTCCTGCTCTACGCATGGGCCGGTCTGCTGTGGGTCGTACTCGTCTCGCTGGCCCTGGGGGCACTGGCGGTCTCCGCCGGCGGCGCCGCGCTCGGCGGGGAGGCCCGGCCGACGCGCGCACCGGACGTTCCGTGCGCGCCGCCCCAGCACCCTTTCCTCATCATGAATCCCCGCTCGGGCAACGGAAAGGTGGGCGCATTCCACCTCAAGGAACGGGCGGAGGAACTCGGCGCCGAAGTGCATCTGTTGGACACGACCCACGACGAGGACGTGGTCGCACTCGCGCGCGGAGCGGTGGACAACGGCGCCGACCTCCTCGGCGTCGCAGGCGGAGACGGCACACAGGCCATGGTGGCCGGAGTGGCCGCACAGCACGGCATCCCGTTCCTGGTGATCTCCGCCGGGACCCGCAACCACTTCGCACTCGACCTCGGCCTGGACCGGGACGACCCCTCGGCCTGCCTGGACGCCCTCACCGACGGAGTCGACCTCCGCGTCGACCTCGGTTTCCTCCAGGACCGGCCGTTCGTCAACAACGCGTCCTTCGGCACGTACGCGGCCGTCGTGCAGAGCCCCGCGTACCGCAACGACAAGGTGCGGACGATCCTGGAAATGCTTCCGGACCTGCTGACGCACCAACGCGGCCCGAGGCTGACGGTCCGCGCCGCGGACACGGCCATCGACGCACCCCAGGCGGTCCTGGTCAGCAACAACCCCTACCGCCAAGGTGACCCCGCCGGACTGGGACGCCGGGAGAACCTGGATTCGGGCGTCCTCGGAATCCTGGGCATCAGGGTCGACAACGCGGCGCAGGCGGCCGGGATCCTGAGAGGCAGACACGCGCAGGGCTTCACCGCCCTCACTGCCCGGGAGGTCGTCATCGACGCCGACGCGCCCGAGATCCCGGCCGGCGTCGACGGCGAGGCCCTCACCCTGCCGACGCCCGTCCACTGCACGATCCGGCCCCGCGCCCTGCGCGTACGCGTGCCCCGGCACCGCCCCGGTGTGCCACGGACGAAGCCCCCGTTGGACTGGCGGCGACTGCGAAGACTCGCGCTCTCGACGGGGCGCCGCGCATCGGCCACGGGCGGCGGATAGCGACGCGCCCGAGCCGAAGCCGCAGCCGAGCTTGCCAAGCCGTTGCTGCCGCACCGGCAGCAACGGCTCAACTCGGCCCCACAGGTCGTCCGACACGAGCCACGGCGGTCCCTTCCCCACAGCCTCCCTACGCCCCCTTCAACAAGCGACGGAAGGAACGGACCTGGGCACCTCCTCCCCGCAGCCGGTGGTCCCCTCGCAACGTCCTCCGCCGTGTGACGGTCAACTCCTACCGCGACTTCGCCGGTCTCGGTCTCGGTCACAGGTGGCGTGGCGAGGTGACAGCTGTCCCGGCTCGGCACGCTGAGCCGCACATGGCCGTGGGCTGCTAGGTTGCGCCCAGGCGAACGTGCGTACGGAGGTTGTGCTGTGATCGGGCTGGGAGCAATAGCGGGGATCGCCTTGGTGGAGCTCGGCATGGTGCTGACGCCGGGGCCGAACATGATCTACCTGGTCTCCCGCTCGATCGCCCAGGGCCGCCGGGCGGGGCTGATCTCGCTGGCCGGGGTCTTTCTCGGCTTCCTGGTCTACCTCTTCGCGGTGTCCGCCGGTATCGCCACCGTCTTCGCGGTGGTGCCGGAGATCTACCTGGCGATCAAGCTGGCCGGAGCGGGCTACCTGCTCTGGCTGGCCTGGAAGGCCGTCCGGCCGGGCAGCCGATCCGCTGTCGCGCCCCAGGAGTTGACGCAGGACGGGGCCCGCAAGCTCTTCCTGATGGGCTTCCTCACCTGCGTGCTCAATCCCAAGGTGGCCATCCTCTACATCTCGCTGCTGCCGCAGTTCGTCGACCCGGCGCGCGGCCACGTCGGCCTGCAGGGGCTGCTGTTGGGACTGACCCAGATCGCGGTGGGGGTCGCGGGCAACGCGTTCTTCATCGTGACGGCCGGCTCCGTCGCCGGGTTCTTCGCCCGGCATCCGCTCTGGCAGCGCCTGCACCGCTATGTGATGGGCACCGCGCTGGCAGGCTTCGCCGTCAGGATCGCCACCGAACGAACGGGCGCGGCGGTCGCCCTGCGCTGACAACTGACAACTGGGAGCCAACAGCTGGGCGCTGAGGGCGACCACCGCGGGTCAGCTGACCGATGTCAGCCGATGTCGTGGCGAGAAATTCGCATGCCTGCCCGTTGGGGACAGCCCTTAGGGTGTGCGGCATGACGCTGCAACTTGTTCAGGTGAACTTCAAGGCCCGGGACAACTCGGCACTCGGCCAGTTCTGGGCGGAAGCGCTCGGCTGGGGTGTCTCCAGCGAAGGGCCCGGCGTCACCAACCTGGAACCCGTGGGCTTCGACTGGCCGGACCCGTCCGCCGTCTGCATCGACCTCGTCCGCGTCCCGGACCCGGAGACGGTGAAGTACCGCGTGCACCTCGAGCTCGCCACCACCTCCGACGCCCATCAGGCGGAGTTGGTCGCACGCCTGAAGGAGCTCGGGGCGACGCCCGCCGATGGGGGCCAGGGCGACGCGCCGTGGACGGTCATGGCCGACCCGGAAGGCAACACGTTCAGCGTCCTGGAGCCCCGGGAGCTCTACCGGGACACCGGGCCGATAGCCGCTGTGGTCGTCGACTGCGCCGACCCGCGGGCCATGGTCCGGTTCTGGGGCGAGGCGATCGACTGGACCGTCCACGAGCTGACCGACGGCCGCGCCCTGCTGCGCTCCGTCAAGGGCGTCGGGCCGTACCTGGAGTTCCGCCGCACGCCCGACGACGAGGTCGTAGGGAACCGCGTCCATCTCGACGTGATGTCCGACCCCGTCGAGGATCAGGCGAGGGAAGTCGCCCGGCTCGAAGGCCTCGGCGCGAGACGGGTCGACGTGGGTCAAGGTGACGTCTCCTGGGTCGTCCTGGCCGACCCCGCGGGCAACGAGTTCTGCGTCCTCGGCCGGGGCTGACGCGGAACTCGTCCGCGCTCTCCTGGCGGTGCGGCGCCGTAGCGCGAGGCGCCAGGAGACGGCCGCCCCTCTGCGCCTGACCTCCTGAGCGCGACGCTGCGCCTCCGGAGGCTCGTCCCGTACCGGGGGGGCGGCTCGACTTCAGACCCGAGTGGGCAGCGCCGCGCACGGTCGGCGTGCAGCGCGGGTATGCGCTACTGCGCCCGCACTTCCTGCCGGAACAGGAAGCGGAGGACCAGTTCACTTTCGGCGACGGCGACTTCGGAAAGTTCTCCGGAACACGGAGTTCGGAGGGGGTACGCGGTACGCAGTACGCGGTAAAACATCTCACCGAAACCAAGCCGCATGGCAACGACGCATTGCCACGATAAATATTTCCTGCATGCCCAAAGACAGGGCCTCTAGAGCGCGTTGACCTGGGGATCCCTTCATCGAAGTTCCTCGATTGGGAAACAACTGGGAGATGATCTAGGAACAGGCTTCCCGAAGCTGCTTCTGCAGCGTTTCCCAACGCGCCTGCAACAACGCCATGATGGAACGCTCCATAGGAACCGTCACGCTGGAGTAGATCCCCCTCAACCCCCTGAACCTCATGGCCCATGCGTGACTCCACGGCAATCCTGCTGTGCCCGCCCTCGTCCAACCACGCCTTGTGACCATGCCGCACCAGGTACAGCCGCTTACCTTGGAACGAGGGCACCGCCGGAATCTCCGGCCGCGGCATGTGCCCACCAGGGCCCTTGAGCGTTGCTCGGCACCATCGGCGATCAGGCGCCAGTAATTGACGTCGAAGTTGACCGACCCCAAACTCCCCCCTTGACCGCGGGGAAAACCCAGTCACTCTCGTGCGACGCCAGCAACTTGTCCAGCATCTCGGCCAGGAAGACCAGCACCACGAGGGTTCGGTAACTGTCGTATTGCGGCGGCAGAAACTGCAGTTCGCCCTCCACATGTTGAACTTGGCGTTCCACCCGGATTGCCGGCATGAGTCCCTCACCCTTGCCGTAGCGCTCCGCGTCCTCCTCATATCGCTCCTCCTCGTCCGGGTCGGCACGCGGGTCGATGCCGGGCCAATTCGGGTAGCAGTACCCGCGCGTCAGCCCGTACAGCTCGCCTGGCCGCATCCCGGTCATGGCCATCGTCCACATGAAGGCATAGCCCGAGAACCCGAACACCGCCTCAGCGTTACGCGCCAGCTGCTCGACTGCGGCGGACTCCATGTCCTTCTTCCGCTCGCGCTTCTTCTTCGTGTACTTCCCGCGGCGCCGAGTTCGTTCGACAGGGGATATTGATCAGCCGGGGCACGGCGCGGCATGCCGGGCTGCGTCGCCCCTGCCCACGCCGAGGACGACGCCACCCGAACCCGCAATCGCGCCGCGTACGCCGGCCTGCTCGGCGTCGAAAGCCCGGCTGAGACCTGCCGACGCGGGCACGCTGCCGCCGAGCACCGCCGGTACCGCCGTGACGGTCGCCCCTACTGCCTGCCCTGCAACAACTCCGGATACGGGGAGGTCCGGCCGTGAGCAAGACACCGACCCCCGCGGAGGCATTTGAACACGGCGACGCTCGGCTTCGGCTCTCCGTCGATCGGCGTGCTCGCGGCCGCAGTTGGGGCAGCTCCCGTCATCTGGCGACGTGGTGTCGCGGTCGTCTGGGACCGGTTTTCCCTGCTTCTGCATGAGCAGGTCCACAGCAGATCTGAGAGTGCGTCGCGAGTCGAACGCACCCTGATGATCGACTGTGGGCAGTTCCCTCCTGTCCAGGTAGCCCTTGACGGCGCCTCGCTTCACTGACATGCGCCTGCAAACGGCGGCCTGATTCAGGATCTCGTTGCCCGGCTGGGGCGGATGGTTCGTGGTCATGTCCTGACAACCACGGTTCCCGCGAGGTGGATACGCGGCGAACGAGTGAACAACTTTGAGAACGACGGCGCCAAGATCCCTCAACCTGTCGTTCTATGGTCATAGCCCTAGAAAACTGCCATGTTCCTCGGTCGGGTCGCGTGCTAGCCCCATACGTCCGACCGCCCCGCCACCCAATAAGCCGCCGATCGTCGAGGCTGATCACGTTTTCATCAAGGCGGCGCCTACCTGCGCGGCACCGGTCACCCGACTGCACAGCTTCTTACAAAGACCCGTCGTACACGGTTCCCTCCTGGCGGGGTGCTGTGTCGCGCGTCGGCCAGCGGGCCGCCCAAGCGTCGCAAATGCCGGTGTGGACGGTTGAACATCGCGTCGTTACCAGCACGTTGCCTCCACCCCCTCCCTCGGAGGTAGCGACTATGACGGTGGTTTCACCTTGCATTTCAAGGTCGTGACGCTGCTTCAAGTGGATGGCTGCCCACCTGGGACTGCGCACGAGCGTCACGTTCACAGGCGTATGCCGTGCACTGCGTGTGATTGTGTGAGCGGAAAGCCGAAATGACCTTCTAGTCGAACGCCTAATGAGGGTTGAACCCCATTGAATAGTGCCTGTGATTGAGTCGACGCCAAGGAATCAAAAAAAACTTTCCGGAAGGGGTTGTATCCGCCGTGGGGTTTGTCGACGATGTCTGTCTGAACGCGCAAAAAGGGCCCCCAGCCGACTACTTGGCGGTGACCGGCTGGAGACCCTTCGAGGCGCTGCACCCTTCGGGGATCATCCGAGGAAGGAACAGTCCTTTGCCACGCAAGCGTAAAACAGGCATGCCCGAACGCGACAGCATCCAACGGGAGCTGATCTCGTTAATCTTGGTGATCGCCTCGCTGTCGGTCGGCGCCACCCTCGTCATCACTGGTACCGCGACCACGACCGAAGCAGCCGGGTTCGTCGTCACGATCCTGGCCGCAATCGGGCTCAGCAGCCACCGCCGAGGACAGCGCTAACTACCGCAGGCAGAGAGCCCCATCGTTCTCGATGGGGCTCTCTGCCTTGCCGCGAGGCATGTCTACACGTACCGCTCGGCATCAACGAGGGCCGGGGCCGCGACGTACACCGTGCGGTTCTCCGCCGGGATTCGGATCGCGCGGACTTCAGCAGGCACCCGCACCGTGTGCGGCGCCGCCCGCACCACGGTCAGCACCGGAACGCCACCCCTGGCGGCCGGCCAGGCGCTAACGTCGCGATGTGCGCTACGTCCACTACTGCGAGCCCTGCGACGCCCAATCTCCCGAGCGGCCCGACAGCTACCAGGCCGCCGCGGACCGCGACGACCACCGGCAGCGAGCCCATCACGGGCCCCGGCCGGCCGACCGCATCGAGGAGATCCCCGGCCCTGTGTTCATCGCTCCGAGCCGCCGCAACGTCAAATTCCATGCGGCAGGTCCGCGCATCCGCATACTGGCAGCAAGCCGTGCGGCTCCTTGATGGGGCTCGTTGAAAACGGCCACCCCCTGCTCGGAGGTGACCCCACACCTGCTCAGTGGATCTCCCCACCATCCGGCACCTGACCTGCGGACAGGCGCCACAAGGGAGGGCCGCCCGATAGCACGGCCGGCCGCTCGCCCGTTGTGCGGCGCCGCTTCGCCTCGGCGGCCGACGGCGCGTACTCCCACCCTTCCGCGATGGCTTCGCAGAGGCGGAGGACGACGTAGGAGGACCCTCGTCGGTACCTGCTCCGTACAGCTCGACGACGAACTCCATGATGTCGACCAAGACCCGGTCAGGCAGAGGAGCAGCGTTCCCTGACGACCACGCTCTTTGGGGAGTTGGCGAACCCAGTTGCCTCACCGAAGTCGTGGAACGACTTGAGGATCTCGGCACCCTTGACGACGTCGACGCGGGTGAACAGTTCGGCGCTCTCGAACAGCATCAGGCGCGCCAGGAAGGCCCTCATGGCGCGCGGCACCACGGATCATCGCGAGGTCGAGCGTCGAGAAGTCGTCGATGTTGATGCCGCTCGCAGCCCTCTGCGCCCCCCTGAGTTCGGAGAACGCGTCGACGAACTCGTTGCCCATGACCTCGAGGAGGAAGAGGAGTTCGGTGTCGCCGATCTCGACGTGAGGTTCCGTATTGAGGGTGATCTTCTTGCGTGCCACGGGTGTGTCCTCGCCTCCCGCGTCGTTCGCCGGCCCACAACCAGCGGCGTATCCGAAGGGTAAAGACTCGATCAGCCCTCGCCTTGCTGTGGAATCGTTGCGCCGGGGGGCAGAGATGGATCTTCAGGGTATCGGCGCCGTAGTCGCGGCCGGCGCGGCGTTGGTCAGCGTCCTGGTGGGCCACAGGCAGGTGAAGGCGGCGATCCAGACTGCCGAGGCCACCTACCGGTCGGCAGTGGACGCTGCACGCACACAGGGTCTGAACGAACACAACCAATGGAGGCGCACCGTCCGGCGAGCGGCGTACGCCGCTCTACTTCAGGCCGTCCTGAATCACACCGATCACGCGGGCAAAGTGTTCTCGCAGGGTGCTGAGGATCCTCGTCGCGCCCAGGATGTCTTCGCCGCTTCGGAGCCCCTGGCAACTGACATGTCACACAAGAAATTCGTTGTGAGGCTGGAAGGCCCCGACGAGGTGTCCACCGCCGCGCAAGCCCTCATCGCAGCCGCAGAGGAGCTGATGGACGTGTGCCGCGTGTGGGCGGTTTCGCAACTGGCCCGATCGTTGCTCGACGATCGGGCCGCCGCGTATCCGCAGGAGGTGGAACGAGTCAGGGACATTACAGCCGCTTTCCGCGTAGAGGGCTACTGGTCCCTGATCGGCACCCCGCAAATGCCCGACGAGGCAAACACAATGCTGAGCGAACTCCGGCCCCTGATGCGCCGCATCGACGTGAGCCTCGCATACATGGGGCACCTCTGCACCTCGCAGTCCGCGACCGCCTACGGCGACGCCGCGCATGCTCTCAACTCCGCCATCGGGGAATTCATCACCGAAGCCCGTATGGCGTTGGACGAAGTGGCCTGAGGCCCCGGCCCGGGACCGCAGCAACCGGCGGATGGCGCCCTGATCGATACGCCAGGTCCAGGGGCAGGCCGGACTGTCCAGGGTGGCCGAAGGCCAGCGCGGAGCGGAGCGCCGCCGCAGGCGCCTTGACCGGCTGGCACGGCCCGCACACTCCACGAGCGAGCGGTTCCCGGCCGACAACGTGCCCGACGCTCGCTGAAACTCCCCACTCAGTTGAACGCCGGAACGAGTGAAGCGACGAGCGGCACTGGTCGAATTCAGAGATCCCCATCATCCTCGCCATAGGCACCGGCGTGATCTTCCTCGGGGTCGTGATCGCGCACAGGATGCCCTGACACCCCGCCGGGCCGGACGAGTTGCCCGGCCCGGCGAGGGCCCGCTACTCGCTGCGCTCAACCTCGCGGGGCCACTTGGCAGTCTCGTCCCGCATCACCTGATAGTTCACGGCGAACCGATCCGCTGGCATGCGCGTCCTGTTGACCTCCACGACGCGCTCACCGATCCGGGACACCCGGGTCACCACGAGGACCGGCAGCCCTGCACCTATCCGCAGCTGCTGCTGCTCCCGGTCATCCGCCGGCCGGGAAGACACGGTCTCCTCCCAGGAGATCGGCGCTTCGAAGTGCTCTTCGATCCGGTCTGCTCACATCGTCGACCCGGCCACGTCATCTCGCTACTGGCTGCTGCCCCGAGGCACGGTGCAGGCACGGCCATGGGCATGGGCGCGCATCTCCCGCTACATCACCGTGCACACGGGGCGAGGCAAAGCCCCCGCCACGCGGATCCCAGGACAGGCCAGCGATGCGGGCCCAGGCCCGTACTGGGCTCGACCGGCGGGGTGGACCGGCAGCTACCTCAGCGATCGCTGGCTCGTCGACGAACTTGCAGTCTGCACGCTCACGCTCCTCGGCCCTCCTGCACAGCGATGCGAGATCTGCCGACGCCCGGTGTGGCCGGAGGACTCCGTCAGAGCCACCGTCCAATGCAGACGGACCGCCGCCCCCCACACCGTCACCGCGCACGCCAAGTGCACCCGGAGGTAACCATGATGAACGGCAGGGAGCGCTTAACCCAGGTAGCCACCTACCTCGGTGTGCTGACGGTCGTGGCCTTCGTGCTGGCGGTCGGCATTGCGCGAGGTGGCCGGTGACCGCGTCGGACCATTGCGGCGAATGCGGCTCGGAGAGAGATCTCCGTGACACCTGCGCTCATACCGCGTGGGGCACATGCCTGGTCCGCACCGTCTGCCTCACCTGCGACCCGGACGCACCGTCCGGACGCTGCCCCATGGCCGACAACCCCGCACGGTGCACACGGTGCGCAACCCTTGAGGACCTCACCTGGGAGCCCTGCGACTCCGAGTCCGGTCCCGGCTGGATCCTCCCGTACTGCCCGCTGTGCCTTGTGCTGCCGCCTTATCCCGACCTTCACAGCCATGCTCTTGATCAGTGCGTGGCGCGGGCCCAAGGAGTTTGGGTGCCGGGTGAGCCCTGGCCGCCCCGCCCCCGGCCCTTCCTCTGAGACTCCCGCCGCGCTGCGACCCCCGAGGCGCCGCGGGAAAGCCGGCCGCCGTCGAACTCCGCCCTGACGGCGGCCGGCACCCCCTTGCGGCGACTTCAGGCCCTGTCCCCAAGACCGATACACCAAGGAGCGTCCATGTCCTTATTGCCCCCGCGCCCGGCCCGGCGTCCGATCCCACAGTTCGCATGGCTGGAGATCACCGGCTTCTGCAACCTGGAATGTCGCCAGTGCTACGCCGATTCATCGCCCCGCGGCAACCACGGAACCATGAAGGACGAGGATTGGGTTCGCGTTATCGATGAACTCAGTACGCTCGGCGTCCGGGACGTGCAATTTATCGGCGGCGAACCCACCCTTCACCCCGGCCTTCCCCAGCTCATCCGGCACGCTCGCGCCCGGCGCATGCGCGTCGAGGTCTTCAGTAACCTGACGAACGTCTCCGCCGAGGTGTGGGAAGCGCTCCGAACGCCTGATGTACGGCTGGCCTTCAGCTACTACTCGGACGACGCCCAGGACCACGATGACGTGACCCAAAATCGCGGCTCCCACACCCGCACGCGCGCCAACATCGAGAAGGCCAAGTCTCTGGGTATCCCCATGCGCGGCAGCGTGATCAAGGTGCTGGAAGGCCAGCGCGCGGATGAATCCCGCCGCGAGTTGCTGGACATCGGTCTCCGAGACGTTCGGACGGACAAGATCAGGCCGTTTGGTCGGGGAGCCGACGGTGCCGCGCCCGAGATCAAGAAGCTGTGCGGCAGGTGCGGACGGGACAAGATGGCTATCTCGCCCACCGGTGACGTGTGGCCCTGTGTGTTCGCGCGCTGGATGACCGTGGGCAACGTCCACGAACAGAGCCTTCAGGACATCTACCACGGGGTGTCCATGCAGGCAGCCCGCGCGGAGCTGGCCGCCGCTCACCCGGAGAAGGCCCCAGCCGCCAACAGCGATCCGAGCTGCCTGCCCGACTGCAACCCCTCGTTCGACACCTGCTCGCCGCAACTGGCATGCGCGCCGGATGCGGCCTGCAATCCGACCGAGGGGGATGGACGCTTGCGGGAGCCGATCATGTCGCCGCGGCGGTCGGTGCGGTACAGCAATCCCCGGATCGCAGGCACCGACTGTTGACCGGCACCGACTGTCGACCGGCCGGGCCCGGACGGGCGAACTCGCCATGGATCTGGTGAGAGACAGGAGGCCCACAAGTAGCGTGGCAGCGCTCACTGTTCCCGCACCTACGGAGAAGACCATGAGCACCACCGCTTCTGATCTCTACCTGTCCCGCCGTGATGCGTACGCCGATTTCCTCAGCGCAACCGACGAGGAGTCGTCGGTGTGCTGGCGGAAGGCTGATGGCCAGTACCCGAACCCCGAGGCGGCGACGGCGGCACAGGATGCGGCGTACGCCGTCACTCGCGATGCGTACAACCGCATCCTCGTCGAGCCGGTCGGGCCGCACAAGGAGGCACAGGCCCTGGTCGAGCAGATCCGGCTATTGGGGCGCGCGAGCAAGGAAGAGCAGGACTGGTTGAACCTGAAGAAGGCGCGGGAGGTCTTTGTGGACTCCGCACGGGCGTGCCTCAAAGAGACACTCGAAGCCTGAGCGCAGAGCGGCGTAGCCGATCCGCTTCTACCGCCTCGCCCCTGATACAGGAGTGAGGCGGTAGTCGTTGAGGCCGACGGCCGGCCGCTGGGATCGGCGACCGGTCGTCATGATCCATTGGGGATGAGGACCCAGACACGGGACAGCTCATCCAGACCCGCGGCTGCGGAAGCTGCGGCGGCACCATGCACAACACGTCGAAACCGATGAAAACGGCAACCCGACGGGCGAGTTCCCATGCGTCTGCTTGAACCCCAGTTGCGGCGCGGTCCCATCCTGTAGCCCCACACCGGCCGAGGACTACACGCTCCAGCTGGCCCGGCAATTCTGCACAGTCGGGTGCCGGTGACAGTGTGACGGCCTGGCTGCGGGAGCGGCCAAGCCAGAGTCGGCTGCGGCTACGAATCTCGCATGAGGAGTTCCGGGGGGTGTCCCGAGCGCGTCGGCGATGAGCAGCAGGTGATCGAGGATGGGGCATGTACCCGTTTTCAACGCGGCCGATCGCATTCCGGTCTAACTGAGCGTTTCCTGCAGGGGCAACCCCGAGGGGCAGTTGGGCAGGCGGGTGCGCATGGAATGGGCGATGCGGGTGGCCAGGTCCTTGGCATACTCGGCGGCCGGCCCGACGAAGGCGGCGTCGACGCTGTCCTGCCACATGTATAGCCAGCGGGTGAAGTGCGCGTCGGTCAGCGGGTGTGTGGCGTGCACGCACTGGTGTGCTTCCAGCAGCGCGCCGCGCCAGCCCAGGTGCCCGAACAACTGATGGCACCAGAAGTCGGTGAGAGTGTCGATATGAGGTATCAGTGGGGTCCCCCTGTGGGCAAAGACGGGGGCGAGCAGGTCGTCGTCGGCGGCGGCCTCGTAGAAGGTCTCCACCAGGCGCCGCACGCCCGCGCGGGTCGTCAGGGTCGACGGGGGTGGCGCTTTTGCGGGCTGGGTGAGGTGCTGCTGCAGTGCTTGGCGCAGCGCGAAGACGGCATACGGGTCAGGGCTGTCGGCCACGGTCAACAGCAGGGCGTCCACGGTCTGATCGTCACCGCTGCGTATCGCGGCCACGATCGCTGAAATCACCTTGTCGGCGGTGAAGCTTTGCGATGGCGGAATTGGCATGGGCGGCATCCTCACCCGGGACCACTTGGGAGTCGAGAGGGTGAAGCGGGTTTCACTGGTTCGAGTGGCCAGCCTGTAAGCAGGCCCCGCCGGGCTTCGCTTGCAGCTCCGCCGTTGGCAATTGGCCCCTTGGCCTTGGCCGGCGCGCTCGGCCAGCATCTCTTGTGTGAGACTGCGGCGGAGTCGTGGGTCTGATGGCCTCGCGATCACCTGGCGGCGCAATCGTACCCAGTCGGGCAATGGGTCGGATGGCACCCGTAAACGCTTGACGGAGCAAGATCACAAGTCTGTACCGCCAACGGTGCATTTTGATCAACGGACGCCCATCACCCGGCTAGGCGATTGCACAGTGAATCGAATCCATGCTCCCATTCGGAAGCGGCGCCGCGGCGGGTAGATGTCGTCGCGCCACCTGACGCCATCCCCGCCGTGCCGAGGATGGCGACCCATGAACGCCGGCCCCGGACTGCAGGTCACCCCCCAAGGTGCGCAGCCCGGGGCCGGCTTTCGTATGCAGCGGGGGGCGAAGTGGGAAACCACTGGGAGATGATCATGGTTAACCTGCAGATAACTAGGATTAACTGCTGAGCAACCGATTCAGGGAAATCCCAGGTCAAGCTGCATCAGAGGTAAATCGCCCCTGCTGAGCCTCCCGCGTCACTCAACACGCTTAACATTGCCTGCATATTCATTTGTGCGAAGCTACGATACATTGAGAGGATCCCGACCAGTCCACTGTAGGTTCCTACAGGCTACTGCCGGTTTCCGCAGGTCGGCTTGACGGTGGGTCTGCGGCAACTTAGTTTCTAGCGCATCGACTCGTGAGCTGCCAGAAGGAGGCGAAGTCGGATGTCGACCATCTCTGACCTGCATCGCCTCGCTCGGCGAGCCGCCTGGATTCCGGGTCGTGTAGCACACGGCTGCTGAGCAGCCCCGTCCCGGCGTGCCCGATTGTGGCCCCGGCGCTTTCCTATCTCTGTCACCGGCTACGGCACGTCGATGCGTGCCGATTCATGCTCCGGTTTCTCAAGCTGCGCCACCGAGAGAGAAAGTCCCCTGAAATGGCGACCAGGATAATGAGAACGACCGCGCACCGAAATGAGGATGTGCCATGGTAGCGGCGCGGCTAACGGTCAATGGGAAGGTCGCACCGATTTCCCCGGCCGCACCCCACACAACGGTCCTGGACTTCCTGCGTGAGCGCGGCCTCACCGGCACCAAGGAGGGCTGCGCCGAGGGTGAATGCGGCGCCTGTTCGGTCCTGGTGGCCCGTCCCGGGGTGAACAAGCCCACCGACTGGGTGGCGGTCAACGCCTGCCTGGTCCCGGCCGCGGCGCTCGACGGCCAGGAGATCATCACCTCCGAAGGTCTCGCCACCGCCGGTGAACCCGGCATGCCGCCCACCCTGCACCCGGTACAGGAGGAGATGGCGGTCCGCGGCGGCTCCCAATGCGGTTACTGCACACCGGGATTCATCTGCAGCATGGCCGCCGAGTACTACCGACCCGACCGCTGCGCGCACGCTGACACCGGCACGGACGCGGACACCGGCACGGACACGGCCGACAGCACCGACGTCGAGCACGGTCCGAACGGTTTCGATCTGCACGCGCTGAGCGGAAACCTGTGCCGCTGCACCGGCTATCGCCCGATCCGCGATGCCGCGTTCGCCGTCGGTACGCCCACCGATGAGGACCCGCTGGCGCGGCGTCGCGAGCAGTCACCGCCCGCACCGAGTGCCACCGAATACGCCCAGGACGACAGCGCGTTCCTGCGGAAGAGCACCCTGGCCGAAACGCTGCGGTTGCTGCGCGAGCGGCCCGACGCGGTGGTGATCGCCGGCTCCACCGACTGGGGCGTAGAGGTGAACATCCGCTCCCGTCGGGCGAATTGCGTGGTCGCCATCGACCGGCTGCCCGAACTGCGGGAGCTGCGAGTCGAATCCGACCACATCGAGATCGGGGCGGCGCTGACGCTCACCGAGATCGAACGCCGCCTCGCCGGCGGCGTCCCACTGCTGGCAGAGCTGTTCCCGCAGTTCGCATCCCGGCTCATCCGCAACGGTGCGACCCTCGGCGGCAACCTGGGCACCGGCTCCCCCATCGGTGACAGCCCGCCGGCGCTGCTCGCGCTGGAGGCATCGGTGGTGCTCGCTGCCGCCGACGGCGAGCGCGAGGTCCCGCTGGCGGACTACTTCACCGGCTATCGGCAGAGCGTGCGCCGTCCCGGCGAGCTGATCCGCGCGGTGCGCATCCCGCTGCCGCTGTCGCCGGTCGTGGCCTTCCACAAGATCGCCAAGCGGCGCTTCGACGACATCTCCAGCGTGGCGGTCGCCTTCGCGCTGGACATCGAGGACGGGATCGTCCGCAAGGCACGCATCGGCCTGGGCGGCGTGGCCGCCACCCCGATCCGCGCCCGCACCACCGAGGCGGCCCTGGAGGGCAAGCCGTGGGCGGCGGAGACCGTCGAGGCCGCGGCCGGGGTGCTGCGGGCCGAGGGCACGCCGATGAACGATCATCGCGCCAGCGCCGACTACCGCTCCGCGATGCTCGGCCAGAGCCTGCCGAAGCTGTACGCGCAAACCACCGAGGCGGTGTCGTCATGAGCCAGTTGTCCGAGCGTCCCGAAAAACCCGTCGTCGGCGTCTCGATGCCGCACGAGAGCGCCACCCTGCACGTCACCGGCACCGCGCTCTACACCGACGACCTGGTCCAGCGCACCAAGGACGTGCTGCACGCGTACCCGGTCCAGGTCATGAAGGCCCACGGCAGGATCACCGCGCTGCGCACCGAACCCGCGCTCGCCGTACCCGGCGTGGTCCGTGTACTGACCGGCGCCGATGTGCCCGGCGTCAACGATGCCGGGATGAAGCATGACGAACCGCTGTTCCCCGACGAGGTCATGTTCTTCGGCCACGCGGTCGCATGGGTGCTCGGCGAGACCCTGGAGGCGGCCCGGCTCGGTGCGGCGGCCGTCGAGGTGGAACTCGACGAACGGCCCTCGCTGATCACGCTGCAGGACGCGATGGCGGCGGGCAGTTTTCACGGCGCTCGGCCCGTGATGCTGACCGGCGACGTCGACGCCGGCTTCGCCGACTCCGCGCACGTGTTCACCGGCGAGTTCCAGTTCTCCGATCAGGAGCACTTCTACCTCGAGACGCACGCGGCGCTGGCCCATATCGACGAGGCCGAGCAGGTGTTCGTCCAGAGCAGCACCCAGCATCCTTCGGAGACCCAGGAAATCGTCGCGCATGTGCTCGGTCTGCACAGCCACGAGGTGACCGTGCAGTGTCTGCGGATGGGTGGCGGCTTCGGCGGCAAGGAGATGCAGCCGCACGGGTTCGCTGCCGTCGCCGCGCTCGGCGCCAAGCTGACCGGTCGGCCGGTCCGGCTGCGGCTCAATCGGACCCAGGACCTGACGATGTCCGGTAAGCGGCACGGGTTCCACGCCGAGTGGAAGATCGGCTTCGACGCCGACGGCCGCATCCAGGCCCTGGACGCCACCTTGACCGCGGACGGCGGCTGGAGCCTGGACCTCTCCGAGCCGGTCCTTGCCCGTGCGCTGTGCCACATCGACAACACGTACTGGATCCCCAACGCCCACATCGCCGGTCGCATCGCCAAGACCAACAAGGTCTCCAACACCGCCTTCCGCGGCTTCGGCGGACCGCAGGGCATGCTGGTGATCGAGGACATCTTGGGCCGGTGCGCGCCGCTGCTCGGCCTGGATCCGATGGAGCTGCGGCAGCGCAACTTCTACCGGCAGGGCCAGGCGACGCCGTACGGGCAGCCGGTCGCTCACCCCGAACGGATCTCCACCGTCTGGCAAGAGGTTCAGGACAACGCCGGCATCGCCGATCGCAAGCGCGAGATCGCCGCTTTCAATGCCGCGCACCCGAACACCAAACGGGCACTTGCGATGACCGGCATCAAGTTCGGAATCTCGTTCAACCTCACCGCCTTCAACCAGGGCGGCGCGCTGGTGCTGATCTACAAGGACGGCTCGGTCCTGATCAACCACGGCGGCACCGAGATGGGCCAGGGCCTGCACACCAAGATGCTGCAGGTGGCCGCGACCACATTGGGCATCCCGCTGCACAAGGTGCGGCTGGCACCGACGCGAACCGACAAGGTGCCCAACACCTCTGCCACCGCCGCCAGTTCGGGGACGGACCTCAACGGTGCGGCGGTGAAGAACGCCTGCGAGCAGTTGCGCGGGCGGCTGCTGCAAGTGGCGGGTACCCAACTGGGTGCGAACGCCTCGGATGTGCGCATCGTCGAGGGCGTCGCGCGCACCCTGGGCAGCGACAAGGAGCTGGCCTGGGACGACCTGGTGCGCACCGCGTACTTCCAGCGGGTTCAGTTGTCGGCGGCCGGTTTCTACCGGACCGAGGGTCTGCACTGGGATGCGAAGACGTTCCATGGCTCGCCGTTCAAGTACTTCGCTTATGGTGCCGCCGCAGCGGAGGTGGAGGTGGACGGCTTCACCGGCGCGTACCGCCTCCGGCGGGTGGACATCGTGCACGATGTCGGCGACAGCCTGTCCCCGATGATCGACATCGGTCAGGTCGAGGGCGGTTTCGTGCAGGGTGCGGGCTGGCTGACGCTCGAGGATCTGCGCTGGGACACCGGTGACGGGCCGAACCGTGGCCGGCTGCTGACCCAGGCCGCGAGCACCTACAAGCTGCCGAGCTTTTCGGAGATGCCCGAGCAGTTCCATGTCACGCTTTTGGAGAACGCCACCGAGGAGGGCGCGGTATACGGGTCCAAGGCGGTGGGTGAACCTCCGCTGATGCTGGCGTTCTCGGTCCGAGAGGCGTTGCGGCAGGCCGCCGCCGCGTTCGGCCCGAGCGGAGTCAGCGTCGAGTTGGCCTCGCCCGCAACGCCGGAGGCGGTCTACTGGGCCATCGAAGCAGCCCGCGTGCGGCGCAACGGTCACGCTCGTAACGGCCACGCTGGCAACGGCAGTGAGATCCCCACCGACACAAGCGCTTTGAGTAATGCCTGACATGACCTGGGTGGCCACGGTCGCACGGTTGCGAGCCCGCCGGGAGCCCGGCGTGCTGGTGACCGTCGCGGCCGTGCGCGGCCACGCGCCCCGCCGGGCCGGTGCCAAACTCGTTGTGGGACAGACCGAGACCTGGGGTTCGATCGGTGGCGGCAACATCGAGGCCGTCGCGATCGATCGGGCCCGCGAGCTGATCGGCACGCTCGAGTCGGAGCCCGAGCTGATGGAGTTCGCCCTCAACGACAAGGTCACCAACCGACACGGCGTGCAATGCTGCGGCGGAGCCGTCACCGTACTGCTCGAACCGCTGCCGGTGGTCCCAGCGGTGGCGATCTTCGGCGTCGGGCACGTCGGGCTGGAGCTGGCACGCATCCTGGCACGCCACAACCTCGATCTGCACCTGATCGATAGCCGCCCCGACATACTCACCGGCGAACGGCTCAATGTGCTCGCGGATGCGGTGGCGCAGATCCACGTGCACCACACACCGCTGCTTCCGGAGGAGGTGCTCGCGGAGCTGGCACCCGGCACCCACATCCTGATCATGACCCATGATCACGCCGAGGACGCGGCACTGGCCGACGCCGCCTTGCGCACCACCGATCTCGGCTCGATCGGACTGATCGGCTCGGCCGCCAAATGGGCGCGGTTCCGGCACCGCCTGGCCACCGAGGGCGGCCATGACGCCGCCACCATCGACCGGATCAAGACCCCGATCGGAATGACCGAGATCACCGGCAAGGAACCCGCCACGATCGCGGTGAGCGTCGCGGCAGACTTGCTCTGGACCTTCGAACACGACCGCCTCTCGACGGTGCCGAACGCGGTTGCCGCGGCCACCACCGGTGACGCATTCGCCGCAGCCATCGCACCGGTCAACTGGCCTTCTGCTTCTGCTACCCACCCGGCCCGGTAACGCCGGCCATAGTTGGCGGGTACGTGGCCGGCCAACCAGCGCGTACCGGCTACCTGGTGGACCCGCGCCCCTCGCCGGCCCGCTCCGGCGAGGCGGCCGGCCGCAATGCGCGGCCAGTGCGCGCATGCCCGGCCGGCCGCGCAGGAAGCCGGCTCCCCTCATCAGGCCCCTTGGAATCGATCATCTAGGCTGATGCGGTGGCTGATGAGCGGGAGCGGGTGCAGCCGTCGGGAGTGTGGGCCACGGCGGTGGGGGTCGCCAGGGTGCGGGCGCTGGAGACCGAGCGGGAGAACGCGCTGTTCCGCGACCCACTGGCACAGGCCTTCGCCACCGCCGGCGGCCTGTGGCCCTCCTCGCCGCCGCCCGATGACGAGACCGCGCGACGCCGCCGGCTGGCCGTGTCGCTCTCCGTCGTCATCAGGACGAAGTTCCTCGACGACCTGTTGCAGCAGGCCTCCGCGTCCGGGGTCCGGCAGGTCGTGCTGCTCGGCGCCGGCATGGACAGCCGGGCCTTCCGGATGGACTGGCCCGAGGGCACCCGGCTGTTCGAGGTCGACACCGCCGCGCCACTGGACTTCAAGGCCTCGGTGCTGCGCCAGGAGCGGGCCGTCGCGCGCTGCGAGCGGATCACCGTCGCGGTGGATCTGCGTGAGGACTGGCCAGGCGCGCTGGCCGCCGCAGGGCACGACCCGGCCGCACCGACCGTGTGGATCGCCGAAGGACTACTGATCTATCTACCCGAGGATGCGGTGGAGCTGCTGCTGGCCCGGATCAGCGCGCAGTCGGCGGCAGGCAGTCGGATGGGGCTGGCATTGGGCTCGCGCGGCGTGGTCGAGCGCTTCGGCGCGGACGCCGCGCCGGGATCGGCGGCGTCCATGTGGGTCTCGGAGATGCCCGACGACCCGGTGGGCTGGCTGGCCGGGCACGGCTGGGAGGCCGACAGCCACACCCTGCGCGAGCGCGCTGCCGCCTACGGCCGCCCGCTCAGCACCCCGCCGCAGCGCGAGGAGCGCCCCGGCGGACTGATCTCGGCGGTCCGCTACGACCACTGAAGTCCGCCCGAAAATCGCCTGGCTGGACGGTGGTGTGGTCGAAGGTCCTTCGCCGTGAACGACGTGCTGCCGCAGTTGAACGAGCTGCTGTTCTCCTCGGTCGAGGGCGTGTTGGTGGAATCGGTCGAGGTGATCGACACGGTCGTCCGGGTCGAGGCCCGTACGACCGCAGGGCGGGCGGCCGGTCCGGGGTGCGGGTGCTGGTCGGGGCGAATACACCGCTCCTACCTGCGATTTCCTCGTGATCTGCCGACGGCGGGCACGTTCGTCGTGGTGTCATTGCGGGTGCGGAGGTTCGTCTGCGAGGAGGAATCCTGCGAGCGCATGACCTTCGCCGAGCAAGTACCCGGTCTCACCCGCAGGTTCGGGCGACGGACCGAGCGGCTGCGGTCGACGCTGGTGTCGGTCGGTCTTGCGGGCCCGCGGTCGGCAGGAGTGGGCACGCGTAGGAGCTTGGCGAGCCGGGGCACCTTGGTGAAGCGGCCGGTGGTAGGTGCCGGCGACCGCGCCGGAGCGCGAGCGGCACGGCGAGCCGGGATCGACCCGGGTCACCCGCTCGGCGCGAACCGGCACGACTCGCCGCTACTCGGCCCTACCCCGGCAGCGGCGAAAGAACAGGCCGGTGCGATGCCGGAGACCGTCAACCTCGACCGCGGCTACGACAGCGCCAAGTACCTCGCCGCCACTCTGGTTACGCTCCACATCCTCATCCGCCGCGCAATTCGCCTCTACCGCTGGGACGGACGCCCCAACACCCCAAGGGCCAAGTGACGTCTAATGTCGGACGGACGGTACAAGCACGCGCGGACCTCCAGTTTCGCGGAGGCGGGAACGCATCAGCCGCTCTCTGCGGGATCAGGGTCCTGATAGATCTCGTATGGCTGGTCGGTCAGATCCCCCTCCACCCACACCTGCATCCCGTAGCCAATCGGCGTGGCGGGGTACAGGAGAGGCAAGTTGCTCCGAGTTTCGGCGAAATCGTCTTGAGCGTCCAGAAGCCGCAGCTCCTCGCCATGGCGTAGTACCGAACCCGTCAGGAAAGCCGGGACGAGCTCGTCGAAGCGGACCCAGTCGACCAACACCCGTCTCGTGCCTGCATCGTCAGGCATCGAGATGAGGGAATGCAGATCGACGTGTCCGACACGACGCCCGTTTTCGATGAACCAGAGGTCAGCCGTCTGGTCAAAGTGTGCGTCGACCATGTCCGGATCGTCGTTCTCAACGAAGATGTTCCGTAGCAGGAAGCGGATGTGCTCGCGGTCTCCGTAGACGAAGAAGACGCTCCAAGCCATCTGGGCGTCATTTGCGGTCTCGAGCACGTAGCAGCTTCGGCCCTCAAGCTCGTCCGGGGTTGGAATGATCTCCCCTTGTTCTCATCGGTCGGCGTTTCCCACGAGCATGGTGCCAGACACGGAAACGCCGCCCACGCTCTGCTGATTGAGTACATCACCACCGGCCGTGACGACGTACCCCACGTGAGCGCGGAGCTCGCAGTCGCCAGTGCTCCCCCAGACCGCACGGGAGTTGTGACAGCCCAGGGAGCGGGTGTCCCCGTGCTCGGGCAGCAGGGCTGCGCATTGGTCCCCTTACCGGCCAGTCCAGGTGGCCGTGGCCGCCGCGGTGCAGCGGGCCGCCTCAGCCGTCAGGTCGTCGCTCACTGGAAGAAGATCGTCTGCCTGGCCTTTCCTGACGGGCGCCGACACGCGAATACCGGCACGCGCCAAGGTGGCCCGGGTCTGGGCCACCTTGGACCGATGGGATCAGGCGAGCTGCGGGGCGGGCGTCGCCGGAGCGGCCGCGACCTTGCGGGTCTCGCGCATCATCAGCAGGCCGTTGACCACCATCAGCGTCGCGGTCAGGCAGTGGACGCCGAGCGCGATGGCCACGGAGCCGTGGTGGGCCAGCACGTTGGTCATGTCGCCGTACGCGGCGAAAGCCTCCACCAGCAGCGCCCAGCCCAGCGCCCGGCGGTGGCCCGTCACCAGCAGGATGCCCAGGACCAGGGCCAGGACGACGTCGCGGATTCCCTTGATGACCAGGAAGCCGTCGCCGTCGCCGGACGGCCAGCTCGGCAGGCCGTAGCCCGGCGCCGTCGTCTCCGGGCTCAGGATGAACTCCGTCCCGAACCAGAGGATGAAGAGGATGAAGGCGACGGTCAGGACGGTGTTGATCTTCTTCAGCGGCACTGTTCTTCTCCTTGCGAGTCTTCGTGAGCTTGGTAAGCCTGGTGCGTCGTATGGGGCCTGGTCAGGCGGCGCGGCTGCGGCTACAACCGCAGCCGCAGCCGCCGTGTCATACGTCGATCTGCTCGAAGATGTGCGGGTACGACACGATGCCGTCGGGGAACTCGGCCGCCATGCGCTGGAACTCTGGGCTGCCGAACGCCCTGGCGAGCGCCTCGGTCGACTCCCAGACCGCGACGTTCATCAGAAGCTGACTGTCCGCCGTTCCCTTGTGCATCTGCAGGGAGACGAATCCCGGCTGAGCCTTCATGAACTCGGCCTGCCTCCGAAAGAGGGCCAGGAACGCTTCGGTTTCTTCCTTCGGGACGACGAAGGTGTTGGCCAGGACGATGGGCCCGGTCTTCTCCTGGAACTGCGCGAACATCGGCGTGTGCGGGTCGAGACTCTGCAGCTTGGCCATTTTCGGTACTTCCTCTCGCTATCGGTCAGTGGGTGTCGCTGGGGCCCGCGTCCTGGGGATACCAGCGGAGTTCGAGGGTGTGGGTGTCCGGGTCCTGGATGAAGAGGGAGGTGGCGGTGGCGCGGGCAGCGAAGCGCTGGACAGGGCGCTCCAGGACGGTGAAGGTGCCCGACTTGATGACCTCGTCCCGGTCGACCGGATGCACGGTGAGGCAGCGGTGGTCGACGTCGGACTCGCCGCGCGGGCCGGCGATCAGATCGATGATGGTCTCCGGGGTGATCCACACCGACGGGGAGGAGATCGTGCCGACCCGCCACTCCGCTGCGCGCATCGGCTCCAGGCCGAGCGGTTGCGGCTGACGAGCGGGCGGGTGAGCCCGCGGGCTCAGGTGAGGGCGGCGACCAGCAGGGCGAAGGCGGCGATGATGACGGCGACGCGGACGTAGTGGAAGCGGTCCCAGCGCTTCATCTGCTCCTTCCAGTCGTCGGGCCGGTTGTCAGGGGTCCACGTCTTGCCCCGGTTGTTGATCGGGACGAGCAGCAAGATCGACATGATCACGCTGAGGATCAGCAGCGCGCCGGCGGTGACGACGAGGCCGGTGCCGTGGTGGTGCCATCCGGCGATGGCCCAGACCGCGACGAGGACGAGCGAGCCGATGTACCAGACCGGCATCACGGCGCCGAGCATCCGGCCCCCGTGGGCGCGGCCGAGTTGGCCGCTGTCACCGGGGAGTGCGTCGAGGATCCGGTTGATGACGAAGGCGACGGAGA
This sequence comes from Streptomyces sp. NPDC053427, assembly GCF_044544985.1. Classification (NCBI taxonomy): domain Bacteria; kingdom Bacillati; phylum Actinomycetota; class Actinomycetes; order Kitasatosporales; family Streptomycetaceae; genus Streptomyces; species Streptomyces sp. NPDC053427. The sequence goes on along the minus strand of NZ_JBITYA010000003.1, from coordinate 115,874 downwards.
ACTCCACCCCCACCATCACGCCGACGACCACGGTGGTGACGACCTCGAGTGCGTTGAGCATGATGACCCTCTCGACATCTAGTGCTGCTAGCTGATGAGGCAACGCTAGCGCTACTGCCGCTCACTTGTCTAGCGGTGCTAGGATCGAATCATGTCGGTACAAGAACGCAAGGAGCGCGAACGGGCGAGCCGCGAGCGCCTCATCGTGGCCACGGCCCGCGAACTCGCCGAGCAGCACGGCTGGGACGCGGTCACCACCCGCCGGCTCGCCGAGCGCATCGAATACAGCCAGCCCGTCCTCTACAGCCACTTCCGCGGCAAACGGGAGATCATCGGCGCCGTCGCCCTGGAGGGCGCCGCCGAGCTGGCCGCGGCGGTGCGCGCCGCGACCGCCGCCGCGGACGGCCCGCGCGAGCGGGTGTACGCCCTCGCCCGCGCCTACCTCGACTTCGCCGCACACAACCCGGCGGTCTACGACGCCATCTTCCAGCTCGACGGCGGTCTCCCGTACGCACAGGAGGACACCCCGGAACCTCTCAAGGACGCTTTCGCCGCACTGCTGGAGTGCCTCGGCGAGGTCGCCGGGGACGGCGTCGCCCCGGGGCTGTTCACCGAGGTGTTCTGGGCGTCCCTGCACGGGGTGGCGACCCTGACCCGGTCGGGACGGCTGCCGCCGGAGGACACCGAGCCGAGGGTGGAGCTGCTGGTGGACCGGCTCGCCGTGGTCTGACACACGATCCCGGCAGGCAGCGGCGCGGGGCCCTCGGGTCCCGCGCCCTGCGCCCTTCGGAAACGTTTCGTCCCAAATGTTTCCGCGGCGCTCCCTGCAAAGCGTTTCGACCGCAACGCTTCCTGGACTCCGTTCGGCCACGGCCGGCACCCGCCTCGACCGTGTGAGCCGCCGCGGACGACTACCTGTTGAACGGCAAGATCCCATGGACGGGGCGGGCCGCTCCTGACTGATGACGGGGATACACTCCTCCGCCAAAGGGGGTCACGGGGTGAGTGAGACAGAAGAGGCGCCCGCGGCGCCTGGTCGGCTGCGCCGGGCGCTGCCGACCGGCAGGCGGGGTTGGTTGCTGCTGATATCCGCGCTGGTGCTCGTGCTTGCGGGCACCGGGCTCGGCACGTGGGCGGCGGACACATGGCCGTGGCCGAAGGACCGCTACTGCTGGGGCGCCTGGGAAGAGGGCAGCGGTCCGGACTTCCTCGGTGACGAGGCGTTCGGCGACGATGACGACGGGTCACGCACCGGCAAGGAGACGGCGCCCACCCGCGAGAGCCCGACCGGAAGCTGTGAGGTCGCCATCGCCAGCGACTACAAGAGCAGTTACGACGGCGACCAGGTCTCCACCGACCAGCGAGTGACCGTCGAGTACGGCCCGGTCCCCAAGACCGCAAAGGCCCGGCTCGCGATGATCCAGGACGGTTTCCTGGGCGGCGACATGGTCCCGCTCCCGGACGGCCTGCCGGGCACGGTGAACGGGCGTGGCGGCCTGCTGGTACTCCCGAAGTCCTGCGATACGCAGGACGGCCGGCCGACCGTCGTCACCATGCAAGCGTCCGGCACGTACAGCAGCGGCCCTTCGTACACCCAACACGATCCGGCCGATCTGGGCGGCGCCCGGGAGGCGGCGGTGCTGCTCGTCGCGGCGGCCAACCATGGGATGGCGGCGGCCGGTTGCGCGCCGGACGAGCCGCTGAAGGTCAGCTCGCCGGTCTACGACCTGCCGGGCAACAAGGAGAGCATCTTCGGCGCGTCTGACGACGTCTGCGGCATCCGCGGCCTGCACCTCGCCACGGAGGACATCGAGGACCAGACCGGCGCGGTCACCCGCGATCTGCAGACGTGCAGTGTCCGCGGCGATCGCGACGGCATGCCGTACCTGAACCTGGCGATGGTCGCGCAGCCCCGGCTGGCCGCGGTGTTCGACGGCATCGCGGGCGAACGCTCCGCGGTCCGCGGATGGCGCGGCACCGGAACCATCGGCGAGGAGCACGCGATCGTACGAGCCGACTGCGCCGGCCGGCCCGTCACCTTCCTGATGGGCGCCTCCACCGACCCCGACCACCTCGCCGCCTTCGCCAACGCGGCCGCGGCCCGCCTGGGCTGCGCCCCCATCGCCCCCAAGGGAGCCGCCCGGTGAGCAGCACACCGAACGAGCCGAACCGCTACGAGCAGCCCCTGCCCGCCGAACGGGAACTGCTCAGCGAGCGGCGCCTGCGCCGGTGGCACTGGCGCAGGCTGCTGCGCGGCCGGGTCCGACCGCTGCTGGCCGCGGGTCTCGCCGGGGTGCTGCTCGGCGTCGGCGGGATGGCCTGGCAGACGCAGGCCGGGCCGTTCGCGCCGGACGGGCTGTGCTGGGGCGCACTGTCCCGCGACGACCTCGCCCCGACGTTCCGCGAGCCGGAGAACGTCAAGGCGGTCGAGGCGCCCGTGCTGCACGGTGGGCACTCCCTGGACGGCCCCACCGGCAGTTGCCAGTTGACGAACAGCGACGGCGACGCATGGGCGCTCACCGCCCGGGTGCACCGGCTGGACGACCGTAGCGGCGACGACGGCAAGTGGGCCGACGAGTTCCTCTCCGCCCGTCTCACCCCGCTCGGCGGCGGCCTGCTGGGCATGGCCTCGGACGACCGCGCCTGGCTCGCCATTCCGGACGGCTGCCTGGGCCGCCCCGGCGACTTCGACGGGCCGACCGTCGTGGACATCGCCCAGGGCAGCTGGATCAGCGACAACGAGCCGAGGACCAAGGAGCGGGACGGGATGGCCCGCATGGTCGTGAAGCTCGTCAACAAGGTCAGCGCGGACCTGGGCTGCGCCGGCACGATCGCCGATCCGGTCGAACGCCTGCCGAAGGCCGCCCGCTACACCCGCACGGAGAAGCCGAACGCGCTCTGCGGCATCGAGGGGCTGACCCTGGGCAAGAAGCGCCGGCCGGTCCGGTACCCGATGATTACCGACGGGCACGGTCCGGTGCGCACCTGCGACCGGGACATCACCGGCTCGCAGCCGAAGCAGCGCCTGATGACCGTCGAGGACCCGCGGCTGGCCGCGATCTTCACGAGGATGACGCTGGACGAGGGCGACCGGGTGCGCTCCGCCGCCGGCTCCGGCGGCCTCGGCCCCAACCTCGGCGTCTTCCGGGCCCGTTGCCAGGCGGGCGAGACGGTGTTCCTCGTACAGGCCAACGAGGGCGGGACCGGCGCGGACGTGCGTACCCTCTTCCCCCGCTACGTCGAGGCCGAGGCCGCCCGCCTCGGCTGCGGCCCGCTGAAGCTGAACCTGCCACGGCCGGGCGGGAGCCGCTGACTCCCGCCCGGCACCGTGCCGTCAGTCGCCGCAGATCCTGTCGGTCAGGGCGAGGCGGTGGCGGGGGCGACGGCGCGTCACCGTGCAAGCCGTGCCGCAGGCCATTCTGATGACGCCACATGCCGCCGAGTAACGCGCCGTGAAGAAGGGGAAGTCGTGTGTGGCCGCCCCCTCGACAAGGCTGAGACTGATCGTTCCCTCACGGAGCCATCGGAGGCGAACGGGGTGACGGGGAAGAAGAGAACGCGATCGAGATGCATACAGCTCTCCTGAGGGGAGTATCCGAGCGGCATTGCACGGCCGGTCGCGTTCAGGTAGTTGAATATCATCCAGCTTCATGAACTTCGAGTATGCGGGAATGTACGAGCGCTCATGAAGGGCGTCAAGGGCCGTGCATGGATCGCTCCGCCCGCCGCCGGCTCAGTGCGGCCAGATCGGGGGCCGGGTGCGCAGGTCCCAGTAGAGGGAGGCGAGATCCTCGCCGAATCTTTTCGACAGACCGTAGAAGGGATCCGGGCACCGGGGCACCGGGGCACCGCCGGGTGAGGAGTGATGCCCACCGCGTGATTGCTGGGGGCGAAGACACATCCCTTTCGTCGAGGCCCGCTCGGCGGCACAACACCCTTGACCGGCCGACGGGGTGGGCATAGCGTCTCAATGAGGTTCAGAATTATGAACCACAAACATGAGTGTGTACATGCCTTGTGCAGACCCTGTCCAGACCTCTGACGGAGATGGGTGCCGACGATGAAGGCTTCCGCGTTTCTGTATCCCTGGGATGTCGTGGGCGATCCCCATGCCGCCCGACGCCTGGCCGACCTGGGTGTACGGCAGGCCACCCTGGCGTCCGCCTATCACTCGACCCGCGCGCTCACCCCACGCCATCCCCGGCACCTGGTCGTCACCGCCCCGCACTCCGCGGTGTACTACCCGCCGGACGCCCTGCACTGGGAGGGGCAGCCGCTGTGCCCGTACCCCCAGGGCTGGGTCGCCGGCCCCGATCCGTACGGCGAGGCCGCCGCCGCACTGACCGACGCGGGGATCGAGGTGCACTCCTGGGTGGTGCTCGCGCACAACTCCCGTCTGGGCGAGGAGCACCCCGACAGCTGTGTGGTCAACGCCTACGGCGACCGGTATCCCTGGGCACCGTGCATCGCCCGCCCCGAGGTACGCACCTACCTCACCCTGCTGGCCGCGGAGGCCGCCGTGCGGCCGGGGACACACGGCACGGAGCTGGAATCGTGCGGCTGGTACGGGCTGGCGCATCTGCACGCCCACGACAAGATCGCCGGGGTGCCGTTCACCGGCGCCGGGCAGTATCTGATGTCGCTGTGCTTCTGCGCGGACTGCCGCGACGGATACGCCTCACTCGGCGAGGACCCCGACGCGCTGCGGGCCGCCGTCGCCAAGGCCCTGACACCGCTGCGGTCGGGCCGGTCCCTGAACGACGGTCGGACGGACGAGTGGGCGGAGGTCGAGACGCGGCTCGGCGCGCGGCGTGCGGCCCTCGTCGCCCGGTGGCGCCTTCTGGTCGCGCACAGCCTGCAGCGCGAGGTCGTCGCCGCGGTGCGGGACGCGGCGCACGACCCCGCGTTCCGGGTGCTGCTGCACGCGGACCCCGCGGCGCACCACTGCGGCGCCAACGTCGGCGTCCGACCCGCCGAAATCCTCACGTTCACGGACGGCCTGGTCCTGCCCTGCACGGGAGGCTTCCAGGCACGCACCGACTCCCTCACACCGTTCGCGCCGTACCGCACCGAAGACACCACCCTGGCCGCCAACTTCACCATCGTCACCGGAATGGGCGGCAGCCCCACAACCCTCGACGCGGACGCCGCACACGCCGCGGAACTGGGCGCCAACGAGATCCGGCTCTACCACGCCGGCCTGGCATCGGACACGGACCTCGCCGCGGTCCGGGCGGCCCTGTCCCGCCTCGGCTGAGGCAGACGGATCGCCGACGACTTTGCCAGGGGCCTGCAACAACTTGGGACGTTCGCCGACGAGGTGACCGACGACGCCTACCTCGGCGTCAGCATCGACCACGCGGACGGCGCCCTGTCCGCGCGCCCGACCACCCCTACACCCGGGCCCTGCTCCTGTCCGCCCCCGTTGCCGACCTCGCCGAGCAGCGCCGACGCAGAGAACTGCGCCTGGCGCCGGAGCCGCCGAGCACGGCTCGTCGCGCAGGATGCGCTCGGGCCGGTACGGCGGCGGGCCCATGACGAAGTCGGTGCCGGCCCGCGGCTCGCCTCGTCGAGGGGTGCAGGCGTACGGAACGCAGGGGACCTTCCGGGGCAACTACTCCTGGGGCATGGCCCGGATCGCGGAGATGTCGAACTGGAGCCGAACTTTCTCGCTCACCATGGCGCCGCCCGCCTCCAGGCGTTGGTTGTAGACCAAGCCCCAATCGGTGCGGTCGATGGTGGTGGTGCCGTCGAAGCCGGCTCGCTCATAGCCGAACGGGTCCAGGACCGAGCCGAGGTAGTCGAGTTGCAGCTCCACGGGCCGGGTGACGCCGCGGATGGTCAGATCCCCTGTCATACGGAAGCTCTCCGTACCCTCGTGGACCGTGGAGGTACTGCGGAACACCATCTCCGGGAAGCGGCGTGCGTCGAAGAAGTCGGTGCCGATGAGGTGTGCGTCCCGCTGATCCACACCCGTGTCGACGCTGGCGACCCGAATGACGAGTTCGGCCCGGGACCGGGAGGGCCGGGCTCCGTCGAAGTACAGCGTGCTGTCGTAGTCGGCGAAAGCACCCCGCACCGTCGTGACCATCGCGTGCCGCACGGAGAATCCGATGCGGCTGTGCGGGCGGTCGATGGTCCATTCCCCGGTCAGCGCGCGAAGTGCGGGGTCCAGCGCGACTCCGGAGGCGTCGGCCGCCGGGAAAGGCGTACGGGGCCCGGCAGCCGGCGTCGGCTCGATGGTCGCGCTCTGGCGACGGCTGAAGATACCCATGCGGTCGTAGCCTCCCTCGAATTTGATTACTCCGTGCTATCACGGCACGGGCAGGCGCCGAACAGCGAGATGGACGGCCTCGTCCGGAATCCATGCTGCCGACGGCAAAGATCCACAAGATCGACACGAACATGGATGCACTGTCAGGCAGGCCGGAGTCACGCATTGTCACCCCGGCGCTCGCTTCGCGCGCCGAGATTCCGCAGGGCCCTGCCCACAGCGGCGGTTGCACCCACGGCGAGGGCTGCCTCGGCAGCCCGGAGTGCTGCACGAAGACGGCGAAGCGGTGGGCCGCCCAAAGGGGCGCGGCCCACCGCTCGGGGAATCAGTGCAGCCGTTGGCCTCAGGCGGTGGCGGGCTCCGGCGGGAGGAGGTGGTCGCCGGTCTTGTCGGTGGTCAGGCACAGGGAGCAGACCATCGCGTCGTGGGTGTGACAGGCGGCCAGATCCGGTCGCTCGAAGCTCTGGCGGCACACATGGCATGCGTACGTCGTGGCGCTGGGGTTGCCGTCCGGGTCGAGGAGCGCTTCGGCTATGCCGTCGTCGGTGCGGCGCAGGTAGTAACGGCCCTTCGTCAGCACCGCCGTGAGCGGGGTGAGGACAAAGGCGATGAGGGCCGCGGCGACCGGCGAGTACGGCTGGAGAGCGTCACCGAGGAGGTGGAAGTACATGGCGATCGACAGGCCGGAGGCGGCGACGAACGCCACCACGCCCACCGGATTGACCGCAAAGAGCATGCCGCGGCGGAACTCGGGCGTCTTCGGGGAGAGTTTGAGCACGTACTTGTTGACGATGATGTCGGTGGCGACGGTCACGACCCAGGCGATGGCGCAGTTGGAGTAGAACCCGAGGATGGAGTTGAGGATGCTGAACATGTCCGTCTCCATCAGCATCAGCGCGAACGCCAGGTTGAGCAGCACGAAGACCATGCGGCCCGGGTAGTGCTTGGTGATCCGGGTGACGGAGTTGGTCCATGCGAGCGAGCCCGAGTAGGCGTTGGTCACGTTGATCTTGATCTGACTGATCACCACCAGGACCACGGCCAGCGGGATCACCAGCCAGGAGGGCAGCATCGCGTCGAAGGCGCCCCGGAACTGCTGGATGGGCTCGGTGGCCGCGGCGGGCCCCACCTCGGCGAGGATGTATACGGCCAGGAACACCCCGATGGCCTGCTTCAGCGCACCGAGCACCACCCAGCCCGGACCGGCCATGACCACGGCGGTCCACCAACTGCGCCGGTTCTGAGGGGTCTTGGGCGGCATGAACCGCAGATAGTCGATCTGCTCGCCGATCTGCGCGATCAGCGACAGGCACACGCCCGCGCCCAGCAGCACCGAGGCGGTGTCGATGCCGCCGTCGCCGTCGGTCCCGGCGTACGACAGGAAGCGGTCGACCGTGCCCGGGTCGGTGGTGACCAGATACAGCAGGGGGCCCACCATCAGGAGCAGCCAGATCGGCGTGGTCCACACCTGGAGCTTGCTGAGTGCCTTCATCCCGTAGATCACCAGCGGGATCACCATCAGGGTGGAGACCAGATACCCCAGCCACAGCGGCAGCCCGAGCCCCAGTTTCAGGCCCTGCGCCATGATCGAGCCTTCGAGGGCGAAGAAGATGAAGGTGAAGCTGGCGAAGATGACGCTGGTCAGCACCGAGCCGTAGTAGCCGAACCCGGCACCGCGGGTGATCAGGTCCAGGTCGATGTTGTAGCGGGCGCCGTAGTACGCGAGGGGGAAGCCGGTGACGAAGATGACCGCTGCCGCGACGGCGATCGCGGCGAGCGCGTTCCCGGTGCCGTGGGTGAGGCCGATGCCGGCGCCGATGGAGAAGTCGGCCATGTAGGCGATGCCGCCGAGCGCGGTGGTCGCCACCACCATCGGGGTCCACCGGCGGTAACTACGAGGAGCGAACCGGAGGGTGTAGTCCTCCAGGGTCTCACTGGCGGCCGCGTCCGTGGCCGCCAGTGCCGTGGCCGCCGTGTCCGCCGCGTCCGCCGCGTCCGCCGCGTCCGCGACTACCGTGCCCTTGGCTTCCGACTCCGTGACCGCCACGTCTTTGGCTGCCGTCTGCCCGGCGTCGGGCCGCTCTTCGAGGGCCGGCCCGGACCGGACGCCTTCCGCTGCCGATGGTGGGGGAACACTCATGCCACGCCTCCTGGAGGGTGATCGGGCCTGCGCTGTGTCCCCGCTTGGCGCCGTTGACAGGAGGGGAGGGTGGGAGCCCGCTCGGGGATGTCCGGGCGCGGGCGGCTGGAGACGGCAGTACGGCTCGCACCGGTGCGGGTTTCCGGTGCCCCTGCGTCAGGGCGGACCCTGCCGGACCGGTCGGTCCGTGTGTGTCCGTCAGAAGAACGCTAGGTACGGCGTATTTCATGGCCCGTCCCGCCGTGTGAAGGAGAGATTTCCGGGATCTCACGGTGCGTGGCTCCAGGCCGAGGCGAGCGTCGGCGGAGTACAAGCTCTCCGCGGGCGCATGCCGTCGCGGCCGTCAGGGCAGGGTGAATCCGGCCGGTGAGCGCGGCATCCGCTCCGTTGCCCGCGCAGATCTCGAACTCCCTCGGTTCCACGAGGAGTTGCCCGCGGGGTCGTTGGTGTGGAAGCCCGGTTGCTGCCACCCCACGGTGAAGCCCCCGTCCGCCGCCCGCCCGGCTGAAGATCGCTTATTCTGACTGGCTGCCCGAGCCTCGGCGACACCGGCGGAGGCTCAGCCCACCCCTGAGGAGCACGTTGTTCGACCTCATCGTCATCATCCGGGTCCCCGACCGCGCCGATATCGCCCTGGTTGCCGATGCCTTGGCTCGGATGCGTCCCTTGTGCCTGGCAGAGAACGGCTGCGCCGGCTGGGAGGCCTACCGGTCACACGAGGAGCCCGGCCGCTTCGTCCTGGTCGAGCGCTGGGCCGACCGCGCCCACTGGGAGGCTCACGATGCCGGTGACGCCATCCGGAAGATCTACATCCCGGAGATCCTGCCGCGCATCGAGCGCGAAGTGCATCCATGCGCGCCCGTTCGCAGCGGGCATGAAGAGGTACCCGCCTGAAAGTGTCACGCCGTTCGCCCGGCCTTGTTCGGACGCCCGTGCCCGGGAGCGTCCGGCCTTGTAGCCGCCCTCATCGGCTTCGGCCCCCTCCTGCTCTCCGTCCTCGACCGCCCCCTCGCCGGCGAACGCAGCGTGGCCCCGGCCCCGTGCGGCGAGGGAGCGCTCGCACGGTGCTGGAGCCGATGAGCCGCCTCGGTCAGGGCCGAGGCGGCGCGGTTCAGCCGCCGAGGATGATCAGGGCCGCGATCGCCGGGCCGAAGGCGCCGCCCAGCTGGTAGCCGAGGTTGAACAGGCCGATCGCCGTGGGGCGCTGGGCGGCCGGCGCGGCCTGGCTCGCGTACACCGCCAGCGTGGCCTGGCCCGCGCTCGTCGTGAAGACGGCCAGCGTCGCGACGAGCAGGAGCAGCGGCGGCCAGGGGGTCAGCACCGCGGTGAGCGGGGCCAGCGCGCCGACCGTGAGCAGGATCGTCAGGACCCGCGGGCGGCCCATCCGGGCCGAGGCCGCGGCCAGCACCATGGAGAGCACCGAGCCGGCGAGGAGCGCGAACAGCTGCCCGGTGCCGATCGTGGAGGTCGACCAGTCGGTGCGGTGGTGCAGCAGCTGCGGGATGGTGAAGAGGAGCGTGAAGTACGAGGTCGAGAAGGTGCAGGCGAGCAGGGTGGAGAGGACGAAGGTCCTGGTGCGCAGCAGTGACGCGGGGACGAAGCCCGTGGGGTGGGACCGGATGTGCAGGGCCAGCAGCGCGGCCATCACCAGGGAGGCGGTCACCGCCGGAAGCGGGAAGCGCGGGATGAGGACCAGGGCCGTCGCCAGCAGGACCAGCAGGGTGGCGCCCCGGCCGTCGAAGGGGGTGCTCTGCTGCGGTGCGGACAGGTCGGCGCGGCGCATGATCGCCGGCACGGCGAGGAGCGCGACCGCTCCGACGGCGAGGGAGACCCGCCAGGAGGCGGTGCCCGCGATCGACGAGCCGAGGAGCGGCCCGACCGCGCCGAGTATTCCGAAGCCCGCCGTGATCACGCCCATGCGGCGGACCGAGCCCGCCAGGCTCATCGCCGCGGTGACCAGGCCGGCGCCGCCCATCGCCTGCGCCGCCCGGCCCGCCATGGCCAGGGGCAGCCAGGGGGCCACGGCGACGACCACGGTGCCGGCCGCGATCAGGGCCGCGCTCAGCCGGAGCTCGGCGCCCAGTCCGCGGCGGCGCAGCAGTCCCGCCATCAGCGGGGTGCCGACGGCCACGGCCCAGGCGAAGACCGTGACGAGCCAGGTCGCCGTGTCGGTACGGACGCCGAACGATTCGGCCATGTCGGGGAGGATCAGGACCGGGCTGTTGGCGCTCGCCGCGAGCGGAGTGGCGAGCAACGCCAGCCATGCGGCGGGGACTTGGCGCGGCGCCTGGGTGGGCTGGAGGGGGCGGGTTCGGTCGAGCAGGGACACGGTGGACTCCGGAAGTCGAGGTGGGGCGAGGCGATCGGGGCGGGAGGCGTGGCGAAGCGGCAGGGACGGCCCGGGCGACCGGGAGGGGACGAGGCGGCTCGGCGGGGTCGAGCGCTCGGGCGGTCCGGTGGGCGCCGGAGCTCGGCGCGGTGAGCCGTTCAGGCGGTCGTGAAGACCTCGTCGTAGGCGAGCCGCGGCGACCGCGGGTACCAGGCGTTCTCGCCCGGACGGCCGATGTTCACGACCATCAGCGGCGTGTGGTCGTCGTCCAGGAACTCCTTCTGCACGCCCTGGAAGTCGAGTCCGGTCATCGGCCCCGCGGCCAGCCCCGCCGCGCGCACGCCGAGGATGAAGTAGGCCGCCTGGAGCGCCGCGTTGAGCAGCGCGGACTCCTCGCGGACCGGGCGGTCGGCGAACAGGAGGTCCTTGGCCTGCGGAAAGTGCGGAAGCAGCGCGGGAAGCTCCTCGTGGAACTCGTTGTCGGCGGCGAGGATCGCGACCAGCGGCGCGGCGGCGGTCTTCGGCCGGTTGCCCTCGGCCATGTGCTGCAGGAGCCGCTCGCGGGCCTCGTCCGAGCGGATCAGGACGATCCGCAGCGGCGCCTGGTTGTAGGCGGTGGGGGCGTACTTGACCAGGTCGTAGATCGCCCGGACCTGCTCCTCGGTCACCGGCTCGGTGGTGAAGGTGTTGGCGGTGCGGGCCTCGCGGAAGAGGAGGTCCTGGGCGACGGGGTGGAGGGCGAGCTCGGACATGGGGTGCTCCTGTCGTTCAACCTTGATAATCTCAACGTTGAAATAAAAGCATCTCGACTCTCTCAACGTCAAGTGTCTTAACGTTGAGAAGATGTCCATTGAGAGGAGTGCAGCGATGAGCGATGCCGTGGACGCGATCATCAGCCAGTGGGTCAAGGAGCGCCCCGACGTGGCGGAGGACCTGTGGCCCGTGGAGCTTTTCGGGCGGATCCAGCGACTGGCCCGGGTGGTCGAGAAGTCCGCCAAGGCCTCGGCCACCGCACACGGCGTGGAGCACGGCGAGTTCGACGTACTCACCACGCTGCAGCGCTCGGGGCCCCCGTACGCCCTCACCGCCGGGGCCTTCCTCAAGGCGTCCATGGTGACGTCCGGCGCGATCACCAACCGCATCGACAAGATGGAGGCCAAGGGCCTGGTCGAGCGGGTGCGCGACGGCGGGGACCGGCGCACCATCAAGATCCGCCTCACCGAGCACGGCCACGAGGTCACCCGGGCCGCGTTGGCCGACCACCTGGCGAACTACGCGCGGCTGCTCGCCGATGTGGACCGCGACGTGGTGAAGAAGACCGGCGACGGCCTGCGACAGGTGCTGGAGGCGCTCGGCGACACCGGCATCAAGTAGCGGTCGAGAGGGTCGAACGGCATCCCCGGGACCGACAGGGGGACGCGGGCCGGCCGGCGCGGTACCGCTCCGCTGCGTGCCGCCGGCGCGCCTTCCGGGAGCGCGCCGCCGCGGCATCCCGCACGGCGTCGCCACCGGAGCCGTCGGGCCGCGGCCTGCCGGTCTCGCTCGATGCGTTCACCGGGCGGGAGCGGGACGCATGCCCCCCAACTGGCCTACAGGCATTGCCGGTTACCGGCCGCTCCGTCCGGCCACCGACCTGGCTCCGAGGCGGTCGGCGACTCGGAGAACGCTCTTCCCGTCGGTGGCACCTTCGCGCAGCCGCGTCACCGCGACGTCAAGTTCTTCGGGGTCGTATTCGGCGGTGACATCGACGCGGATCCGCCCGTGGGCCAGGAGTTCGAGCGCCTGGCGAGCGGAGTGGGCGAGGCGGTCCGGGTGGGTCCGGCTCAGCAGGTTGCTGTTGTAGGTCACGAGCGACGTACCGGCCATGAGCAGGTCGTTGGTGTCGGCAAGGACGGGTTCGTAGCTGCCGATGTTGCCGTAGGCGACCAGCCGTCCGTGCGGCGCAAGCGCCTGCAAGCTGTCCCGTCGGGTCTGGCCCCCGACGGGGTCGAGGACCACATCGAACTGTTCGTGCGCGATCTCGGCCGGGAACTCGTCGCGCAGCAGGACCCGGTCGAAGCCGAACTGGGCCGCGTAGGCGGCCCTACGAGGGCTGCCGACCACCCCGACGATCCGGCCGGCGCCGGCCAGCTCGGCGAACTGGGCGGCGAGAGTGCCGACTCCCCCGGCCGCGGCATGGATCAGTACGCTCTCGCCCGCTCGCACCCGTGCCGCGTGATGGACGAGGTCATAGGCGGTCGGGGTGCCCCAGCCGAAGCCTGCCGCCGTCCGCAAGGGAACGCCGCCGGTGGGCAGCGCGAGCACCGCGGGCGTCGCGACCACCTCGGCGTAGGCGCCGGCCGTGGTCAGTGCGGCTACGGGTTCGCCCACGCGGCCCTCGTCCACGCCCGCACCGACCGCGATGATGTGCCCGGACGCCTCGAAGCCGGGGACGAAGGGGCGCGGTACGGGGAAGTGGCCGTCCCGCACCATCGTGTCGCCCCACTGGATGCCGGCGTACGCCACCCGGATCGCGACCTCACCAGGGCCGGGGACGGGCTCGTCGAGCTCGGTGATCCGGTAGTTGTCATCGCCGTCGAGAATGATCGCTCTCATGGATGCAGCCTCCTGTGCTGACTCAGTATCCTGTGTCACGGGGAACGTTAGAGATCACAGCTACCTGAGTCAACACAGATCCCTGTGTATTGGAGTGAGAAAGTGTCGGACATCCCGGTCGAGGAGTACCTCTGCACCCGGATCAAGCGGGCGGAGCAGGCGCTGATGGCGCACCACGAAGCCGTACTGCGCGGCCACGGGCTGACCATGACGCAGTACACCGTGCTGCTGGCCCTCTCCCGCGAGGGCGGCATGTCCGCCGCCCAGGTGGCCCGGTCCTGCGGCGTGACCCAGCAGAGCATGGCCACCGTCCTGGCCAACATGGAGAGCAAGGGGCTCATTCGCCGCGACCCGTCCCCGGTGCACGCCAAGGTGCAGATCGCCACGCCGACCGAGGACGGCCGGGCAGTGCTGGACCGCGCCTACGACGAGGTGATCGTCCTTGAGCGCGCACTCACCGCCGCATTCACGCCCGCCGAGCACGCCTCCCTCTGCGAACTCCTGGAGCGCACGACGGCCGTGCTCGTCGACCAGACTCCGCCCGCCCGCACCCGCTGACCCCCTTCGCCGCGCCGGCTGTCGGAGACGTCCGCCTCATGGCGTCGCGTTCCGGTGGCCCGCGGTGACGGTGCAGGCGCCCGCGGGCGCCTGCACCGTCGCGGCGACGCCGATGACAACCCGCACTTCGGTGAGCGCGGAGAGGTGAGGCTCGTCCCCACACCCGTGGCCAGGCGTATGCACGCGAAGGGCTGACGTGGAGTCGGATGCCGGCGGCTACTCTCATCCCGCTATTGATCTCACTACAGGGGAGCAGCGCTGTGCGTAACGCCGTTGTGACGACCGAGGGTGACCGGATCCGCTGGGTCGAGCTGCCGGGGCGGGAGCCTTCGCGCGTCTACCTGCACGGGCTGGGTGCCACCTCGCCCGCCTACTTCGCCGAGATTGCGCTCCATCCGCTGCTGGCCGGCCGCCGCTCCCTCCTGATCGATCTGCTCGGTCACGGAATCAGCGACTGCCCGCCGGATTTCCCGTACACCTTGGAGGCGCACGCCGATGCCCTCGCCGAGGCGCTGACCTCTGCGCGGGTCACCGGTGCGGAGCTGATCGCCCACAGCATGGGCGGCTCTGTGGCCATCGTCCTGGCCGCCCGGCACCCGCAGCTGGTTTCCCGCCTGGTGCTGGTCGATGCCAACCTCGACCCGATCCCGCGCAGGCCCGGCACCAGCGGCAGCAGCGGCATCGCCGCCTACTCCGAGCAGGAGTTCCTGGCCGGCGGTTGGGAAGAGGTCCGCGACCGGGTCGGGCCCCACTGGTGGGCCACCATGCGCCTGGCCGACCGTGCGGCCCTGCACCGCAGCGCGGTCCATCTCACCCGCGGCACCGTCCCCACCATGCGCGAACTTCTGCTGAACCTGGACATTCCCCGCACGTTCCTGCTGCCCGAGGCCGACGGACCGCTCCCCGGCACCGACGCGCTCGTCGCCGCCGGGGTGAGCGTGGTCCCCATCCCGCACTGCGGGCACAACATCATGCTGGACAATCCGGATGGCTTCGCCCGCGCCACCGCGGCAGCCCTGGCCGACCGAGGGCAGGACTGACCAGGGTGCGGGCAGCGGACGTCATCCGCTGACCACCTCGGGGAAATCAAGGGAGTTCATTCACCGGGTGCCAGGGTGCGGGCGAGCACGCGAGCCGTTTCGGCGATCAGTGCGTTGTCCACGGCCGCGTGCTGTGCGGGCTTGGACGACAGTACGACCAGGACGATCGGCGCCTTCCGGGTCGTCCAGGCGACGCCGACGTCGTTGGCGCTGGCGTAGTCGCCGGTACCGGTCTTGTCCGCGACGATCCAGTCGTCCGGCAGCCCGGCACGGAACCGTTCGCCGCTGGTGGTGTTGCCCTTCAGCCAGGTGATGAGGTGCCGTCGGCCCGCGTCGTCCAGAGCCCGGCCCAGCGTCAGCCGCTGCAGGCTGCGGCCCATGGCCTGGGGTGTGGTCGTATCACGCGGGTCGCCGGGGACAGCGGCGTTCAAGTCGGGCTCCCAGCGGTCGAGTCGGCTCACCGGGTCGCCGAGCGACCGGAAGAAGTCGGTGAGGCCGCCGGGGCCGCCGATCCCCCGCAGCAGCAGGTTGCCCGCCGTGTTGTCGCTGTACTGGATCGCGGCCGCGCACAGCTCGCCCACCGTCATGCCGGTGTCGATGTGCTGTGCGGTGATCGGCGAGTTGGGCAGGATGTCCCGGGCCGGGTAGTGGATCACCTTGTCCAGCGGCGCACAGCGCCCGCGGTCGCGCAGGACCGCCGCGGCGGCGAACGCCTTGAACGTCGAGCACATCGCGAACCGCTCCTGTGCCCGGTGGGCCACGGTCCGGCCGCTGCGGACGTTGTGGGCGAACACGCCGAGGCGCGCGCCGTAGCGCCTCTCCAGGTCACGCAGGGCGGCCTCGGCGCCGCGCGGTCCCGGAGCATCGACGCCGCGCGCCCCGGGGATTGCGGCCGAGGCGGCCGGGGTCGCAACGGCCGGTACGAGCAGGGCGGTCGACAGGGCGAGGCCGGCCTTGAACATGCCGCGCCGCGGCAGAGGGGTGGCACTGGTCATGGGTGCACGTCTCCCAGAGGGTTCGGTTCGTCGTCGTGTCTGTCGCGGGCCCTCGACCAGGACAGCGAAACAGCTGGAGGCCACCCATGTCCAAGAGTCATCATTGAAGGTGCCATAACTAATTGATATGAATGCCGGATGGATCTGCTCGCGCACCTCGAGGCGTTCGTCGCGACCGTCGACGAGGCGAGCTTCTCGCGTGCGGCCGACCGGCTCGGCATCGCCCAGCCGCTGCTGAGCCGCCGCATCAAGACCCTGGAGGAGCACTACGGCGGGCTGCTGTTCGACCGCTCGCGGCGCCAGGTCACGACCACCGGGTTCGGCGTCCTGCTGCTGCCGTACGCCCAGGACGTACTGGACCGGGCAGAGCGGCTGCGGCAGATCGCCGAGTCGGCCCACCGGTCGGCGGTACGGGCCGTGGCGGTGCCGGCGGACTGCGCTCCCGCCGCGCTGGCGCGCATCATCCGCGCCGGCGCCGAGCACGGCACCCCGCTCGGCGTGCGCGAACTACCGCCGGGTGAACGGGAGTTGGGCCTCGCCGACGGCTCCCTGACCTATACGTTGCTGCGCGTCGCCCCCGAGCACGCCGCGCTCCGCGTCCCCCTCGGCCTGGCCTCCGCGCCGCCCTCGGACACGCCGGACGACGCACCCGCCACCCCTACCGAGGCCCGGCTTCGCCCCCGCCCCCGCGCGGTCCACCTGGAGGACCTCAGACCCCGTCGCGGCCGCGGCGCCTCGGGCGCGCTGCCGATCCTCACCACGCGGGAGGACCAGGTCCCCCACGCTCAGGACCGGCTGAGTCGGGCGGCCGCCCGCTCCGGGCTGCCGGAAGGCCTCATCCGCCCGGCCGAAGCGAGCGCGGGCGGGCTCGCCGAGATGCTCGCCGGCCGGGTGACAATGCTGTGCTCCGAGCCGTTCGCGCGGCGGAACGGGGCGAGTTGGGCTCCGCTCGCCGACGCCTCGCTGCACCGGGGATACGACCCCGGGGCGACACGACGCCGACCAAACACGGCGCATGTGCCGGACTGGCTGGCCGCCCTGTTGGCGTCCGCCGTCGGTGCCACGGCGACCGCGGCGCCGAGCGCCGCACCGTCCCGGGCCGCGGACCACGACGCCCCGCTGCACCTGGCGGCCCACGGATGAGCCCGATGAGCCCGGCCCCCGCGAACCGGCCGACCTACAACGCGGCCGACGGCGCCCTCCTCGACGTCGCCGAGACCATCGCCGCCGACTGGGCGGCCCTGGGCGTGCGCGGCGCGTTCCTCGCCCGCAACCTCGACACCGCCGAGCAGCTCGGCTTCGACATCGACCACGCGGTACCGCTCGCCTCGGTGGTCAAAGTCCCGCTGGCCCTGGTCGCCCTGGACCGGATCGCGAACGGGGCACTCGACGCGGCACACCCCGTAACCCTCGACCCGACCACCAGCAGCGTCGGCCCCACCGGACTGGCTGCCTTCCGCCACCCGGCCACGGTCGCCGTCGGCGACCTCATCTACCTGATGCTCTCGGTGAGCGACAACGCCAGCGGCGACGCGCTGTTCGGCCTCGTCCCCGTAGCGGAGGTCGACGCGCGTCTGCACGCCTGGGGCTGCGCCGGCATACGGGTACGGCACCGGCTCGACCACATGTACCGCTGCGCCGCCGGCGCCGCAGGGAACGACTTCTTGCTCGCCCAGGAGCTGGCCATCCGGGACGACGACACCGGACGGCACACCATCGAGACGCTCGACCCGGCACACGCCAACACCGGCACCGCCACCGCGCTCGTCGACCTGCTGCAGCGGGTGTGGCGCGACGACATCGCCCACCCCGCCGCGACCGCCGAACTCCGCCGGCTGATGGGCCTGCAGGTCTTCACCCACCGCCTGGCCGGCGAACTGCGTGCCGACACCCTCCGGGTGAGCGGCAAGACCGGGACCTTCCTCCACCTACGGCACGAGATCGGTGTGGTGGAGGCCGAATCCGGCGACCGGGTGGCCATCGCCGCGCTCACCCGCTCCGACCGCCGCGCCAACCTCGCTCCGGACATCGACCTCGCCATCGGCACCGCCGCCCGGCATGCCTTCGAGGCCCTGCGGCAGTGAATTCCACCGCGGCGGCACACGCCCAGTGCACCGAGAACGTCGCGCCTCTCCACTCCTTCCTCGTCCTCGGATGCTCGCGCGTCCTTGGATGCTCGCTCGTCCACCGACGGCGTCTTCGGAACACCTTGGGTCAAGGACGCCTAGGAGTTCTCTTACGAGGAGGCACCGAACTCCTTCGACATGGGCTACCTGTCCGCTGACCCGGCCGAGATCCGCGCTGCACTGGAGGACCAGTACAGCGGCACGCACCTCACTACCGGTATCGGTGAGCACGTGCTGCCGCCGCTACTGGCTCCCTTGGCCCAGCCTGAGGACGACGAACTCTTCCTCGACGTGCCTGCCGTGTTCCCCGCGCCCGGGGTGCCCGTCTCGATAGACAGCCATGACTACCTGGAACACGGCTGGACCGACCTCTGACGGGCTGGTCGGTTCCCGACCGGGTCCAACCGGGAGAACAGCGCCTCGGCCTTCACACAGCGCGGGGCTGCTGCTGGGTCACGCAGTGGATGCCGCCGCCGCCCGCGCCCAGGCTGTCGATGTCGAGCTGCTCGACGGCCCTGCCCGGGAACAGCTTCTGGAGGGTCTCCTTGGCCGCGGCGTCGGCGCGGGTGTCGCCGAACTGGGCCGATATCACCGCGCCGTTGCACACGTAGTAGTTGGCGTACGCGGCCACGAACTTGGGGTCGCGCGAGCGGATGAGGTGGTAGTCGGGGCCCTGAAGCTTGGCGACCTTGACGGGGTTGCCCTGGGCGTCGGTGGCTGTGGAGAGGATCCGGTACTGCTGTCGCGCGTCTTTCGACCAGGGGTCGGTATCGGTGGCGAGCGGCATCTGGACGAGGCCGTCGGCGGCGGCCAGGAACCTGGAGGTGGCGTCGACGTGGTCGTCGGTGATGTCGCGGCCGGTCACGCCGTTGAACCAGATCACCTTGGCGGCCCCGAAGGCTCGGCACATGGCCGTTTCGAGCTGATTCTGTGTCAGGTCGGGGTTGCGGTTGGGGTTGATCAGGCTGCTCCTGGTCGCCATGAGCGTGCCGTTGCCATCCGTCTCCACCGCGCCGCCCTCGCCCACGAAGCCGGCGGCGGTGAAGGGGATTCCGAGTTCGGCCGCGATCCGCTCGGCGACCAGGGCGTCCTTCGCGTGGGCCTGCTTGTCGCCCCAGCCGTTGAAGTTCAGGCCGACGGTGTCCAGGCCCCCGGCCCCGTCGGTACGGAAGACCGGTCCGCTGTCCCGCATCCAGCAGTCGTCGACCGGGATCGAGCCGAGCACGGTCACGTCCGGCCCGCAGGACTTCCGGGCCTGCGCGACACTGGCGGAGTTGGCGCACAGGGTGACGGGTTCGTACGTCGCGATCGTCCTCGCGATCAGGGCGATGTTCTCCTGAACCCCGGCCAGCTTCCGGCCCCAGATGGCGCTGCTGTCGGGCCAGGCCATCCAGGTCCGGGTGTGCGGCACGGTGTCGACCGGCACGGCGAAAGCCGTCTCGCCGGCCGGGGCCGGAGTGGCGGCGCGGGCCGTGCCGCCACCGGTCGCCCTCGCCGTCGCCGTCGCCGCCCAGGCAGCACCGGCTGCCGCGAGTCCCGTGGCGGCCAGGAAGCTTCTCCTGCCCAGGAGGCGGCCGGACGGGCCCTGCGGGGCAGTGTGGTTCTTCATCTCTGATCTCCGATCGTTGGGGCCGGCTCTACAGGGCCCGGCGTGCCGCGGCGATGGCCCGTGGATCCCAGCCGATATGCGGGACGGACTCCAACAGCAGCCGGGTATAGGGGTGTTGAGGCTCGGTGAGTACCTGGGCGGTGCCGCCCGACTCGACGATCCGCCCTTGACGCATGACGATCACGTCGTCCGTGACGCACCGCACCACGCCGAGGTCATGAGTGATGAACAGATAGCCGATGCCGGTCTCTTCGCGGATGTCGGCCAGCAGATTGAGGATCTGGGCCTGCACCGATACGTCCAGAGCGGCGACGGCCTCGTCGAGGACGAGGACGGCCGGTTCCACCGCGAGTGCCCGGGCGATGGCGACCCGCTGGCGCTGGCCGCCGGAGAGCTGCCGGGGCAGTGCGCCTGCCGCCCGGGTGCCGAGCCCGACCTGGTCGAGGAGTTCGGCGAGGCGGCGGCTGTGGTCCGCCTCGGGAAAGTGGAGCCGCAGCGTCTCCCGCAGTGCCGTATCGACGCTCACCCTCGGATCGAGGGAGAGATACGGGTCCTGGAAGACCATCTGGACCTCGCGGGCCCGCGCCAGCCGGGCGGCCCGTCCACGGGCCCGGCCCGTCCGCTCCCGGCCGCGCACGACGACCTGGCCGGCGTCCGCGCGCTCCAGACCCACGACGATCCGGGCGGTGGTCGTCTTGCCCGAGCCGGACTCGCCGACGATGCCGAGCGAACCGCCCGCGGCGAGCGTGAACGCTACGTCGTCCACGGCGTGGACGCTGCCGTAGGAGCGGCACACTCCGGTGACGTGCAGAACGGCGTCAGTCATGGACGGCGATCCCTTCGAGCCGGTCGCTGTGGTGGCAGGCGACGCGATGCGTGTGCCCGCCCTGTGGCGCGTCGCCGACGGGGCGCACGACGGGTGCCTGCTCCCGGCAGACATCGGTTGCGTACACACATCGCGGCGCGAAGGGACAGCCGGTCAACTCCTGGCGGGGATCGGGTGGTTGGCCGTCAATGGCAGCCAGTCGACCCCGCGGTACCGCAAGCCGGGGAGTCGCCGCGAGCAGGGCTGCCGTGTACGGGTGCCGAGGACGGGCGAACAGCGCGGCGGCGCGCCCGGTCTCGACGATCCGGCCGGCGTACATGACGTACACCCGGTCGCTGATGGTCGCGGCGAGGCCGAGGTCGTGGGTGACGAAGAGCAGCCCGGTGCCGAAGCGTTCGCGCAGGTCGCCGAGGAGCGCGACGACCTCGGCCTGGGTGGTGACGTCGAGGGCGGTGGTGGCTTCATCGGCGAGGAGCAGGGCGGGTTCACCCATCAACGCGGCCGCGATCATGACGCGTTGGAGCATCCCGCCCGACAACTGGCCCGGGTGGCGGCGCAGCGCGGCGGGGGTGAGGCCGACCGCCACGAGCATCTCCGCGGCGCGCCGCTCTGCCTCCTGCGTGCGCATTCCGGTGGTGCAGCGCAGGCTCTCGGTGAGGAAGTCGCCGATCCGGCGGAGCGGGTTGATGGCGGCGCGCGGGTCCTGGAAGATCATGGCCGCCGTGCCGGTCCGCAGGGCGCGCAGCCGCGAGGGCGTCATGGTGAGGACGTCCTCGCCCGCGACCCGGACCGTGCCCTCGGCGGTGGCACCGGGCGGCAGCAGCCGCAGGACGCTGCGCGAGGTGAGGGTCTTGCCGGAGCCGGATTCGCCGACCAGGGCGACGGTCTCACCGGCGTCGACGGTGAGATCGACGCCGTCGAGCACGGGCCGGGCGGTGCCCGGCAGCCGCAGTCCCAGCCCTCGGATGTCGAGGAGGGCGGGGGTACCGGGGTGGTCGGAGGAATCGGGGTGGTCGGGGGCGCCGTGGGAGTCGCGAGCGCCGTGGCCGTTGTCCGTGTTCATCGGTCCCTCCTGGCGACCTGGTCGGCCCAGCGCTCGCCGACGACGTTGAACGCGACGACGGTCAGCACGATCGCGGCGCACGGCAGGATCGCCGACAGGGGGTAGCCCTGCTGGATGGCGATCTGGCCGTCGAAGACCATCCGGCCCCAGTCGGGGGTCAGCGCGGGGACGCCGAGGCCGAGGAACGACAGACCCGCCAGGTCGATCAGGGCATAGCCGAAGTTGATGGTGGACTGGGCGAGGACGACGGGGGCGATGTTGGGCAGGACGTGCCGCAGGCAGACCTGTGCCGCCGAGTGGCCCTGCACCAGGTAGGCACTCACGTACGAGCGTTCGCGTTCGGCGAGCACCAGGGAGCGGGTGAGTCTGCTGACGTACGGAAGGTAGGCGACGGCGAGCGCGATGACCGGGGCGCTGAGCCCTTCGCCGTACACGGTGACGATCAGGATCGCCAGCAGCATCCCGGGGAATGCGAAGACCAGCTCGGTGCCGCGGGACAGCACGGAGTCGAGCCAGCCGCCGCGCCAGGCGGCGGCGACACCGATGGCGACGCCGGCCAGGGTGGAGAAGGCGACGACGCCGAGCGGGCCGAGCAGGGAGGTCCGGGCGCCGATGACCAGGCGGGAGAGGGTGTCGCGGCCGGAGGCGTCGACGCCGAAGGGGTGGGCGGCGGACGGTCCGGCGAGGGCGTTGCCGAGGTCGGCGGTGTTGGGGGCGTCGGGGGCGAGCCAGGGGGCGAGCAGCGCCGTCATGACGACAACGGCGACGATGCCGAGGCAGAGCAGGTACAGCGGGGCGCGGGCGGTTCGGAGCCGGGCGAGGCCGGGCCGGCGCAGCACGGCGACGGTCATGCGGGAGACCTCCCCGGTCCGGTGGCGATGCGCGGGTCGACCAGCGGGTGGATCAGGTCGACGACCAGGTTCACCGCCATGAACAGGGCGACCATGGTCAAGGAGATGGCCTGCACGGTGGGGAAGTCCTTGGTGGTGATGGACAGTTCGAGGAGCTGGCCGATGCCGCCGACGCCGAACGCGGACTCCACCAGGACGGTGCACACGAGGAGGGTGGAGACGATCAGTCCGCCGGTGGTGAGCACGGTGCCGAGCGCGTTGCGGAACACATGGCGGCCGATGACCTTGCGCTTCGGCACGCCTCGGCTGAGGGCCACCGTGACGTGCTCCTGTCCCAGGACGTCGAGCATGGCGCCGCGTGTGACGCGGGCCAGCATGCCGATCAGGTAGAGGGCGAGGGCCACGGCGGGCAGCGTCAGGTGCCAGACCAGCTGCCCGAGGCCGACGCCGGTCCCGCCGGCGGGAAACCAGTGCAGCCGCACCGCGAACAGGCCCTGGAGCATGACGGCGGCGACGAAGGAGGGCGTGCCGACGGCGAGGGTGGTGGTGACCAGGACCGTGGCGTCGACGGCGCCGCCGCGGACCGCCCCGAGCCGGCCGAGGGCCAGGCCCGCGATCAGCACGAGCACCAGCGCCATGGCGACCAGGAGCAGGGTGCTGGGCAGCCGGTCGGCCAGGAGCCGGGACACGTCGGTGCGATAGGTGATCGAGCGGCCGAAGTCGCCGTGCAGCAGCCCGTCGAGCCAGCGGAAGTACCGTACGGCGAGGGGGTCGTCCAGGTGGTACTGCTCGTTGATCGCCCGCAGGGCGTCCGGGGAGGCGGACCGTCCCGAGAGCAGGAAGCTCGCGGGGCTGCCGGGCGCCAGATACATCGCGCCGAAGATCACGAACGAGGCGCCGAGCAGGGTGGCGGCCATCTCGGCCAGGCGTCGTACGACGAATCCCAGGTAGCTCACGACGCGGCCCCGATGTCGGCGGCCCACGGGTAGTAGAGGTAGGAGATGGTGGTGGGCGCGCCGGTGATCCGCTTGTTGAGGAACACGGCGGTGGGCCATTCGGCGACCGGGATCCACAGGACCTGCTCGGCAGCCTTCCGCTGGAGCTTGGCCTCCGTGGCCAGCCGCTCGGCCGGGTCATAGGCGGCGCGGGCCCGCTTGACCAGGTCGTCGTAGGAGCGGTCGCGGTAGCCGGCGAAGTTCTGGTACGCGCCGGTCTGGAAGTTGCTGAGGAGGTCCAGCGGGTCGGTGATGGAGTTGTAGTACGTCTCCGGGAACATGTCGATGCCCTCGCGCGCTTTGGGGTCGGTGAACAGCGCGCTGAAGGCATTGGGGGCGATGGTCTTCAGCCGGACATCGAGCCCGATCCGGCTGCCGGCCGACTGGACGGCGGTGGCCAGCAGCGACACGTCCTGGCCGATCGAGCTGGTCGCGATGGTCACCGTCCTGCCGGTGGCCCCGGCCTCCTTGATGAGCTTCCTTGCCGCCGCCAGATTCCGCTCGGTGGACGGGAGTCCGCGGAAGGCGGCGCGTCTGACGGCCTTGGGGGCAGCGGCCCAGGCCGCCTTGGCGGTGAGGGAGGTGGTGACGGTCCCGACACCGCTCAGGCCGGTCTTGACGAAGCCCCGGCGGTCCAGCGCCAGGGCCAGCGCGCGCCGGACCCGGACGTCGCCGAGTGGTCCGCGCATGTTGGTGACATTGACGTTGACGGTGCTGAGCCCCTCGCCGAAGGAGAGGGTGCCGACGCCGCTGGAGCGCAGGGCGGCGTAGCTCTCGGTGGGGATGAGGTAGCCGCCGTCCACCTCTCCGCTGAGCATGGCCTTGGTCCGTGCGTTGGAGTCGGTGAGGAAGCGGAACACCGCTTTCGCCGACTTGGCCTTGGTGCCCCAGTAGCCGTCGAAGCGCCGCAGCTCGATCGACTGGCCCTTGTCCCACTTCCCGAGCCGGTACGGGCCGGTGCAGCCGAGGTCGCCGGAGGTGCCGTAGTCCTTGCCGGCCGCCCGCACCCCGGCCCGGCTCGCCACCACGCCGGCGGCGGTCGCCATGTACTGGGGGAACTGCGAGTCGGGCCGCTTGAGTTTCACGGTGATCTGCAGTGGTCCGGTCTTGCTGAGCGAGGCGACGTTCTGGAAGACCTGCGCCCATGCCGCCCCGTTGTCGGGGTCCATCTGGCGACGGAGGCTGAAGAGGGCGTCGTCGGCGGTCAGCACTCCCCCGTTGTGGAAGCGCACGCCGGGCCGCAGGTCGTAGACCCAGGTCCGTGGGTCAGGGTTGGTGGCCTTCTTGGCCAGGCCCGGAGCCAGGGTCAGCCGTGGCGTCCACCGCATCAGGCTCTCGCAGGCATTGGCGAGGATCATGTTCTGCGGGTAGTCGAAGGCGGAGATGTAGTCGAGCGTGAGGGGCTCCGCGTACAGCGCCCATGTGAACGAGTCGATCTTTCCCTTGGCCGCGGGTGTGTGCGCGGACAGGCGGAAGTCCGATCCGGCGGCGCCGGTGCTCGGCGGCCCCGAGCAGGCGGACATCAGGAGGACGGCGGACAGGGCCGCGGCCACAAGGGCCGGCCGGTCGGGTCTGCGCTTTGGTGGCCGGGGCGGTGCGGTGCGCATCGAGGGGTTCCTCTCCGTACGTACGCGGCGGGGCGAGGCGGGGCAGAGGCGCGGGGAGCCGTGGCGGGGCGAGGTGGGATTCAGGCGCGGGGAGCCGTGGCGGGGACCTGCTGGGTGATGCAGTGGACCCCGCCGCCGCCGTGGGCGATCACTCGGGCGGGCACGCCGACCACCTTGCGTTCGGGACAGGCCCGGGCGATGACGGCCAGGGCCTGCGCGTCCTGCGGCCGGTCGGCGACCGGGACGACCACCCCGCCGTTGGCCAGGTAGAAGTTGAGGTAGCCGACCTCGACCGATGCGCCGTCGACCTCGACGAACGCGCTCTGCGGAAGGTCGATGATCTCCAGCGTGCGGCCCTGGGCATCGGGGGTGGCCTCAAGGACCGCTCGGTTGGCGCGCATCCGGGCGTGGTCGGGATGCCGGGGGTCGTCGGGAAGCTGTACGACGACCTTGCCCGGGGCGACGAAGGCGCAGACACCGTCCACATGGCCGTCGGTCTCGGTGTCCAGAAGGCCGCCGTACGGAAGCCAGATGACCTTCGTGACGCCGAGCCGGGCCATCAGCTCGGCCTCGATCTCCGCCCTGCTCATCCCTGGGTTGCGGTTGGGGTGGAGCAGGCACTGCTCGGTGGTGATCAGCGTGCCCTCACCGTCCACGGTGATCGCCCCGCCTTCCAGGATCATCTCGGAGCGGACGGTCCGGTCGCCGAGCCGCTCCACCAGCAGGGCGCCGACCCGGTCGTCGGCGTCGTACGGATGGTGCTTGCCGCCCCAGGCGTTGAAGCGGAAGTCCACGCCGGCGCGCCGGCCGTCGGGGCCGAGCACGAAGATCGGCCCGGAATCGCGGAACCACGAGTCGTCCAGGGGCAGTTCGATCACCTCGATGCCCGCTCCGCACAGTTCGCGAGCCTCCTCGGCGTGGCCGGGCGGCGCGACCATGGTCACCGGCTCGAACCCGGCGATGGCGCGGGCCACCGCGGCGTACTCCTGCTTGGCCGTTCCCAGGACGGCGCCCCACAGGTCGGGCCGCGTGGGCCAGGCCATCAGGCAGCGCTCGTGCTCGGTCCATTCGGCGGGCATACGGAAGCTCATGGCAACTCTCTCTTCTCGGGGTCTGTCCGGGCTTCGTCTCGGGATACGTCTCGCGGTTCATCCCGGCCCGGTGGGGTGCGACTCAGTGGGGTGTGGCTCAGTGGGTGTGACTCAGTGGGTGTGACTCAGTGGGTGTGACTCAAAGGAAGTACAGGCGGCTGAGCGGGACTTCCTGGGCCGGATCCGAGTGGATCGGTGTCCCGTCCAGCGTGACCAGCCCGCTGTCCGCGTCGACCTGCACCTCCCCCAGGCGCGCGTTGTGCACCAGGTCGGCCGGGCCGATGCCGCGGGTGCCGCGGACGGCGACCCGTCGGCGCCGGGTGGCCAGCGCGTCGTACGGTCTGCCGAAGGAGCCGGACTCGGTGGCCGCCCGGCTGACGAACGCCACCGACAGATCGGCCGCGGTCGCGCCGTGGGCGCCGAACAGCGGCCCGAGGACCAGCGGTTCGCAACGGTCGTTGGCGGCGTTCGGGTCGCCGGTGACGCCGTAGGCGGGGAAGCCGGACTTGAGCACCAGCTGCGGCTTGGCGCCGAAGTACTGCGGCGACCAGAGGACGATGTCGGCCATCTTGCCGACCTCGATGGACCCGATCTCGTGCGAGAGGCCGTGGGCGATCGCGGGGTTGATGGTGAGCTTGGCGATGTAGCGCAACACTCGCGCGTTGTCGTCGTACGGGCCGTCGCCCTCCATCGGGCCGAGCTCGGCCTTCATCTTCCCGGCCATCGCGAGGGTCCGGCGCACGGTCTCGCCGGCGCGCCCCATGCCCTGCGCGTCCGAGGAGGTGATGCCGATCGCGCCGAGATCGTGCAGCACGTCCTCCGCGCCCATCGTCCCGGCCCGGATCCGGTCGCGGGCCAGCGCCGCGTCGCCCGGCAGGTCGGTCTTGAGGTCGTGGACGGACACGATCATGCCGTAGTGCTCGGCGACCGCGTCCCGCCCGAAGGGCAGGGTCGGATTGGTGGACGAGCCGATGACGTTCGGCACCCCCGCCATCTTCAGCACGTTGGGGACGTGTCCGCCGCCGCAGCCCTCGATATGGAAGGCGTGGATGGTGCGGCCGTCCAGGACCTTGAGCGTGTCCTCGACCGACAGGCACTCGTTCAGACCGTCGCTGTGCAGCGCGACCTGGACATCGTGCTCCTCGGCGACGCGCAGCGCGGTGTCCAGGGCGCGGGCGTGCGCGCCCATGTCCTCGTGGACCTTGAAGCCCAGGGCGCCGCCCTCGGCCAGCGCCTCGACCAGCGGGGCCGGATCGGAGGACGAACCACGCGCCAGGAAGCCGATGTTGACCGGCCAGGCGTCGAAGGAGTTGAAGGCGTGGCGCAGCGCCCACGGCGAGTTGACGCCCACGCCCCACACCGGCCCGAACTCCTGCCCGATGATCGTCGTCACGCCGGAGGCCAGCGAGGCTTCCATGATCCGCGGCGACATCAGGTGGACGTGGGTGTCGACGGCACCGGCGGTGGCGATCATGCCCTCGCCGGAGACGATGGACGTGCCCGTACCGACGACGACATCGACACCGTCCATCGTGTCCGGGTTGCCCGCGCGCCCGATCCCGCTGATCCTCCCCTCGCGGATGCCGATCGAGGTCTTGCGGATCCCCTGTGCCGCGTCGATCACCAGCACATTGCTGATCACGATGTCGCAGGTGTCACGGACGGCGGCGGCCTTCAGGTGCAGGCCGTCCCGCGCGGTCTTGCCGAATCCGGCCAGGAATTCGTCCCCGGGGGCCTGTGAGTCGGACTCGACCCGTACGACGAGCCCGGTGTCGCCAAGGCGCACCCGGTCGCCGGCCCGCGGGCCGTGCACGGCGGCGTACTCCTGCGGATCGATCGTGGTGCTCACGGCGCGTCCTCCTGCTGGTCCTCGTCCGTTCCGGCCCCGGCGTAGCCGCACGCGGCCGCCCGGCGCAGTGCCTCCCGCTTCGCGCCCGGCGCGTCCAGCGGTCCGTCGACCAGCCCGGCGAAGCCGATCGCGACGCGGCCACCGCCGATGGGTACGAGTCCGACCTCGCGGGCCGTCCCCGGATCGAACCGGGTGGACGAACCGGCCGGCACGGCCAGTCGCATCCCGTACGCGGCGGCCCGGTCGAACTCCAGGCGCGGGTTGCTTTCGAAGAAGTGGAAGTGCGAGGTGACGCTGACCGGTACCGAGGCGGTGTTGCGGACCGTCAGCGTCCGGACCGGCTCGGGTCCGGCCGGCGCCCCGGCCCCGGGCAGCACCGCACCCGGTGCGTGCGCGCCGAGGCCGCCGCCACCGAAGGGATCGCTGACCACGGCCAGCCTGGTCCCGTCGGCGAACACCGCCTCGACATGGATCTCGGTGACGACATCGGGCACGCCGGGCAGTACGTCCCCGGGCCCGAGCGCCTTACGCCCGGCGGCTACGGCCTCGGCGAGGCGGGCGCCGTCCCGGGCCGCCTCGCACACCGTGTCGGCGATCAGGGCGGTCGCCTCGGGCACGTTCAGCTGGCGCCCGCGTGCGCGCCGCGCCCGGGCCAGTTCGGCGGCGCCGAACAGCAGCAGACGGTCTCGTTCGGTCGGAGTCAGCTGCATGGCCACGACTCCGGGAAACCGTCCGGAGCGGGCGCGGGGTGCGGAGTGTCGATGCGCATGAGAGCACGTCGCTTTCTGTGGCACGTCGGTCGGTCGGCGGCCGGTAGGGGTCGGTAGGCGGTGCGAGGATTCCGAACATTCCATTGACTGAAAATTCAGTCAATGGAATGGGCGGAAGAATGTTCAGGATCAGTCGATCCGGCGGCGGGACGGGGTCAGTCGATCTTGCGGTAGTGGCTGAGGGAGACCGTGACCGACCCGCTCCCGGGCACGGCTTCGACGAGCCATACGACCGCGATGTCCCGGCCGTTCCCGCTGCGTACGCAGAAGGGGTGCCGGCCGTCGAGGTCGCTGAACTTCAGCGTCGTCACCGGCTCGCTGTCGATTCCCTTGTCGCAGGCGGCGGGGGTGAGGCTGTCGCCGGAGCCGATGTAGGCATCGCTGTCCTCGGGGAACTCGAATGCGGTGGCCGTGCGCGCCAGGTACCAGTCGGCGGTGGACTCGGGGGCCACCTTGCCGTTCCGCAGGTCGAATTCGTAGGTCGGATCCGGGGAGGTCAGCTCGGTGTCGGCGTACATCCGGCGGTATGCGGCGCTCGACGAGGCGCTCCCCCGTTCGGGCCCGGCGGAGGAGGCCGCCTTGTCGTGGGCGGGGCCGAGAAAGGAGTAGGCCGCCGCGCAACCGGCCAGGACCGCGAAGATCGCGATCGGTACGAGCCGGCGCCTGCGCCTCCTGCCTCCTTGCGGCGCGGGTGGGGCGGGAGTCGGTGGGCCGGGCTGGGGGCGAGGATCCGGGACGGCCGTCACGGTGGGCTGCGCGTGCGGCCGGCGGGAGGTCTCGGGCGGTTCGCCGCGGCCGGCTATCTCCGTACGGATCGCGGTCGGCAGCCAGCCGTCGGCGAACCGCAGATCCTCGCCCACGGCCGGGTGGCGGCGTACGGCCTCGATCAGGGCGCCGGTGGCGGGCCGTTCCTCAGGGTTCTTCGCGAGGCACCACCACAGCAGTTCGCGCAGCTCGGCCGGTACGTGGGTGAGGTCGGGCGGCTCATGGACCACTCGGTACAGGGCGACGGACTCGGGGCAGTTGCCGAAGGGCGGCATACCTCCGGCGGCGTGCACGGCCAGCGCGCCGAGCGCGAAGACATCGGTGGCGGGCGTCGCGGCCCGGCCGACGGCCTGCTCGGGCGCCATGAATGCGGGTGTACCGATCCGCAGGCCGGCGCTGGTGAGCGCGACGGCGTCGGCCGCGCGGGCGATGCCGAAGTCGATCACTCGGGGACCATCGGCGGCGAGCAGGACATTGGCAGGCTTGAGATCGCGGTGGACCACCCCGGCTCCGTGGATCGCCTGGAGCGCTTCCGCGATGCCCGCCATGAGCAGCAGCACGGTCCGCACCGGCAGCGGGCCGTGCCGGTCGACCACGTCGTGCACCGTGGGGCCGGGCACATAGGCGGTGGCCAGCCACGGCGTCGCGGCATCCACACCGGAGCCGATGACCTGGGCCGTGTAGAGCCCGTGGATGCGCTGGGCACTGGCCACCTCGTGCGCGAACCGGTCCCGGAACTCGGCGTCGCCGGCGAGTTCCGGCCGTACCGCCTTCAGGGCCACAGGTCGGCCACCGGGCGTGTACGCCAGATAGACGCGCCCCATGCCGCCCGAGCCGAGCCGGGCGCGCAGCCGGTAGCCGCCGATCTCGCGCGGATCGTCGGCGGACAGGGCCGCGAAGGCGGGCGGCGTACCGGGAGGGTCGGAGGTCATGCGGTGGCTCTTTCAGAGGAAGGCGGACAAGGGGCCGCGGGGCGCGGCTCTCGTGACGGCATCGGATCCAGAGGGGTGCCGAAGTGGTCGAGGGAAGGACGACTGCCCCGCATCATGACCCCTGACTGAATTTTCAGTCAACCCTTGGGACGGGACGCGACGAAGGAGCCGGTTAGGGTAGGGAACCGTGGGTGACCGGAGAACAGGGATCATGGAGGCAGCCGCGCGGGTGATCGCCCGGCGCGGAGTGCGCGGGCTGCGCGTCGAGGAGCTGGCGGCGGAAGCCGACGTGTCCGTCGCGCTGATCTACTACCACTTCAAGGACCGGGCCGGGATCCTGCGCCGGACCCTGGAGTTCATCAGCGACCGCGCGGAGCGCTACACCACCGAACACGACCCGGACGCCGCGCCCCTGAGCCCGCGTCAGAAACTGGAACGGAACCTGCTGCTGGAGTTTCAGGACGAGGCGGTCGTCCGGGAGAACAGCACCGCATGGGGCGAGCTGCGCGCCAGCGCCGTCTTCGACCCCGACCTGCGGGAAGACCTGGCCAAGGCCACGCTGATCTGGGTGCAGGAGATCGCCGATCTGCTCGGCCGGGTGCAGCCCATGGCCACCGCCACCGGCCTCGCCCTCTCCGCCGAACGGCTGACCGCGCTGGTGGAAGGGCTCAGCACGCGCTGGCTCAGCGGCATCCTGCCCCTGAAGCACGCCCGCGAGCTGATGCTGGACGCCATCGACATGGAACTGGAGCGGCTGGCGCGCCGGTAGCGTCGCGCCCCTCCGGCTGCCGCGCGGCGGACCTACCGCGTCCCAGTGGTTACTGTACGTACGTGAGTACCCGACGCGCCAAGCTGCTGGAAGCCACCTGTCGAGTGATAGCCCGACGGGGCGTCCGAGGGCTACGGGTGGAGGACGTCGCCGCCGAGGCGGGCGTCTCCAAGACCCTGATCTACTACCACTTCCGTGACCGCGCGGGCCTGATCACCAGCGCGCTGGAGTACGTCAACGACCGCGCCGAGGGCTATGCGTGCATCGCGGACGATGACGACTCCCCCGTTCATGAGCTGCTGGTTCGGCTGCTGGCCGCGGAGTTCCAGGACGACGAGGCCGTACGGGAGAACTCCGCCGTGTGGGGCGAGATGCGCGCGGCGGCGACCTTCGACGAGGGGCTGCGGCCGATCCTGGCGTCGCTCACCGAGCGCTGGCTCGTCGACCTGGCCGAATTGATCGAGGACGGCCAGGGCGACGGGGCCGTCCCCGCGTCGATCGACTCGCGCGCCGCCGCGGTCCGGCTGACCTCCCTGGTGGAAGGGCTGAGCGGGCGCTGGCTGGCCGGCCTGCTCACCACCGCCGAAGCGAGGGCGCATGTGGCCGCTGCCGTGGAGCGCGAGCTGCTCCCGGACGCGAAGGGCTGAGTTCCAGGGTTTCCAGGGTTCCCGAAAGGCGGCACGGCGCACCCTCATGGTTTGACTGAATTTCCAGTCAGTGTCACAGTGGAGGTACGGCGATGCCGGGCCCGCTGTCTTTTCCCCGTCCTGGGTGCCCGTCCGCCGGCGGCCTCTCCTGCTCCCCCGGCCCTTGCCTCCGAGAGTCAACGTCCCCTCGGCACACCGCACTTGATGTGGAGATCCCCCCATGAACGACCTCCCCACAGGCAGGCGTCTGCTCGACGCCCTCTTCGGGGCGAGCCCCTCGCAAGGGCCCGCGACCGCCCGTGCCGGCGGCTCCCGGTGGCGCGTGCCCGCGGACGATGTGCCGCACGCACGGACGTGGATGTCCTGGCCGTCGCGGAAATCCATCTGGGGGCGTCAGCTGTCCGGCGTTCAGCAGGACATCGCCCTCATTGCCCGTACGGTCGCCGCCTACGAGCCCGTCATCATGTGCGCGCCGGACGAAACCACCGCCGCGGACGCGAGGGCCGCCTGCGGGCGGAACGTCACCGTCCTCAGCTCGATTCCCACCGACGACCTCTGGATGCGCGACACCTGCGCCGTCTTCCGGCGCGACGGCCGGGGAAACCTCGCTGCCGTCGCCCTCAATTTCAATGGCTGGGGCGGTAAGCAGACACATCGCGATGACGCCGAGGTGGCCTGGTACGTCGCCGAATTCAATGGGCTCGCCATCCATGAGGCGGATTTCGTCGGAGAAGGCGGATCGGTCGAGACCGACGGCGACGGCACGGTGATGGCCACCGAAAGCAGCCTGGTCAACAAGAACCGCAACCGCGGAATGAGCCGGGCCGAGATCGAAGAGGCCGTCCTCGACGCGTACGGTGCCGAGAAAATGATCTGGGTTCCGGGGGTCCGCGGGCAGGACATCACCGACAACCACATCGACGTCACGTCCCGCTTCATCAGGCCCGGCGTCGTCATGGTGCAGCTCCCCCCCTGACGACCGGAGTGACGTCTGGGCCGAGGACGCGCGGGAACAGTTCGCGATCCTGTCCGCCGCGACCGACGCGAAGGGGCGACGCCTTCGCGTGATCCGGGTGGACGGCCCGGACACCGTGCGCTCACGGGACTCGGCCTTTGTCGATTCCTATCTCAACTTTCATCTCGTCAACGGCGGCGTCATCACCGCGCAGTTCGGTGACAAGGCGAAGGACGACGCCGCCCGCCGTGCCCTGTCCGAAGCCTTTCCGGGACGCGAGGTGGTCCAGCTGAATGTCGACCGTCT
This sequence comes from Streptomyces sp. NPDC053427, assembly GCF_044544985.1. NCBI lineage: Bacteria > Bacillati > Actinomycetota > Actinomycetes > Kitasatosporales > Streptomycetaceae > Streptomyces > Streptomyces sp. NPDC053427. Next base: position 82,782 of record NZ_JBITYA010000003.1, on the reverse strand, counting down.
CATGGGAGGCGGCGGTGGAATTCACTGCTCCACCATGCACGAACCGTTGCCGTGAGCCGACCCGCACGCACGTGCCGGAAAGGACCGGCGCCGTCGGATGGTTTTCGTTCCCATTCGTTCCAGCGGCCGAGATTCGGGGTTCGCTCTCCCTGCAATCAGGCCCATAACCCGAATTCCGGAGTCTTCTGTGCCGCACCCCTCCATGTCCCGTCGCAGCGCGCTGCGTACCTTCGCCGGCATCGGCGCACTCGCCCTGGGAACCGCCGCCTGCGGTCCGGCCGACGACGTGACCTCCCCCTCTTCCTCGGGCTCCGCCGCGGGCGGGAAGACGTCGGGCCGCACGTTCGGCGCCGAGTGGGAGAGCCACGCCCGTACCTTCATGTCCTGGCCCGCCCTGGAGTCGGTCTGGTACGAGGAGCTGCCCGCCGTACGACAGGACATCGCGCGCGTGGCACGGGCCGTCGCCGAGTACGAGCCCGTGGTACTGATGGCCAGGCCCGCCCAGCAGGCCGCCGCTCAGCGGGCCTGCGGCTCCCAGGTCGAGGTGATCCCCCTCGAAGTGGACGACCTGTGGGCGCGCGACACCGTCCCGGTGTTCGTGAAGGCGCCCGATGACCGGCTCCTGGGCGTCGACTTCCACTTCAACGGCTGGGGCAACAAGCAGCAGCACCGCAACGACGCCCAGGTCGGCCGCACCCTGCTGGCGAAGTACGACATCGAGCGCGCACAGGCCCCGCTGGTCGGCGAAGGCGGCTCCTTCGAGACCGATGGCGAGGGAACCCTGCTGGTCACCGAGAGCTCGGTGGTCAACAAGAACCGCAATCCCGGCAAGAGCCGCGACACGATCGAGGACGAACTCAAGAGCAGCCTGGGTGTCGAGAAGGTGCTCTGGCTGGCCGGAGTGCGGGGCCAGGACATCACCGACGCGCACGTCGACAGCCTCGTCCGGTTCACCGCGCCGGGCGTCGTCCTCGTGGACCGGGCATTCCCCGGCAGCCCGCCGGACGTATGGTCGCGCGCGGCGGACCAGGCCAGGAAGGTGCTCAAGGACGCGACGGACGCCCGCGGCAAGCGCCTGGAAGTCATCGACCTGCCCCAGCCCGACCTCGACAAGATCACCGGACGCGGCGACGATTTCGTCTCCACCTACGCGAACTTCTACGTCGCCAACGACGCGGTGTTCATGCCCCGCTTCGGCGACGCCAAGGCCGACGACCGCGCGAAGGGCATCCTGCAGGAACACTTCCCCCGGCGCGACATCGTGCCCGTGCAGATCGACACCATCGCTTCCGGCGGAGGCGGCATCCACTGCTCCACCCACGACCAACCCGGCAAGCCCACCGGATAACCACGCACCGAGCCCGCGCGGAGCGTGCCCGCGAGCGCGAGGGTCAGGCGGCCGCGGCCGTGGTCGCGGGGCGGAAGGTGCGGCGGTACGCCTGGGGGGTGACGCCGATGGAGGCGTGGAGGTGCTGGCGCAGGGAGACGCCGGTTCCGAAGCCGGCGCGGTGGGCGACGCGGTCGACGGGCCAGTCAGTGGTTTCCAGCAAGTGGCGTGCCAGATCGATGCGTTGGCGCGTGAGCCATTGGCCTGGGGTGATGCCGACTTCGTCGCGGAAGCGGCGGGTGAAGGTGCGGACGCTCATAGTGGCGTGGGCGGCGAGGTCGGCCAGGGTGAGGCGTTCGGTGAGGCGTTCCAGGGCCCATGCCTGGGTGGGGGCGGTGCTGGTGGCCCGGGGATCGGGGACGGGCCGCTGGATGTACTGGGCCTGGCCGCCGTCGCGCCAGGGCGCTACGACGCAGGAACGGGCGACCTCGTTGGCGATGAGGCTGCCGTGGTCACGGCGGACGATGTGCAGGCACAGGTCGATGCCGGCGGCGACACCGGCGGAGGTGAGGATGTCGCCGTCGTCGACGAACAGGACGTCGGGGTCGATGCGGGTGGTGGTGAACATCCGCTGCAGCCGGTCGGCCTCCCGCCAGTGAGTGGTGGCGGGCCGGTGGTCGAGCAGCCCGGCGGCGGCCAGGACGTACGTGGCGGTGCAGATGCCGACGATCCGGGTGCCGGGGCGGATGGCGGCCAGGGCGTCGCGCAGCGCCCCGGGCAGGCGACCCTCCTCGCGGATCGGGCCGAGGGCGTGGGAGGGCGGGATGACGACGGTGTCGACGCCGGCCAGGAGCGAGGCGTCGCGGGTGACGCTGAGCCCGTAATCGGCCTCGGCGCGTACCGGGCGGCCGTCCAGGCTGCATGTGGTCACGGTGTAGAGCGGGTTGCCCGCGCTGTCGCGGGCGGCCCCGAAGATGCGCGCGGGGATGCCGAGCTCGAAGGGGACGACTCCGTCCAGGGCCAGAACGCCGACGTGGTGCATGGCCGGATCCTTTCAGGCCGTGGCCATCAGGCCGCTACTGGGGCTCTTGTGGCTCCGGCAGGCTGAGGACGTGCCCAAGGAAATCGGCACAGACCGGAAAAATCTCTACCGGAGAGAGAACGTGACCATGTCCCAGCCCACCACCAGCCCCGCCAGCCCCGCCCCCGCGACCATGCGTGCCGTCTCCCAGGACGCCCCGGGAACCCCCGACGTCCTCAAGGTCGTCGAGACGACTCGCCCGCAGCCGGGCCGGGGCGAGGTCCTGGTCCGCGTGCACGCGGCGGGCGTGAACCCGGCCGACTGGAAGACCCGCGAGCGGGGAGCGTTCGGCGCCGGTACGAAGCTGCCCTTCATCCTGGGCTTCGACGTCTCCGGGGTGGTCGAGGAGACCGGCGACGGCGTAACCCTCTTCCAGCCGGGTGACGAGGTCTTCGGGATGCCGCGCTTCCCCCACCCGGCCGGCGCCTACGCCGAGTACGTCACCGCCCCGGCCCGCCATTTCGCACCGCGCCCCAAGGGCCTGGACCACCTCCAGGCCGGTGCCCTGCCGCTGGCCTCGCTCACCGCCTGGCAGGCCCTGGTGGACACCGCGCACATCCGGCCCGGCCAGCGCGTTCTCGTCCATGCCGCCGCGGGCGGCGTCGGCCACTTGGCCGTCCAGATCGCCAAGGCCCGGGGCGCCCATGTGATCGGCACCGCCAGCGCCGCCAAGCACGACCTGCTGCGCTCGCTCGGCGCGGACGAACTCATCGACTACCGCAGCCAGGACTTCGCCGAGTCCGTCCGCGACGTGGATGTGGTCCTGGACGGCCTCGGCGGCGAGAACTGGGCCCGGTCCCTGCGCACCCTGCGCCCAGGCGGAACGCTGATCTCGATCCTGCCGCTGGACGACACCTTCCCCCGCGAAGAGGCCGAAGCGGCAGGGGTGCGGGCGGTCTTCATGCTCGTCGAACCCGACCAGGCGGGGCTGCGCGAGATCGGCGCCCTGGTCGAGGACGGTCGTCTGCGGGTGATCGTGGACGCGGTCTTCCCTCTCGCGGAGGCCGCCGCCGCCCACACGCTGGGTGAGACCGGCCGCACCACCGGAAAGATCGTCCTTTCCGTCACCCCGTGACCGAGTCCTCCCGCCTGATCGACCGGACACGTCCTCGAAACGGCGTGCCCGACCGGCCACCGTGCAGAACACTCCCCTGACCTGCCATCACAAGCCCCTCCGGATCGGTCGCGGGACGGTGGCCGCTCAGGCGGCGCAGTTCGCTCCCGCACGCGTCCGGGGACGGTTCGTCCGGCCCTCTCCACTTGCGTACGGCGCTCAGTTCGCCGGGAGACACGGCCACACGATCCGTCGACCATGCGTCGGCGGTGCTGACCCAGATGTCGCCTGATGCGCGGTCGGTGTGACGGGTGGGGGGAAGGGTGTCGAGGTCAAGTGGTGCGTTGCCCAGGCTCAGGGGAGAGCTCCAGCGCTCCGTCGCCCCCCTGGAGGGCTCCGGGGCGGGTTCAGGCGCGGGTTCGGGTTCATCGGCCATGCCGATGATTCTGTGGTGTGCCTGTGGGTGAGCAGCCTCTGGTTCCGTGAATTCCACTCCTTGAGGGGACTTCGCCGAAACCGGGATACACATGACCGGCCCGTCACAGGCCAGAGGGGTCTTCGTGGTCAGCCCGCCGTGGGACGTCCTTCAGGGCGGCCGGTCACCACCAGGTTGCCGTCCGGGGTGCGCCGCGCGAGGGCGCCGGTGCGGAGGTAGCCGTCGGGGGTGAAGGAGCGTGCGTTGTGGTCGGGCGCCCGGTAGTAGCCCCGCAAGGTATACGGACCGCGGGCGAGGAGTTCGCCGGGCTCCCCGTCGGGCACGTCCTTGCCGTCGACGTCGACAAGACGGATCTCGTCGTCGGGCGAGAGCGGGCGGCCCTGCGTGGTGAGCACGGTCTCGTCCGGATCGGCGGGCCGGGTGAGGGTGAGCGGCCCCTCAGCCATGCCGAAGACCTGCTGCAGGCGGCAGCCCCATTCGGGGCCGATCCGTTCGGCGGTGGCCCGGTGCAGGGGCGCGCCGCCTATCTGCACGAGACGCAGGCTGCTCAAGTCGGCCTGGACCGTGGGGAGTTCGTCGAGCCAGCGCTGGGCGACGGCGGGCGCCACGGAGGTGAGGGTGACCCGCTCTCGTTCGATGGCCGTGAGGCATGCGGCGGGTTCCGGGGTCTCGGCCAGAACGACGGTGCCGCCGACGGAGAGGGTGCCGACGATGCCGGGGCAGCCGAGGGTGAAGGTGAACTCGGCGGGCTGTGCGGCGAGATACACGTCGTTCTCGGTGAGCGACACCAGTTCGGCGGCGGCCCGCGCCTGGTAGGCGTAGTCGTTGTGGGTGCGCGGAACGAGCTCGGGCGCCGCGGTGGGACCGTCGGAGAGCAGGAAGAACGCCACCTGGTCGGCACTCTGCGCAAGTGTCGGCCCGGGCGGGGCGTCGATGGAGCCCAGCGGGAAGTAGTGGCAGCCCGACGGGTCGGTCGTCAGGCCGCCGTACGGGGACGAGGTGCCCGGCGCCTCATAGGTGAACACCCGCCGCAGGAAGGGCCCTCGGGACGCGATGTCCGCGGCCATCGCCATGTGGTCGAAGCCCCGGTGCGTCGAGGGACCGACATAGCCGGTGGCCTCGGTGACCCGCACCAGGTGGGACACCTCGGACGCGCGGTGCGAGACCGGGCACAACGCGGGGACCGCGCCGATGCGCATCAGCGCGAACGTGGTGATGACGAACTCGGGAACGTTCGGCAGCTGGACGACGACACGTTGTCCGGGCCGGAGGCCGCGCAGCCGGAATCCGGCGGCCATGCGGTCCACGCGCCGGTTCAGGGCCGCGTACGTGATGCGGGTGTCGCCGTGCACGAGCGCGGTCCGCGATCCGTATTGCAGGGCCCAGCCGCGCAGCAGGTTGTCCAGCGTATTGCCACGCCAGTGCCCGACCGCCCAGTAGCGGTCGACGAACTCCTCGGGCCAGGGCGTGCAACCGTCGAGCATGGATGTCATTCGCTTTCTTCTGTGCTACCAGCTTCCGAACCGGAAGCCGTGCGGGTCGTATTCCGCCGTGACAGGGGGCGAAGCCGGTGTGTTCACCGGGCTGCGTTGGCCTTGACAGTCCAATCCGTCAACGCCCCTCTACGCAATGTGCTTTCCCGACCATGGACGCTGAACGCCCTCAGCAGAAAGTCCAATGAGCGCCGCTGACCAGGAGGAATGGTCAGGGCGCAAGCCCATCGGACCGCGTACCCCGTCCCTTCGAGCGGCCTGCCGGCGACGGCCAGTCGCCTCAGGGGTAGAATTTTCAGGGGTAAGGGATGTGTGCGCCGCGCATGGACTGCGGCGGCACGGTCCTGCGGATCGTACGAGGGGACGGGATGGCGGAGCGCAGGGCGACGGGGGATGTGGATGCCGTCGCGATGGTCATCGAGGAGTGGGCGCGGGAGCGTCCCGAGCTGGACACCGCCCCGCTGGAGGTCCTGGCCCGGCTGCACCGGTCGTTCCTGCGGTACAGCACTCGCCTCACGGCCTCCATCGAACGCCACGGCCTCTCGGTGGCCGGTTTCGATGTGCTGACCGCGCTGCGCCGGTCCGGGGCCCCGTACCGGCTGACTGCGGGCCGGCTCGCCGACGCGGGGCTGGTGTCGTCCGCCGGGGTCACGCTGCGGATCGACCGGCTGGAGAAGGACGGGCTGATCGTGCGGGAGCGGGACGCCGAGGACCGGCGCGTCGTGTACTCGCGGCTCACCGACGAGGGGCTCGCCAAGGTGGATCAGGTCTTCGCCGAGCACTTGGACAATGAGCGCCGGATGCTCGGCGGGATGTCGCCGGCCGAGTGCCGCCAGCTCGCGCGGCTGCTGCGCAAGCTGGAGCACTCGATCCTCGCGTCGGACGAGGAGCCCGCCGGCTGAGCTTCGAGGGGAGCCCGCCGGCTGAGGCCCGCGGCTCAGCTCACCCGGCCGGGGCGACGGCCGCGGACTGTCGCTCGGCCTCCGCCCGGTACAGGCGCCGCAGCCGCACCACGCCCAGATCGTGCTGGTAGAGGTTCTCCCGCTGGTCGGCGTCGGCGGGCATGGCTTCCAGCATGACGCGGTCCTGTTCGAGGACCGCCCAGTGCCGCTCCTCGATGAGCGTCTTGTAGAGGAAGCGCCAGGTGTCGCGCTGCCAGCCCTGCACGCGGCGGTAGCGCCAGAAGAAAACACCGGTGCGCCCGGCGTCCACCGGGCAGACCATGCCGACGATGCCGAAGGCGCCGCCGGGGCCCGCGGAGGGCGGGTACGGGATGGAGAGGTCCACCCAGTCGACGCCGGTGCGGCACAGCTCGACCCAGTCGAAGTTCACGCCCCGCTGGTCGGTCTTCTCGAAGAAGTAGCCCCGGTCGGTCTCGCGGATACGGAACTTGGCCGTGGTGTCCCCGTCGTACATGGTGTGGGACTCGTGGTGCAGGAACGCTCCGTGCATGGGGTCGAGGAGGTTCTCCATGGCATACCGCCACGGGACGTCCCACTCGGCGTAACACAGGATCGGCTCGATCTCGGGGTCGTCGAGGGGCTCGGGGAGGGTCAGGTCGACCGGTTCCGGGTGCTGGTCGTCGCCGAAGTAGGCGAGGATCGCGCCGGCGACCTCGCGGACCGGGAGCGAGGTGACGAGCTTCTTGCCTTCGAGATTGCAGCCGGGCAGGCCGGGCACGGACGAGACGGTGCCGTCGGGCTCGACCTCGACGCCGTGGTACCAGCAGGCGACCCGGTCGCCGAGGTGCTTGCCCAGGGACAGCGGGGCGCCGCGGTGGGGGCAGCGGTCGGCGAGCATCGACAGGGCGCCGTCGGAGCGGCGGAACAGCAGCCACTGTTCGCCGAGCGCCGTCACCTTGCGCATCGCGCCGGGCGCGACGAAGTGGGAGGGGACGACGGGGTGCCACTGGTTGCGGAGGCCGGTGGCACAGATGTGGTCGGCGGTTGCGGTGGTGGAGAGGGTCATGGTCAGGCTCCCAGGCGGTGCATCTCGGCGCGGAAGGACTCCTCGGTCCACGGGGCGCCGTCGGGGGCGTGGACCTGGCGGGCGTTCAGTCCGCCGATGACGTCGGCGAGTTCGTGGCCGTCCTTGCTGAAGATTTCCTCCAGAGTGGCGGCCAGCTTGTACTCGTAGGGGGTGGGTTCGTGCGTACGGCACTGGTGGGTGTCCAGGTACGGCCAGGGGGCGGTGGTCATCGGGCCTCCAACGGCAGAGTCGGTGGGTAGCTTCACAGATCGAGGACGAGGCGGCCGGAGGCACAGCGCGAGACGCAGATCATCATGGTCGCGTTCGCGGTGTGCTCGGCCTCGCTGAGCAGGAAGTCGCGGTGCTCGGGGGTGCCGGCCAGCACCCGGGTCTCGCAGGAGCCGCAGATACCGTCCCGGCAGGAGCTGGTGACGGGGATGCCCGCGTCCTCCACGGCCTGAAGGATCGAGGTGTCCGGGCCGATGGTGAGCGTGCGGCCGGAGGCGCGGCACTCGACCTCGAACGCCGCGTCCTCGCCGGTGCGTTCCGTCGCGGGCGCCGCGAAGCGTTCCACGCGCAGGCGCTCGGCCGGGCACTTCCGCTCGATCGCGGCCAGCAGGGGCTCGGGGCCGCAGCAGTAGACGAGGGTGGTGTCGGACAGGCCGTCGAGGGCGGCGTCCAGGTCGAGGTGTCCGTGCTCGTCCTGGGGGACGAGGGTCACCTCGCCGCCCAGCGCGGCCAGTTCGTCGGTGAAGGCCATCGAGGCGCGGTTCCGGCCGCCGTAGACCATCCGCCAGTCGGCGCCGCGCCGGGCGGCCTCGCGGGCCATGGCCAGCAGCGGGGTGATGCCGATGCCGCCGGCCACGAACAGGTACCCGGGGGCGTCCTCCAGGGCGAAGTGGTTGCGCGGCGCGGAGACCGCGACGGTCTGACCGGGGCGCAGCCGGGTGTGCACATGGCGCGAACCGCCGCGCGAGGCGGGTGCGTTGAGCACGCCGATGCGGTACGTGGTCGGCGCCTGCGGGTCGCCGCACAGGCTGTACTGGCGGATCAGGCCGCCCACCTCGACGTCGAGGTGGGCTCCGGGGGCCCAGGCGGGAAGGGGTTTGCCGTCGGGGTGGGTCAGTTCGACGGACAGGACGCCGTCGGCCTCCCAGGTCATCCGGTGCACGGTCAGGTGCAGAGGCGTGTCACTCATCTCGGCCGGCTCCTGTCTGCTCCGGGATCTTCACGGGCGGGGTGAACGGGTTCTTCATCGGGCCCAGCGCCGTCAGGTCGACCTCGACGAGCACCGGCCCGTCCGACGCTACGGCTTCGTCCAGCACCGGGGCGGCGTGTTCCTCGGCCGCGATGCGCAGATACGGCAGGCCGCAGGCGCCGGCCAGCTGCGCGAAGTCGGGGGTGGTGAGGTCGACGCCGGAGCGGCGCTCGCTGTACGTGTCCTGCATGTTGCGCAGCACTCCGTAGCCGCCGTCGTTGAAGACGAGCAGGGTGAGGCGGGGCCGTTCCTGGGCGAGGGTGAGCAGTTCGCCGAGGTGGACGGCGAGGCCGCCGTCACCCGCCATCACGACCGTGGGCGTCTCCGGGCGGGCGAGGGCGGCTCCGATGCCCATGCCGAGGCCCTGCCCGATGCCACCGCCGCGGGGGAAGACGTTGTCGCGCGGGTCGTAGATCTCCAGCAGCCGGTTGCCCCAGCTGCTGGAGGGGATGGTGACGTCGCGGGCCACGACGGCCTCGCGGGGCAGGGCGGCGCGGAGCGCGTCGCAGATCGCCGCCTGGGGGCCGATGGCGTCGTGCAGGGTGCCCCGCACCTGGTCGCGGACCGCGGTGATCCGGTCCGTCCAGGACCGCTCGGCCGGTGCCGCGTGGGGCAGCAGCGCCGCCAGGATGTCGGCCGCGTCGCCGTGGAGCGGGTGCCGGGCCGGGTAGACCCGGCCCAGCGCGTCGGCGTCGAGGTCGATCTGGAGGTGGGCGGCGGGGAGCGTGAGTCCGTAGTCGGCGGTTTCGTTGGAGCGGAAGTGGGTGCCGATGGTCAGCAGGACGTCGGCGTCGGCGAGCAGCGCGCGGACCGGTGGGGTGGTGGCGAAGTTGCCGATGACCTGGGGGTGGTCCTCGGGCACCGTGCCGCGCCCGGAGTTCGATGTGAGCAGTCCCGCGCCGGTCGCGGCCAGCAGGTCGGCGAGTGCGGTACGGGCGCGGGTCGCGCCGCCGCCCGCCCAGATGAGGGGGCGGCGCGCCGAGGCCAGCAGCGCGCCGGCGGCGGCCAGCGCGTCCGGTGCGGGGGCCGGGACGGCGGACGCGGGGGCCGGTGCCGCGGGATCGTTCTGGGCCGCGTACTGCAGATCGATCGGCCACTCGACGCTCGCGGGCCCGCAGGGGGCGGTGCCCGCGGCGTGGGCCGCCGCGCGCAGGACGCGGCCCGCATCGTCGGCGGACGGCACGGTGGCGGCGTACCGGGAGACCGCCGTCAGCATGCCCAGCTGGTCCTTGGTCTCGTGGATGAAGCCGCGGCCGCTGCCCAGATAGCGGCTCTCCACCTGCCCGGTGACGTGCAGGACGGAGGTGCCCGCGCTGAGCGCCTCGATCAGCGAGCCGGCGGCGTTGCCGGCGCCGGTGCCGGTGGAGGTGAGGGCGCAGCCGATGCCGCCGCGGGCACGCCCATAGGCGTCGGCGGCGTTCACGGCGGACGCCTCGTGGCGTACCGGGACGAACCGCAGCTCCCGGTCGACGGCCTCGACCAGCGGCAGGTTGTGCACGCTGACGATGCCGAAGACGGTGTCGATGCCGAGTTCCCGCAGGACGGCGACGAGGAGATCGCCTCCGTTGTCGTAACGCATGGTGAGGTCTCCTCAGAGGATGGAACGGCCGACGCCGCCGCAGACGTCGATGCTGGTGCCGGTGATGTACGAGGCGCGGGGCGAGAGCAGCGTGACGATCGCGTAGGCGACCTCGTCGGCCCGGCCGAGCCGGCCGAGTGCGATACCGCGGTCGGTGGCGAGCCGCGCCTGCCAGTCCTCGTAGGTCAGGTCGGTGTCCGCCGCGGCGTGGCGACGGGTCCACTGGCCGGTGTCGATCAGGCCGAGGCATACGGAGTTGACCCGGATGCCGTCGGCGGCGAGTTCGGCGGACAGGGACTTGGAGAGGTTGAGGATGCCGGCGCGGGCGGCGCTCGTGGTGATCAGGCGGGTCTCGGGCTGTTTGGCGAGGACCGCGTTGACGTTGACGACGCTCGGCGCGGGCGCCGCCTTCAGGTGCGGGCGGGCCGCGTGCAGCGGGTTGAGGACGCCGCTGAACTTCAGCTCCAGCTCGTCGCGCCAGTCGTCGGCGGTGGTCTCGTCCAGGCTCTTCATCCGGGACTGGCCGGCGTTGTTGACGAGGCCGTCGATGCCGCCGAACGTTGCGGCGGCCAGGTCGGTGAAGGCGCGCACGGCGTCCGCGTCCCGGACGTCGCACACCGCGGTCAGCAACCGGTCGCTGTCGAGGTCGGCCGCCGCGCGGGCGAGCCGGTCGGCGTCGCGTCCGCAGGTGGCGACGTGCGCGCCTTCGGCGAGGAGGGCGCGGACCGTGGCCAGGCCGACGCCCGAGCTGCCGCCGGTGACCACGATGGTGCGGTCGGCGAGGCCCAGATCCATGACGGTTGTCTCCTGTTGCTCGGTGCAGGTGGTGTGGGTCGGTGCAGCGTGGTCAGTGCATGGTGAAGCCGCCGTTGACGGCGATCACCTGGCCGGTCAGATAGCGGGACTCCTCGCCGAGCAGGAAGGCGACCGTTCCGGTGAGGTCGTCGGGTTGCTGGGGGCGGGAGATGGCCCGGTTCATGCGGTAGAGGTCGTGCCGCTCGGCGGGCACGGTCTCGGTGGCCTCGCACTCGGTCAGGCCGGGGGCGACCGCGTTGACGGTGATGCCCTTGTCGCCGAGTTCGCGGGCCATGGCCCGGGTCAGTGCGATCACGGCGCCCTTGGAGGCGATGTAGTGGGCCAGCCGCGGGGAGCCGTAGAGGGCGGCGTCGGAGGCGAGGTTGACGATGCGGCCGGGGCCGCCGTGGGCGAGGAGATGCGGCAGCAGGGCCTTGGACACCAGCCAGGGGCTGCGGGCGTTGACCGTCATCAGCCGGTCCCAGTCCTCGACGTCGATGTCCTGGAACTCCTTGCCGCCCACCCCGTTGGCGAGCGCCGCGTTGTTGACCAGACCGTAGAGAGGCCCCAACTCCCCCGTAAAGTCGGCGAGTTGGGCCACGGAGGCCGGGTCCGCGACGTCGCAGCGCGTGAAGTGGGCGTCGATGCCCTCCGCGCGCAGCCGCGTCTCGGCGGCCCGGCCGCGCCGCTCCTCCAGCTCGGCGAGGACGACCCGGAAGCCGTCCGCGCCGGCCCGGCGGGCCATGGCCAGTCCCAGGCCACGGCCCGCCCCGGTGACGACGACGGTGCGTCGGTCAGCCACGGGTGACACCGTGCATCGGCGAGTACTCGGGGTACGACGGCACCTGCGGCTTCTGCGTGCCGATGATGACGCAGAACAGGGCGTCGGTGTCGCCCTCGTTCTTCAGGGAGCGGGTCACGCCGGCGGGCACGACGATCATGTCGCGGTAGCCGAGGGTGCGGTACTCCACCTCGTCCGGGCCGCGGTGGACACCCACGCGGACCCGGCCCTCCAGCACGAAGAAGGCCTCCTCCACGTCGTGGTGGGTGTGCGCGGGGCCCTCGGCGCCGGGCGGCAGCAGCATGTTGGAGAAGGTGAAGCCGCCCGACGGGAGGATCCGGTTGTCGCTCTCGTGGTTGCCGGTGGCGCCGGAGCCGACGTAACGGATCTGGCCGCGGCGGTACTGCGGGCCCGCCTTCTCCTGGAAGGAGAGGGTGTCGAAGTCGGCGGCGCGGGAGTCCTTCGTGGCGATCAGGGAGTCGGTGTACTTGGCGAGGTCGCCGCCGTTGTCGTAGGCGGTGGTGGTCAGAGGCATGCGGATCAGCTCCTATGCGGGGATACGGGCGGTGATGCGGAGGTGCGAGAGCACCCAGGCGTTGAAGCGCTCGGGTTGCTCCTGGTTGGCCAGGTGACCGGCGTCCTTGACGATCACGTAGGCGGTCTTGTGGACGGCACCGGCGAGGGCCTGGGAGGCGTCGGGGCCGGTGACGCGGTCCTGGTCGCCGCAGAGGACGAGGGTGGGGGCGGCGATCCGGGGCAGCTCGTCGCGCAGGTCGGCGGCGGCCATCGACGCAGCGGCGTATCCGTAGCCCGGCAGGCGGATGGCGTCCGCCATGGTGTCGGTCACGCGCCGGACGAGGTCGGCGGGGGCCCGCTCGGACACCAGGCGGGGCGCGCGCCGTTCCGCGAAGGTCCGAGAGCCGGCCTCGGCCAGCTCCGCGGCCCGCGCCCGCATGGCGGCCGCCTTCTCCGGGTCGGTACCGGAGCCCGGGCTGGAGTCGGCGACGATGAGGGACGCGACGAGCTCCGGATGGCGGACGGCGAGTCGCAGCGCGATCACGCCGCCCCAGGACACGCCCAGGACGTGCGCGTGCCCGCCGCGCGAGCGGATCAGGTCGGCCGCCGTGTCGGCGTAGTCGTCGAGGGTCAACGGGGCTTCGGGGTCGGCCGACTTGGCGTATCCGGGGGCGTCCCAGGCGACGACGCGTGCGTGGCGTCCCAGTTCGGCGAGTTGCGGGGCGAACGCGGCCGACGAGGAGCCGATGCCGTGCAGACACAGCAGCAGCGGTCCCTGGTGGCCGGCCTCCTCGGTGTGCACGGCGGCGGTCACAGGATCTGCCCCGTCCGGCCGGCCAGGGCGGCGAGGCTGCGCAGTACGGCGTACGGCACGACCTGGCTGGTCGCCGGGTTGCCCGGGTCGGGCAGATGCGCGACGTCGAAGCGGTACGTCCCGTGGGGCCCGGACGCCTCGATGACGTGCCGGGTGTGGTGTGCGGCGGGGTCGGCGACGACGCGCACGCGGACGGCGTCGAGGTCGCCGGCGGCCAGGGCGACCGAGGCGGCGACGTTCGTCGACTTGGGGAACTTCACCGGTATGTCGCGTGCGGTGCCCGACATGACCTCGACGGGCCCGGTCGCGGACCGCATCCGGTCGAGCAACTCCTCGTCCATCCAGGGCTGTTCGAGGGTCGCCGGTAGCTTCGTCGTCGTCAGTCGTACGTCGTCCAGCGGGCCCATCGCCCGGACGGCCTGGAGCAGGTCGAGCCCGCCGACCGCGCCACCGGTGAAGTACACCCGGCCGGGCCCCGCGGCGCGCAGCCGCTTGGACAGCTCGTCGTCGGTCAGCGCCCCGGTCGAGGCCACGAGCAGATCGGTGCCGGCGGTGAGGACGCGCTCGCCCCATTCCCGGACGACTCCCTGGCCCGCGGCCTCCACGATCAGATCGCAGCGCGCGATCGCCTCCTCGAAGGTGACCTGCGGCGCGGGTGCCGCCTCGCCGAGCGGGCGGTTGTCGACGAGACACGTCAACTCGGCGCCGGGGACGTCCTGTTGGGCGAGGGCGGTGCCGACGACGCGGCCGATGGCGCCCCAGCCGACCAGTCCCACCTTGAGCGTGCTCATACCTGAATCCCCTCCGGCGAACCGGCCATGTGGCGGCGGATCTCCGTCGACGGCGGGCCCGCCGTGCCCCACAGGTCGGAGAGTTCGGGGGTGCGGCGCCACACCTTGGCGATCCAGCGGTCCTCCACCACCTGCGCCACTTCGGAGGTGTATTCGCAGACCAGGCCGGTCGGGTCGGTGAAGTAGGAGAAGGTGTTGTTGCCGGGACCGTGCCGGCCCGGTCCCCACTTCGGCGCGATCCCGTGGTGCCGCAGCCGGCCCAGGCCGCGCATGAAGTGGTCGACCGAACTCATCTCGTACGCCACGTGGTTGAGGGACACCCATGCGGCCTGGTTGAACGCGATGCAGTGGTGGTCGGCGTTGCAGCGCAGGAACGCCATCTGGTGCTCGGACCAGTCGGAGACCCGCAGTCCGAGCACATCGCAGTAGAAGGCGACGGCAGCGTCGATGTCGGGGGTGTTGAGGACGGTGTGCGTGACGCCGACGGGGACGGCCGCGTCCCGTCCGCGTGGCGCGCCCGCCCAGGTTTCCGCGGAGAGTTCGATGAGCCGCCCTTCGTGGTCGTGGAAGCGCAGGCCGTATCCGCCGCCGACCTGGTCGAGCGGGCCGGGCCCGGCGACCGCAACGATGCCGCGGGCCTCGAGCCTGCGGGCCGCCTCGTCGATCTCGGCGGGGGTGGCGACCGCGAAGGAGATCCGGCCGAGGCCGGTGCGATCGGAGCGGGTCAGCTGGAGCGCGTGGTGTTCCTCGCCGGTGCCGCGCAGCCATGCGGCGTCGCGCTCGGACTCGACGACCGCGAGCCCCCACGCCTCGGCGTAGAAGTCGGCGGCTTCGCCGAAGGTGGGCGTGAGCAGCTCGACCGAGCGCAGAGCACGCAGGCGGGCGAGGGGGGGCTGGGGCATGACCGTCTCCGGAGGCAGGGGGCAGGGGCGAGGGTTGTGGTGGGGGCGGGGGCGGATGCGGGGCGGGGCCTATCCGGCCCACGGCAGGGGCGCGTCGGAGGTGCCCCAGTACAGGGACTTCTGCCGCTGGTAGGCACGGATCGCGTCGCGGCCCTTCTCGGTCCCGAGGCCGCTGTCCTTCCATCCGCTGAAGGGGGTGGAGATGCTGAACTGCTTGTAGGTGTTGATCCAGACCGTGCCGGCATCGATGCGGCGCGCCAGCCGCCAGGCCGCCCGGTGATCGCGGGTCCAGATGCCGCAGGCCAGGCCGTACACCGAGTCGTTGGCCTGGCGGACCAGATCGTCCTCGTCGTCGTAGGGCAGGGCGATCAGCACGGGGCCGAAGATCTCTTCCCGGCATACCCGGGCGGAGTTGGGGAGCCCGTCGATGACCGTCGGCAGGTAGTAGGCACCGGCCTTGTACGCGTCGCCCTCGGGGACGGCCCCGCCGCACAGGACCCGGCCGCCCTCCTCGCGGGCGAGGTCCACATATGCGGCGACGGCGTCCCGGTGCCGGTGGTGGACGAGCGGACCGACCTGAGTGCCGGGCGCGGTTCCGGGGCCGACGCGCAACGCCCGTACCCGGTCGACGAGTTCGCCGACGAACGCGTCGTAGATGTCGCGTGCGACGAACAGCCGCGATCCGGCGATGCAGGACTGGCCGCTGGAGGAGAAGATCCCGAACATCACGCCCGCCAGGGCTTGGGGGATGTCCGCGTCGGCCCGGACGACGGTGGGTGACTTGCCACCCAGTTCGAGCGAGGCGGGGATCAGCTTGGCGGCGGCGACCGCGGCGATGGCCCGGCCGGTGTCCGTACCGCCGGTGAAGCCGATGCGGCCGACCAGGGGGTGGGTGGCGATCGCGTCGCCGACGACCCGGCCGCTGCCCGGCAGGACCGACAACAGCCCGGTCGGCAGCCCGAGTTCGTCCAGGGCGCGGGTGATCAGGCGGCCGAGGACGAGGGAGACCAGCGGCGTCCAGGCGGCGGGCTTGAGGAGGACGGCGTTTCCGGCGGCGAGCGCGGGAGCGATCTTCTGTGCGTCGCTGGCGACCGGGGAGTTCCACGGATTGATGGCCGCGACGACGCCGATCGGTTCGTACACGCTCATCGTGACGTAGGCGCCGCGTGACGGGGTGAGCGCGTCCTCGGCCGTCTCCAGCGCGGCCGCGGTGTAGCGGAAGGTCGCGCCGGCGCTCAGGGCGAGGGCCTTCGTCTCGGCGAGGGTCTTGCCGGTGTCGGCGGTCTGGACCGCGGAGAGTTCGTCCGCGGCGTCCTCGATCAGTTCGGCGATGCGGTGCAGCAGCCGGGCGCGCCGATGGGGCGGCAGGTCGCGCCAGGCCGGGTCGGCGGCGGCGCGCGCACCGGCCCGGGCCGCTTCGTCCACCTCTTCCACCGAGGCCGCCCGGAGGGTGGCGAGGATCTGGCCGGTGGCCGGGTCCACGGTCTCGAGCGGGGCGCCCGCGCCGGGGCGCCACTGGCCTCCGATCAGGATGTCGGTGGAGAAACGAGGCACGGCGGACCTCCGGGACCGGTCGGCGGATGGGTGGGGCTCCGAGCGAGTGCGGTCGGCTCCGAGCACTAGAAATCTAAGGGCTTAAATATCTCGTCGGCAAGACCTCCTGCGCGAGAAAATACTTTTGCCATTAACTATTGACCGCTTAGGCAACTGTTCCTACTGTCGCCGCAACCCCCTGTTCGCGGAAGGAACCTCCATGACGACTGTGGCCGGACGGCCCGCCGCGGGATCCGCAGGATCAATCGCCGCAAGGCTCGAACGACTGCCGCACTCCCGCTGGCACGTCAAGGTCCGCTGCCTGATCGGCGCCGTCACCTTCTTCGAGGCGTTCGATCAACTGCTGGCCGCCTCCGCACTCCCCGTCCTCGTGCGGGACTGGCACCTCACGACGGGGCAGGCCACCTTCGCCCTGACCGCCGCCTCGATCGGCATGCTCCTGGGTGCCCTGGGCGCCGGATCGCTGGGCGACCGGATCGGCCGGGTGCGGACGGTGGCCCTCGGGGTCGCCGTCACCGCGCTCGCCGGCCTTGCCGTCGCCCTCACGAACGGCATCGAGATGTTCGCGCTCTTCCGGTTCGTCCAGGGCCTGGGCATCGGCGGCGTCGTCCCCGTCGCCGCCACCTACATCAACGAGATCGCACGCTCGGACCGCCGCGGCCGCTTTGTGCTGCTCTACGAGATGATCTTCCCGGCCGGTCTGGCCGCCGCGACCCTGCTCGCCGTGTGGGTGGTGCCCCATCTCGGCTGGCGGGCGATGTTCGTGATCGGCGGGCTGCCCGTACTGCTCGCCGCCGCCCTCCCCCGGCACGTCGCCGAGTCGCCGCGCTGGCTGCTGGCGCGCGGGCGGACGGAGGAGGCCGAGCGCGTCCTCGCACGGATCGAGGCCGAGGTGGCGCGCTCCACCGCCGCCCCTCTGCCGGAACCGGCCGCCACCGCCACGGCGGGCACGGACACCTCTCGGGGACGCCTGCGGGAGCTCTTCGGCGGGCGCTATCTGCGCCGCACCGCGGTCGTCTCCGGCCTCTGGTTCGTCGCGTACTACGTCAACCACGGCATCTCCACCTGGCTGCCGTCCCTCTACACCAAGAACTTCGGCCTGGACCTGACCACCGCGCTGGTCTACACGCTGCTCAGCAATGTCACCGGCCTGCTCGGCACGCTGGTGGTCGCGCTCGTGATCGACCGGGTCGGCCGACGGCCCGCCCTGGTGGTCGCGTTCGGCGGTACGGCGCTGGCGGTGGGGACCCTCGCACTGGCCGGGGCCGTCTCCGGCGGCCAGGTCGCGGTGTTCGCGTCCTGCACGACCTTCTTCGTCTACGCGATCAATGCCGGGCTCTACCTCTACTCCCCCGAGCTGTACCCGACGCGCAACCGCGCCAAGGGCGCGGCCTTCGGCGGCCTGTGGAACCGGGCGGGCGTCATCCTCGGCCCGATCGTCGTCGGCGGCATCCTGGGCGCGGGCGGCAGCCTGACGCTGGTCTTCACCCAGCTCGCGTGCGTGGCGGCGGTGGGCGCGGTCATCGCGCTGTTCGCCGTCGAGACGAAGGGCCGGACCCTGGAGGAACTCAACTCCTGAGCCACCGGCGCAAGCCTGAGGGCTCTCCGTTACCGCTCCGACGGAACGGGGAGCCTTTCGGCATGCCCGGCCCGCCTTCCCGGGCGGGCGGAGCGCGGCGGTCGACGGGGCGTCAGCACGCCTCGCCGGTGAGAACTTCCCGGAGCAGGCCGGCCAGGTCGGCCGCTTCCACCTTGCCGAGTTCGCCGAACGAACCGGACCGGCGCCCCAGCACGATGCCCAGGACCGCCGCCACCACCATCTCGGCGCGCAGCCTGGGCCGTCCCTTCCCGTCGGCCGCGAAGCGCCGGTACAGCGGCTCCACCAGTCGGTCGTGCAGTGCGGCGCGCGCGGCCTCCTCGGCTTCCGGCTCACTCAGCCGCTGGACGCCGACCTGGAGGATCGGGACGAGCCCCTTGCGGTCGGCCCGCTCCAGGACGTCCAGCAGCCGGTCCGGATCGAGCAGGTCTCCGAGGACCGTGTCGCCCCGCTCGGCCTCGACGGTGGCCAGATACAGCTGCGTCTTGCCCCCGAAATAGCGGGCGATGAGGGCCGGGTCCACACCCGCTCGGCGGCCGATGTCCCGGGTGGTGGTGCGGTCGAACCCGTGCTCGGCGAAGAGTTCGCCCGCCGCGCGCAGCAGCGATTCGCGGCTCTGCGCGGAATCCCTGCGGCGCGCTTCCTGTCTCCCGCTCAACGGTGTCCCTCCGTGTCCGCCCGCGTGTCGATCTCACGCTCCGTCACGGCCACCCTATGCGTTCCGGCGGCCGGTGCCGTCTCGGGGGATCGCGACACCTGGCGGGACGCGGCGGCCGGACGCGGCGCGCGGGCCAGCAGATATCCGGCCAGGGCGGTGACCACCCAGACCGCGCAGGCGGAGAGCGCGGCCACCCCGTAGCCGCCCTCGGTGGGCAGCCCCTGGGCACCGGTATGAGCCGCGAGGACGGCCGCGCCGAAGGCGCTGCCGGTGGAGTACCCGATGTACTTCACCACCTGGTTGAAGCTCATCGCGCTGCCGGTCTCGTGCGCCGGGACCGCGCCCACGATCATCGCGGGCATCACGGACATGGTGACGCCGGCGCCCAGACCGATGAGGCCCATGGTGACGAACACCTCCCACAGACCGCCCCGAGCGCAGACGAAGAGCGCGGTTCCCCCCAGGGACACCAGGCAGCCCAGGGGCAGCAGACGGGCGGGCGGGACCCTGCGGGAGACCATCCGCACCAGACGGCCGGAGACCATGCTGGCCGCCGAGAAGGGCACCAGCACCAGACCGGCGACCACGACCGAGGCGCCGAAGCCGTAGCCGGCCGACGTCGGCGTCTGCACGTACTGGGTCACCAGCGACAACATGACGTACATCGCCACTCCGGATATCAGCGCGGTGAGATCCGCGGCGAGCACCGCCCGGTCGCGGACCAGCCGCACGTCGACCAGGGGGTGGGCGGTACGCAGTTCGTGCACCACCCACCAGGTCAGGAGCAGCACGGACACCGCGATCAGCCCGAGCAGCCGTGCCGAACCCCAGCCCCACTGCCCGCCGACAGTGGTCGCGTAGAGCAGTCCGGCCATCCCCGCGGCCAGCAACAGCGCGCCCAAAACGTCCAAGGGGTGCTTGGGCCGCTGCGGCGACGGCGGCAGGACCACGCAGAGGGCCGCCAGGGCCAGCGCCGTGGCGAGCGCCGCGAACCAGAATCCGGAGTGCAGCCCCAGGTATGCGGCTAGGACCCCGGTGAGCGGATAGCCCAGCCCCACTCCGGCGGCCGCGGTCAGGGAGAGGGTGGCGACCGCATGCCGCGCCCGCTCGGGCGGCAGCGCGTCCCGGGCGGCGGCCATGGCCAGCGGGGTGAGGCCGATGCCGATGCCCTGCAGTCCCCGCCCGACGACCAGCCCGGCGAAGCCCGTCGGCAGCGCCGCCAGCAGACTGCCCACGAGCGCCACCGCCAGGCCCCCGAGGATCACCTTCCGGCGGTGCGGCCCGTCCCCCAGCCGCCCCATCAGCGGGGTGGCCACCGCGCCCACCAGCATCGTCACCGTCAACGACCACTGGGCCACGCCCAGGGACACATGGTCCACCCGCGCGATCGTCGGGATCAGCGGCGCGCCCAGGCTGCTGATGATCGCCACCAGCATCCCCACCGAGAGCAGCACCGGCACCAGCGCCCGTTCCCTCAGCGAGGGGGTCGTATCTGCGGCTTCCACGGCGGGGTCCTCCTGTCGACGATGTCACCAAGTGATGTCATCGTACGGTGACACTCGTCGGCCCCGGAATGCGCGGCCTCGTGGGCAGACTCTGCGGCACGCCTGAGCTTCGCCCTTTTGGAAATGGAATCCATTTCCATATAGAGTGGCGTCCGTCCGCCGCACACCCCTTCAGGAGGTCCCCATGGCCGTACCCAAGCGGAAGATGTCCCGCAGCAACACCCGCCACCGCCGCGCCCAGTGGAAGGCCAGCACCCCCCAGCTCGTACCCGTCACCGTCGACGGCACCCCCTACCTCGTCCCGCAGCGACTGGCCAAGGCGTACGCACGCGGCCTGCTGCGCCCCGAGAGCTGAGCCGACGGAATGATCCACCACCGACTGCCCGTCACCGTCCTGTCCGGTTTTCTCGGAGCGGGCAAGACCACCCTGCTCAACCACGTCCTGGGCAACCGGGACGGCCTGCGCGTCGCGGTCATCGTCAATGACATGAGCGAGGTCAACATCGACGCGACGCTGGTGCGCGGGGGCCAGGCCGCCCTCTCGCGTACCGAGGAACGCCTGGTCGAGATGACGAACGGCTGCATCTGCTGCACCCTGCGCGACGACCTGCTCGAAGAGGTCGACCGGCTGGCCCGCGAGGGCCGCTTCGACTACCTCCTCATCGAATCCAGCGGCATATCGGAACCGATGCCCGTCGCGGCCACCTTCGCCTTCCCGCGCGACGACGGAGCGACCCTGGGCGACCTCGCCAGGCTCGACACGATGGTCACCGTCGTCGACGCCGCCAACTTCCTGCCGGAGCTGGCCGGCGGCGACGGACTGGCCGAACGGGGGCTGGACCAGTACGAGGAGGACGAACGCACCGTCAGCGACCTGCTGATGGACCAGATCGAGTTCGCCGACGTCATCGTCCTCAACAAGACCGACCTCGTCGACGCGGACAGCGCCGACCGCCTCCGTGCCACGCTCGCCCGCCTCAACCCGGCCGCCCGCATCGTGCCCGCCCGGCACGGCCGGGTGAACCCCGGCGACATCCTCGGCACCGGACTCTTCGACCTGGAGCGGGCCCAGCAGGCCCCTGGCTGGGTGCAGGAACTCAACGGCGACCACCTCCCGGAAACCGAGGAATACGGCATCTCCAGCACGGTCTTCCGCGCCGATACGCCATTCCACCCGGGCCGACTGTGGACCTTCGTCACCGAGGGCCTGGACAGCGGCGCCTACGGTCGCATCCTGCGCTCCAAGGGCTTCTTCTGGCTGGCCAGCCGCCCGAACGTCACGGGCTTGTGGTCGCAGGCCGGAGCAGTCGCACGCTTCGAGCCGTCCGGGGCCCGCGATGCCGACGACAGCCAGGGCCAGGAACTGGTCTTCATCGGCACCGGTCTGCGCGTCGAGGCACTACAAGCGGCCCTGACCGACTGCCTCTTGGCGGACGGGGAACGACTCCGCGACGACCCGTTCCCCGCGTGGGACACGTACGGAATCGACGACGCCTGCGAACACGAGCACCCCGACCTGGATCAGCTCCTCAGCCCGTAGAAGCGGATCGGTGAGTTCGGCTTGAAGCCGATGCGCGGGTACACAGGCGTCCCGGCGACCGTCGCATGCAGGGTGGCGCGGGTCAGTCCGGGGTGGACCGGCTCAGCGAGGATGTCCGCCGCCTGGCTCAGACGTTGCGCGATGAGCCCCGCCGCGGGAGATCCCCGAGCCGGAGCGCCGAGCGGCTGCATGTCAGGCGGACGCCAGCAGCGCACGTAGCCCGATGGTGTCGATGACATGGGCACGGGACGGGAACACCTTGTCCACCAGCACCCGGTGGACCTCGGGGTCGGGGTCGGCGACGCCGTCGGACAGGACGTAGACACGGTAGTCGCGGTCGGCGGCGTCGTTGAGGGTGGACAGGACGACGCCGCTGGTGCTGATCCCGGCGAGGATCAGCGTGTCGATACCCCGGTCGCGCAACTGCTGGTGGAGATCGGTGGTGGAGCCCGAGCCGATGCGGACCTTGCGTACGACGATGTCGCCGTCCTCGGGGGCGATCCGCTCGTCGATCCGGGTGGCGATGTCCTCGTGGTGCATCCGCTTCGCCGCGGCGACCGCGCTGAAGGTCTTGTTGGTCTCCGGGATCGCCGCCCAGTCGTCCTCGGTGAAGGCGACACGGACGTAGCCGATGGTGCCGCCGGCGGAGCGGACGTCGGCGATGGCGCCCTTGACCCGCTCGACGAGCGCGTCGGCGTCGGGGGCGAGGGGGACGATCCCGTCCTGGAAGTCCATCGCCAGCAGGGCGGTGCGCTCGGGGTCGATCGGGGGCAGGGTGGGGGTGGTCACGCGGAACTCTCCTTTGTGTGCGGGGTGTTGGAGGTGCTGGGGGCGTTCTTCGGCCCGCGGCCCATCAGGCGGCGGTCGAGGACGGTCAGCAGCAGGGCCGCGAGGCCCGCCCCGACCAGCACGATGCCGAGCGTGTGCAGACCGTGGTCGCTCGCCCCGTCGCGGAAGACCTGACTGCCGATCACGGCGGAGGTGATGCTGCCGAGGTAGGCGAAGGTCCGGAAGAGCCCGGAGGCGGTGCCGATCTGCTCGGGCGGCGCCGCGAGATAGAGGGCCGTCTGGTTCCCGACCATGGTGGTGGCGGACGTGATGCCGAAGACCAGGGACACCAACACGAGTGCGAGGGCAGGGCTGTTGGAGGTGAGCAGCATGATGCCGACCGAGCCGAGCAGCATGGTCACCGCCGAGGCGATCAGCGGTCCTCGGACCAGATTGCGGCTGGCGAGCGGGCGCGAGATCAGCGCGGACACCGCTCCCATCGGCAGCAGCATCAACCCCGCCTGGAGGGTGGAAAGGCCGTACGCGGCCTCCATCCACTGGGTCATCCCGTACATCACGGAGTAGACGCCGAGCAGGGAGAGCGCCTGGCGCAGATAGGTGCGGGCGAGGGCGCCGTTGGCCGCGAGGCCGCGGAAGTCGAAGAACGGCGCGGTCTTGCGCAGCTCCCATACGACGGTGGGCACGGCGGCCAGGACGAAGACGGCGAGCGCGGCCCACTCCACCTCCGGAAGGCCCATCAGGAAGATGACGAGCGCGCTCATCGACGCGGCGAAGCCGAGAATGCCGGGCAGGTCGATCCGGTCGGCGACCACGCGGAAGCCCTGGTGCGCGCGGTCGAGCACGGCGTCCTTGGGCAGCCAGCGCACGGCCATCACCATCGCGATCGCGGTGACCGGAAGGTTGATCAGGAAGGCCCAGCGCCAGCCCGCGGCGCCGACCAGCAGTCCGCCGATGGGCGGGCCGACGGCGGCGGTGGCCATGCCCGCGACCGCGATGCCGCCGAGCACCCCGCCCGGCGGGGCGTCGAGACCGGCCTCCCCGGCCCGGCGCCGGATCAGCACCATCGCGCAGGGGAAGGCGGCCGAGGTGCCGATGCCGATCAGGACCCGGGCAACGGTCAGCATCGCCAGGTTCTGGCCGAGGCCGCCGACGAGGCCGCCGAGCAGGACGAGCACGATGCCGGACAGGAAGATCCGGCGCGCACCGAGCACCTCCGCCAGCTTGCCCGCCGTGGGCTGCGCGACGGCGCTGGCCAGGTAGAGCGAGGAGACGAGGACGGCGGTACTGCCCACCGAGACGTGCAGATCGGCGGCGATCGGCACCAGGGCCGTCGCGATGATGGAGCTGTTGACGGGGTTGAGGCTGGAGCCCACATAGAGCGGGGTGGTGAACGTCCACGCGAAGGGCTTGTGCGCGAGGTCGCGTGTCGGGGCGTCGGCCCGGCTTGTGCCGGTCTTCATATCGCGCCGTCGCTCAGATCGGCCGCGGCCAGTCGCTCCAGCAGCTCGATGGCCTTCTCCACGTCCTTGAACTCGTCCGCGTTCGTGACGAGTTGGTCGATGGCGCGCGCCAGGAAGGTGTCGCGACCGGCCAGGAGCGTGCCGATCATCTCGGTCGCGGAGGGATCGGCGCTGATCAGCTTCCTGCGGCCGTCCTGCGGGTCGGGCTCGCTGTGGACGAGCCCGGCGGCCTTGAGGACCGCGACGTTCTGCGCGACGGCCTGCGCACTGACGTGCTCGACGGCGGCGAGCCGCGCCGCGGTGATGGGACCCTGCCGCACGACGCTGCTCAACACGCTGAGCTGCGTGGTGGTCAGGCCGATCGCATGCTGCCCCGATTCCGTGCGCAGCCGGGCGCGCAGCCGTTTCAGCGCGTCGTTGAGGCGCTGTGCTGCCGCAGCGGACTGCTGCGGCCGGGGGTTCGAAGTCATGACCCCAGCGTAAGACTCGACAAGTAACTTTGCCAAGTTACTTGTGGAGATTTACGCACGGTGAGCAGATGACCACACGGCGAGGTTGCTGGCCGTGTGGGCAAGGCGGTGCTCGATCGTGCCGTATCCGGATTCTCGGAGATCCTCGATCCCGCCACCCTGGCGTTCTTGAAGTCAGAGGGCTCGTACGCGCGGGTGGGCGGCTGTCCCGTGGGGCTATGGTCGGCCGTATGACGCTGTCGATGCGAGAACGAGAGCAGTTTCTGGCGGAGCCTCATATCGGAGCGCTGTCGGTGGTCGAACGGCCGGACCGCGCACCGCTGACAGTTCCCATCTGGTATCACTACACGCCGGGTGGCGAACTGTGGGTGCGTACCGGGCCTGATTCCCGTAAGGCGCAAGCGATTCGGTCGGCAGGGCGTTTCAGCCTGATGGTGCAGCGGACCGAGCCGACCGTGCGCTATGTGTCGGTGGAGGGACCGGTAACCAGGACGGAAGCAGACAGCCGCGAGCGATCCTGGGAAATGGCCGCGCGGTACCTCCCTCAGGACAAGGTCGCCGACTTCGTGGAATACGACCGCACCCAGCTCGGTGAACACGTCGCCCTCTACATGCGGCCGGAACACTGGGTCTCCGCCGACCTGGGATCCTTCTGACCGCATTCTTCCTGCAGTACTCCGGCGCCGACAGGCGCTTCGCCCTCGGGCCAGCGGTGTGGGGGTCAGTCCTGATGGACCACGTCCGTGCCGGGGCCGCCGGAGAGGGTGTCGGCGCCGGGACCGCCGTACAACTTGTCGTTGCCGCTGTTCCCGTAGATCGTGTCCTCGCCGCCGTTGCCGTAAAGGACGTCGTGGCCCCTGCCACCGTAGAGGAAGTCCTTCCCGGGGCCGCCGTAGAGCGTGTCGTTGCCGTCGCCGCCGGACAGGCTCTGCCTGGCCTCGCCGCCGTGGATCACGTCGTTGCCGGCACCGCCGTCGACGGCGCTGTCGTCGCCGGTGGAGTAAAGGGTGTCGTTGCCGTCGCCGCCCTGTGCGATGGTGCCGTCGGCGGCGTGGATCGTGTCGGTACCCTCCCCGCCGCGCACTACCGTGACCGCACCCACGCTCAGGGTGTCGTCACCCGCCCCGCCGCTGACATCGTTGCCCTCGACGCGGCCGGATTCGGTCAAGGTGTCCCTGCCGGCCCCCAGGTCGATCGAGGCGAAGTAGTACGTCTGGTCGGTCTTGTTGTGGTAGGCGACGACATCGTTGCCGTCGCCGAGGGACATCTCAAGGGTGGCGTACGGGTCCTGGCTGTCCATCGTGGCGACCTTGCAGGAGACCTTCGTGCGGTCCGTACTGCTGGGGTAGGTGCAGCCATTGCCCGCACTGATCGTGACGACGTCGTCGATGAGGTACGCGATATCCGCGCCGGCCTTCGACGCGGTGACCGACACCTTGTTGGTCTGGCCGAGGCCGGCCGCATAGACGACCGTCCCGCCGCTGAGCGCGGCGGTGGCCGACGACGTCGCGGCACCGGCCGTACCGGCCAGCAGCACCGGAGCGGACAGCCCCGCACCGAGAGCCAGCGACAGCGCCGACGCGGCGCCTAACGTGCGGCGGCCGAAGAGACGAGAGGGCATTGCATTCCTCCGTGGGGAGTAAGTGGTTCCAACGACAACGTGTGACTCCCGGGGTATGCCTTTGGTTGCCTTTCCCGCTTGGCGCGGAGCGGTTCTCGGCGGTGCCGGTTCTCACGCCGCTGCGCCGCTTCCGGGACCCGGAGGCTGTCGAGGACGACGAGGAGGGACGGCGGCGCCGGCCCGCTGGGCTCCGGGGCCGAGGCAGGAACGCCGAGTTGGGCTCAGCACTGGCTCAACGACCTCGCGGAGCCCTACTTGGCACCCTCCTGAACGGGATCCCAGGATTCCGGATGATCTGGATCTTCGGCCGGGGCGGCGGCACGCAGCGCCGCCTCGACCCGGCGGTTGCCGGTCATGGTCGACGTGACGGCGGTCATGGTGAGGAGGAGGCCGGCGGCGGCGTAGAGCGGGGTGCGTACGTCGTAGGTGGTGGCCAGCCAGCCGCCGAGGAAGGCGCCGAACGGGGCGGCGCACATGGCGAGCATGCGGGAGGTGGAGGCGACCCGGCCCATCAGGTGGGCAGGGACGATCGCCTGTCGGAGGGAGGGGCCGAGCACCATCGTGGCGCCCATGCCCGCTCCGCAGACGGCGAGCGCCAGCCCGGCGACGTACGGGTTCGGGGCGACGGCAAGGCCCAGGATGGCGAGTCCCTCGACTGCGGCCGTGCAGGTCAGCGCGGTGCCGGTGCCGAGTCGTCGGCCGAGGAAGGAGGCGATGCCCGCGCCGAGCAGACCACCGGTGGCCTCCGCCGTGAGGAGCAGTCCGAAGCCGAAGGTGTCGATGCCGAGACGATCGTGCGCGAAGAGGGCGAGTACGGTCTCCACGGCGAGGAAGGCGATGTTCCCGACCGCCGGCCGCAGCGCGAGCCCGAGCAGCAACTGATCCCGGAATACGTAGGAGGCGCCGGCCCGCGCCTGCCGCAGCAGCGACTCACGGGCCTGCGGTACAGGCCGGGGTGCGGCGGGCAGCGACCGTACGAGCAGTGCGGAGAGCGCGAACGACACCGCGTCGGCGAGCAGCGGAACCGCCCGCCCGAGCGCGAGTAAGGCACTGCCCGCAGGCGGCCCCGCGAAGCCGGACGCGGCGGTCTGGGTGCCGCGCAGGCGGGAGTTGGCGCGCTCCAGGAGCGCAGGATCGCGGCCGATCAGATCCGGCAGATAGGCCGTGGCGGCCGTGTCGAAGAAGAGTCCCCCGAGGCCGAGCAGGAAGGCCACGGCCGCGAGCAGGGGAATGCTCAGCACGTCGAGCGCGGCAGCCGCTGCCGGCATCGCGAGCAGCACCGCGCGCGCCGCGTCCATGACCCACATCGTGCGCCGACGGTCCCAGCGGTCCACCAGCGCACCGCCGAGCACCCCGAAGAGCAGCCACGGCAGCGTTCCGGCGGCCGTGACGACGGCGAGCGCCATCGGATCCCGCGTCAACGTCAACGCGAGCAGCGGCAGCGCGGCATGCGACACCCCGTCACCGAGCGAGGACACCGTCTGCGCAGTCCACAACCGTCCGAACGCGGTCGGCAACTTCCGTACGCTCGTGGTCACTTGACGTCCCCTTCGGCCTGCTCGCGCGATGCGACGTCCCCTTCGGCCTGCTCGCGCGATGCCGGGTGGAACAGTGCGAAGACGAGTGACGCGTCCGGCAGCGACGGATCGGACAGCTCCCGGTACTCGTCCGCCAGTGCCTGCAGCCGCGCCCCCAGCTCCGCGAACTGCTCCTCGGTGAGCCGTAGATGCGCCATCCGTACGTGCCGCTCGCCATCCACCGGCGCTGCCTCCAGGTCCGCCACCGCATGCCGCATCAGCACATCCGGCCCGCCCTCGCCCGGATCCGGCAGCACGATCGCCCGCGCGGCCATTGCGTAGTACCGCTCGGTGACCCCCCGGACCTTCCGCGTTCGGACCACCTTCACCAGGCCGGCCCGTTCGAGCAGCCGTACGTGGTAGCTGGAACTCCCCTTCGCAAGGCCCACTCGCTCGGCGATCTGCGAAATCGTCGCGGGCTCGAAGCGGAGCACGGCCATGATCCGGTGACGCGTGAGATTGGAAACGGCGCGTAGCTGCTCGTCCGTGGTGACGTGGAAGGTCTCGGGAAGATCATCGGTAGGCACGCCCCCAATGGTCAACGTTTCTTGACCATTGGGCAAGGGGGTTTCGTTCGCGCCTCCGGAATCGGCCGTCCGGCGCGTGAGGCCTTCGCCCCTGCACTCTCACCGCCCGAGTCCTTGAGTGCACGCCTCAGGGACCGGCGCGCAGACCCGCTTCACCCGATGCCCCGAGGACTCCGGCGGTGAACTTCGCCAGTCGGTCCCGTAGTTCCTCACGTGGCATCCGCTTCTCGCCGGCCAGGTGTGCGACGAGGTCGGCTCGGGTCGCGGCGAGCAGTGCGTGGGCGGCGAAGTCGCTGTCGGCGACGCCCGGGATGCGCTCCAGCAGGTCGCGGAGCAGGGCGTGCCAGCGCTCGTAGTGTTCCGTCCGGTAGGGGCTGTCCGTGCCGGTTTCCTCCAAGGCCAGTGCGAGGTGGCGGTTGTCGAGCTTGAAGCACAGGACGGCGTCGAGCAGGGCCGGTACGCGCTGCAACGGCGGGCTTGCGGGCCCCAGCGGCGGCGGGCCCTCTTCCACGGCGTCCTCGATCGGCTGGAGCCGCGCCCCGTACAACGCGCGGATCAGCCCGGTGCGATCGCCGAAAGCACGGAAGAGCGTGCCTTTGCCGACGCCGGCCGCCGCCGCGATGTCGGCCATGGTGACCTCCTCGGGGCGCTCGCAGCGGGTGAAGAGCGTGTCGGCGGCGGCGAGGGCGGCAGCCCGGTTGCGGGCCGCGTCCTTGCGTGGTTTGCGCTCGGGCATGCGGTACCTCCAGTTGCAATGCGGACCCGTGGTCCGTATCGTTCGAAAAAGCGGACCTCGGGTCCGTATCGTACGGGATGGAGAAGCTCATGCCCACGAACACCTCACCGGCGGACCTGTACCGCCACAGCCTGCGTCTGCTGCTGGACAAGAACATCCCCGCCTGGGTCGGCCTTTGGGCCGAGCACGGCACCATGGAGTTCCCCTTCGCTCCCGCGGGGTGGCCCCAGCGCCTGGAGGGCAGGGCGGCCATCGCCGCCTATATGCGCGACTACCCCGACCACATCGACCTGCACGACTTTCCCGACCTGCGGATCCACCAGACCACCGACCCCGGGACCATCGTGGTCGAGATGCGCGGCGTGGGCCGCATGGTCGAGACCGGCGCCCCCTTCGACATGACCTACATCGCCGTCGTGACCGCTCAGGACGGACGCTTCACCTCCTACCGCGACTACTGGAGCCCCCTCGCCGTCCAAGAACCCGGGACGAACTTCACGGGGAGCAGCGCCCGATGACCGCCACCGGCACCGTCCTGGTCATCGGCGCCACCGGCACCACCGGCAGCCGCACCACCGCACAGCTGATCGCCGCCGGTCAGCGCGTCAAGGCCGCCAGCCGCCGGGCCACCCCGCTCGCCGGCGCGGAACCGGTCCGCTTCGACTGGTACGACCCCGCCACCTTCGGCGACGCCCTTGGCGAAGCCGACCGCGTCTACCTCGTCCCGCCCGTCGGCGACCCGAACCCGGCCGCGGTCATGCTGCCCTTCCTCCGACAGGCCCGCGCCGTCGGCGTACGCCGTGCCGTACTCCTCAGCTCCTCGGCCATCCCCGAGGGCGGCCCGGCGGTGGGAGCGGTGCACCAGACCCTGCCCGGTCTGTTCGAGCAGTGGGCGGTCCTGCGGCCCTCCTGGTTCATGCAGAACTTCACCGGGGCGCATGCCCACGCCGACAGCATCCGCAATGACGGCGTCATCCTGACCGCTGCCGGAACCGGCCGCGTCGGCTTCGTGGACGCCGACGACATCGCCGCCGTCGCCGTGCACGCCCTGACCGACGACCGCGCACCCGACACCGACCTGGTCCTGACGGGGCCGGAGGCACTCAGCTACGACGACATCGCCGCGACGGTCACCCAGGTCACCGGCCGCTCGGTGGTCCACCACCGCCTGTCCCATGACGACATGCGCGACCGTCTGGCCGCGGTGATACCGAGGGAGTTCGCCACGATGCTGGCCGACATGGACAGCGCCATCGCCGAGGGAGCCGAGGACCGTACCACCGACACGGTCCGGCGCCTCACCGGCCGCCCGCCACACAGCTTCCGGGTAGTTGCTGAACGGGAGCTGTCTGTTCGGGCAGCGCCGGAGACCGGCTCGCCCCGGTAGGCGAGGTCGACCGCCAGGACACGGTCGCGCGGGTGTGACTTCGGCGAACCACCGCTCGACCAGGTT
Organism: Streptomyces sp. NPDC053427; assembly: GCF_044544985.1. Lineage (NCBI taxonomy): Bacteria > Bacillati > Actinomycetota > Actinomycetes > Kitasatosporales > Streptomycetaceae > Streptomyces > Streptomyces sp. NPDC053427. The sequence goes on along the minus strand of NZ_JBITYA010000003.1, from coordinate 52,500 downwards.
CGGCCAGGACGAGCTCGTGGGCGTGAAGTGCGGTCAGTGGCCCAGCCTCTCCAGGGCCGCTTCCGGGTAGCGCTCGCCCGCCACCGCCTCCTCGGGTACGGCCTGGCGCAGCAGGTCGCGATCGGCCTCGGTCAGAACCAGTGTCGCTGCAACGGCGTTCTCCTGCAGATAGCGGCGGCGCTTGGTACCGGGGATGGGCACGATGTCCTCGCCCTGGGCGAGCAGCCAGGCCAGCGCGGCCTGGGCGGGCGAGCAGCCGATCCGCTCGGCGACGTCCCGTACGGCCTGGACGAGCGCCAGGTTGCGCTGGATGTTCTCGTCGGCGAACCGGGGCCAGCGCCGACGGTTGTCCTGCGGGACCAGGTCGCCGCGGGAGGAGACGGCCCCGGTGAGCATGCCGCGCCCGAGCGGGGAATAGGCCACGACGGCGATGCCCAGTTCCCGGCAGGTGGCGAGCAGTTCACCCTCCACCACGCCGCGGGTGAAGAGGGAGTACTCCACCTGGACCGCGCTGACCGGGTGGACGGCATGGGCCTTGCGCAGCGTCGCCGGGCTGACCTCACTCAGCCCGATATGGCGTACCAGCCCTGCCTCCACCAGCTCGGACATGGCACCGACCGTCTCCTCGATGGGTGTGACGGGGTTGCGGCGATGTACGTAGTAGAGGTCGATGTGCTCAATGCCCAGACGGACCAGCGAGGCCCGGCAGGCCACCGGAACGTACGCGGCGGAAGTGTCGACGTCGCCGACCCGGCCCGTGGCCGCGTCATGACGGAGTCCGAACTTCGTCGCCACCACTATCCGGTCCCGTTCCTTTGCGTGCCGACTCAGCCAGCGGCCGACCAACTCCTCGTTGCTGCCCCGTCCGTAGGCGTCCGCGGTGTCCAGAAGGGAGATGCCCATCTCAAGGGCGCGATCCAGGGTGTGCTGGGACTCCTCCTCGTCCGGTACGCCGTACGCGACCGACATGCCCATGCAGCCCAGGCCGATCGCGGACACCGCGGGGCCGTCGGCCCCCAACTTGCGGTACTTCATCGAACGTTCCTCTCAGCGGAGCGACAAAGGGAGCGGACAGCGGACCGGACAACGGTGCGGGCGCGAGCGCCGTACGGCACCATCTGCCATCTTCGGTGTAGTGGCCCCGCCCTTGGTGGCGCGCAACCGGTCGTCCGACAGCCGGCGGCGCCGAGGTCGACGGGCGAGCAGGCGGGGGGGCAACGGACTGCACGAGTGGGGTGCGCACGATCGGCCCAGCCTACGGGACGAGCATGATGACGAGGCCGCCGCAGGGAAACGGGCGCAAAGGCCACACCGTTGAGGGCGAAAACCACACGCCGGCTGCCCGTTTCCCCGTCCGATTACCCATCGGGATCCATCGGATTCGTCGCTGAGGGGCTACATGGAATTTACTTTCCCGACCGAACTCTGTGGCACATGGCAAGGAATAGATGCCACATGAGCCCGGTGCGAAAATGCCCATTGTGCAACGCCGAGTGGGACGGCGAGTCGACGTCGGCGCAAGACCAACGGCGCGTACGTAAGGCATACGTAATGTCTCGGGTTGCAGCCAGACCACAAAAACGGTCAGGGGTCGCGTTGGCACGGGGCTGTAAGGCCGCGCAAGACCGCGCTGGGGGATGCGTGATCGCCGGAGATTCCGCAGAGCAATTACGCGCGCGCTTCATTTGAATGGATGGCGTAATGAAATCTGTTGGAGAGGGGCCTCGAACTGCTCGCGGGAAGGGGTGAAGGGTCGTCCGAGGCGGGTCGTCGGGGGGATTGCACAGCAACGCCCCACCGCCGGTTCGCGAACTGGTCACGGGGCCGGAGGTGGGGCGGGCCGCACAATCGGTCCTGCGCCGGCTCGGGGCGGACGCAGGGGCGGGTATCGAGCGGACCCTCTCATGGCGCCGGGGCTACCGGCCGCCGAGTCTCCGCTACGCGTTCACCTGCGAGTTCACCTGCGCGTTCACGCTGGCCGCGCAGGAGACCGTCCTACTTGATGAAGTCGTCGACAACCTTGGGCGGCCAGGTGCCGACATTCAGGACACCCATGGAGTAGGCGCGGGAGACGAGGGCCGCGCGGTTGGGCACCCGGAGTTTCCGCAGCAGCCCGGTCACGTGGTATTCGACGCCCTGGCGACTGAGATAGAGCCGCGAGGCCAGGGGGATGGTCGACACGCCCGCGGCGATGCCTTCGAGTATCCGGGCGTCGATTTCGGTCAGGATCCTCTTCTGGCTGGTCACGACCTCGGTACCGGCCGAATCCGCGCCCTCCAGCGAGTCCATCAGCACCAGGACCCCGGCGACGTGCGTCGTCTCACCGGTGACAGCGGAGGCGGCCAGCGTGCCGACGAACGCCGAGTCCTTGGACCCGACGGCAACGACATGCGAGGCGAAGCGCTGCCGTTTGCCCTCCACTAGGCGCGCGAACTGTCTCATCAGCGGCTGCTGCACACTCGGGTGCAGCAGGTCGCGGAAGTTGCGCCCGCAGACGTCCCCGGAGGAGTCGCCGAAGCGGCCGAAGAACTCCTGGTTGACGTGCTGGACGGTGAGGTCTCGGTCGAGTGACGCCATGCACATGCCCGCGCGACCGAACCGTCCATCGCCCGGTGCGGCCTGCTCTGGGGCCGCTGCGCCTGCCGTACCGCGAGCCGAATCTGCCAGTTGAGCTAATACCACGAGACCGCCACCCTTTCGGATAACCCCCGTCACCGTTTCCATTTCCTTAACGACCGGCAACAGCAGAAATTCTCACACGAACCCGCCCCGCAGAACGTTCGAACGATTATCGATTTGCTTGCAAAGTACACTAGTAAGTCGCATGTCTGCGCGTCAACGCGAGTCCTCCGCGCCCGGCTAACCCTGTGGTCCGCACTCCTCAAGGTTCGGTCCGCAGCATTGATTCTGTGGTGGCCTGAATCACGTCGGCCGGGACGGAAGACCTGAGCCAATGTTTCAGATTCCCTGCTTTCGTTCAGGGTTATCCCTGACACCTGCACGTGTCGCGCGCCACACGTGACACATGAAGTATCGGTTCGGCAGAGTGGAATGCAGGTGAAGGAACCCGGTCAGCCGGGCAGGGCCGTCACCAGTTCGCGCCGTCCTGACACCCCGAGCTTTCGGTAGGAGCTCGTGAGGTGTTTTTCCACGGCACGGCAACTGACGCCGAGTTCGTTCGCGATGTCCTGGTTGCTCAAGCCATCGGCGACCATGGACACGATGCGCCGCTCGCTCGGGGTGAGCACCGTGGACGGCGGGACCCTGGTGCTGTCGGGGTCGCGCTCGGCCCGCTCGGCAAGCCACGGAATGCCGCACGCGGCGGCGATCTCCGCGGCCTCCCTCAGGAGCGCTGCCGCCTCCGGACCACCGCCCCGCCGCGCCAAGAGGACCAGCGTGCGGGCGAGTTCGACTTCGTACGGCGAGGAGCGCAGCGTGTCGACTGCCTCGCGCAGCAGGTCGAGGCCGTCACCGCCCAGCAGCCAGCCCTTGAGTCGCAAGGCGCGGCCGAGGCTCGTCGGGGCGCCCCACGCGCGGGCCCAGGCCAGTTCGTCCTCGGCGAGGCGCAGCGCGGCCTCCGCTTCGCCGAGCCTCTTGTGGAGGCCGATTGCATAGGGCCGCCAGGGAAACAGCGCGGAGTTGCGCCAGCCTGCGACCTCCAGTTGGCGGCCGCAGGTCAGGAGGGTGCCCAGGGCCTTGCGACTGCGGCCGTTCTGGGCGTCGGTGACGCCCTGGAGGATCTGCAGGGTCGCCCCGAGCGCCAGTCCGGCCGGCCTGCGGTACCGGGCGTGCGCGAGGATGCGTTCGCTGAGCACCGGGTCGCGTAGTTCGAAGGCGACCGACGCGAGGCTCATGACGGCGGGTGGCTGCCAGTGCGCGGCATCCAGCGAGAGGGCACGTTCGACGTGCTCCCGCGCGGGTGCGGCGCGGCCCTTCGCCATCAGGACGAATGCGCGTTCCGCGCACTGCAGGACGTCGTCGGCGCCCGGCGCGTACATCCGGCGGGTGCGCTGGTCGCCGGCGAGCCAGGAGGACGCGCCGCGCACGGACTCGGCGGCGCACAGCGAGGCCATGACGAGCGGCAGGGTGGTGTGGGCGCGGGCCGCGGTGGCCGGTTCGCGCTCCAGGATGCGGTTGCCGGTCCGGGCGGCCTCTTCGCCGGTGAGGCTGCCGGCGAGGGTGCCCGCCCACAGCAGGACGGAGACCAGTTCGCGTTCGCCCACGGTGTTCAGCTGTGGCCTCGGACCCATGCTGCGCAGGCGGTCGGCGGAGGACTCCAGCTCGACCGGGGTCTCGTGCCGGCTGTGGCGCAGCCGGGCCTCCAGACGCAGCGCGAGATCGGCCGCGGGCTCCGTATGCGGGACGTCCGCGTCGTCGAGCGCGGCGGCGGCGTCCCGCAGCAGCTCGGCGGCGGTCGCGCTCGGGGTGCCGAGCAGGGTCAGCGGGATGCGCAGGGTGGCGGCGGCACGGTCGCCGGGCGTGTGGAGCAGCGCGATGGCCTGGGTGAGGTGCCGTTCGCAGGCGTCGGGGTCGAAGGCGCGCTCGACGGTGGCCAGGTCGACCAGGACGCGGGCGCGGTGCTCGTCCTGAGTGCGGTGGTGCAGCAGGGCGCTGCGCAGATAGCGGGCCGCTTCGACGGGTCTGCCGTCGCGCAGGGCGGTATCGGCCGCTGAGCGCAGGACGGTCGCCGACCAGGGCCTGCCGGGGTGGACGACGGCGCGGAGATGGGCGGCGACCTGCTCCGCGGGCCGACCACAGCGGTAGAGCAGGTCGGCGGCGGCGTTGTGGGAGCGTTCACGTTCGGCGTGGGTCTGGCATGCGTCGACGGCGTCGCGTACGACGCGGTGGACGAAGCGGATCTCGCGTCCGGCGGCGAGCAGACCGGCCTCGGTGAGGACGCGGCGGGCCGCCAAGAAGCCGACCTCGTCGATCCCGGCGAGCTCGGCGAGCAGCGTCGGGTCGCTGTGGTCGCCGAGTGCGGCGACGGCGGCGGCGACATCGCGGACCGGTTGCGGCTGGATCCGCAGGTGACCGGCGATGCGGTCGCGTACCTCGGCGGGGCAGAGTGCGGGGAGTTCGGCGGTGGGCGGGCGGCCGGTGTCGCCCAGGGCGCGCCGCAGCGCCGTGACGAACAGCGGGTTGCCGCCGGTGGCGTCGTGGACGGCACGGGCGTATGCGTCCTGCGCGGGAGCGAGGTGCCGCTCGGTGAACAGGGTGCGGATGCCCTCGGGTGACAGGGGCGCGAGGGGCAGTACGTCGCGGGCGGTGCGGACGACTTCGCGTACGAGGGGGTGACGCGCGCGGTGGTCGCCGTCTGCGAGGGTGCAGACCACGACGGCGCGCAGCCCGTGCTGCCGCCGGGTGAGGTGGGCGAGCCAGCGCAGGGAGGGCCCGTCGACCCACTGGAGGTCGTCGACGAGGATCAGGAGGCGCGGTTGCTCGCCGGCGCCGGCTTCGGCGAGCAACGACTGCGCACTCCGCTGGACGGCTTCGGAGTCGGCGAGGGCGCCGCCGGTGCCGGTGGTCGGCCGGTCGCCGGTGAGCGTGGGAGGGCCGAACCGGTCGTGCGGGGTGGTGGCGCCGGGGGCCTTGTGGACGCCGGTCGCGGACAGCAGAGGGTCGAAGAGCTGGCGCACCGCACCGAAGGCGAAGTCGCTCTCCCTGAGGGAGGCGTTGGCGCGCAGGACACGGGTATCCGCGTCGACCAGTTCCGGCAGCCGGCACAGCAGCGCGGAGCGGCCGCTGCCGAGGGGCCCCGTGGCCACGAGGAGCGAGGAGTCGCCCGCCTGCGCCGCATCGAGTGCCGCCCTGATGCGGACCAGCTCCGCCTCGCGCTCAAGCAGCATCCGTGACCGCCCCCTCCATGGCGCCGAGGAGCCTGCGCAGTTCGTCACGGCCGCCGATCCGCAGCTTGCGGTAGGCGTTGCTGAGGCGGAGTTCCACGGTGCGCCTGCTGACGGAGAGCTGTTCGGCGATCTCGCGGTTGCCGTGGCCGCGCCCGGCGAGTTCGGCCGTGCGCTTCTCGGCCTCGGACAGGGTGCCCCAGCCGGGGCGTACGACGGGTGTGGGCGGCGCGGCCGGGTCGGCGCTGGGCGGCGTGCCCTGGGCCGTCAGGGCTTCCACGGTTGTGCCGAGGCGGCTAGAGGGGTGGACGGGGGCGAGTGCGGACAGTTCGTCGAGCGAGCGCGCGGCCGCCGTGGAGTCGCCCTGGGCGGACTCGGCCTTGATCTGGCGGACCAGGCCCCACAGTTGGGCGAGGCGGGCCGGTGAGTTCCTGAGGAGCGCGGCCGCCTCGCGGGCGCGGTCGACGGCACCTTTCGGGTCGTCGTCGAAGAGACGGGCGGTCTCCAGGCGGGCGATGCCGCGGGCGCTCGCGGTGCCCCAGCGGTCGGCGAGGGCCAGCTCTTCGTCGCGCAGGCGACGGGTCTCGGCTCGGTCGCCGGTCTCCAGACAGGCGCGGGCGGCGAGCGGCCGCCAGCTCAGGACGGCCGGGTTGTGCCACTGGCGGCGCAGGAGCCGGCGGCCGCTCTCCTGGGAGAGCCGCAGGGCCTCGTGCCACTGCCCGTCCTCGGCGGCCACGCGGGCGCGGGCGACCAGTAATGACGACCACCACACCCCTTCCTCGCCACCGGCGGGCAAGGGCGTCTCGGCCAACTGGCGGGCTCGGTCGAGGCGCCCGGCCTCCACGCTGACGCAGATCCGGAGCGCGACCAGTCCCGGCAGTGTCATGGGGTGCCAACTGGCCGCAGGCAGGGCGCGTTCGGCGGCGCCCAGGGCGCGTTCGGCCGCGTCGAGGCGGGCCGAGCGCAGGTGCAGGTAGGCGCGTAGGGCCAGGCTGCGGGAGGTGATGGCGCGCAGGTGGGAGCGGCGGGCGGTGGCGAGGATGCCGTCGAGGGCCGCGCCGGCCTCGTCGTGGTCGTCGGTGAGGATGAGTGCATGACATGCGGCAAGGCGCGGCATCATGAGCGCCTCGCCGCGGCCGTCGTCGGTGAGCGCGATCCGCGCGAGTTCTCTGGCCTTGTCTGCGCCCTCGCCCGCGGCGACGAGTTGCCAGGCCCGGGTGGCGGCCTGCGCGGGCGACAGCGGCAGGTCGGGCAGCGCGGGAACTTCGGGGACCATGGGTTCGCCGTCGTCGCGGCTCATGGAAGCCAGCCAGAACAGGGCGACGAGGTTCGCGCGCTCGGCAGGGGTGGCGCGGTGCAGAGCCTCGGCGGCGGTGCGGCGTGCCCAGTCGCTGTTCCCGCGGGCGAATCCCAGATCGACGGCGCGTACGCGCACCCCGACGGCTGACGGCACGGCGTCGGCGCTTCGGACGAGTTCGCCCAGGCGGCGGTCGCCGGCCTCCGGCACGGCGACGGCTTCGGCGGCGGCGAGTTCCAAGGTGAGCCGGGTGCGCTCGGCGGCGTCGAGGGGCTCCTTCAGGGCGCGGGAGAGGCAGGCGTAGGCGCGGTGGTGGTCCTCCCTGCGCAGCGCGGCGGCGAAGCTGCGGCGCAGGACGGGCACGACCCAGGAGGCGCCGAGCGGAGGTGAGCGCAGCAGGAGGTGGGCGACGTCCTCGTCGCCGGCGGACGCGCGGTGGGCGAGTTCGGCGGCCCGGGCGTAGAGGTCGGCTCGTTCGCCGGTCTCCATGTCCTCCAGGACGCGGGCCTTCGACACGGGGAAGCGGATGTGCACCTTGTCGCCGACGGACACGGTGAGGCCGACGCTTTCCAGCAGGGTGCGGATCCGGTCCTCGGGGATGGTGCGGGACATGACGAGGGTGCAGACGAGGGAGAAGTCGAGCAGATCGCCGCAGACGGCCAGCGCCCGCAGCACGGAGTTGACTTCGGCGGGCAGGCCGTCGAGGGCGCGGGCGGCGTGCGCTCCGACGACGCCGGCCGTCAGGGCGTGCACATCGGGTACGCGGGCGGAGACAGGGGCGTGACCGTGGCTCTTCAGCGCACGCAGTACGTCGTGCAGGACGGCCGGGTTGCCGGCGGTGGCGGTGGTGAGTGCGGCGACGAACTCCTCGTCCCCGGCGCGCCCGCAGGTGGCCAGGACGGTGGTGGCGACCCCGCGATCGGTGAGGGCGGGCACCGCGACCCGTCGGACGGGCACGGCCACCTGGGGCGAGGGCCCACCGCACTCGGTGCCGGGGAGGATGACATCGCCGCTGCTGGAGGTCACCACGGCGAGCGGGATGTGGGTCGGCAGGCCGCGCAGCAGCGCCTGAAGCCAGGTCAGGGAGGCCTGGTCCAGCCACTGCAGGTCTTCGACGGCGACCAGGGTGGGAGTGGTGCGGGCGGAGCGCAGGAGGTGGTTCAGCGCGTCGAGCGTGCCGCCGGCGCCGTTGAGGGGGGTCGTCAGCTGACGGACGACGCCGTGCCGCAGTTCGCGTTCGGCGGGGGTGGCCTGTGCCTGGAGCACGCGGACGCCGCCGGCCCGCGCACGGCATGCGGCCCAGCGCACGAGGGAGTTCTGCGCATGGCCGGGCCGCCCGGTCAGGGTGAGGACCGAGGCGGCGGATCGGGTGAGGCCGCCCAGGAGGTCGCGGAGGACGTCCTGTTCGCGGCGGCATTCGAGCAGCATCGTCGCATCGCCGTGGGCATCCGGCGGGCAGTGCGGGGCACAGCTGATTCGGTTCCGCCCTGCGGAGCTCTTGTTCGTCACCGCTCGCTCTCGTTCCCTTCGCCTCAACTGCGTCCGCGCGCCTGGGTCACCCAGGCCGGGACCGCCGGTCCGGTGGGTTCCCGGTCCGCCGGGTTCCGGGGCCGCAGGACGGCGGCCAGTTCCGTGCGCCGGGCAACCCCGAGCTTCCGATACACACTGGTCAGATGAGTCTCAATGGTCCGTACGGTGACGAAGAGGGATTCCGCGATGGAACGGTTGCTCACGCCCTTCGCCGCCAGGTCCGCGACCGTGCGCTCCATGCCGGTCAGCATCCCGAGTGGCGACGTGGTGGTGTTCCTGATCCGGCCACCCGCGGTGACCAGGAGTTTCCTGGCCTCGGCCCCGAGGGCGACGGCGCCGCAGAGCTGCGCGAGGTCGCCGGCGATGCGCAAGTGCTCACGGGCGGCCCGCTGTTCGCCGGCGTGCACCAGGGCACGGCCCAGGAGGTACTCGGACCGGGCCTGAAGGGCGCGGGCCGGTGAGTCGGCGAGGAGAGCCACCGATGCGGTGAGGTGGTCGATGCCCTCCTTGCCCGGTGCCGCGACGCCGTGTGCCATGCGGGCGAGGCCGAGTCCGCGTGGCGTCCCCCAGCGAGCGGCGAGTTCGCTGCCGTACTCCGCGAGTTCCCGTGCCTGGCCGGGGCGGTCGAGCGACGCGAGCAGGATGGCCGCATCGGCCCACCACGGCACGAAGGCCGGGTTGCTGAACGCGGACTCCTCCAGGGATCTTCCGCACTCCAGGAAGAGTTCGAGGGCTCCCTGGCGGTCGCCGCGGGCCCAGCGGGCGCGGGCGCGGGCGGTGAGATACCAGTGGTACTCGATCACGAAGCGGTCGAGGCGCCCGCGCTTGATGCCGTCGAGGACGTCCTCGGCGCGTTCGGGATCCCCGAGGTCGACGAGGACGGTGGCGAGGGCCACGCGGGGCAGCACGGCGCTGTCGCCCCAGCGTTCCTCGCCGATGATCTCCATGGCGGTCTGGGCGTCGGCGAGCGCGTCGGGAAAGGCTCCGACGCTGTGGTGGAGGATGGCGCGGGAGGACAGGGCCAGTACGTAGGTCCACACGGCCGCGTTGCCCTGTCCGTACTGGAGCAGCCGCTCAAGGGCGTACTGCGCATCGTCGATCTCGTCGGCGAGGGTGAGCGCGAAGGACGAGGTGAGCTGGGACCAGGTCTCCAGCTCGACGGACGGGAGGCGGAGTGCGCGGCGTGCCTGGTTGACGGCGCGGGCGGCGTCGCGGCCGCCCATCGCCGTCAGGACGGTCGTCATGGCGAGCATCTGGCGCTGTGCCGGTGTGTCGCCGGGCGGGACGGCAAGGCGGGCGGCGCGGTCGCGGACGGCGCGGATGGTCGACTTCTCGTCGGCGCCGACGATGAGCAGGACGGATTCGACCACGGTCCGCAGTTCCCGGTCGGCGGGCCCGGGCTCGGGGCCGAGTTCGGCCTCCAGCTCGGCGAGCACCTCTTCGAGCATGCGTACGCCGGACGGTGACTCCTGGACCGCGAGGCAGGTGAGGCCGTACCGCACGGCGACGCGGGCACGGGTCCGCGGGTCGGCGGCGAGCGGCAGGGCCTCCTGGAGAATCCGGATGGCCTCCGGCGGGTTGAACTCGGCGAGCGCTCCGGCCATGCGGATGCGGACGTCCACGCTGTCGGGTTCCCTCTCGATGACCCGGTACAGGCAGCGGACCGCGGCCTCGGGGGCGCCGCGTTTCTCGGCGTGCGCGGCGGCGTCGCGCAGCACGCCCGTCATCCACGGCTGGTCGAGCACGGGTAACAGCATGAGCTGTCCGGCGATTTCCTCGGCCGGTCGTCCCACATCGCTGAGCAGGAGCGCCGCGCTGGTGCGCAGGTCGTCGAGAGCCTGCGGGTCGAGGGAGTCGAGAACGGCCGCGCGGACGACGTCGTGGACGAAGTCGGTCCGGTCGGTGGCCATGATGCCGGCGCGCCGCAGGACCAGCACGCCTTCGTCGACGAGGGCCGCGGGCACACCGGCGAGTGCGGCGAGCAGTTCGGTGGACTCCTCTCCGAGTACGGCGATGGCGCGGGCCACGTCCCGTACCCAGGGCGGGCGCCGGTCGAGGAGGACTTCGACGGAGCGGGCGAGGAGATCGCTGCCGACCTCGGCGGCCCGGCGCTCGCCGTGCGCGTCCGGTGCGACGCCCTCGGCACGCAATTCTTCGAGCAGGCGCCGGAGGCTGAGCGGATTGCCGCCGGACACGGCAGCTGCGCGTGCGACGAACGACGGGGCGGCCGCGCCGCGGAAGACCTGTCGTGCCAGCTCCCCCACCTCGTCGTGGCCCAGGGGACGCAGGGCGACGGTGGTAGGACTGCGCCGAGCGGCGAGGTCGGCGAGCACGGCGGGCGCGACGGGTTCGGCCTCACTGCGCTGGGCGAGGACCACCAGCAGCGGCAGGTCCTCGGCACGCCGCAGCAGGAAGTCGATCCAGCCGAGTGAGCGCTCGTCGCACCAGTGGACGTCGTCGAGGACGAGCACGAGCGGGCGCTCGGTCATGAGCTGCGCGGCGAGCCAGTACAGCCCGTGCAGCACCGGGTACGCCGTCGTGACGTCGCCGGTGTCGCCGTCGGCCGGGCGGTCGGCGAGCGCCGGTAGCGAACGGGCGGCAAACCCTTGCAGCAGGGGCGAGTTCCGCGCGTCCGCACCACTCAGGCCCAGCACGCCGAACAGCTCCCGCACTCCGCTGTAGCCGGCGCTTGCCACGGTCTCGGCACAGGAGCCGTACAGGACGGTCATGTCCCGGCAGGCGTCGCTCGCGATGAAGGTACGCAGCAGGCTGGTCTTGCCCATCCCTGCCGGGCCGTGCACCATCACCAGGCCCACGCGTCCGCCTCGTGCGTCCTCGGCGTGCCGGGTGAGCACGCGCAGTTCGTCGTCGCGCCCCACCAACGTGGTCGGTGAACCGGAGGAATCGGGCCGGTCCTGCATCTCGTTCTCTCTCCCTCATGGGCTCAGCCGCGTCCGCCCTACGCCGATGCATCCGAAGAGAGCCGATTCACTCATACGCGCATGCTGAACTGCGTGGTGCCGCGCCACATTTCGAGGAGCGAATAACTCTGGCAGGAATCAGACGCAGAACCTATGTGTTTCCGGCCGACTTCCGTGATGCGATCACGACGGGACGCCGGATGCCTGTATCAGAACGCGGCGCGCCGCCTGCGGGGGTGGGCGGGCGGCGGACGCGGGCGGCCGGAGCGGCGTGCGACGGTCGTCGTGCAACCGTCCTCGGGAGACTCCGTACGGGAAGGGAGCTACTGGCTCTGCGCTCTTGCGGTGTGCCGGGCGCAGAGCGCCGGGCTAGCTCCGAGTGGCGAGATGCTGCCTCAGGAGGCCGATGACAGCCGGGGCCTCGGCGGTGAGGTAGAAGTGTCCGCCGGGATAAACGCGCAGGTCGAAGGGTCCGGTGGTGTGGCCGCGCCAGGCTTCCGCCTCGTCGAGCGAGGTCTTCGGATCGCTGTCGCCGGTGAGCACCGTCAGCGGTGCCCGGACGGTGACGTCGGGCGCGCAGCGATAGGTCTCGATGGCCTGATAGTCGCTCCGGATCGCGGGCAGGATCATCCGCAGGATCTCCTCGTCGCCGAGGAGCGCGGTGTCGGTTCCGGCGAGGAGTTTCAGTTCCTCGACGATGCCTTCGTCGGTCTTCCGGTGGACGTTCTCGTCGCGGGTCCGGGAGGGTGCGCGACGGCCGGAGGCGAAAAGGTGGACGAGTTCACCACCGTCCGCCTCGAGACGCCGGGCCACCTCGAAGGCCAGTGTGGCGCCCATGCTGTGGCCGAAGAAGGTGGTGGGCCGGGCCTTCAGGGCCGGACGCAGCGCGCCGTAGACCTGGTCGGCGAAAGCGGCGATATCGCTGGGGCCGACCTCCTTGCGCCGGTCCTGCCGCCCCGGGTACTGGATGGCGAACACCTCTGCCACGGACGACAGTTGGGCGGACACGGGGAAGTAGAAGGACGCCGAGCCACCCGCGTGGGGAAAGCAGAAGAGCTGGCTGGGGCTGGATGGTGCGGGGTGGAAGCACCGCGCCCACAGGCCCTCTTCGGTGGACGTCGTCATGTGGGGGATCTCCTAAAGGTGGAACCGAGCGGGACGTGCCGAAAGGCGGGCTCAGGGGGACGCCGCGGCGGGGGGACAGGGCCGTGGCACCTCGCGAACGCCTTCCATCAGGGGACCGAGTGACTCACTCCCCGAGTCACCACGGCCCGCAAAATCGTTTGTGGGCCGCGGAATTCATTGGACATGCCCGCACAGTGGGTGAATCCCTAGACTTTCGCCGCCCGTCTTCCCTCCGGTGCGTCAGTTCAGGCCGAGCTCGTCGTCGAGCATCGCGAACATGTCGGCGTCGGATGCCTCCTCGATGTCCGCGTCGTTCACGCCCTCGTCGGCGCCCGTGTCCTGGCGGCGCAGCTCGGCCCACTTGGCCCTGAGCACCTCGATCCGGCCGGCCACCCGCTGGTGCTCCTGGAGGTCGTCGACGGTGAGGTCGGCGAGGGCCTTCTCCAGGCTGTCGAGGACGGACAGGACGGAGTCCGCTCCGGTGCGTTCCTCGGTGACCAACTGGGAGCGCAGGTGCCGGACGACATCGGCCGGCGTCGGGTAGTCGAACATCAAGGTGGCCGAAAGGCGCAGCCCGGTGGCGGCGTTGAGCCGGTTCCTGAATTCGATGGCCGTCAGCGAGTCGAAGCCGAGGTCCCGGAACTGCCGGCTCGTTCCGATCGCCGAGCCGTCCGCGTGCCCGAGCACCACGGCCGCCTGTCCCCGCACCAGCTTCAGCAGGACCTCGTCGCGCTCCTGCGAGCCGAGCCCGGCGAGCTGCCGGGTGAGCGCGTCCGCCGATTCCGTCGTGGCGCCGGCCACGGCCCGCCGTGCGGGCGTGCGGATCAGTCCGCGCAGGAGCGCCGGTACGTCGCCCAGGGCACGCAGGGCGGCGAGGTCGAGCCGCACCGGCACGGTCAGGGCCCTGCCGCCGGCCGTGGCCGCGTCGTAGAGCGCGAGGCCCTGGTCGACGGCGAGCGGCGGCATTCCGGAACGCGCGAGGCGGTCGGCCTCGGCGTCGGTGAGCGTGCCCGTCATACCGCCCGCCTGGTCCCACGGCCCCCACGCGAGCGACACACCGGGCAGCCCCTCGGCCCGGCGCTGCGCCATCAGCGCGTCGAGGAACGTGTTCGCCGCCGCGTAGTTCGCCTGGCCGGCGCCGCCGAGCACGCCGGCGACGGAGGAGAACACCACGAACGCGTCCAGGTCCAGAGCGCGGGTCGCCTCGTGGAGGTACCAGACGGCGTCGCCCTTCGGCCGGAACACCGTGTCGAGGCGCTCGGGCGTCTGGGAGCCGATGACACCGTCATCCAGGACACCCGCCGTATGCACGACCGCTGTCAGCGGGTGCTCGTCCGGCACACTCGCGACAAGGGCCGCCACAGCGCCCCGATCGGCGACGTCGCAGGCCCGCACCGTCACCTCGGCCCCAAGGGATTCGAGGTCGGTGACCAGTTTCTCCGCGCCGTCGGCCGCGAGTCCACTGCGGCTGACGAGGAGCAGGCTTCGCACGCCACGCTCGGCGACGAGGTGCCGGGCCAGGAGCCCGCCGAGGCCTCCGGTGCCGCCGGTGATGAGTACGGTGCCGTCGCGGTCCGGCCCCTCCGCGATGCCGTCGCCGACGGGCGCGGTCTGCGGTGCGGCGATCCGGGCCAGGCGGGCGGCCCTCACCTTGTCGCCGCGCAGGGCCAGTTGCGGTTCCTCTGCAACGGTGGCCAGGGCGTCGGCGAGCGCGGCCGGTGCGGCGCCCAGCGCCGGGTCGAGGTCGATGAGGCCGAAGCAGCCAGGGTTCTCGCTCTGCGCCGACCGGACCAGACCCCAGACGGCCGAGGCCCCGAGATCCGGGGTTCCGGAATCGTCCACGGAGACCGCTCCGCGGGTGACGAACACCAGCCGCGACGCGGCGAACCGCTCCTCCCCCAGCCACTGCTGGAGCCGCGCCAGCACCTGACCGGCAGCCTCGCGGACGGCACCGGGCACATCGGGCGCCGCGCCGGTCCCGGCCGGCGTCCCGGCGACCGGGACGAGGACGACGTCCGGCACGGGCCCGTCCGATGCGGCAAGCGCGGTGAGGTCGGCATGGATGTCGGTGGCCGATACGGTGTCCGCGAGCGTGCCGGCCAGGCCGAACGCGTCCGTGCCGACCAAGGCCACGGCTACCGGCCGGGTCGGCTCCGCGGCCGCGATCGTGTTCCAGTCGACACCGAAGAGGGAGTCCCGGTACGGGTCGCCGCCGGCGGATCGCATCTGCTCGCTGGTGACGGTGCGGGTGAGCAGGCAGTCGACGGAGGCGACCGGCGCGCCCGCCCGGTCCACGACACTCAGCGACAGCGCATCCCGGCCGACCGGGGCCAGCCGGACCCGCAGCGCGGTCGCGCCGCTCGCGTACAGGGAGACGCCCTCCCAGGAGAACGGCAGTCCGCGGGGGCCGTCTTCGCCGTCCTCGCCGTCCTCGCCGTCATGGGCGAGCAGCGCGGCGTGCAGGGCCGCATCGAGAAGAGCCGGATGCAGACCGAAGGCGGCAGCGTCGTCCGCTGCGGTCTCCGGCAGGGCGACCTCCGCGTACAGGACCTCGCCGTCACGCCAAGCGGCCTTCAGGCCCTGGAACACCGGCCCGTAGCCGAAGCCGCTCTCCGCGAAGCGCTCGTAGCACTCCTCGGTGTCGAGGGGGGCGGCACCTGCCGGGGGCCAGACGGTGGCGTCGAAGCCGGTGTCGGCCGGGGTGCCGTCGGCGGTCAGGATGCCGGTGGCGTGCTGGGTCCAGGAGGCGTCGGTGGCATTGTCGGGACGCGAGTGGACGGTGACGGTGCGGCGGCCGCTCTCATCGACGACACCCACCCGCACCTGTGTCTGCAACGCGCCACGTTCGGGCACGACCAGCGGCGCGGCAAGCGTCAGTTCTTCGACACGATCACACCCCACCTCGTCACCGGCGCGGAAGGCCAACTCCAACAGCGCCGTGCCCGGCAGCAGCACGGTGCCCAGGACCGTGTGATCGGCCAGCCACGGGTGGGACCGCAGCGACAAACGCCCGGTGAACAACACCCCTTCGCCCTCGGCGAGTTCGACCGACCCCTCGAGCAGCGGGTGCTCGGCGGCAGTGAGTCCGACCGCACCGCCGCTCGCGGCGGCGATCTGCGCCCCGGAAGGCCAGTAGGTGACGCGCTGGAACGCGTACGTCGGCAGATCGACACGGGCAGCGCCGGTACCGGCGAAGAAGTCCAGCCAGCTGTCCGCGACTCCCCGAATGTGCAGGTACGACCGCGCGATGAGAGCCGCGACCTCTTCGTCGCGCTCCTTGCGCAGAAGCGGGACCGTGGCCGCATCGCCCGTAAGGGACTGCTGCGCCATGGCGGACAGGACGCCGTCGGGGCCGAGTTCGAGGAACGTCGTGACGCCTTCCCTTTCGAGGGTCTGGATGCCATCGGCGAAGCGGACGGCCTCACGGACATGCCGCACCCAGTACCCGGCCGAACAAAGCTCCTCGGCGGAAGCCACATCACCCGACAGATTCGATACGACAGGGATGCTCGGCTCGGAGAACGACAGTCCCTCGACCACCGTGCGGAAGTCATCCAGCATCGGATCCATCAGCGGCGAATGGAACGCATGCGAGACCCGTAGCAACGTCGTCTTACGCCCCTCCGCCTCGAAGCGGGCCGCGACCTCCAAGACCGCGCCCTCCTCACCCGACACCACTACAGAGGCCGGTCCATTGACCGCGGCAATCGACACACCGTCCGTCAGCAGCGGGATGACCTCGCCCTCGGTCGCCTCCACCGCGACCATCGCCCCGCCAGCCGGAAGTGCCTGCATGAGAGTGGCGCGGGCGGCGACCAAACGGCACGCATCCTCAAGAGACAACACCCCGGCCACATGCGCGGCCGCAACCTCACCGATCGAATGACCCGCCACAAAGTCCGGCCGCACACCCCAGCTCTCCACCAACCGGAACAGCGCCACCTCCACCGCAAACAACGCAGGCTGAGTCCACCCGGTCTCCCCCAACAACCCGGCATCCTCACCCCACATCACCTCACGCAGCGACCCACCCAACTCACCCTCGAACACAGCCAGTACGCCATCCAACGCCTCCGCGAACACAGGGAACCGGCCATACAACCCACGCCCCATCCCCAACCGCTGCGAACCCTGACCCGAGAACAACACCGCCGAACGCCCCGCAACCGCCACACCACCGGCCGCCGAAGAATCCGGCTCACCGGTAGCGACAGCAGCCAGCGCCCGCACCGCCTCCTCATGATCACCAGCCAGCACCACCGCACGATGCCCGAACAGCGACCGCTGCGTCACAAGGGAAAGCGCCACGTCGACCGCCCGCAGCTCCGGACGCGCCTGGAGGTGACCGAGAAGCCGCGCCGCCTGACCACGCAACGCCTCCGGCGACTTACCCGACAGCACCCACGGCACCACACCAGGCACCGACACCACCGGCTCAACAACCCTTTCGTCAACGGCCGTTGCCTGCTCCAGAATGACGTGCGCATTCGTCCCACTGATACCGAACGACGACACACCCGCACGACGCACCCGACCCGTCTCCGGCCAAACCGTCTGCTCGGTGAGGAGTTCGACGGCCCCCTCGGACCAGTCCACATGCGAGGAGGGCTCGGTGACATGCAGCGTCCGCGGCAACACCCCGTGCCGCATCGCCATCACCATCTTGATCACACCCGCCACACCCGCCGCGGCCTGCGTATGACCGATGTTCGACTTCACCGAGCCCAGCAGCAACGGCCGCTCAGGGTCACGATCACCGCCGTACGTGGCAATGAGAGCCTGCGCCTCGATCGGGTCACCCAACGTCGTCCCCGTACCGTGCGCCTCCACCACATCGACATCACCGGTCGACAGACCACCACTCGCCAGAGCCTGACGGATGACCCGCTGCTGGGAGGGTCCGTTGGGGGCGGTGAGCCCGTTGGACGCACCGTCCTGATTGACGGCCGAACCACGGACCACAGCCAGGATCTGATGACCGTTACGCATCGCATCCGACCGCCGCTCCAGCACCAGCATGCCCACCCCCTCGGACCAGCCCACCCCATCAGCCGCATCCGAGAACGCCTTGCACCGACCATCGGGCGACAGACCCCGCTGCCGCGAGAACTCGACGAACGTGCCCGGTGTCGACATCACGGTCACCCCGCCGGCCAGGGCCAGGGAGCACTCCCCCGCCCTCAGGGCCTGTGCCGCGAGATGCAGGGCGACGAGGGAGGAGGAGCAGGCGGTGTCGACGGTGACCGCCGGCCCTTCGAAGCCAAAGGTGTACGAGATACGTCCGGAGGCGACACTGCCGGCGCTGCCCTGACCCTGGAAACCCTCGAACTCCCTACCGCCCAGGATGCTCCCGTAGTCGTTGTACATGACACCGGCGAACACACCGGTCCGGCTCCCCCGCAACGACAGCGGATCGATCCCCGCCCGCTCCACCGCCTCCCACGACGCCTCCAGCAACAACCGCTGCTGGGAGTCCGTCGCCAACGCCTCCCGCGGACTCATCCCGAAGAACCCCGGATCAAACTCCCCCGCACCCTCAAGGAATCCACCGAAGCGCGAGTACGAGGTCCCGAAATGCTCCGGGTCCGGGTCGTAGAGGTTGTCCAGGTCCCAACCACGGTCCGCCGGGAAACCGGAGATCGCATCGCCCCCCTCACCGACCAGACGCCACAGATCCTCCGGCGAGGCCACACCACCCGGATAGCGGCACGCCATCCCCACGACGACGATCCGGTCGTCAGCCGTGGACGGGAGCAGCCGTACCGGCAGGGCCGATTCGGTTTCGGTGCCGAAGAGTTCGTTCCGCAGATGGTCCGCGAGTGCGAGGGCATTCGGGTAGTCGAAGACCAGCGTGGTGGTCAGCCGCAGTCCGGTGGTCGTGCTCAGACGGTTGCGGAGCTCGACCGCGGTCAGCGAGTCGAAGCCGAGGTCGCGGAATTGTGCGGTGACGTCCACGGCGGCCGCGTCGGCGTGGCCGAGGACGAGAGCGACCTGTGTGCGGACGAGGTCGAGGAGTGCTTCCTGACGTCGTTCGGCCGGCAGGGCGGTCAGGCGTTCCACGAGACCGGATGCGGTGGCGGAACCGCCTGCCGCCGTACGGCGGGTGCGGTTCCTGACGAGGCCGCGCAGGACGGCGGGCACCTCGTCCTGCGCGGACAGTGCCGCGACGGCGAGCCGGACCGGGGCGACCAGGGGCGTGTCCGCCGTGAGGGCCGCGTCGAACAGCGCGAGGCCCTGGTCGAGGGCGAGCGGCGGCATTCCGGAACGTGTGAGGCGGTCGGCCTCGGCTTCGCTGAGCTGCCCCGCCATGCCGTCCGCCTGGTCCCAGGGGCCCCACGCCAGAGACAGACCGGGAAGGCCATCGGCCCGGCGCCGCGCCATCAGGGCGTCCAGGAAGGCGTTCGCTGCCGCATAGTTCGCCTGACCGGCACCACCCAACACACCCGCCACCGACGAGAACACCACAAACGCATCGAGATCCAGACCGCGCGTCGCCTCATGCAGGTGCCACGCCGCATCCACCTTCGGACGCAACACCGAAGCCAACCGCTCAACCGTCAGCGAACCCACCACACCGTCATCGAGGACACCCGCCGTATGCACCACCGCTGAGAGCGGACGCGCCTCCGAAAGACCCGCAAGGAGAGCCGCCACCGTGTCCCGGTCAGCGACATCACCGGCCCGCACCACCACCTCGGCACCACGCGCAGTGAGCTCCGCAACCAGTTCAGTCGCGCCCGGCGCCTCAAAACCACGCCGGCTCACGAGCAGCAGATTGCGGACGCCGTACCGGCTGACCAGATGCCTGGCGAACTGCGCGCCCAGCCCCCCGGTCCCACCGGTGATGAGAACCGTGCCCTCTCCGCTCCACTCGGCAGGCTCGACGACACCTTCGCCGGGCGGCGTCGGACGGGCCGGCCCAGCCAATCGACCCAGTCGGGCCAGACGGGCGGCATGGAGCCGCCCGTCACGCACGAGGAGCTGAGGTTCGTCGGAGTCGAGCGCCGCAACGAGGGCGGTACCCGAGGCATCGGTTCCGTCAAGATCGACGAGGCCGAAGACGCCCGGATTCTCGGTCTGCGCCGAGCGCACCAGGCCCTGTACGGCCGCCGCGGCGACGTCCTGGCCGTCGGCCGCACCCTGCGTCACAAAGACGAGGCGCGCGTCGGCGAGACGGTCATCGGCCAGCCACTTCCGGATCGTCCCCAGAGCGTCGGCCGTGAGCCGGTGGGCCGACTCGGCAACGGCGGAATCGGCCTGAGCGCTGACGCCCACGAGCACGACATCCGGTACGGGCGTCTCCGCCGCCGCCAGTGCATCCACGGTCTCGTACACCTCCACGGGAACGCGGGAGTTGGCGAGCGTGTCGGCGAGTCCGAGTGGATCGGCACCGAGGAGGCCGACGGTCCGCGATGCCCGCTCCCCCGGGGAAGCAGCTACGGCGGCCCACTGGACGCCGAAGAGCGCATCGCGCACGAGGGCGTCGGTTCCGACCATGTCCTGGTCGGCGACGGTGCGGGTGAGGAGGGCGTCGATCGAGGCGACCGGCTTGCCCGCCGGGTCCACGACATTCAGCGACAGCGCATCCGGGCCGGCCGGAGCCAACCGCACCCGCAGCGCCGAAGCACCCGACGCGAACAGGGAAACCCCCTGCCATGAGAACGGCACTCCGGCGGTGCCGCCGCCGGTGAGCAGCGCGGTGTGCAGGGCGGCATCGAGAAGCGCCGGATGCAGACCGAAGGCGACCGCATCGCCCTCCGCCGCCTCCGGCAAGGCAACCTCGGCGAACATCTCCTCACCACGACGCCACACCGCCCGCAGCCCACGGAACACCGGCCCATACATGAACCCGGCATCCGCGAACACCTCGTAACAACCCTCGGCGTCCACCGCCACCGCACCCTCAGGCGGCCACACCGCCGCATCGAACCCCTCAGCCGACGCCAACGCCGAGGCCGACGCACCGGCAGAGGTCAGAACGCCCGCAGCGTGCTGCGACCAGGACGCCACCTCATCCGTACTCTCCGGGCGCGCATACACACCCACCGCACGACGACCCGCCTCATCCGGATCCTCGACCACGACCTGGACCTGGACGGCCCCGCGCTCGGGCAGCACCAACGGCGCGGCAAGGGTCAGCTCTTCCACACGGTCGCAGCCGACCTCGTCGCCCGCCCGAATCGCCAATTCGAGGAGCGCGGTGCCCGGCAGGAGAACGGTGCCGTGGACGGCATGGTCGGCCAGCCACGGATGTGACTGCAACGACATCCGCCCCGTCAACACCACACCCTGCCCAGCCGCCAATTCCACCGCAGCGCCCAACAACGGATGCCCCGCAGAACCCAGGCCCACGGCACGCACACCACCGGCAGACCCACCCGGCACACCGGCCGGCCAGAACCAACGGCGCTGGAACGCATACGTCGGCAGCTCCACACGAGTGGCGCCGCTGCCGGCGAAGTACGCCGCCCAGTCGATACGAGCTCCCGCCACATGCAGGTGAGCCAGCGCGGTGAGCGCCGACGTCTCCTCGTCCCGGTCCTTCCGCAGGAACGGCACCGTGGCCGCACCCTCGGTGAGGGACTGCTGCGCCATGGCGGACAGGACGCCGTCGGGACCGAGTTCGACGAACGTCGTGACGCCTTCGCGTTCGAGGGTCTGGATGCCGTCGGCGAAGCGGACGGCTTCACGGACATGCCGCACCCAGTACTCGGCCGAACACAACTCCTCGGCCGACGCCACACCACCCGACAGATTCGACACGACAGGGATGGTCGGCTCGGAGAACGACAGTCCCTCGACCACCGCACGGAACGCATCCAGCATCGGATCCATCAACGGCGAATGGAACCCATGCGAAACCCGCAGCGACGTCGTCTTACGCCCCTCCGCCTCGAAGCGGGCCGCGACCTCCAAGACCGCGTCCTCCGCACCCGACACCACCACAGAGGCCGGTCCATTGACCGCGGCAATCGACACACGGTCGGTGAGATACGGCACCACCTCATCCTCGGTCGCCTGCACGGCGATCATCGCCCCACCGGCCGGTAGCGCCTGCATGAGAGTGGCGCGGGCGGCGACCAGACGGCACGCATCCTCAAGAGACAGCACCCCGGCCACATGCGCGGCCGCAATCTCACCGATCGAATGACCGGCTACAAAGTCCGGTCGCACACCCCAGCTCTCCACCAACCGGAACAGCGCCACCTCCACCGCAAACAACGCAGGCTGAGTCCACCCGGTCTCCCCCAACAAACCGGCATCCTCACCCCACATCACCTCACGCAGCGACCCACCCAACTCACCCTCAAGCAGAGCCAGTACGCCGTCCAACGCCTCCGCGAACACAGGGAACCGGCCATACAACCCACGCCCCATCCCCAACCGCTGCGAACCCTGACCCGAGAACAACACCGCCGAACGCCCCGCAACCGTCGTAGCAGAGCCCGGGATAACCGCCGGATCGGACTCGCCGGCCGCCAGAGCCGCCAGGGTCCGGATTCCTGTGTCCCTG
This sequence comes from Streptomyces sp. NPDC053427, assembly GCF_044544985.1. Taxonomy (NCBI): domain Bacteria; kingdom Bacillati; phylum Actinomycetota; class Actinomycetes; order Kitasatosporales; family Streptomycetaceae; genus Streptomyces; species Streptomyces sp. NPDC053427. Next base: position 30,270 of record NZ_JBITYA010000003.1, on the reverse strand, counting down.
TCCCTGCCCGTCGAGAGGACGACCGCGCGGTGGTCGAACAGGGAGCGGCTGGTGGCCAGCGACAGTCCCACGTCCTCGGGACGGAGTTCCGCCCGCTCCTCGACCGCTGCCAGCAGCTTTGCCGCCTGGCCGCGCAGAGCTTCCTTCGACTCGCCGGACAGCACCCACGGCACGACACCCGGCTCCACGGCCGGACCCTCGGTGCGGCCGACGACCTTGCCCTGAATCAGCGTCGCCGGCTGCTCAAGGATGAGGTGCGCGTTCGTCCCGCTGATACCGAACGACGACACACCCGCACGACGCACCCGACCCGTCTCCGGCCAAGCCGTCTGCTCGGTGAGGAGTTCGACGGCCCCCTCGGACCAGTCCACATGCGAGGAGGGCTCGGCGACATGCAGCGTCCGCGGCAACACCCCGTGCCGCATCGCCATCACCATCTTGATGACACCGGCCACACCCGCCGCGGCTTGCGTATGACCGATGTTCGACTTCACCGAGCCCAGCAGCAACGGCCGCTCAGGGTCACGCTCACCGCCGTACGTGGCGATGAGGGCCTGCGCCTCGATCGGGTCACCCAACGTCGTCCCCGTACCGTGCGCCTCCACCACATCGACATCACCGACCGACAGACCACCACTCGCCAGAGCCTGACGAATCACCCGCTGCTGCGACGGACCGTTCGGCGCCGTCAAACCATTCGACGCACCGTCCTGATTGACGGCCGAACCACGCACGACGGCCAGGATCTGATGACCGTTACGGACCGCATCGGACTGCCGCTCCAGCACCAACACCCCGACACCCTCCGACCAGCCCACCCCATCAGCCGCATCCGAGAACGCCTTGCACCGACCATCGGGCGACAGACCCCGCTGCCGCGCAAAATCCACAAACACCGACGGCGTCGACATCACCGTCACACCACCGGCCAACGCCAGCGAACACTCCCCCGAACGCAACGCCTGCAACGCCCAATGCATCGCCACCAACGACGACGAACACGCCGTATCCACCGTCACCGCAGGACCCTCAAGCCCCAACGCATACGACACCCGACCCGACGCCAGACTCGGCGAACTCCCACTCCCCTGAAAACCCTCGAACTCCGGACGCGCAAGCACAGCCGAGTAATCGCTGTACATCACCCCCGCAAACACACCCGTCGCACTACCCCGCAACCCCACAGGATCAATACCCGCCCGCTCCACCGCCTCCCACGACGCCTCCAGCAACAACCGCTGCTGCGCATCCGTCGCCAACGCCTCCCGCGGACTCATCCCGAAAAACCCCGGATCGAACTCCCCCGCCTCATGCAGAAACCCACCCGACCGCGTATAGGACGTACCGAGGTGATCGGGATCCGGGTGGTAAAGGCCGTCGATGTCCCAACCACGGTTCGTCGGGAATCCGGAAATGACGTCGCTGCCCTCCGTGACCAGCCGCCACAAATCGTCCGGCGACGCAACACCACCCGGATACCGGCACGCCATGCCCACGATCACGATCGGATCGTCGGCGACCGCCGCCGTACGGCGCACCGCTGGCAGGGCCACCTTCGCATCGGCACCCAGCAGTTCGTCGAGGAGGAAGGAGACCAGGACCTCGACGGTCGGATAGTCGAAGACCATGGTGGCGGGCAGCCGCAGGCCGGTGACGGTGTTCAGACGGTTCCGGAGTTCCACCGAGGTGAGCGAGTCGAAGCCCAGCTCGCGGAAGGCGCGCGCCGGATGGACGGCCGCGGCATCCGCGTGACCGAGGACCAGGGCGACCTGGCCGCGGACGAGGTCGAGGAGGACTTCCGACCGCTCGGTCGTGGTCAGGCGCGACAGGCGCTCTACCAGGCCGCTGGCGGTGGCCGATCCCGCGACCGCCGCGCGGCGCGAGCGGGTGCGGATCAGGGACCGCAGCAGCGGTGGTACCTCACCCTGCGCACGCAGGGCCGGCAGATCGAGACGGACGGGCGCCAGGGCCGCATCGCCGGTGGCAAGGGCGGCATCGAACAGGGCGAGGCCCTGCTCGACGCTGAGGGCCGGGACTCCGGACCGTGCGAGGCGCTCGGACTCGGCTTCGGTGAGCCGCCCCGCCATCCCGTCCGCCTGGTCCCAGGGGCCCCACGCCAGAGACAGGGCGGGCAGGCCCTCGGCGTGGCGTCGCGTCATCAACGCGTCGAGGAAGGCATTGCCTGCCGCGTAGTTGGCCTGACCGGAATTGCCGAACAGGGCAGCGACGGAGGAGAAGACGATGAACGCGTCGAGATCAAGTTCGCGTGTGAGGTCGTGCAGATGCCACGCCGCATCCACCTTCGGCCGCAGCACCGCAGCCAACCGCTCCGGCGTCAACGACCCCACCATGCCGTCATCCACCACACCCGCGGCATGCACCACAGCCGACACCACATACTGATCCAGCAACTCCCGCACCGCAGCACGGTCACTCACATCACAGGCCACCACCGCGACCCGCGCACCCAACTCGCCCAATTCCGCGACCAGTTCGGGCGCCCCCTCGGCCGCCCCACCACGCCGACTGACCAACAACAGATCCCGCACACCATGCGCCACCACCAGATGCCGAGTCACCACAGCACCCAGACCACCCGTACCACCGGTCACCAAGACCGCGCCCTCACCACCTACACGGAACTCCGGAACAGCAGCGGGTTCGGGAGCAGGCCGACGGACGAGACGCGCGGCACGGACCTCGCCCCCACGCACCGCGAGCTGCGGCTCATCCGACGTGACGGCGGACAGCGCCAGGCTCACCGGATCCCGGTCCGGGTCGAGGTCGAGGTCGAGGTCGAGGTCGAGGTCGAGCAGACCGAAGCAGCCCGGGTTCTCGGACTGGGCCGAGCGCACCAGCCCCCACACTGCCGCCCCGGCCACATCCGCACCCGTCGTGGCACCACGCGTCACGAACACGAACCTGGCAGCGGAGAACCGCTCGTCCTCCAGGCGTTTCTGAATCGATGTCAGAACGCTTTGCGTCAGAGCGTGGGTGTCTGCGGGGACGGAGTCCCCGTCGTACTCGCCGGGTGCGGCGACGGGCAGCAGGAACAGACCTGACAGCTCGTCGTTGGCCGGCAGTGCGGCGAGGACGTCGACTTCGGTTCCCCCCTCGCGCAGGCGCTCGGCGAGTCCGAAGGGATCGTCGCCGATGAGTGTCACCGCCACCTGTCCCGTGTCGGCGGCCGGTGCGGCAATCGTCGTCCAGTCGATGCGGAAGAGCGCGTCGCGGGTGTGGTCCGCGGTGGCGTTCAGTGCGTCCGCGGAGACGGCTCGCATCGCCAGGGCCTGCACGGTGGCCACGGGCGCGCCGGTGGTGTCCGCGATGGCCAGGGTGAGCGTTCCGTCGGTGTGACGGCGGAGCCGGACGCGGACGGATGAGGCGCCGGAGGCGGTCAGGGAGACTCCGTTCCAGGAGAACGGAACGCTGCCCGGCTGCGCGCCGTCGCCGGACGGATCGCGGCGCCCACCCTCGCGTCCATCTGGCTCACCGGACGGCCCGGCGAGCCAGGCCGCGTGCAGGCCGGCGTCGAGCAGAGCCGGGTGCAGGCCGAAGGCGGCCGCATCACCCCGTGCGCCCTCGGGGAGTGACACGTCGGCGAACACTTCGTCGTCCCGCCGCCACGCCGCGCGCAGTCCCTGGAACGCGGGCCCGTAGGCAAAACCCTCGGCGGCGCGGTGCCCGTAGAAATCCTCCAGGTTGACGGGCTCGGCGTCGGCAGGAGGCCACGCCGTCGCGTCGAACGGGTCGGATACCGTGAGCAGGCCGTTGACGAGGACGCCCGCGGCGTGCTGAGTCCACGGCTCGTCTACGGAGTGCTCCGGCCGCGAGTGGACGGTGACGCTGCGGCGCCCGGCGTCGTCGGGGATACCGACGCGCACCTGGGTCCGAAGACCGCCGCGCTCCGGGAGGACCAGCGGTGCGGCGAGGGTCAGCTCCTCGACGTGGTCGCAGCCCACCTCGTCACCGGCGCGGAGAGCGAACTCCAGGAGTGCCGTGCCGGGCAACACGATCTGCCCCATGACGGCATGGTCGGCCAGCCAGGGATGCGACGTCACGGACAGCCGTCCGGTGAACAACACACCTTCCTCTTCGGCCAGTTCGACGAGGCCGCCCAACAGCGGGTGCTCGGCGGCGACGAGGCCGACGGAGGTGACATCGGCGGCGCTCCGGGTAGCGATCGGCCAGAACGTCCGGTGCTGGAAGGCGTACGTCGGCAGGTCCACGCAGCGGCCACCGGTCGGTGCCAGGAAGGCCGTCCATTCGATCGTCTCGCCGCGGGTGTGCAGCTGTGCGACGGCCGCGAGGAGGGAGCGTTCCTCGGGGCTGTTCTTGCGCAGGGCGGGCACGGTGACGACGTCGTCCGTGAGGGATTCGCGGGCCATGGCGGAGAGGACGCCGTCGGGGCCGAGTTCGAGGAATGTCGTGACGCCTTCGCGTTCGAGGGTCTGGATGCCGTCGGCGAAGCGGACGGCCTCACGGACATGCCGCACCCAGTACCCGGCCGAACACAGCTCCTCGGCGGACGCCACATCACCCGTCAGATTCGATACGACAGGGATGCTCGGCTCGGAGAACGACAGTCCCTCGACCACCACACGGAACTCATCCAGCATCGGATCCATCAACGGCGAATGGAACGCATGCGAAACCCGCAGCCTGGTGGTACGACGACCCTGCCGGGCCAGCCGATCCGCCACAGCCACCACGGCAGCCTCCGCACCCGACACCACCACAGAGGCCGGTCCATTGACCGCGGCAATCGACACACCATCCGTCAGCAGCGTGATGACCTCATCCTCGGTCGCCTCCACAGCGACCATCGCCCCGCCAGCCGGAAGTGCCTGCATGAGAGTGGCGCGGGCGGCGACCAGACGGCACGCATCCTCAAGAGACAGCACCCCAGCCACATGCGCGGCCGCCAACTCACCGATCGAATGCCCCGCCACGAAGTCCGGCCGCACACCCCAGCTCTCCACCAACCGGAACAGCGCCACCTCCACCGCGAACAACGCAGGCTGAGTCCACCCGGTCTCCCCCAACAAACCGGCATCCTCACCCCACATCACCTCACGCAGTGACCCACCCAACTCACCCTCTAACACAGCCAGTACGCCATCCAACGCCTCCGCGAACACAGGGAACCGGCCATACAACCCACGCCCCATCCCCAACCGCTGCGCACCCTGACCCGAGAACAACACCGCCGAACGCCCCGCAACCACCACACCACCGGCCGCCGAAGGATCCGGCTCACCGGAGGCGACAGCAGCCAGCGCCCGCACCGCCTCCTCATGATCACCGGCCAGCACCACCGCACGATGCCCGAACAATGACCGCTGCGTCACAAGGGAAAGCGCCACGTCGACCGCCCGCAGCTCCGGACGCGCCTGGAGGTGACCGAGAAGCCGCGCCGCCTGACCACGCAACGCCTCCGGCGACTTACCCGACAGCACCCACGGCACCACACCAGGCACCGACACCACCGACTCAACAACCCGTTCGTCAACGGCCGTTGCCTGCTCCAGAATGACGTGCGCATTCGTCCCACTGATACCGAACGACGACACACCGGCACGACGCACCCGCCCCGTCTCCGGCCAGGCCGTCCGGTCCGTCAGCAGCTCCACCGCGCCCGCGGACCAGTCCACGTGCGAGGAAGGCTCGGTGACGTGCAGGGTGCGGGGCAGGACGCCGTACCGCATCGCCATGACCATCTTGATGACGCCGGCGACACCGGCGGCTGCCTGGGTGTGGCCGAGGTTCGACTTCACGGAGCCGAGGAGCAGCGGCCGGTCGTCCGCGCGGTTCTGGCCGTACGTGGCGATGAGCGCCTGCGCCTCGATCGGGTCACCCAACGTCGTCCCCGTACCGTGCGCCTCCACCACATCGACATCACCGGTCGACAGACCGCCGCTCGCCAGAGCCTGGCGGATGACGCGCTGCTGCGACGGACCGTTCGGCGCCGTCAGACCGTTCGACGCACCGTCCTGGTTGACTGCCGAGCCACGGACGACGGCCAGGATCTGGTGACCGTTACGCATCGCGTCCGACTGCCGCTCCAGCAGGAGCATGCCGACGCCCTCGGACCAGCCCACCCCATCGGCGGACTCGGAGAACGCCTTCGAGCGTCCGTCGGGGGCCAGGCCACGCTGCCGCGAGAACTCCACGAAGGTGTCGGGGATCGACATGACGGTGACACCGCCGGCCAGTGCCAGGGAGCATTCTCCGGCGCGCAGGGCCTGGGCGGCGAGGTGCAGGGCGACCAGGGACGAGGAGCAGGCGGTGTCGACGGTCATCGCCGGGCCTTCGAAGCCGAACGTGTAGGAGACACGTCCGGAGGCGACGCTCAGCGCGCTGCCCTGCCCTTGGAAGCCTTCGAACTCGGCGCCGTCGAGTGTGGTGCCGTAGCCGCTGTACATGACGCCGGCGAACACGCCGGTCTGGCTGTCGCGCAGCGACAGCGGGTCGATGCCGGCTCCCTCGATCGCCTCCCACGACGACTCCAGCAGCAGTCGCTGCTGGGAGTCGGTCGCCATCGCCTCACGCGGGCTCATCCCGAAGAAGTCGGCGTCGAACTCGGCGGCGTCGTGCAGGAACCCACCGGAGCGGGTGTACGAGGTGCCGGTGTGCGCCGGGTCGGGGTGGTAGAGGTGGTCCAGGTCCCAGCCGCGGTCGGCCGGGAAGTCGGAGACGACGTCGGCTCCTTCGCTGACCAGGCGCCACAGGTCCTCGGGCGAGGTGATGCCGCCGGGGAAGCGGCAGCTCATGCCGACGACGACGATCGGGTCGTCCTCCAGCTGGGAGGGCGAGAGGTCCGGGCGGTCGGGGTCCGATGCGGCGTCGGGGCCGAGGAGTGCGACGAGGAGGTGCTCGGCGAGGGCGGCGACGGTCGGGTAGTCGAAGATGGCCGTGGCCGGCAGCCGCAGACCGGTGGCCGCGCCGAGGCGATTGCGGAGTTCCACCGCGGTGAGCGAGTCGAAGCCGAGGTCGCGGAAGGCGCGGGAGGGGTCGACGCCGGCGCCGTCGGCGTGGCCGAGGACCAGGGCGGCCTGTTCGCGGACCAGGGCGAGCAGGGCCTGGTGTCGCTCGGTGCGCTCGAGTCGGCCGAGCTTCTCGGCCAGGTCGGCGTCGGTGCCTGCCCTGGCTGCGACGGCGCGGCGTGCTGGGGCGCGGACAAGACCTTGCAGCAAGGGCGGTACGGGGTTCAGGTTGCGCAGGACGGGGAGGTCGAGGCGGACCGGCACCAGCGCCGCACCGCCCGTGGCAAGAGCAGCATCGAAGAGCGCAAGCCCCTCCTCCACCGCCAGCAACGGCATACCCGACTCCGTAGCCCGACGCACCTCACGCGCATCGAGCCCCGCAGTCATCCCCACACCCTGCTCCCAAGCACCCCACGCAAGAGAGACACCGGGCAGCCCCAAGCCCTGACGGTAAACGGCCAATGCGTCCAAGAACGCGTTACCCGCCGCATAGTTGGCCTGCCCCGCACCACCCCACACACCCGCCACCGACGAGAACACCACAAACGCGTCCAGGTCCCGGCCGCGCGTCGCCTCATGCAGATTCCACGCACCGTCCACCTTCGGACGCAGCACGGAAGCCAACCGCTCAGGGGTGAGCGAGCCGACCACACCGTCGTCCAGCACACCCGCCGCATGCACCACCGCGCACAACGGATGCTCGTCCGGAATCCCGGCCACCACACCGGCCACCGCGGCACGATCGGCGACATCACACGCGGCCACCGACACCACAGCACCCAGCGACTCCAGATCCGCCACCAACTCGGCAACACCCGGAGCCGCCGGGCCGGAACGACTCGTCAACACCAAACGCCGCACCCCACGCGCCACCACCAGATGACGCGCCACCACACCGCCCAATCCACCCGTACCACCCGTCACCAGCACCGTGCCGGTCGAGGACCAGGTGCGGGGCAGGGTGAGCACGATCTTGCCGGTGTGCTTGGCCATGCTCATGAAGCGGAAGGCATCCTTGGCGTGCCGGACGTCCCAGGTGCGGACCGGCAGCGGCTGGAGGTTACCGGCCCGGAAGAGGTCCATCAGCGCGGCCAGCATGGCGCCGATGGCGTCCGGCTCCACCCAGGCGAGGTCGAAGGACTGGTAGCGGATGCCGTCCGGGACGCCGTCGGCGTCGCGGATGTCGGTCTTGCCCATCTCCAGGAACCGTCCGTCGTCGCCGAGCAGCCGCATCGAGGCATCGACGAACTCACCGGCCAGCGAGTTGAGGACCATGTCCAGTCCGCCGTCGCCGGCGACGGCCGCGAACGCGGCCTCGAAGTCCAGCGTCCGGGAGGAGGCGATGTGGTCGTCGGCGACGCCGAGGGAGCGCAGCACGTCCCACTTGCCCTCGCTCGCGGTGGCGAACACCTCCGCGCCGAAGTGATGGGCGATCTGCACGGCCGCCATGCCGACACCGCCGGCACCCGCGTGCACGAGGACCTTCTCCCCGGCGTGCAAGGCGCCGAGGTCCTTGAGCGCGTGGTACGCGGTGAGGAACACCAGCGGCAGTGCGGCAGCGGTCTCCCAGGACCAGTCGTCCGGCAGGAGGGTGAGGCGGCGTGCGTCGTCCACGGCGAGCGAGCCGAAGCTGCCCGACACCATCCCCATGACCCGGTCGCCGGGGGCGAGCCCCGTGACCTCTGGGCCGACCTCGACGACGACACCGGCGGCCTCGTGGCCGAACCGGCCCGCGTCACCGGGGTACATGTCGAGGGCCTTCAGGACATCGCGGAAGTTGAGCCCGGCGGCGCGGATCTCGATACGGACGTCATGGCCGCTGAGGGGTTCCAGGGCCTCCGGGTACGGGGTGAGGGCCAGGCCGTCGAGGCTGCCCTTGGCCGTGCTGTCGAGCCGCCAGGCCGGGGCGGCCGGCGGAACGAGCGCGGCGGCCGCATCGTGGCGAGCCAGCCGGCAGGCGAGAAGGGTGCCGTCGCGCAGCGCCAGCTGCTGTTCACCGCTGCGCAGCGCCCGGCCCAGCACCCGACCGCGTTCGGCTGCGGCGGACCTGTCATCTGTGTACCTGTCGTCGGCGGACCTGCTATCGGCCGACGCGCCCTGAGCCGTCGCGCCCTGAGCCGTCGCGGCGGGACCCCGGTCGACAAGGACGAACGTGTCCGGGCTCTCCGACTGCGCGGAGCGCACCAGGCCCCAGACCGCTGCGGCGGCGACGTCCGTGATGTCGGTACCACCGGCAGCGACGGCACCGCGCGTCGCGAGGACGAGCCGTGCCCCGCCGAACCGCACCTCCCCCATCCATTCCTGGATCAGGGCGAGGGCGGCGGCGCTCAGGGCGTGCGCGGAGTCGGCCGCGGACCCTGCGCCGCTGCCGTCCACCGTGACGAGCACCGTGTCCGGGATCCCGGCGTCATCGGCCGCGAGGGCGGCCAGGTCGGGGTAGGTCGACGTGGCGATGCCGGCCGCGGCCAGGTCGTCGGCGAGGCCGGCCGTGTCCGCGCCCACGAAGGCGACGGCGGTGGGCATGTCCTGGTCCCGCGGCCCCTCGGCGACGGGTACCCAGTCGAGGTGGAACAGCGCGTCGTGGGACAGGTGCGCGGCTCCATTGAGCTGCTCGGCGAGGACGGGCCGCGCCACGAGCGTGTCGATGGAGGCGACGGCCCGCCCGGCGGTGTCGGCCACGGCAATCGCGACGGAGCCTCCGTCGTCCCCGGCCGGGGACAGCCGCACCCGCAGCGCCGAAGCACCCGACGCGAACAGGGAGACACCCTCCCAGGAGAACGGCAGTCCACCGGAGCCGCCCTCGCCGTCGCGGGCGAGCAGCGCGGTGTGCAAGGCCGCATCGAGAAGAGCCGGATGCAGACCGAAGGCGGCAGCGTCGTCCGCTGCGGTCTCCGGCAGAGCGACCTCCGCGTACAGGACCTCGCCGTCACGCCAAGCGGCCTTCAGGCCCTGGAACACGGGCCCGTAGCCGAAGCCGCTCTCCGCGAAGCGCTCGTAGCAGCCGGCGACATCCAGAGCCTGGGCGCCGGTGGGCGGCCAGACGGTGGCATCGAACGCGGGGGCTGCCGGGGCCTCGTCGGCGGTCAGGATGCCGGTGGCGTGCTGGGTCCAGGAGGCGTCGGTGGCATTGTCGGGGCGGGCGTGGACGGTGACGGTGCGGCGGCCGCTGTCGTCGGCGACACCCACCCGCACCTGTGTCTGCAACGCGCCGCGCTCGGGCACGACCAGCGGCGCGGCAAGCGTCAGTTCTTCGACACGATCACACCCCACCTCGTCACCGGCGCGGAAGGCCAACTCCAACAGCGCCGTGCCCGGCAGCAGCACGGTGCCCAGGACCGTGTGATCGGCCAGCCACGGGTGGGACCGCAGCGACAGACGCCCGGTGAACAACACCCCTTCGCCCTCGGCGAGTTCGACCGATCCGTCGAGCAGCGGGTGCCCGGCGGCAGTGAGCCCGACCGCACCGCCGCTCGCGGCGGCGATCTGCGCCCCGGAAGGCCAGTAGGTGACGCGCTGGAACGCGTACGTCGGCAGATCCACACGGGCAGCGCCGGCACCGGCGAAGAACACCGACCAATCGATACGAACTCCCGCCACATGCAGATGAGCCAGCGCGGTGAGCGCCGACGTCTCCTCGTCCCGGTCCTTCCGCAGGAACGGCACCGTGGCCGCACCCTCGGTGAGGGACTGCTGCGCCATGGCGGACAGGACGCCGTCGGGGCCGAGTTCGAGGAACGTCGTGACGCCTTCCCTTTCGAGGGTCTGGATGCCATCGGCGAAGCGGACGGCCTCACGGACATGCCGCACCCAGTACCCGGCCGAACACAGCTCCTCGGCGGAAGCCACATCACCCGTCAGATTCGATACGACAGGGATGCTCGGCTCGGAGAACGACAGTCCCTCGACCACCACACGGAACTCATCCAGCATCGGATCCATCAACGGCGAATGGAACGCATGCGAAACCCGCAGCCTGGTGGTACGACGACCCTGCTCGGCCAACCGATCCGCCACAGCCACCACGGCAGCCTCCGCACCCGACACCACCACAGAGCCCGGCCCATTGACCGCCGCAATCGACACACCATCCGTCAGCAGCGGGATGACCTCGCCCTCGGTCGCCTCCACCGCGACCATCGCCCCACCGGCCGGAAGCGCCTGCATCAAACGCCCACGCGCAGCGACCAAACGGCACGCATCCTCAAGAGACAACACCCCGGCCACATGCGCGGCCGCAACCTCACCGATCGAATGCCCCGCCACAAAGTCCGGCCGCACACCCCAGCTCTCCACCAACCGGAACAGCGCCACCTCCACCGCAAACAACGCAGGCTGAGTCCACCCGGTCTCCCCCAACAACCCGGCATCCTCACCCCACATCACCTCACGCAGCGACCCACCCAACTCACCCTCAAGCAGAGCCAGTACGCCATCCAACGCCTCCGCAAACACAGGGAACCGGCCATACAACCCACGCCCCATCCCCAACCGCTGCGCACCCTGACCCGAGAAGACGACGGCTCGGCGGCCGGTGCGGGTCCGGCCCGTTACGGCCGCAGTGTCCGGCTGGCCAGTGGCCAGGGCGGTCAGCGTACGGACGGTGTCGGCGGGGTTGGCAGCGAGGACGACGGCGCGGTGGTCGAAGGCCGAGCGGGTCGTGGCGAGCGAGTGGGCGACGTCGATCGGGCGCAGCTCCGGGTGTTCCGGGAGGTGGGCGAGGAGCCTTGCGGCCTGGTCGCGCAGCGCCTCCGGCGACTTACCGGACAGCACCCACGGCACCACACCGGGCTCGGAGGCAACCGCCTCAATATCCCTTTCACGCATGGCTGTTGGCTGTTCCAGGATGACGTGCGCGTTCGTTCCGCTGATACCGAAAGACGACACACCGGCACGACGCACCCGACCCGTCTCCGGCCAGGCCATCCGGTCCGTCAGCAGCTCCACGGCGCCCGCGGACCAGTCCACGTGCGAGGAAGGCTCGGTGACGTGCAGGGTCCGCGGCAACACCCCGTGCCGCATCGCCATCACCATCTTGATGACGCCCGCCACACCCGCGGCAGCCTGCGTATGACCGATGTTCGACTTGAGAGAACCCAGCAGCAGGGGCCGTTCGGGGGCACGGTCGCTGCCGTATGTGGCGATGAGGGCCTGCGCCTCGATCGGGTCACCCAACGTCGTCCCCGTACCGTGCGCCTCCACCACATCGACATCACCGACCGACAGACCACCACTCGCCAGAGCCTGGCGAATGACGCGCTGCTGCGACGGACCGTTCGGGGCTGTCAGGCCATTCGACGCACCGTCCTGGTTGACTGCCGAGCCACGGACCACAGCCAGGATCTGGTGACCGTTACGGACCGCATCCGACTGCCGCTCCAGCAGGAGCATGCCGATGCCCTCGGACCAGCCCACCCCATCAGCGGACTCGGAGAACGCCTTCGAGCGTCCATCGGGGGCCAGGCCACGCTGCCGCGAGAACTCGACGAACGTGCTCGGCGTCGACATCACGGTCACCCCGCCGGCCAGGGCCAGGGAGCACTCGCCCGAGCGGAGTGCCTGCATCGCCCAGTGCAGGGCGACGAGGGAGGAGGAGCAGGCGGTGTCGACGGTGACCGCCGGGCCTTCGAAGCCAAAGGTGTACGAGATACGTCCGGAGGCGACGCTGCCGGCGCTGCCCTGACCCTGGAAACCCTCGAACTCCCTACCGCCCAGGATGCTCCCGTAGTCGTTGTACATGACACCGGCGAACACACCGGTCCGGCTCTCCCGCAACGACAGCGGATCGATCCCCGCCCGCTCCACCGCCTCCCACGACGACTCCAGCAACAACCGCTGCTGGGAGTCCGTCGCCAACGCCTCCCGCGGACTCATCCCGAAGAACCCCGGATCAAACTCCCCCGCACCCTCAAGGAATCCACCGAAGCGCGAGTACGAGGTCCCGAAATGCTCCGGGTCCGGGTCGTAGAGGTTGTCCAGGTCCCAACCACGGTCCGCCGGGAAACCGGAGATCGCATCGCCCCCCTCACTGACCAGACGCCACAAATCCTCCGGCGAGGCCACACCACCCGGATAGCGGCACGCCATCCCCACGACGACGATCGGGTCGTCATCCATGGACGGGAGGGACTGGAGTGGTACGCGGGTCTCGGTCTCGGCGCCGAACAGTGCGGTGACCAGGTGATCGGCGAGCGCGTTCAGTGTCGGGTGGTCGAAGACCATCGTCGCCGAAAGGCGCAGTCCGGTCGCGGAGTTGAGGCGGTTGCGCAGCTCGACGGCGGTCAGCGAGTCGAAGCCGAGGTCGCGGAAGGCGCGTTCGGCGTCGATGTCGGCACCGCTCGCATGGCCGAGGACGAGCGCGGCACAGGCGCGGACGAGGTCGAGAAGTGCCTCGTGGCGCTGGGTTCGGTCGAGGCGGCCGAGCCGCTCCAGGAGTCCGGCGTCGGTTGCGGCGGACGGCGCGCCCGCGGTGCGGCGCAGCGGCGTGCGGATGAGGCCGCGGAATACGGCGGGTACGGGGTTCAGGTTGCGCAGGACGGGGAGGTCGAGGCGGACCGGCACCAGCGCCGCACCGCCCGTGGCAAGAGCAGCATCGAAGAGCGCAAGCCCCTCCTCCACCGCCAGCAACGGCATCCCCGACTCCGCAGCCCGACGCACCTCACGCACATCGAGCCCCGCAGTCATCCCCACACCCTGGTCCCAGGGGCCCCACGCCAGAGACAGACCGGGAAGACCATCGGCCCGGCGCCGCGCCATCAGGGCGTCCAGGAAGGCGTTCGCTGCCGCATAGTTCGCCTGACCGGCACCACCCAACACACCCGCCACCGACGAGAACACCACAAACACATCGAGATCCAGACCGCGCGTCGCCTCATGCAAGTGCCACGCCGCATCCACCTTCGGACGCAACACCGAAGCCAACCGCTCAACCGTCAGCGAACCCACCACACCGTCATCGAGAACACCCGCCGTATGCACCACCGCTGACAGCGGACGCGCCTCCGAAATACCCGCGAGAAGGGCCCCCACCGTGTCCCGGTCAGCGACATCACCGGCCCGCACCACCACCTCGGCACCACGCGCAGTGAGCTCCGCAACCAGTTCAGTCGCGCCAGGCGCCTCAAAACCACGCCGACTGACAAGCAGCAGATTACGGACGCCGTACCGGCTGACCAGATGCCTGGCAAACTGCGCACCCAGCCCCCCGGTCCCACCGGTGATGAGAACCGTGCCCTCTCCGCTCCACTCGACCGGTTCGCCAGCACCCTCGCCGGACGACGTCGGACGGGGACGGGCCAATCGGGCAGCATGCAGCCGCCCCTCACGCAGGAGGAGCTGAGGTTCGTCGGAGCCGAGTGCCGCAGCGAGGGCGGCGCCGGAGGCGTCGGTTCCGTCGAGGTCGATGAGGCCGAAGACTCCCGGGTTCTCCGTCTGCGCCGAGCGCACGAGGCCCCAGATGGCCGCGGCGGCGGGATCGGTGGCCGGTTCGTCGCCGTAGGCGACAGCGCCGCGGGTGACGAACACCAGGCGGGAGTCGGCCAGTCGGTCCTCGGCAAGCCACTGCTGTAGGACGGACAGAGCCTCGCAGGTGAGGCTATGGGCGGACGCCGCACTATCGACGCCAGTGTCGGCGTCGGAGTCGGTGTCGATGCCGGAGCACGTGTCGGAGTCGGCGTCGGCGTCGTGTGGGGCGCCGAACGGGACGAGGACGGTTCCGGGCACCGCCGTGTCGGATGCGGCGAGGGTGGCGAGGTCGTGGTGGCGGGTGGCACCGGTGCCGGCGAGTGCGTCGGCGAGGAGCGCGGTGTCCGCGCCGAGGAGCGCCGGCGGTGTGGCGTCCGCCGTGGTCGGCAGGGTGACCGGGACCCAGTCGAGGTGGAAGAGGGCGTCGTGCGAGAGGTGGGCGGCCCCGTTGAGCTGCTCGGCGAGGACGGGCCGCGCCACGAGCGTGTCGATGGAGGCGACGGCCCGCCCGGCGGTGTCGGCCACGGCAATCGCGACGGAGCCTCCGTCGTCCCCGGCCGGGGACAGCCGCACCCGCAGCGCCGAAGCACCCGACGCGAACAGGGAGACACCCTCCCACGAGAACGGCAGTCCACCGGAGCCGTCCTCGCCGTCGCGGGCGAGCAGCGCGGCGTGCAGGGCCGCATCGAGAAGCGCCGGATGCAGACCGAAGGCGGCAGCGTCGTCCGCTGCGGTCTCCGGCAGAGCGACCTCCGCATACAAGACCTCACCGTCACGCCAAGCGGCCTTCAGACCCTGGAACACCGGCCCGTAGCCGAAACCGCCCTCGGCGAAGCGCTCGTAGCAGCCGACGACATCCAGAGACTGGGCGCCGGTGGGCGGCCAGACGGTGGCGTCGAACGCGGGGGCTGCCGGGGCCTCGTCGGAGAGCACGCCGGTGGCGTGGAGCGTCCAGGTGCGGGTGTCGGTGCTGTCGGGGCGGGCGTGGACGGTGACGGTGCGGCGGCCGCTGTCGTCGGCGACACCGACGCGGACCTGAATCCGGACGGCGCCGTCCTGGGGCAGGGTGAGCGGTGCGGCGAGGGTCAGTTCTTCGACGTGGCCGCAGCCAACCTCGTCGCCCGCGCGGATCGCCAGTTCGAGGAGGGCGGTGCCCGGCAGGAGGACGGTGCCGTGGACGCGATGGTCGGCGAGCCACGGGTGGGACTGGGCGGAGAGCCGTCCGGTGAACAGGGCGCCCTCCCCTTCGGGGAGTTCCACGGCGGCGCCGAGCAGGGGGTGTTCGGCGGCGCCGAGTCCGGCGGCGCGCATGTCGCGGGTCTCGGCGGTGCGGGCGGCGGGCCAGAACCAGCGGTGCTGGAAGGCGTAGGTCGGCAGGTCGACGTGGGTCGCGCCGGTGCCGTCGAAGGCGGTCGACCAGTCGGCGTCGACGCCGCGGACGTGGAGTTGGCACAGGGCCGTGATGACGGCCTGCTCCTCCGGGCGGTCCTTGCGCAGGAGCGGCACGGTGCCGGCGCCTTCGGGCGTGGACTCCTGCGCCATGGCGGACAGAACGCCGTCGGGGCCCAGCTCGAGGAAGGTGGTGACGCCGCGCTCGCCGAGTGTGCGGATGCCGTCGGCGAAGCGGACGGTGTCGCGGACGTGGCGGACCCAGTAGTCGGCGGAGCACAGCTCGTCGGCCGACGCCAGATCACCCGTCAGATTCGATACGACGGGGATGCTCGGCTCGGCGAACGACAGCCCCTCGACCACCGTGCGGAAGTCGTCGAGCATCGGCGTCATCAGCGGCGAGTGGAAGGCGTGGCTGACGCGTAGCCGGCTCGTGCGGCGGCCCTGTTCGGTGAAGTGCGCGGCGAGGGCGAGCGCCGTGTCCTCGGCGCCGGAGAGGACGACGGATGCCGGGCCGTTGATCGCGGCGAGCGACACGTCGTCGGTGAGGTGCGGGAGGATCTCGTCCTCGGTGGCCTGGACGGCGATCATCGCGCCGCCCTCGGGCAGCGACTGCATGAGGACGGCGCGGGCGACGACCAGGCGGCAGGCGTCGGCGAGGGACAGGACACCCGCGACGTGCGCGGCGGCGATCTCCCCTATGGAGTGCCCGGCGACGAAGTCCGGCGTGACGCCCCACGATGCGACGAGGTGGAACAGGGCGACCTCGACGGCGAACAGGGCGGGCTGGGTGAAGCCCGTGCGGTCGACGAGTTCGGCGTCGTCGCCCCAGATGACGTCCCGCAGGGAGTGGCCCAGTTCGGCGTCGAGGCCGGTGAGGACGGTGTCCAGGGCGGCGGCGAACGCCGGGATGCGCTCGTAGAGGACGCGGCCCATGCCGAGGCGCTGGGAGCCCTGGCCGGAGAAGAGGAAGGCGGTGCGGCCGGAGCCGACGGTGCCCGTCAGCAGGTCGGCGTCGTCCTCGCCCGCGGCGAGCGCGGCGAGGGCGCGCAGGGCGTCGTCCCGGTCGGCGCCGAGGACGACGGCACGGTGGTCGAAGGCCGAGCGGGCCGTGACGAGCGAGTAGCTGATGTCGACGGGCCGCAGCGCGGGGTGGGCCTCGACGTGGGCGAGGAGGCGTGCGGCCTGGTCGCGCAGGGCCTTCGGCGACTTGCCGGACAGCGGCCAGGGGGCGGCCGGGAGTTCTTCGACGGGGCCGTGCGCGGGGTCGACCGCGGTGCCGGTGGCCGTGATCGGCGGCTGTTCGATGATGACGTGGGCGTTGGTGCCGCTGATGCCGAAGGAGGAGACGCCGGCGCGGCGGACGCCGGTGCTATCGGGCCAGGCGGTGTGTTCGGTGAGGAGTTCGACGGCGCCCGCGCTCCAGTCGACGTGTGACGAGGGGGCGTCGACGTGCAGGGTCTGCGGAAGCATGCCGTGCCGCATCGCCATCACCATCTTGATGACGCCGGCGACGCCGGCCGCGGCCTGGGTGTGGCCGATGTTGGACTTCACCGAACCCAGCCACAGTGGCCGTTGCGGGTCGCGGTCGCGGCCGTAGGTGGCGAGGAGGGCCTGCGCCTCGATCGGGTCGCCCAGGGTCGTCCCCGTGCCGTGCGCCTCCACCGCGTCCACGTCGTCCGCCGACAGACCGCCGCTGGCCAGGGCCTGGCGAATGACGCGCTGCTGCGACGGGCCGTTCGGGGCCGTCAGGCCGTTCGACGCACCGTCCTGGTTGACGGCCGAGCCGCGCAGCACGGCGAGGATCTCGTGGCCGTTGCGGAGCGCGTCGGAGCGGCGCTCCAGGAGGAGCATGCCGACGCCCTCGGACCAGGCGACGCCGTCCGCGGCCTCGGCGAACGCCTTCGAGCGTCCGTCGGGGGCGAGGCCGCGCTGCCGCGAGAACTCCACGAAGGTGCTCGGCGTCGACATCACGGTGACGCCGCCGGCGAACGCCAGGGAGCATTCACCGGCCCGCAGGGCCTGGGCGGCGAGGTGCATGCCGACCAGGGAGGAGGAGCAGGCGGTGTCGACGGTGACGGCGGGGCCTTCGAGGCCGAGCGTGTAGGAGACGCGGCCCGAGGCGACGCTGGGCGCGCTGCCGTTGCCGCGGAACGCCTCGTACTCGTCGCCGGTGAGCGTGGTGCCGTAGTCGTTGTACATGATGCCGGCGAAGACGCCGGTACGGCTGCCGCGGAGGGAGACGGGGTCGATGCCCGCGCGTTCGGCCGCTTCCCAGGACAGTTCGAGCAGCAGGCGCTGCTGCGCGTCGGTGGCCATGGCCTCGCGCGGGCTCATGCCGAAGAAGTCGGGGTCGAAGGAGCCGGCGTCGTGCAGGAATCCGCCGGCGCGGACGTGGGTGCGGCCGGGTTGGTCGGGGTCGGGGTCGTAGAGGTTCTCCAGGTCCCAGCCGCGGTTGGCCGGGAAGGGGCCGGTGGCGTCGGCGCCTTCGCTGACCAGGCGCCACAGGTCCTCGGGCGAGGTGACGTCGCCCGGGTAGCGGCAGGCCATGCCGACGATGACGATCGGGTCGTCGGCGGTGGGTGGCAGGGCCGGCAGGGGGGTGGCCGCCGGGGTGTCGGCGGCGGCGCCGAGGAGTTCGTCGCGCAGGTGGTCGGCGAGCGCGCTCGGTGTCGGGTAGTCGAAGACCATGGTGGCGGGCAGGCGCAGGCCGGTCACGGAGTTGAGGCCGTTGCGCAGTTCGACGGCGGTCAGCGAGTCGAAGCCGAGGTCCTGGAACTGGCGGCCCGCCTCGACCTCGGCGGCGTCCGCGTGGCCGAGCACCTGGGCGATCTGGGCGCGGACCAGGTCGAGCAGGATCTCGCGGCGCCCGGCGGCGTCGAGGGGGGCCAGGCGCTGGGCCAGGCCGTCGGCGGCTTGCGACACCGGGGCGGCGGCGCGCCGCGCGGGGGTGCGGATCAGGCCGCGCAGCAGCGGCGCGATATCGCCCTGGGTGCGCAGGACGGGGAGGTCGAGGCGGACCGCGGCGACGGCGGGGAGGCCGGAGGCGAGACCGGCGTCGAACAGGGCGGTGCCCGCTTCCACCGTCAGGGGCGGCATGCCGGAGCGGGCGATCCGCTCGACGTCGATGTCGGTGAGGGTCTTCGTCATGCCGACGCTCTGCGTCCAGGGGCCCCAGGCCAGGGAGACGGCGGGCAGGCCCGCGGCGTGGCGGTGGAGGGCGAGGGCGTCCAGGAAGGCGTTGCCCGCGGCGTAGTTGGCCTGCCCGGGGCTGCCGAGTGTGGCGGCGACGGACGAGAAGACGACGAACGCGTCGAGGTCGAGGTGGCGGGTGAGGTCGTGCAGGTGCCAGGCGGCGTCGGCTTTGGGCCGCAGGACGGTGTCGAGGCGCCGCGGGGTGAGCGAGCCGACGACGCCGTCATCGACGACGCCCGCGGTGTGCACGACGGCGGTCAGCGGGTGGGTGTCGGGGACGGTGTCCAGCAGGCCGGCGAGCGCGGCGCGGTCGCCGACGTCGCAGGGCGCGACCTGTACGGAGGCGCCGAGCCCGGTCAGTTCCTCGACCAGGTCCGGTGCGCCGTCGGCGGCGAGGCCGCGGCGGCTGGCGAGGAGCAGGTGCCGGGCGCCGTGTGCGGTGACGAGGTGGCGGGCCAGGACGCCGCCGAGTCCGCCGGTGCCGCCGGTGATCAGGACGGTGCCGTCCGGGTTCCAGTCGCGGGGCTCGGCGGGCACCGGCACGCGGACCAGGCGGGCGGTGCGGACGTCGGTGCCGCGTACGACGAGGTCGGGTTCGTCGTACGCGGCGGCCAGGGCGGCCGCCATGGCTTCGGGCGCGGTGCGGGCGGGGTCCCGGTCGAGGTCGAGGAGGGCGAGGCGGCCGGGGTTCTCGGTGCGGGCGGTGCGGATCAGGCCGTGGACGGCCGCGGCGGCGAGGTCGTCGCCGTCGGTGGCGCCGTGGGTGACGAAGACCAGGCGGGCGTCGGCGAAGCGGTCGTCGGTGAGCCACTGCTGGGTCAGGTCGAGGGCGGCGGCGGTCAGGGCGCGGGTGGCGTCGGTGACCGGGGTGCCGGGGGCGGCGGACGCGGTGGAGAGGACCAGGTCGGGGAGCGGTCCTTCGGTGGCGGCCAGGGTGGGGAGGTCGGGGTGGGCGGTGGTCCGGATGCCCGTGGTGCGCAGCGCGTCGGCGACGGCGGACGGGTCGGGGCCGATGACGGCGACGGAGGCCGGCAGGTGGGTGGGCCGGTTGCGGAGCGTGGTCCACTCGGTGCGGAAGAGGGAGTCGCGGTGCACGGCGGCGCCGTCGCCGGGTGCGTCGGTGGGGACGGCGCGGGACACCAGGGAGTCCACGGACAGGATGGTGCCGCCCGCCGTGTCGTAGACGGCGATGGACACGGTGTCGTCGCCTGCGGGGGCGATCCTGGCGCGGACGGTGGTGGCGCCGGACGCGGCGAGGCAGACACCTTCCCAGGCGAACGGCAGGCCGCCGCGGCTGAGCGCGCCGAGGTCGGTGTAGGCGGCGGCGTGCTGGGCGGCGTCGAGGAGCGCGGGGTGCAGGCCGAAGCCTGCGGCGTCGGTACCCGCGTGATCGGGCAGCGCGACCTCGGCGTACACCTCGGTGCCGCTCCGCCAGGCGGCCCGCAGGCCCTGGAAGACGGGTCCGTAGGCGAAGCCGAGGCCGGCGAGGCGCTCGTAGCAGCCGTCGAGGTCGATCCGTTCGGCGCCGGCGGGTGGCCAGACGGTGGCGTCGAAGTCGGGGTCGGGGGCGCCGCCGCCGGCGGTGAGGACGCCGGTGGCGTGCCGCGACCACGGCAGGTCGAAGCCGTCCTCCAGGCGGGAGTAGATGCCCAGCGGGCGGCGGCCCGCGGGGTCGGCGGTGCCGACGCGGACCTGAAGCTGGACGCCGCCGCGCTCGGGCAGCACCAGCGGTGCGGCGAGGGTGAGTTCTTCGATGCGGTCGCAGTCGACCTCGTCGCCGGCCCGGACGGCCAGTTCGACGAAGGCGGTGCCGGGCAGCAGTGCGCGGCCCTGCACGCCGTGGTCGGCGAGCCAGGGGTGGGACTGGACGGAGAGGCGGCTGGTGAACAGGACGCCTTCGCCGTCGGCGAGTTCGACGGCCGCGCCGAGCAGCGGGTGCTCGGCGGAGCCGAGTCCGGCGGCCCGCATGTCCTGGGTGGAGCGGCCGGCGGCCGGCCAGAAGCGCTGGTTCTGGAACGGGTACGTCGGCAGGTCGACGCGGCGGGCTCCGGTGCCGTCGAACAGGCGCGACCAGCGCACGGTGGTGCCGCGGACGTGGATCCCGGCGAGGGCGGTGAGGGCCGACTGCTCCTCGGGGCGGTCCTTGCGCAGCAGCGGGACGGCGGCGAAGTCGCCGTCGGGCAGCGACTCCTGGGCCATGGCGGACAGGACGCCGTCGGGGCCCAGTTCGAGGAGGGTGGTGACGCCGCGGCCGGTGAGGGTGGTGACTCCGTCGGCGAAGCGGACCGCGTCGCGGACGTGGCGGACCCAGTAGTCGGCGGAGCACAGGTCGTCGGCGGCGGCGATCGTGCCGGTCAGGTTGGAGACGACGGGGATGCGCGGCTCGTGATAGGTGAGGCGCTGCGCGACGGCGCGGAACTCCGCCAGCATCGGGTCCATGAGCGGCGAATGGAAGGCGTGGCTGACCTGCAGTCGTGTCGTCTTGCGGCCCTGTGCCGCGAAGTGGGCGGCGACGGCGAGGGTCGCGGCCTCTTCGCCGGAGATCACCACGGACGTCGGACCGTTGACGGCGGCGATCGACACGCGGTCGGTGAGGTGGGGTGCGACCTCGTCCTCGGTGGCGCGGATCGCGATCATGGCGCCGCCGCGGGGCAGCGCCTGCATGAGGCCGGCCCGCGCGGCGACCAGGCGGCAGGCGTCCTCCAGGGAGAGGACACCGGCGACGTGCGCGGCGGCGATCTCGCCGATGGAGTGGCCGCCGACGAAGTCGGGGGTGACGCCGAGGGAGGCGATGAGGCGGTAGAGGGCGACCTCGACGGCGAAGAGGGCGGGCTGGGTCCATCCGGTCTCGCCGAGCAGTGCGGCGTCGGAGCCCCATACGACCTCGCGCAGCGGCCGGTCGCCGGCCGCGTCGAGCAGACCGGCGATCTCGTCGAAGGTGTCGGCGAACACCGGGAAGCGGGCGGCCAGTTCGCGGCCCATGCCGGGGCGCTGGGAGCCCTGGCCGGAGAACAGCACGGCGCACAGTCCTTCGCCGGCCACGCCGTGGGCAACCTCGCCGGCGGCGGCCGGGTCGGTGCCGTCGGAGAGCAGGACGGCGCGGTGCTCGAACGCGGAGCGGCCCGCGGCGAGCGAGTAGCCGATGTCGAGCGGCCCGGCCTCGGGGGCGCCCGCGAGGAACGCGGCGAACCGTGCGCGCTGCGCGTCGAGGGCGGCGGCGGTGCGGGCGGAGAGCGTCCACGGTACGAGGGCGGGCTCGACGGCGGGGCGGGCGGCGCCCTTGTCGGTGGTCGGCTCCGGTGCGGCGGGGGCCTGTTCGAGGATGACGTGGGCGTTGGTGCCGCTGATGCCGAAGGAGGAGACACCGGCGCGGCGGGCGCGCCCGGTCTCGGGCCAGTCGACGGCTTCGTCGAGGAGTGCCACGGAGCCCGCGGTCCAGTCGACGTTGCGGGACGGTTCGGCGGCGTGCAGGCTGCGCGGCAGCAGGCCGTGCTGGAGCGCCATGACCATCTTGATGACGCCCGCGGCGCCCGACGCGGCCTGCGCATGGCCGATGTTGGACTTCACCGAGCCCAGCCACAGCGGCCGTTCGCGGCCCTGTCCGTACGTGGCGAGCAGGGCCTGCGCCTCGATCGGGTCGCCGAGGGTGGTGCCCGTACCGTGCGCCTCGACGGCGTCGACGTCGGTGGCCGTCAGGTGGGCGCTGTCGAGCGCGGCGCGGATGACACGCTGCTGGGAGGGGCCGTTGGGGGCGGTGAGGCCGTTGGAGGCGCCGTCCTGGTTGATGGCGGAGCCGCGCAGCACGGCGAGGATGGTGCGGCCTTCGCGCTGCGCGTCGGACAGCCGCATCAGGACGAAGATGCCCGCGCCCTCGGCCCAGCCGGTGCCGTCGGCGGCGTCGGAGAACGGCTTGCAGCGGCCGTCGGCGGCGAGGCCGTTCTGCGAGGTGAAGGAGACGAACGGGCCGGGCGTCGCCATGACGGACGCGCCGCCGGCCAGGGCGAGCGAGCATTCGCCGCCGCGCAGCGCCTGGGCGGCCCAGTGCAGGGCGACCAGGGACGAGGAGCAGCCGGTGTCGACGGTGACGGCCGGGCCCTCGGCGCCCAGCGTGTACGAGAGGCGTCCGGAGATGACGCTGGCGGCGTGCCCGGTGGTCGCGTACACCTCGGCGTCCTCGTCGGACGCCTTGATGACCTCGCCGTAGTCCTGGCCGGTGGTGCCGACGAACACACCGGCCTGGCTGCCCCGCAGGTCGGCGGGGTCGATGCCGGCGCGCTCCAGCGCCTCCCAGGTGATCTCCAACAGGATGCGCTGCTGCGGGTCCATGGCGACGGCCTCGCGCGGCGAGATGCCGAAGAAGCCCGGGTCGAAGCCGGCGGCGTCGTCGACGAAGCCGCCGACCTGGGCGAGGCTGCCGCCCTCGCCACCCCCGGCGAGGCGCTCGAGGTCCCAGCCGCGGTCCTGGGGGAAGGGCCCGATGACGTCCCGGCCCTGCGCGACGAGATCCCAGAGGTCCTCGGGCGAGGCGACGCCGCCGGGGAAGCGGCAGCCGATGCCGACGACCGCGATGGGCTCCGACGCCGCCGACACCAGCTGCTCGTTCTGCCTGCGCAGCCGCTCGTTCTCCTTCAGGGACGACCGCAGTGCCTCGACGTACTGGTTGGTGGACGTGCTCATCGTTGTCTCCAGCTCTCTTTCAGTTCGCCGAGTTCTCGGTGGCACGACGCAGCAGCGCTTCGGCGTCCATGTCGTCGAGTGAGTCCGCTTCGCCTGCCGCCTCGGGGGCGGTGGTGTCGGCGTCGTCGGAGGTGGCGAGTTTCAGCACCAGGTCGAGGAGGCCGGCCTTGCGCAGCCGCCCGATGGGGACGGTGGCGAGTGCCTCACGGATGCGGGCGTCGGGGTCGTCGGCGCGGCCGGTGTCCGCGTCATCGGGTGCCGCGCCGAAGAGCAGTGCACCGATGTGCCGGGCCAGGGCCGTGGGGGTCGGGTAGTCGAAGACGAGGGCCGCGGGCAGCGGCAGACCGAGGGCCGTGCGGAGCCGGTTGCGCAGCTCGACGGCGGTCACGGAGTCGAAGCCGACGTCGCGGAAGGCGCGGGTGGCGGGGATCGCGTCGGGTGTGTCGTGGCCGAGGGTCGCCGATGCCTCGGCGCGGACGGCCTCGACGAGCGCGCGGCCGCGTTCGGCGGTGGGCAGCGCGTCCAGGCGCCGGCGCAGCGGCGGTACGGGGGTGTCGCCTTCGGGGCCGGTAGCGGTGGCCTGGTCGTCGGCGAGGGCGCGTACCGCCTCGGGAACGGTGGCCAGCAGCGGGCTCGGGCGGGTCGCGGTGAAGCTGGGTGCGAAGACCTGCCAGTCCATCCGCGTGACGGTCAGTGCGGTGTCGTCGTCCTCCAGCATCTGTTGGAGGGCGCCCATGGCGTGCGCCGGTTCCATCGCGAGGACGCCTTGGCGGCGCAGCCGCTCGTGGACCTCGGGGACGGTGGCCATACCGACCTCGCCCCAGGTTCCCCAGGCGACGGACGCGGCGGTCAGGCCGAGCGAGCGGCGGTGGCCGGCGAGCGCGTCGAGGTAGGCGTTGGCGGCGGCGTAGCCGGGTTGTCCGCCGCTGCCCCAGATGGCGGCGCCGGACGAGAAGAGGACGAACGCGTCGAGGTCGAGGTGTGCGGTCAGCTCGTGCAGATGCCGGGCGGCGGTGAGCTTGGAGCGCAGCAGGCCGTCGAGCTGTGCCGGCGTCAGGTCGGCGACGGCGGCGTCGCCGTCGGCCACTCCCGCGGAGTGGAACACGGAGGTGAGCGGCTGGTCGGCGGGGAGGTCCGCGAGGAGCGCCGCCAGCGCCTCGCGGTCGGCGGCATCGCATGCGGCGAGGGTGACGCGGGCGCCCAGCGCTTCCAGTTCGGCGCGCAGCTCGGCGGCGCCGGGGGCGTCCGGGCCGCGGCGGCTGGTCAGGACGAGGTGTGCGGCGCCGCGCTCGGCCATCCAGCGGGCGACCCGGCCGCCGATGCCGCCGGTACCGCCGGTGACCAGGCAGGTGCCGCGTCCGCGCCAGTGCCGCGCGGGCCGGTCCTCGGCGGGTGCGGCGGGCGTCAGGCGGCGGGCGAACACGCCGGAGGCCCGGATCGCGAGCTGGTCCTCGCCGGCCGGGTCGGTGAGCAGGCCGGTGAGCCGTGCGGCGGCGCGGGCGTCGAGGACGGCCGGCAGGTCGATCAGTCCGCCCCATCGGTCGGGGTGTTCGAGCGCGACGACCCGGCCGAGGCCCCACAGCGCGCCCTGTACCGGGCTGCTGAGGGCGTCGTCGCGGCCGGTGGCCACGGCGCCGCGGGTCAGGCACCACAGGGGCGCGGTGAGGCCCGCGTCGCCGAGTGCCTGGACGAGGACGAGGCTCTGGCCGAGCCCGGCGGGAACGGACCCGAAGTCCTCGTGGAGTTCCTCGGCGGCGGCCAGGAACGAAACGACACCGGTGAACTGGCCGCCGTCCTCGACGAGTTGGGCAAGCCGGGCGGCCCATTCGGCGCGGTCGATGCCCTTGGCCTCGAAGCGGACGGTGTCGCTGCCGAGCGCGTCGAGCGCGGCGGCCACCCAGGGTTCGTCGGCATGGCCGAGCGGGACGACGGCGAGCAGCCGACCGGCGGCGCGGGCCGCCGCGGGTTCGCCGACGCGGGTCCAGTCGACGCGGTAGCGGAGCTCGTTGACGAGGGTGCGGTTGCGGGACTTGGCACGCCAGGCGGACAGCGCCGGCAGGACGGCGCCGAGCGGCGACCGCCCGTCTCCGGCGGGGACGCCGAGCGCGTCGGCGAGCGAGTCGAGGTCCTGGTTCTCGACCAGCTCCCAGAACGCGGCATCGGACGCGTCGCCGCCGGCCGGGGCGTCGGCGGCCTTCGGCTCGGGCCAGAAGGTTCCCCGCTGGAAGGCGTACGTCGGCAGGTCGACCCGGCCGTACGCGAACGGGGCGGTCCGGGCGAAGGCGGTGGTCCAGTCGACGGCCGCGCCGTGCGTGTGCGCCTCGGCGAGGGAGACGAGGAACCGCTTGCGGCCGCCCTCGTCGCGGCGCAGTGAGCCGAGGACCACCGCGGATTCGGCGCCGGCCTCCTCCATGGCCTCCTGCGTCTCCTGGATCGGTGCGGCGAGCACGGGGTGCGGGCTGATCTCCACAAAGATGCGGTGGCCGTCGGCGAGCAGGGCGCCGGTGGCGTCCTGCATGCGGACGGTCCGGCGCAGGTTGGTGTACCAGTAGGTGCCGTCGAAGGCGGCTTCGTCCAGACGGCCGCCGGTGACGGTCGAGTAGAACGGCACCTCGGGGACGCGCGGGCTGACCGGGGCGAGGACGCGGGCGAGTTCGTCGCGTACCGCCTCGACGTGCCGGCCGTGCGAGGCGTAGTCCACGGACACCTTGCGGGCGCGGACGCCCTGTTCACGGCAGGCCGCGAGCAGCGCGTCGAGGGCGTCGGCGTCACCGGAGACGACCACGGAGCGCGGGCCGTTGACGGCGGCAACGGACAGCGCCTCGGCCCACGGGGTGAGCAGTTCGGTGACGCGGTCGACGGGTGCGGCCACCGACATCATGCCGCCGAGCCCGGACAGCTGGGGAAGGGCCTGGCTGCGCAGGGCGACGACGAGCGCCGCGTCGTCCAGACTGAGCGCCCCGGCGACGTACGCGGCGGCGATCTCGCCCTGCGAGTGGCCGACGACGGCGGCCGGTTCGACGCCGTGGGAGCGCCACAGCGCGGACAGCGCGACCATCATGGTGAACAGGGCGGGCTGCACGACGTCGACCCGTTCCAGGAGCGCCGGATCGCCGTCACCGGCGAGGACGTCGTGCAGCGACCACGCGAGGTACGGGGCGAGGGCCGCGGCGCAGTCGTCGACGGCGGCGCGGAACACCTCGGACGTGGCGAGCAGTTCGCGGCCCATGCCCCACCATTGGGAGCCCTGGCCGGGGAAGACGAAGACGGGTCCCGCGGGGCCGGCACCACCCGCGAGGCCGGTGACGACGCCGGCCGCCGACGTGCCGTCCGCCAGCGCGCCGAGACCGCGCAGGAAGTCCTCGCGCCGTTCGCCGAGGACGACGGCGCGGTGGTCGAAGGTGGCGCGGGTGGTGGCAAGGGCATGGCCGATGCGGGCCGGTACCGGCTCCGGGTCGGCTTCGACGGCGGTCCGCAGCCGGGCGGCCTGGTCGCGCAGCGCCGCCGCGGACGTGGCCGACAGCAGCCACGGGACGACGGAGTCCGCGTCCTGCGGTTCCTCGGCGGCGGCCGGTTCGGCGGGCGGCGCCTGCTCCAGTACGAGGTGGGCGTTGGTTCCGCTGATGCCGAAGGAGGAGACGCCGGCCCGCCGCGGGCGCCCCGTCTCGGGCCATTGAGTGCGCTCGCGCAGCAGCTCGACGGCGCCCGCGCTCCAGTCGACGTGCCCGGACGGCTCGTCGAGGTGCAGCGTGCCGGGCAGCACACCGGCGTCCATCGCCATGACCATCTTGATGACGCCCGCGACACCGGCCGCGGCCTGCGTATGACCGATGTTCGACTTCACCGAACCCAGCAGCAACGGCCGCGCCGGGTCGCGGTCCTGGCCGTACGTGGCGAGCAGGGCCTGCGCCTCGATCGGGTCGCCGAGCTTGGTGCCGGTGCCGTGCGCCTCGACGGCGTCCACATCGGCGGCGGTGAGGCCGGAGTTGGCGAGGGCCTGGCGGATCACCCGTTGCTGCGAGGGGCCGTTGGGGGCGGTGAGGCCGTTGGAGGCGCCGTCCTGGTTCATGGCGGAGCCGCGGATCACGGCGAGGACCTGGTGGCCGTTGCGGCGGGCGTCGGAGAGTCGCTCCAGGAGGACGACGCCGATGCCCTCGGCGAGGGTCATGCCGTCGGCCGCGTCGGAGAACGGCTTGCAGCGGCCGTCGCGGGCCAGGGCCCGCTGGCGGCTGAAGCCGACGAAGGCGTGCGGGGTGGCCATCACGGCGGCGCCGCCGGCGAGCGCGAGGGTGCTCTCGCCGTTGCGCAGGGACTGGCAGGCCAGGTGCAGGGCGACCAGCGAGGACGAGCAGGCGGTGTCGACGGTGACCGCCGGGCCCTCCAGGCCGAGCAGATAGGACACCCGGCCGGACAGCACGCTGGCCGCGGTGCCGGTCACCATGTGGACCTCGGAACCCTCGGTCCCGTTCTGCACGCTGGTCGCGTAGTCCTGGTAGCTGGCGCCGAAGAACGTGCCGGCCGAACTGCCGCGCAGCGTCCCGGGGTCGATGCCCGCCCGCTCGAAGGTCTCCCAGGACGTTTCGAGCAGGAGGCGCTGCTGCGGGTCCATGGAGAGGGCCTCGCGCGGGGAGATGCCGAAGAAGCCGGGGTCGAAGCCGGCGGCCTCGTGGAGGAAGCCGCCCTGCACGGAGTAGGTGCGGCCCTGCCGGTCCGGGTCCGGATCGTGCAGGCTCTGCGCGTCCCAGCCGCGGTCGGACGGGAACGCGGAGATCGCATCGGCGCCGTCGAGCGCGAGACGCAGCAGCTCCTCGGGGGTGGCGGCGCCACCGGGATAGCGGCAGCCCATGCCGATGATGGCGATCGGGTCGTCGTCGGCCGGAGAGTCCGTGGTGGCCGGGTCGGCCGCCTGCCGCACCGCACCGGCGACGCCGAGCGAGCGCTCCTTGAGGAAGCCGGCGAGGGCGACCGCGTTCGGGTAGTCGAAGACCATCGTCGACGGGAGGCCGAGACCGGTGGCGGCGGCGATGCGGTTGCGCAGGTCGACGGCGGTCACCGAGTCGAAGCCGATGTCGCGGAAGGCGCGCCGCTCCGGGAAGGCCTCCGCGGAGGCGTGGCCGAGGACGGCGGCGGCCTCGGTACGGACGAGGGTGAGCAGCAGGCGGTCCCGCTCCGCGTCGGAGAGCCCGCGCAACTGCCCCGCGAGGCCGCTGGTGGCCGGGCTTGCGGTGCCCGGCCCGGCACTCTCGGCGAGGCGGCGCCGCACCTCGGGGATCTGGTCGAAGAGAGGCGACGGGCGGCCTGCGGTGAAGACGTCGTGGTAGGTGTCCCAGTCGATGTCCATGAGGCCGATGACGGTCTCGTCGTCGTCCAAGGCGCGCTGGAGCGCCGTCATCGCCAGTTCGGGGTCGAGGTATTCGAGGCCGCTGCGGCGGATCTGGTGCGGGTCGGCGAGCTCGCGCTCCAGATCGTCGGGCCACTTTCCCCAGTGGAGCGACGTGGTGCGCCGGCCGCGGGCGCGGCGCTGCTCGGCGAGGGCGGACAGGTAGGCGTTGCCCGCGACGTACGCGGCGTGGACGCCGCTCCCCCACATGCCGGCGGTGGAGGAGTAGAGGATGAAGTCGTCCAGTTCCTCGTCGTCGAGGAGTTCGTCGAGGATCTGCGCGCCGGTGACCTTGGCGTGCAGGACCTCCGAGAACGCCTCGACGGTGGTGTCGGCGAGGGCGGAGAGCCCGATGACGGCGGCGGTGTGGACGACGGTGCGGATGGTGTGGCCGTCCGCCTTGAGGCCGTCGAGGAGCGCGGCGACGGCGTCGCGGTCGGTGATGTCGCACGCCACGACGGTTACGGCCGTACCGAACTTCCGCAATTCCAGCGCGAGTTCGGCCGCTCCGGGGGCGTCCGGACCGCGGCGGCTGACGAGCACCAGGTGCTCGGCGCCCTGTCCGGCGAGCCAGCGGGCGAGGTGCGGGGCGAGGGTGCCGGAGCCACCGGTGACGAGCGTCGTGCCACGCGGTTTCCATGTGCGGGTCGTGCGGCGCGTGCCGCTGTCGGCGCGGACGATGCGGCGCGCGAGGGTGCCGGAGGGGCGGATCGCGAGCTGGTCCTCGGCACCGAAGCGGCCGGCCAGCACGGCGGCGAGGCGCCGACCGGCGGGTGCGTCGAGGCTCTCCGTCAGGTCGACGACGCCGCCGAAGCGCTGCGGGTGCTCGACGGCCGTGGTCCAGCCGACGCCGGCGACCTGACTCTGGACGGGCCGCGTCAGGGGGTCGGAGGGGCCGGTGGAGAAGGCGCCCCGGGTGAGCAGCCACAGCGGGGCGGTGATGTCGGCGTCGCCCAGCGCCTGGACGAGGGAGACGGTCAGCGCGAGTCCGCACGCGATCCCCGGGTGGCGGCTGCCGGGCCGTTCCGCCTCGGCGAGGACGGAGACGATGCCGGTGAGGCCGTCGGCGCCCGCCGGTTCGGCGAGGCGCTCGCGCAGCACCGTACGGTCGGCGCACTCCTCGTCCAGCACCAGACGGCGCACCTCGGCACCGTTCGCCGCGAGGGCCTCCGCCACGGCCCC